>JAJFFJ010000037.1 GCA_021776685.1 Alphaproteobacteria bacterium
TCGACGCCCAGCTTTTTGAGATCTTTGGCTGCGAAGCGGCTTTGCAATTTCATCCGGCGAACCACGGGCTGGGGCCTGAAGCTCTCAAACCAGGAAATTTTTGCCGGTTTCCCCTCCAACAGACCTTGACCTTCAACTGACATCGACCGGTTGTTGACGCGAAGCTTCATCCGGCTTTTTGACAAAGTCAAACCCAAGAGAGCCTTGCGCCAGTGAACCTTGGTCAGATCCGCATCCACGCGGATCCCCACATCCTGGAAGGCGACCGGCGAAAAAAGCGATACCCAAACCTGGATTCCGAAATTCACATTGCCGCGGATGGCCAACGGACTAACGCCGATCTTGCGAGCGAACCCGAGTGGCTCGCGGTCAATGATCATTAAGGCCGTCTGCAACTTGCCCTTTACACGCGCCGAGACTTTCAGGTTGCGCACGGCCGACTTGAACCCGACGATATCAACGCTCGCGTTGACCATCTTCAAGTCTTTCAGGTTGGCGCGGTCGATGGAGAATTTCAAAGCTTTGTCGTCAAAGGTCCCCAAACCGGTGGCGCCCGTGATCGGCGGCATATGCCTGAAATAGCGCACTGTCAGGTTAGTGAACCGGAACGCGCCTCGCAGCCGGTGGAGCTTCACGGAGGTTTTCTTGCCGATGTTGGCCTTCAGCGCCACTGAAACGTCGAGACTGTTGACCCGCCCGCCGGAAATATTCGCCACCGTCCAACGGCGGCCGCCCGAAATTGCTCCCTCCGGCCAATAACGCTTCAAGTGATCCGCCGGAAATCCGGACATTGAAACCGTGCCATTGAAATCCACGTCATTGCCGACCCGCCGCGTTTTACCCACCACCTGCAGCTTTGGTCCGCCAAAGTCGATTTGAAGTCGGTTGATGTTCATATCCGCGCCATCGCCACTCACACCACCCGCGAGGACAATGGATTTCACGGGCAGGCCTTTGGTGTAGTAGCCAGGTATCTGCAGCAGGCCATTCTTACCCGCCAAAGAGAAGCGCGCGGCCCGGATGGCAAAGCTGCGGTCGACGGTCACCTGAAATCGACCACTTAGCGGAAGACGGAACCACTTCAGCGCCGCCATTGGCCCGCGAGCAGCGCGAAACATTGCCGGGTCCAGCCGTTTGAAGTCAAAGGCAATGGATATCATCCCGGTTCTTGCGTCTTCGGCGCCACGGGCCTTGAACTGAAGCGCCCGGTCGCGCACAAGCAGATTGAACGCCATATCCGCAACAATCCCGCTTGCCTTGCGGCTCAACTCGGCGTTGAAGTTCGTCGTCCGCCAGGTTTTGTGGAGATAAGCGTCCTCAACCACCAGCCGGGCGTCGGTGATCTTGATGATCCGTAACTTTGCCAGTGGATTGGCCGAACTGCCGCCGCCTCTCAAGGCGCTCAACAATCCGGGAACAAACCTTTGCCCCTTTGACTTTGGCCCCCTATCGATACCCAGGGTCACTTTGCCTTTGGCGGAGCGCCTTAACAAAAGTTTCGGCTGTCGGATCACTACCGACCGGGGTGCAAGGTCGCCCACCAGTAAGCTGCCGGCGTCGAGCTTGATCGCGACGTTGGGCAGGGCAGCGATTGTTGCGCCGCTCTTCTGCACCACCGACACACCGTGAAGCACAAAGAGCAATCCGTCATCCCAACCCCGCCAGGCGACGACTACCTTCTTCGCCTTGACACGGTATGATCCGTTTGACGCACTTAGGCCGCTTTCGATGGCATTGCGAAGAAAGCCGACTTCCATGGGCCCAAGAGAAAGGCGCACGGCCAGACCGCCAACCGCTAGAATCACAAGAACGCCCAGAAAAAGGCATCCTTTGAATATGATGCGAAAGACCCTGCTCATGTCTCCGCCGTTGTCCCCGCGCCGCAATTTATGTGTGTGCGGCGTCCCATGCTGCCTAGCTTTTTCTACGAGCCAATGACCGACAACATGCCAGCCGGCTATCGCAATTCCCAGAGGCGATTTCCGCCAGCGGCCGGCCGTCAGGACCTTGCCGAGGCCGGCGAAGCACGGTGGCGCGGCGCCCTCGAGCGGTTACCCGACGACGGCAATGGTGAACGACTTAGAACTATCAGCGAAAATTCTGAAGGAAGTGCGCTGTTAGAGGCTGTGTTTGGCAACAGTCCCTTCCTTACCCAATGCCTTCTGCGCGACCCCGACATCCTCACGGCCTTCTTTGATACAGGCGCAGATCAGACCGTAGACGCCGCTTTGAACGCAATCTCGGAGCGAGAGCTGAGAGCGTCACCCCTCCCACAATTCAACAAGCAGCTGCGAGTCTCCCGGCGGCGAATTGCTGCCAGCGCTGCGCTGGCCGACCTCACAGGCCTCTGGAAACTGGAGCAGGTGACCGGCGCACTGACCGCGCTGGCCGAACGGTCTGTCGATGCGGCAATTCGTTATCACTTTGCAAATCTCGCCCGCCGTGGTCTCGATAAAGATGCCCCTGTGCCGGAACTTGCCGGATTATTCGTGCTGGGTATGGGCAAGCTAGGTGCGCGCGAACTCAACTATTCCAGCGATATCGATCTGATCGTTCTTTACGAACCCGAGGCCGTGCCGGTCTTTGCACCAATGGATATGCAGGAGAAGCTGGTTCGCATAACCCGAAATATGGTGGGGTCCATCAACGACCTTACCGACGACGGATATGTTTTCCGCGTCGACCTGCGGCTGCGCCCAGACCCGGGCTCAACCCCAGTTGCAATCTCCGTACAGGCGGCAGAAGCCTATTACGAGGCCATGGGCCAGAACTGGGAGCGGGCCGCCATGATCAAGGCCCGGCCAATCGCAGGCGACCTGGAAGAAGGCAACCGCTTTTTGAAAGGCCTCACGCCTTTTGTTTGGCGGCGCAGTCTCGACTTCTACGCCATTCAGGATGTCCACTCGATCAAGCGCCAGATCCACGCGCACAAAGGCGGCGGCAGCATCGCTGTTGCGGGGCACAACATTAAGCTCGGGCGAGGCGGGATCCGTGAGGTGGAGTTTTTTGCCCAGACCCAGCAACTGATATTCGGCGGCCGCGAGCCCGACCTACGGGCATCCGAAACCTGCCCTGCACTTCATGCCCTGGCGGCCTCCGGTCGCATCGACCAGGGCGCGGCCGACGAGCTGGAGTCCTGCTATCGCTTCCTTCGGGATATCGAACATCGCCTGCAGATGGTCAACGACCAGCAGACCCAGACCTTGCCGGATCAAGGTGAGGAACTCGGGGCGTTCGCCCGATTCGCCGGCTACGACGACCTGGCAAGCTTCGAAGCAGCTCTCCTGCACCATCTGCGATTGGTCGAAAGTCACTATGAGGCTCTGTTCGAGGATGCACCAAGTCTGTCAAGCGATGGAAACCTGGCCTTCACCGGCGCAGACCACGACCCGGAAACCCTGGCAACACTATCCCGGCTCGGATACGCCGATCCGGAAACCGTTTCCAGCCGGGTCCGCGCCTGGCACCACGGGCGCTACCGGTCCACCCGCAGCGCACGCGCTCGCGAAATCCTGACAGAGCTCGTCCCGGCAATTGTTGAAGCATTGGGTCAGACTGCCGACCCGGACCGCGCCTTCGCCCGATTCGATGAGTTTATGGAGGGGTTGCCCACGGGCGTGCAGCTATTTGCGATGCTTCACGCTCACCCGGTCTTGTTGAAGTTGTTGGCTGAAATCCTGGGCGTTGCTCCCAAGCTCGCTGACCAGCTCAGCAAACGGCCCGCACTTTTCGAGTATGTCCTGGATTCGGATTTTGCTGCCTCCATGCCCTCCCGGCAGGGATTGTGCGAGGAACTGGCAGAGATCGTTCGCCCTGCAGAATTCTTCGAAGACGGGCTGGACACGGTTCGCCGCTGGACCGGCGACCGCTGGTTTCAGATTGGGGTTCAGCTTCTGCGCGGCACCGTGGATGCAGCCCATGCGGGCGCCTGCTACAGCGACGTGGCAGAGGCCGCGATCGAAATTTTATTGCCGTTGGTGCTGGCGGAGTTTGAGAAACAACATGGTCAGATCGATGGCAGCCGGTTTGGCATTCTGGCGGTCGGAAAGCTAGGCGCGCGGGAACTCACGGCCACGTCAGATCTCGATCTTGTGTTTATCTATGACACTCCGGCGGATACGGAACAGTCGAACGGGAAACGGCCTCTGTCGGTCAGTCATTATTTTTCGCGCTTTGCCCAGCGGCTGTTCAACGCGCTGACGTCAGCAACCAGCGAAGGTCCGCTTTTTGACGTAGACATGCGCTTGCGACCCTTCGGAGAGCATGGTCCGTTGGCCGCCAGCCTGGAAGCGCTGGCCGGCTATGTCAGCGAGAACGCGTGGACCTGGGAAAAGATGGCGCTAACCCGGGCGCACTATGTGGCGGGACCAGCCGATCTGGGCCGCGATATAAAGGCGTTGATCGACGACATGCATCAGGTGACGCGGCAGGCGCTAAAGCTCGCGGGCAAGGTCAGGCGCATGTGGCAGCGTATTCATGCCGCCCATCCCGCAGAGAGCATCTGGCGAATCAAGCACCACCCCGGCGGGATCGTGGATTTGGAATTTCTTGTCCAGTATCTGGAACTTTTGCACGCCAAGGAGTATCCCGGCATCGTCAACCCCAACACCGCCGAAGCAGCACGTGCACTGGCCGCTGCCGGCCTGTTGACGGAGGGTCAGCTTACCGACCTGAGCAAGGCGGCAACCCTGTATCAGCAAGTTCAAACCATTTTACGGCTGAGTACCGGTGGTGATTTTGATCCCAACGCTGCTTCCATTGGGCTCAACGAGGCACTTTTGCGCGCAACGGGCGTCTCTTCCATTGGCCAGCTGGAACAGCAGTTGACCGATTGCGCGGCCAACATTGCCGCCTATTTTGAAACCATGGTGGTCGGCATCGCCGACAAGCAAGAATGATCAGGAGCCAGAAGACATGAGTGTTGATGTGGGAGACAAAGCGCCGGCCTTTACCCTGCCTACCGACGGCGGAGGCAAGGTCAGCCTGTCGAAGCTCAAGGGCAAAAAGGTGATCGTCTATTTCTACCCGAAGGACGACACCCCCGGGTGCACGAAGGAAGCTTGCGCCTTCCGCGATACTTTGCCGGACTTCTCCAAGGCAAACGCGGAAGTCATTGGCATTTCAAAGGACACACCGGCGAAGCATGACAAGTTCAAGGACAAATACGACCTGAACTTCACTCTTGCGTCGGATGAAGATGGCAAGGTGCTGGAGGCCTTCGGTGTTTGGGTCGAGAAGAATATGTATGGCCGGAAATATATGGGCATCGAACGGGCCACCTTCCTGATCGATGAGAAAGGCAAGGTCGCGCAGGTCTGGCGCAAGGTGAAGGTGAACGGCCACGTGGAAGCCGTCCTGGAGGCAACGACATCGGCATAGCCACTCTTTCCGATCTGGCCAGGGGCGTCTTGTGCGAAGGCGACGCCAAACAGAAGGCTGGGCAGTCGCTGCAGGCGGCAGCCCTTTTTCGCGCCGCCCGCCCGCAAATCGGCGACCTGGCACCGCCCGATCGGCCAGCTCGGACTGAACGCCCGGCACTTCTCGCGCCTAAAGACATGCCAAAGCGCCGCCTTGGCCGTAGCCCTGAGCAACGGGTCGCCCTGCTCCACGCCATCGCCCATATCGAACTCAACGCCATCGACCTTGCATGGGATCTTGTTGCTCGATTCCCGGATGAAAACCCGCCCGATGATTTTTATACAGATTGGGTCAAGGTAGGCGAAGACGAGGCCAAGCACTTCCTCTTGCTGGAAGAACGCCTGACCGGCCTGGGATCAACATATGGCGACCTGCCCGCGCACGATGGGCTTTGGCAGGCTGCCGATGATACTGCCCACGATCTGCTCGCCCGCCTGGCAGTCATCCCTCTCGTCCTGGAGGCGCGCGGCCTGGATGTGACGCCGGCAATGATCACACGGATGAAGGCTTATGACGATCACGAGACGGCAGAAATACTGGATGTAATCTACCAGGATGAGATTGGCCACGTAGCCATCGGCAAGCGCTGGTTTGATTGGGTATGCGACAAGCGTGGCTTGCAGCCGGCGGCAGCCTGGCAGGAGGCCGTGCGGACATATTTCAAAGGCAGCGTGAAACCGCCCTTCAACGAGGCCGCCCGGTCGGCCGCAGGCTTTCCTGTGGCCGCCTATGCGGGCGCACTGAGTGCCAGTTAGCTAGAAATTCTCACCCCAGGGCCGGAGCTCCACTTCCCACGACCAGGCGCTGCGATGTTGGCGATGGACATGCAGATAGGATTTGGCAATCTCGTCCGGATGCAGGAGACCGTCTTCGCCCCGATCGGCTGAGCGCGAATCGGTGGTGTCGCCGATACCACCATCGATCACAAAATGGCCCACATGGATATTTTTGGGCGCCAGCTCGCGGGCCATGGACTGGGCCAGGCCGCGCAGGCCGAACTTGCCCATCGCGAAACTGGAAGAATTCGCATAGCCCTTCACGGAAGCAGAGGCGCCGGTAAACAGGATTGTTCCGCTGCCCTTTTCCAACATGAGCCGCGCAGCCTGCTGGCCTACAAGGAAGCCACCAAAGCAGGTGATTCGGAGCGCCTGGCGCACATCTTCCGGCGGCAGATCAACTACCGGACCACGGACCCGGCCGCTTGGGTTGTAGACAACGATGTCAGGGGTACCGAGATCCCCAACAAATTCCTGGAACAATGTTTCAACCTGGCTGGGCTCTGCGGCATCGCAGTTGTAGGTTTTGGCCCCGGTTTCCTTCGCCAGATCCGCGATCTTGTCTGTATTGCGCGCAGCCAGGCCAATCGCCATGCCCTCACTGGCGAACAACCGGGCCAGCGACGCGCTCAGCTTCTCGCCAACCCCGACAATCAACGCCACTTCCCTGCTGTCTGCCATCTTTCGTTCCTTTGCTAGATCGGTTCCCGATGACCTAATCTTTCGTTGTGTCCCCGCCAACCCTTGACGCCAGGCTCGCTTCCAGAAATTCATCCAGGTCGCCATCAAGCACCCCCTGGGCGTTGCCTTTTTCCACGTTGGTACGCAGGTCTTTCACCATCTGGTAGGGATGCAGCACATAGGACCTGATCTGGTTGCCCCAACCGATTTCGCCTTTCTCGGCATGTTCCGCCTGGGCAGCGTCCTCGCGCTTTTGCAACTCCAACTCGTACAGACGCGCGCGCAGCAGGTTCCAAGCTTCCGCTCGATTTCGATGCTGGGAGCGGTCGTTCTGGCACTGAACCACAATCCCGGTTGGCGCGTGGGTCAGTCGGACGGCGCTGTCCGTCTTGTTCACATGCTGCCCGCCAGCACCCGACGCCCGATAGGTGTCGGTCCGCACATCGCTTTCAATGACCTCAATCTCAATGTCATCGTCGATCTGCGGATACACCCAGACCGATGCAAAACTTGTGTGCCGCCGTGCGTTTGAATCGAACGGCGAGATGCGCACCAGCCGGTGCACACCGCTTTCCGTTTTCAACCAGCCATAGGCGTTAGGACCCTGAATCCTGAGGGTTGCGGATTTAAGACCAGCCTCTTCTCCGGCGCTCGCTTCCAGCCACTCAACCTTGTAGTCGTGGTTTTCCGCCCAGCGCCCATACATGCGCGACAACATCTCGGCCCAGTCCTGGGATTCGGTCCCCCCGGCGCCGGCATGAATTTCGAGGAAACAGTCGTTGCTGTCCGCTTCACCGGAAAGAAGGCTTTCGAGTTGCTTCTTCTCTGCAACCGTTGCGAGAGCGCGGATGGCAGCTTCCGCCTCCATCAGCGTATCGGCGTCGTTCTCTTCCTCGGCAAGCTCGATCAGGCCCACGCTGTCATCAAGCTCCTGCTCGAAGGCCCGGAATTCGCCCAGGCGCTTTTCCAAGGCAGTTCGTTCGCGCATCAAACCTTGCGCGGCATCGGAATCATTCCACAGGTCGGGGTCTTCGGCCTTTCGATTCAGCTCGGTCAGGCGCGCTTCGGACCCGTCCGGGTCAAAGATGCCTCCTCAGCAGTTCAATCGACTGCTGGATCTGCTCAATGGCGTTTTGGGTTTCTGCTTTCATCGGCGGGACATCATTCACCAGAGATAAATAAAGTCAGGGAGCGGCCTTTGCCCGCCGCTCCCTGCATGACATTCCAGATGTCTCTAATAGGTTCCGCCGGTGCCGTCCAGATTTCCTCCACCGGATTTTGACGGGCCAGCATCATCCTCGATGCCCCTCTTGCCGGGGATCACATAGTGATAGCCGTTGCCGATCTTCTTGGTGACCAGACCAGCAGGCACATGGAAGGGCACCTTTGGTCGTCCACGCAGCGCCTTTTCCATGAACAGTTTGAAGATTGGCGCCGCGGTGCGACCGCCCTGTTCGCGGTGGCCCAGGCTCTGCTGCTTGTCAAACCCCACCCAGACAGCAACGACCAGCTCCGGCGAGAAGCCGACGAACCAGGCATCCATGACATTGTTCGTCGTGCCTGTCTTGCCGCCCAAGGGCCTGTTGAGGCTGGCCACCGCCCGGCCTGTGCCCCGCAGGACAACACCCTGCAGCATATTGACGATCTGATAGCAAATACGAGGATCGGCAACATTTTCCCTGTTGTCGGCAAGCACAGGCATACTCTGGCTCTTCCATTGAGCTGTCTTGCAGTTCACGCATGGCCGCGAGTCGTGGCGGAAGATTGTCTTGCCGTATCGGTCCTGAACCCGGTCAATCAGGGTCGGCACAATGCGTTTGCACCCGTTCGACAGCATGGAATAGGCCGTCGCCATCTTCATCGGTGTGGTCTCATAGGCGCCAAGCGCCATGGCAAATTCGGCATTGACCTTTTTATAGATGCCAAAATTCTGGGTCATCTCGGCAACCCGGTCCAGACCAGCCCGCTGCGCGACCCGGATCGTCACCAGATTGCGCGACATCTCCAAGGCACGCTGAAGTGGGATCGGCCCCAGGAATTTTCCGCCGGCATTTCGGGGTTTATATTTGCCGAAGCCGTCGATCTTCACGACCACAGGCGCGTCCAGAATTATGCTGTAAGGCGTGAATCCCGCATCCAGCGCGGTCAGATAGACGAACGGCTTGATCGAACTGCCCGGTTGCCGTTTGGCCTGGGTGACTGTGTTGAACTGGCTGATCCAGAAGCTAAACCCGCCCGTCATGGCCAGGACCCGACCGTTGTGCGGGTCCATTACGACGATAGCGCCGGTGACTTCCGGGATCTGGCGCAGGGTAAACGTGTTGGCCGGATAAGGCTTCCCGGCACTGGTTACTGTAACCTTCTCGACCAAAATCACGTCGCCGAGTTTGAGAACCTGGCCAACCTTTTGCGGAATTGGCCCAGCGCCTGTCTTGATGGTTTTGCCGTCCCACTTGTACGCCAATTCTTTCTGGGGACGCGCCCACTGTACTTCCGCGAGAGGTATGCTGCCACGGCTACCATCAGCAAAGCCAACTGTCGCTGCCTTCGCGGTCACTTCCAGGACCATGGCCATGGGCCACGAGCCATGACCTTTGGGTGGCTCCACCTTGGACAGCTTCTTTTTCCAGCCTTCTGCCCAACTCTCGCCCTTGCCCTCTTTCAGGTTTGTGACAGGACCGCGATAGCCGTGGCGGCGGTCATATGCCACCAGCCCATTGCGCAATGCGTCGTCTGCGAATTTCTGAAGCCTGGTGTCGAGAGTCGACCGAATGACATACCCACCTGAGGTCATTTTCTTTTCGCCATACTTGGCGAGCATCTCACGGCGCACCTCTTCGACAAAATATTCCTGGCCGAGGCTGATATAGGGCGGTTCCTTGATCGTCTTGAGCGGCGATTTCATCGCGGCCGCTGCCTCGGCGGCGGTAATGTAACCGTCGTCACGCATACGCGTGATCACATAGTTGCGGCGGCGGAGCGCAATCTTTGGCGCTTTTTCCGGATCGTACCGACTCGGCGCCTGCGGCAGACCGGCGAGAAATGCTGCTTCCGCAACCTTCAATTCGCGAAGATCCTTGCCGAAATATGCCTGCGCCGCGGCGGCAACCCCATAGGCGCGGCGGCCCAGGAATATCTGGTTCATGTAGAGTTCGAGGATCTGCTTCTTGCTGAGATTCTTCTCGATCCGCCAGGCAAGGATGAATTCTTTGATCTTTCGCTCAATGGTTTTTTCGCGCGTCAGCAGGAAGTTCTTCGCTACCTGCTGCGTGATGGTCGAGCCGCCAACCACCCGTTTGGACGTGGCGGTGGTCCAGGCTGCCCGGAGCAGACCCAGAAAATCGATCCCAGAATGGGTGAAGAATCGCTGATCCTCCGACGCGATAAAGGCGTGGATGACCCGCTTGGGAATACGCGCGTAGGGCACAAAGATGCGTTTTTCTGAGGCAAATTCGCCGATCAGGCGGCCGTTGCCAGCGTAAAGCCTGCTGACGATCGGCGGCTCGTAATCCGCTAAGTTCTCGAAATTCGGCAGATCACGGCCATAATGCCAGAAGGCATAGAAGATGCCGGCGGTCGCCAGGATCAAGAGTATGATCGTCGTGCTCAGGAGCCGAAGTATCCACCGCCCAGCAGTGCGCTTTACCCACGCCATATCAATACTAACCTGTTGGGGGGACAATCGCTCCGCCGCCGTGCGCGGCCAGCACTTTGTCCCCTGTTCATGCCCGTTTGATTTCTACGTTCGTGACTGTGCCCATATCTATCTGACCGAAGTGTGGCGGCCACAAGACAAACTGGCAAGGCGCTGTCGTGAACTGCCTCATTTGCGCCCGGCCGATGCCGCTGGACGATGACCGAAATACCTGTTGATTGCAGCGGCGACCGCCCGCGCCACCCGCCGCATGTGCCGGTCGTTGACCATGCGCCGGGAATCCCGCCGGTTGGTGAGAAAACCCAGCTCCAACAACACCGACGGCAAGTCAGGCGCGCGCAAGACCGCAAACTGTGCGGACCGTACCGGGCGGGGTGCCAGCCGCGTGACGCCCTTCATTTCTCGCACCACGTAGCGAGCAAAAATTCGCGACTTCCGTTGCGTATCCCGGCGCACCAGATCGCGCAGAATATTTGTGACGCCGCTCGGATGCCCCGAAAGGTCAATGCCGGCGACTGCATCGGATCGGTTTTCCCGCCGCGCCAGCGCCGCAGAGCCTTTATCAGTTGCGACATTCGAACGGGTGTAAGCGGTCAGGCCACGGGTCTTCACTGCCGGATTCGAATCTGCATGTATGCTGATAAACAGCTTGGCGCCTTGCTTTCGCGCCATCGCGTACCGCCGACGCAACGGCACATACACGTCGGAGGTCCGGCTGAAGGCCACGCGATACCGGCCATCGGTCAGGATTTCCGTCCGCAAGCGGCGCGCAAAGCGAAGTACGATGTTTTTCTCCTTGAGCCCGAACTTGCTGATCGCGCCAGGATCTGCGCCGCCATGCCCGGGATCAATGAAAACCAGGGGCCTTGAATCCTTGGCTGAAGATTTCTTGTCTGGCGGGGCCTTGTGCGGCTTGGGCTTTTGCGGCGCTGATACGGCCCGGCGACGGCGCATAATCCGCTCAAAGGCATCTTCGCTTACCGGCTCCAGATCAATCACGATTCGCCAACTTCGCGTCCGCTCATTGGGCGACAGGAAAAAGCTCTTCTGAACCCGCATCGGCCGCCGGGCTTCCAGCAAGAGCCTGTACACCTTTGGGCCGGAAGCGCCAAACCGAAGCGACGACAGAGGCGATGACGCACCGAACGACATCTTCCGCGCGATGATCCAGTCCACCTTCGGCATGTCCACAACCACACGGTAGGGCGGCCCAAGTTCGAAAGCGCGGTACTTGATCGGTCCGGAGAGGTTAAGCACCAGCCGGGTGATGCCTTCCTGGGTGCCAATTCTGATGCTCGTCACGCGGGGCGGGTCAGCCGAACGCGCCCCGCCGGCTCCACCCACAATGATGGCCGCGACGCAGAATATCAGCGGTATTAGTCTGCCGGCCATCGCCTGGATCAATCCTCAGTTCGCCGCGGTGAAGGTCCAATTCGCGGCTAAGAGACTCCTCATGAACTTATACTGTGTAAATGACGCAGGTCGTCCATTCCTCATTTGCCAATTGTACTCGCACCTTTGGACGGCTATGTTTTCCATGATGTCTCGGCGTGCGGCTCCTTTGGATTTCCGATGGATACCCGCAGCGTCATGCAGATTGTCGGCGAACGTCGGCGCAGGAACACCAAAAGGTTTCCGAGCGCCAGCGAGAGCAGCCGCAGATGCAGGGCGCCAGGCCAGAGAGACGCGAAACAGATTCGAAACCGCCGGATGTGGCACAGCCCCGGCGCTGATTGGTTTTCAGAAGGCCTGCACTACCATCTACGGATGGACTTGCCGGCCTGGAGCAAGCACCGAAGACCTGGACACCTGACGCCAGGAATCGGTGCAATTGGCGACGTATACGGGCTAGGAGTCTACCCTTCAGCCGCGTCGCCGGTGGTTTCGCCAACATTCGGGCCAGTCGGCTCGCCGCAACCTTTGCGGCGCGTCAGCCATGGTCCGTGGAGAAAATCATGGCGAAACGTATGCTCATCGACGCGACCCACACGGAAGAAACCCGTGCGGTCATCGTCAGTGGAAATCGACTGGAAGAATTCGATTTCGAGTCCACCACGAAAACCCAGCTCAAAGGCAATATCTACCTGGCGAAGGTCACCCGGGTCGAACCGTCACTGCAGGCGGCATTTGTCGACTATGGCGGCAACCGCCACGGCTTCCTCGCTTTCAGCGAAATTCATCCCGACTACTACCGCATCCCTGTAGCCGATCGCGAAGCCCTGCTGGCTGAGGTATCCAACCAGCGGGACGACATCGACATCGACGACAGTGGCGTCGAAGAAATCGACGACGATGAGGCTGGCATGGACACGACGTCGCCGCATGACGACGACGGCGCAGCCCATGAGGGCGGGATCGAGGCGACCAGCACCGATGAGGCTGATGCCGAAGACGGCGAAGGCGATGAGAAAAACGACCAGGCCGAAGACACGGACCCTGGCGACGATGCCGAAGGTCGGTCCGTTGCCGCCGATGCCTCTGATGGCAACGAAAACGCTGAAGGCGCTCCAGCCGAAGTGAGCGAAGCAGCTGGAGACACCGAAGAGAACGCCGCCGAAACATCGGATGGCGATCCAGAAGGCACGACCTCCGAAAACGACGATGACGACGGTGACGACGGTGACAAGGGCCCCTCCTACGCGCGCATGGATCAGGAGGACGCCGCTGTCACCAGCAAAAAGCCAGATGGGCCGGAGGATGAAGGCGCTGGAGAGCCTACTGAGGACTCGAGCCAGGACGCGGGCGCAAACGAAGGCGCCGACGAAGCAAACGATGACGCGGATGCCGCAGCGACCACCGCAGCTCAAGATCAAAACGGAGACCACGCGCCGTCTCCCGCCCAGGCGGACGACGGGGATGACGCCGTTGCGTTATCCTCTGAGGGCGACAATGCCGAGCCTTCAGACGCCTCGGAATCGGCGACCAATGATGATGCTGGCGGCCCAGCCAAGCAGCGAGAAAGCCGGGAAGAGAGTCGTGACCGCACGCCATCGTCCCGCCGCCGCCGCGGACGAGGCCGGCGTGATCGCGATGCCGAGTCGGTAGGCGGGGAAGACGCTGAGGAGTTCAGTCGCAGCAAGGCCTGGCATCGGAGGTACCGAATTCAGGAGGTCATTTCTCGCCGGCAAATTCTGCTGGTTCAGGTGGCCAAGGAAGAGCGCGGCAACAAGGGTGCAGCGCTTACCACTTATATTTCCCTGGCCGGGCGCTATTGCGTGCTGATGCCCAACACGCCGCGTGGCGGGGGTATCTCACGGAAGATTGCCAACCCAAAGGACCGGCGCAAAATCAAAGAGATCGTCGACGGCCTCAATATTCCGTCCGGGATGGCGGTCATTGTGCGTACGGCTGGCTCAGAGCGCACCAAGGCTGAGATCCGGCGAGACTATGAATATCTGCTGAAACTGTGGGACGAAATCAGGGAGCGGACCCTGATATCCACCGCACCCAGCCTGATTCACGAAGAAGCCAATCTGATCAAACGCTCCATCCGCGACCTCTACTCCAAGGACATCGACGAAGTCCTGGTGGAAGGCGAAGACGGCTACAAGACGGCCAAGGGCTTCATGAGGCTCCTGATGCCGAGCCACGCCAAGCGGGTGAAGATTTACAAGGAAGAGGCGATGCCGCTGTTCCACCGGTATCAGGTGGAATCGCAGATCGACAATATTTACATCCCGACAGTGCAGCTCAAGTCGGGCGGCTACATCGTGCTCAACGCCACTGAGGCGCTGGTCGCGATCGACGTCAACTCCGGCCGGGCAACGCGGGAACGTAATATCGAGGAAACCGCCTATCGCACAAATCTCGAAGCTGCCGATGAGATCGCCCGGCAACTGCGCCTCAGAGATCTTGCCGGCCTAATTGTCATCGATTTCATCGATATGGAGGAAGGCCGCAACCGCTACAATGTAGAGCGCCGCCTCAAAGAGGCCATGAAGCACGACAGGGCGCGCATCCAGCTGGGCCGCATCAGCGCATTTGGCCTGCTGGAAATGTCACGCCAGCGGCTGCGGCCGAGCATTGCCGAGATCAGCGCCCAGCCCTGCCCCACCTGTGGTGGTTCCGGTGTGGTGCGGTCAATTGAATCGTCCGCGCTTCAGATCCTGCGCGCGATCGAGGAAGAGGGCATGCGGCAGCGATCCACTACGCTGACGGTGTCAATGCCGCCTGAAGTTGCCTTTTACATTATGAACAACAAGCGCCCGGCCCTGACGGAGATTGAGGCGCGCTATGAATTGACTGTCTTCCTGCGCGGCGACGACAAGCTCGTACCGCCTGCGCATGAAATCGCTGTGGGGGATGGTGACGATGAGGCTGCGCCCCCGCCAACCTCCCGGCGGAAATCAGATGTCGGCGACGAGCAGGATCGGGGCAGGAAGCGCCGCAGCCGCCGACGCCGGCCGCGGTCCGACGAAGAAGACGAGGCCACGCCCGTTGAAGCCACAGAGCCCGACGCGGACGATGGCGACGAAGATGACGACAATGACGATCGTGGCAACCGGCGAGGGTCGCGCCGACGCGGACGGCGAGGCGGCCGAAAGCGCACAAAGCGGACCGACGGTGAACAGACAGACAGCGATGCACCCGAGGCGGCAGTAACCGACACCGCAACGGAAACAGCAGCTGACGCGGTCGCAGGCAATGCTGACGCTGCTGACACGGAAGCGGGCGAAGAGCAGCGCGCCCCGCGTCGCCGTCGCCGCCGCCGCACCTCGGGCAGATCGCGGGATTCTGAAGCAGAAACGACTGAGTCGACTCCGAATGCAGGAAGCGACTCACCCGTCGATGCGAAATCAGATCAACCTGCCGAAACCGTTCAGGATACACTGGAGCCTTCTGCGGCTTCAGACCATTCCCCGGCCGATGAAACACCTTCAGTTCCCGCTCCTGTCGAAACTTCTGCCACCGCCGACGAACCGGCGGCGCAGGAGCTTGTCGATACGGCAGAGGCATCCAGCCCGCCAGATACCAGTTCGGAGAGCAGTGCAGACAACACCCCGGACAGCACACCGGGCAAACGCCGCGGCGGGTGGTGGAGCTTCGGCAAGAACGGGTCCTGAGCCAACCGGCGGGGCCCAGGCCCGCCCAGGCCCACTGTCACCCACCTGTCAGCGCAACCATTCCGCCAGGCGCGCGACGGCCATGGCCATTTCCGCTGTTGGGCCCGCGAATGAAAAACGCATGGTTGACTGCCCCCGGGCGGGGTCGAAATCCAGCCCGGGTGTCGCCGCAACACCGGTTTTCGCCAGCATGCGCTGACAGAATGCCTTGCTATCATTCGTCAGGTGCCGGATATCGGCATAGATGTAGAACGCGCCGTCCACCGGCGCCAGGTCGGTGAAGCCGGCCTTTGGTAACTCATTCAGCAAAAGCGTCCGGTTTGCCGCGTAGAGGTCCAGATTCTGCTGCAGTTCGTCGTGACAATCGAAAGCCGCCACCGCGGCATGCTGGGACAATGTCGGCGGCGAAATGAAGAGATTCTGGGCCAGGCATTCCACCTGGCGCATCAGGTCTTCGGGCATCACCATCCAGCCCAACCGCCAGCCGGTCATCGAGAAATATTTCGAAAAGCTGTTGATGATGATCGCGTCGCGGGTATGCGCCAGCGCGGTTTCCGCCGAGGTCTCATAAGTGATGCCATGGTAGATTTCGTCAGAGATCAGGCGCACGCCTTTTTGGCGGCACCAGTCGACAATCTCTGGCCAGACCTCCGCGGGCACCATGGTCCCGGTCGGATTCGCGGGACTGGCGATGATCAGCCCGTCGATCCTGCCGGCGGTCTCGAGAAGCGGCACGTCCGGCTGGAACCGGGACTCCGCGCTTGCCGGGAGCCCCACAACTTCGACGCCCAGGGCCTCAAGGATGTTACGGTAAGCCGGGTAGCCGGGCTCGACGATCGCGACCCGATCACCTGGATCGAACGCAGCGAGGAACGCCAGACTGAATCCGCCAGACGATCCTGTCGTGACAATGACCTGATTCATTGCCACATCCATGCCATACCAGTCGCGATAATGGCCTGCAATTCGCTGGCGAAGTTCGGGAATCCCAAATGAATCCGTATACCCCAGACGGTCGGTGCGCAGCGCCCGTTCTGCTGCTGCAAGAACGCCTTCCGGCGCGGACGTCCCTGGCTGTCCAACTTCCAGATGCAGCACGTTGCCGCCGGCAGCCTCGCGCGCATTGGCGGCACGCATGACGTCCATTACGATGAAGGGCGAGATATGCCCGCGTTCGGCGACCTTAAGAACCATTGGTGACTCACGATTTTGTGTGTTGCGGCGAATGGTGGGGACGCACACTAGAGGGCAGCCGAAATACAATCTAGGGCAATCCCCGACCACACTGTCGGCGGACCCGATCCTGGATACCCAGCGTTGATGAAAAGCGTCATGCACCGGAACCTGTTTCACTTTGTATTGTGTATCGCGCTGGCCTGGGCGAGTCCTGGCCTGGCCCAGCGTGCGCCTTTGCGCCTGATTCGTGACGCCGAGATTGAACGCACTCTGAAGATTTATTCCCGCACGATCCTCCGGCAGGCCGGGTTGTCCAGCGCCGTGCAAATTCACGTAGTCAATGATTCGCGCATCAATGCATTCGTGGCCGGCGGCCGGCACATGTTCATCAACACCGGGCTGCTCATGGAAGCAGACGGCGCCGGTGAAGTGATGGCGGTCATCGCCCACGAGACCGGTCATATCGCCGGCGGGCACCTGATCCGCTTGCGAAGCGCAATTCGGGAAGCGCAGATCAAGAGTATTATCGCTGCATTGTTGGGCGCCGCCGCCGGCGTCGCAGCGCGCGATACACGGGTTGCGGCCGGCGCTATCAGCCTTGGTTCCAGCTTGGTTCGCGGCACATTCTTTCGCTACACCCGCACCCAGGAGCAGGCGGCAGACCAGTTTGCACTCACCGCCATGCGGCGGGCGGGAATTTCGCCGGTCGGGCTGACGAAGCTGCTGAACAGGCTGATCAACCAGGAAGCCCTGCTTGTCAGCCAGCAGGACCCTTACATCAGGACCCATCCGCTGACTCGCGCGCGGCTTGACCATGTAGAAGACAATATCAAGAAATTCGGCCCCGGGCCGCCGACACCTGCCCATTTGGAGCGTCTGCACAAGCGCCTGCGCGCCAAGCTTGTGGGCTTTTTGCTGAGCCCCTCCCAAGTGCATCAACGCTATGAATCCAACCCGCGCTCGGTCGAGGCGCGCTATGCTACTGCTGTCGCCTATCACCGGCAGCACGAACTTGACGATGCGCTCAAGCAGATCAACAGCCTGATAAATCAATTTCCCAAAGACGGCTTCTTCCATGAGCTGAAAGGCCAGATCCTGTTCGAGAGCAGTCAGATTCGACAATCTGTCAAAGCCTTCGACAAGGCAGTCAAATTGTTGCCGAACGAGCCGTTGGTTCGGGTCGGCCTTGCCCAGGCACAGTTGCAAACCGGCGACCGGCGCTTGATCGATGTCGCCCTTGGTCACCTGATCGTGGCCACGCGTACGGAAAAAAATTCCCCCCTTGCCTGGCGACTGATGAGCGTCGCCTATGGACGCAAGGGTCAGCTTGGTAAATCCGCCTGGACGTTGGCGGAGTATTTCCTGCTGGTGGGGCCGCGCGGTGATCTTGTCAGGAGCATCAAACGCGCGGACAAGTTGCTTCGGCGCGGCACGCCCGCCTGGCGCAGAGTCCAGGACATCAAACTTGTCGTGAAAGCAAGCCGGCGCCGACGCCGCTAGCCCGAACGACCACATCTGTATAAAACGGTCAAAGCAAAGGAAGGACCGCATATGACTATCGCAAAATGGCTGACCATCGCCACCACCGCCGCCTTTATTGGCGCGGCTCCAGGGGCGCAGGCCGCGGAAGGTAAATCGAACGGCAAGACCTTCAATACTAAGCAGAAGGGTGAAATTCGCCGTTTGGTCCGTGATTATTTGATTAAGCACCCCGAGGTGATCGTCGAGGCGATGCAGGAGTATCGCCGGCGCCAGACCCAACAGCGGGAACAACGGGCCCAGGCTGCAATCAAGGACAACCGCCTCGCACTGTTGCAGGACAAACACAGCGTCGTCGCCGGAAATCCGAAAGGCAATGTCACGATTGTCGAATTCTTCGACTACCGCTGCGGCTACTGCAAGGCTGTGAAACCGCAGCTCGACAAAGTGCTCAAGAAGGACCGCAATATCCGCGTGGTCTATAAGGAGTTTCCGATCCTGGGGCCGGTCTCCACCTATGCATCCCGCGCCGCGATTGCGTCGCGCAAGCAGGGCGACGACATGTATCGCAAATACCACGATGCGTTGATGGTTGCCCGGCAGCTGTCGCCAGCAATCGTGATGACCATCGCCAAGCGGGTCGGCCTTGATACCGACAAACTGGCCAAGGACATGAATGATCCTTCGGTCACGGAAGTCATCCGCCTCAATCATGCGCTGGCGCAGAGGCTCGGCATCCGTGGGACACCCGCCTTCGTCATCGGCAACGAGATGGTCCCGGGCGCCATCGGCACTGCGCAATTCGCTGCAAAGGTTGAAGCCGCCCGCGCCGCTTGCAAAAAGGCCAAAGCCACCGTTTGCTGACCCCGATCCGCGTGCCTGCATTGGGTTATTTGTCGCCCTGATCTCTGTCATCTCCTGATGGACTCGACCAGTCGAGTCGCTAAAGTTGCGCCATGTCTGATGCCACCGCACAAGTCACTGCACCGCCACCGGTTGCCGATATTCTGCACTTGATCGGCAATACGCCGCTGATCGAAGCACGCAACCTTGATGCCGGCCTTTGCCGTCTGTTCCTGAAGCTCGAAAGCATGAATCCCGGCGGCTCGATCAAGGACCGGGTTGGTCTCGCCATGATCGAAGCGGCGGAAGCCGCGGGCGAACTCCCACCCGGCGGCACCATCATTGAGGCCACCGCCGGCAACACCGGCATCGGCCTCGCGTTGGCGGCGGCAATCAAAGGCTACCGCCTGATCCTGGTCATCCCCGACAAAATGAGCCCCGCCAAGATCTTCCATTTGAAGGCGTTGGGCGCCGAGGTCCACATGACCCGGTCCGACGTCACCAAGGGCCATCCCGACTACTACCAGGACGTCGCCGCCCGGCTTGTCGCCGAAACCCCCGGTGCCTGGTGGGCCAATCAGTTCGGCAACGACGCCAATCCTGCGGCCCACGAAGCCGGCACGGCCCCCGAGATCTGGGACCAGATGGATCATGACATCGACGCCATCGTCTGCGGGGTGGGCTCCGGCGGCACGATCACCGGCATCGGCCGCTACCTGAAGTCCGTCTCACCGGAGACCGATGTGATCCTTGCCGACCCGGAAGGCTCGATCCTCGCCGACCTGGTCAATACCGGCACAGCCGCTGAGACTGTCGGTAGCTGGGTCGTCGAAGGCATTGGCGAAGACTTCGTCCCACCCGTCTCCGACATGAGCCTCGCCAACCGCGCCTATACCATTCCGGACAAGGAAGCGCTGGAAGCCTCCCGCGAACTGCTCGCCCGCGAAGGCATCATGTCCGGCTCATCCACCGGCACCTTGCTGGCCGCGGCGCTCCGCTATTGCCGGGAGCAGACCACGCCCAAGCGGGTGGTGACCCTGGTCTGCGATGGCGGCAACAAATATCTCTCCAAACATTTCAACGACTACTGGATGCGGGACCAGGGCTTTCTCGAAAGCCCCACCACCGGCGACCTGCGTGACCTGATCGGCCGGCGCAGCACCGAACATGCGGTGGTCGCCGCCGGGCCCGACGAGACCCTGAATTCCGCCTTCGGCCGCATGAAGCTGCACGACATTTCGCAGCTTCCGGTCATGGAGGACGACCGGATCATCGGCCTGCTTGACGAGGAGGACATCCTCGTCCGGGTGATCGATGATAGCACCCGGTTCGATGACACGGTGCGCGAGGCCATGACCGAGCGGCTTGAGACGATTGACGCTTCCACACCGGTTGAGGACCTGTTGCCGGTCTTCGCCGAAGGCCGGGTCGCGATTGTCACCGACGACGATCAGTTTCTGGGCTTGATCACCCGCATCGATCTGCTGAACTATCTGCGCCGCCGTCTGTAAAAGGCAGGCGCTGGCCCTTTCTGCCTATTCCGCCGCGACCGCGTCGCCGGCGTCCTTTGGCAGATAGTTCCGCCACCGCGCCTCCACCGCCCGCGCCAACCCGGGACGCAGGCCAAGGGCGAAGGCCACTTCGCTCAGCAGGAAGACCGGCGCGATGAAGATCTGCAGCAGGTTGTCCATGAGCGCGGGCTTTCGCCCCTCGAAAACATGGCCGACCAGCTGGATGATCCAGCCACCCACGAACAGAATGCCGAAGAGCGTCCAGACCACGCCCACCCCCTGCCCCGGCAGCCACTCGGCAAGGATCACCGCCGGTACGAACGCCAAAGAGGTGGCGAGGCCGAAGGGCGGATCCATGACCACCCAGAAGACCATCACAGCGAGCGCGAAGGCCGCCGCCAGGGTCACGCCATGGCCGCCCACGGCAAACAGCGGCACCAGCGCCATGGGCAGCAGCAGCGACACGGCGATGGCCGGCACACCGACATAGTGTGTCGCTTTGTTGCGGCCATCCCGGTGATAGGACGTGTACATGGCCATCTGTTCGACAAAGAAAGACTTCATGGCGTCCTCCTAAACCTGATCAGGACCAAGCCGTCCCTAGCCGTCCTCGGCGATCTGGGCGATCTGGGCATAGCGTCCACGGTAATACAGCAGCGGGTCGCCTTCGCCCTTGTGTTCAAACGACTCCACACGGCCGACGATGATGATGTGGTCGCCCGCGTCGTGCACGTCATGCTTGGCGCATTCGAAGATCGCCAGCGCATTGCGGAAGGCGGGGCAGCCGTTATCACATACATCGTAAGTGATATCGTTCCATTTGTCGGTGGAGGGCCGGGCAAAGTGGTTCGACTGTTCCTGCTGGTCCGCGCCAAGAATGTTGATGACGAAGTGCTCGCTATTTTCGAAATGGCCGAAGGAATAGCTCTCGCGCCCCAGGCAGAACAGCACCAGCGGCGGGTCCAGGGACACCGAGCTGAATGAGTTGGCGGTCAGGCCAATGGGCTCGCCGTCATCAGACATGGTCGTGATAATCGTGACACCGGTCGCGAAGTTGCCAAGTGCGTCTCGAAATTTGCGTACATCGTCAGACATGCGGTCCCCTGAAGTGTGCCTGTAGTCGACAGTTTCTATGTTTAGACCGGCCTGCCGCCGCCGTCAAAAGCCCGGCGCATCCGCCGCAGGAGGGGGCTGGCGGCAATCCTGTACCCGCCGCCCTCGAGTCCGCTATAAGCAGGCCCATATTGCCGACAGACCGACATCCCGACGCTGATCGAAATCCAGGTCGAAATCCTGGCCGAAATCCTGATCGAAATATTGCGTCCAGCCGAAGGAGAGCCCGTTGAAATTCGACACCAAGGTGGTCCACGCCGCCATCACGCCCGACCAGACCACCGGCTCGATTCTGCCGCCCATCTACGAGACCGCCACCTTCGTTCTGGAGGAAGTCGGCAAGGACAAGGGCTTCGACTACACCCGCGCGTCCAACCCGACCCGCCAGGTGCTTGAAGAGAATCTGGCCGCCATCGAGGGCGCGGACTATGGCATCTGCTTCGCCTCCGGCATGTCCGCCGTCGACAGCGTGATGAAAATCCTGTCCTCCGGCGACCATGTGGTCTGCTCCGACGATGTCTATGGCGGCGTCTCCCGTCACTTTAACCGCATTCTCACCCGCTTTGGCCTCAGCTTCACCTATGTGGACACGTCCCAGCCGGAGACAGTGCGCCAGGCGATCCGTCCCGAGACCAAGATGCTGTGGGTGGAGACGCCCACCAATCCGCTGATCAAGGTCACCGACATCGACGCCATGGTCGAAATCGCCAAGGAGGCCGGTCTGCTGCTGGGTGTGGACAGCACCTTCGCCACCCCGGTCTACCTGCGCCCGATCGAGCGTGGCGCGGACATCGTCGTCCACAGCACCACCAAATATCTTGCCGGCCACAACCAGATTATCGGCGGCGCGGTGCTCACCTCGCGCAAGGACATCTACGACGAGATGAAGTTCGTCCAGAAGTCTGTCGGAGCCGTGCCGAGCCCGTTTGACTGCTGGCTGACCCTTCTGGGCCTCAAGACCCTGTCGCTCCGCATGGAGCGGTGCAGCCAAAGCGCCCAGAAGATCGCCGAATATCTGGAGGCACACCCGAAGGTTTCGCGCATCTCCTACCCCGGACTGCCGTCCCACCCGCAACATGACATCGCCAAAAGGCAGATGGACGGCTTCTCGGGCATGATGTCCTTCGAACTTACCGGTGGCCTGGAAATGGGCCGCAATCTGATGAACGGCATGAAACTCTGTGCGCTGGCCGAGAGCCTGGGCGCGGTCGAGACCATGATCACTCACCCGGCGACCATGACCCATGCGGACGTGCCGGCGGATGAGCGCAACGCCCGCGGCTTGACCGACGGATTGGTCCGCCTCTCGGTCGGCATCGAGGATGTGGAAGACCTGATCGCCGATCTGGAGCAGTCCCTGGCGGCGGCCTGACATCAACGGGAATTTGCGGTCACTTCAGTAAAGATTGGGCCTTTCCCCCGGCTTCCCCGCTGACGTTCCCGCTAAGAGGCCCGCTGGCGGTCCCGCTACCGGCCACACTTCGTCGGATTGATGCCGTGCCCATGAACAGCCGCGCGCGCAGGCTGGCGCCCGCAGGCAGGGGATCCGGCCGGGTCTCGGCCAGGCGACGCCGGGCGCCGGCGATCAATGCCTCCACCGCCGCCGCCTCACTCGCTTCTCCACTGGCGGCCTGGCGGTCCTCCGGATCGACGCCTTGGCGGTCGCCACGGCGCGCCGCGCGCTGCAAGGGTCCCAGAATTTCGGCTTCTTCCAAGGCTTCTGGGTCGGTATCCGCCATGTCGCTTTGCCCCCCACGGCTGATATAGCCGCCAATCTGGGCCATCAGGCGCAGCGCCTGGATCGCAGCATTGAGGCGTCCTTCCCCCATGGCCGCGTGATAGAGCGTCTCAAGGCGTTCCAGCAACAGCTCCCGGTCGAGGGCGCGGGCCCGGGCGCGGATTTTTTTCAATGTTGCGATATGTTGCTGAATGTTGCCATCGGCGAGCAGCTTAGAGCCCTGCGAGCGCGCGGAATGTTCAGAATAACCGGCATGACGCGCCGCCGCCGCGGCGTTTGGCAGTTCGTCATAGGATTCGCAGAAAGCTTCCTGCCGGGCATTGAGCGCGGCGGCTGGCGGCAAATTGGGACGTTCAAGAAATTGGGACGACATTGTCGGACTCCAAAGGTACAGAGGGAGTCCAGCAAATAGGATTTATTACCTTATTTTCAATGCCCGCGACGCACCTGAAGGGTCTGCAATGATGTCCGCTCTTTACCTCAAAGCGGGCATTTAGGCGGCTCGTTGGGGTCGTCCGCTTGTGACCCAATGCGGACAAAGGAAGATAACGAAATGTGTTTTTCAATGCCAATCCTGAACAGAAGTCATCTGAAATCCACGCGGCACTTGATCAGGCAGGTCATGGGTATTGGGGCAGATTAAGACATTGGCCGCAGCAGCTGTCGCCCGTGTGGCAGGCGGCAGCTATCTGCTACATATTTGGCCGAGGTCAATTGCCGAAGCCCTTTGGCAAGCCGGTCCCGATGCAGACGACCTTAAGATAGCCAGGGCGACCGATTTTTTTGCCGTCGACTTCAATCCAGAACTTGCGCGGGCAGTGTCAGAGCAAATTGCTTGAGCTGTAGTTGGGCATTCCATAGCTTCGGGCGATGCGCAATCCCTTCCGCTATTTCAACAGCTCGCCCGAAATCATTCGCCTCACGGTGATGATGTACATCCGCTATCCCAGGTCGCTCAGACAAGTCGAAGATATTCTGACCGAGCGCGGTATCGATATCTGTCACGAATCGGTGCGTTTCTGGTGGAACCGATTTGGCCCGCTATTCGCTTCGGAGCTCAGGAAGCGGCGCGTGCAACAGCAACGACACTACTCCCGTTGGCGCTGGCATCTGGACGAGGTGTTTGTGAAGATTAACGGGGAGACGCACTATCTCTGGCGGGCGGTGGATCATGAGGGCGAAGTACTAGAGGTCTTTGCCACAAAACATCGAGATCGCGCGGCGGCGCTTAAGTTTCTGAAGCAGACAATGAAACGCTATGGCCGGCCGAAAGTACTCGTGACCGATCGTCTTCGATCATACCGGGCTGCAATGATGGTGATCGGCAACGCAGCGTCTCAGATGTGCGGGCGTTGGCGCAACAATCGGGCGGAAAATTCGCATCAGCCGTTTCGAAGACGTGTAAGCGCGATGGCGAAATTCCGGGAAAGGATAACCCTTCAGAAGTTTGCCGCCGCCCACGCCTCGATTCACAACCATTTCAATTTAGAGCGCCATCTTATCGGACATGAAATATTCAAGCAAAATCGCTTTATCGCCCTGGCTGAGTGGCGACAGCTGGAGGCCTAGAACGCTAGGCCGATCTGGCCACTTTCGCCCTGATTGCCTTAGTCTGACAATCTCCGATTGGTCCTGACAACTGACCGGCGTCGATTGCTCTGGCGTCCGCTCTGGCATCCCGCACAATCCCTTGGCAATCTACGCCTCATTGTAGCGCCATTGGCAGACGAAGAAACGGCCGGGCCCCACCAGCGAAGCCCGGCCGCATCGCTATGTCCTGCTGGAGCTAGAACGTTCGAGACACCGTGAAGATTGCTGTGGCGCCGCATAGGCTGGTCCCACCGAAACAGCGGGCACGCGACACACTGGTATCCACATATTTGAGGCTCAAGCCAAAGCCCTTGACTTCCGCGCTGATTCCGACGCCCCAGTCCCAATAATCCGGCGTGCCGAAGATCGCGTTTCGGCGAATCGCTTGATAACCGACATTTGCCTCAATCGTTGGCTTGTATTTCTTGAGGGAGGATATTGGCAGCGGTACCGACGCGTTGGCGTAGGTGTAGATACCGGTTCCCGACGCCCCGAAATAATTCGGCGAGATGTTGACGCCGACCGTCGCGCTCATGAATCCAAAGTCATACCCGATCGATGGGCCCACTTCGAAAAAGTCATAGTTCAACCTCGTCGCGGCCCCGGGGTAATAGTAGTAGATGAATTGGAGCTTCCAAGAAAACTTGCCGATACCGCCGCCAACACCGCCGTAGAAGTCTATCTCCACCTGCGCTTGGTCGCCGTCGGCGAAGTCGACGTTGGAGCCCCAAACCCCGGCATTTAGCGTAAGATATTTCGTCAGTCCATATTCCCAATCAAAGCCGCCCTGCAGCGCCGGTACATCCTTCGTCTGGGAAATGCCGCGAAAGCGGTAGTCCGTGGTGATGGCGACGTTTGCCGAGAAGGTCCCTGGAAATCCGTCATCCTTTGTGTCCGCGACGACAGGCGAAGAAACCCCTGCTGTCACAAAGCCCGCGGCAATCGCGGTGCATATTTTCTTCATGGAAGTGTCTCCCGTATTGTTGCGTGTTCGTCGCTTTCTGCCGAAAGCAACTGCCATCTGCCTTTCAAATACCGTGCCAAACCGGGAAGTGGCCAAAAATTGTGCGGCGCAGCATCTGTATTTGCACTGCATTATCAGGGAAGCGAATGCGCTAAAGCGATTGCCGGCAAAATGGGGCGGGTTACATACCCACCGGCTTGCCTACCTATTGGGCAGCGACTTGCACATTGGCCGCGCGGCGTGCATCCAATTTAATCACTTGAAATCATTGCATAAAAATTGACCAACGCTGCCTCAAATCAAGGCACGCCTAAAGCCATACTGCCAAATATCTTCTCTACCGCCCGCCGCGGAGATCGGGATGCAGGCTGTGGCCAGCGCCCGTCACACAGCGCCGCATCAATAGGCCGGACACATGGCAGCACTGACGAGCTCTGCATCTACATCAAAAGGCCTTGCCAAACGGGAGACGTCCACAAATGGCTACAAGCTGACCTTCAATCGACCGCTGGTCTCGTCCGCTTCAAGGGGTGAAGCGGTCAACATCGCTGGATTGCCCAGTCTTGCTTCAGGAGCAAAGGTTTCGATTGCCTTGGGCGGACGTCCATTCCTGAACCATTTCAGACAACATCAAACCTGCCATTTGAGGCTCCAATAGGCGACGACTGCGCGAACGCACATTGAGGACTGGCAGGGCTCATCATGGGGGGCGCGGATTGAAACGGCAGGCTGCAGAGGAGGAACCAGGTCATTTTTCGTTGGGCTGGAATGCGCCTTTAACCTTTGACGCCATCGGAAGACTTTAGAAGGGGGGCCAACCTCAAGACCCGCGGCGGGCCAAATCGAAGCGAGGGAGGGACCTGTGACAGCCCCTCCCCGAACATTATCTCCGATGGGCTCTGACAACTGACCGGCGCCGATTGCTCTGGCGAGTGTTCTGGCGATTGCTCTGGCGCGTGCCAGGTTGCCGGGCGCCGATCTTGCCTTTGCAGCCGCGCTTCGCGATGCACTTGAACATTCTTCCAAATTGTTTGCCGGTTTTTTTGGTGGCACGCCCGAAAGCCTTGGCTTTGCGACCGATTGCCCTGCCGGCGCGTTTGGCAGCACCAGCGATGACACGGCCATCATGCTTGCCGATGACCTTGCCTCTACGCCCGACCCACCGGCCGCCACGCCCGACAGCTTTGCCGCCCCGCTTGAAGACCTTGCCGGTTTTCTTGCCTGCGCGCCCAACTTTTTTCGCGGCCTTTTTGATGCTCTTGAAGCCCAAGGCCTCCGCCTCGGAAACGAAGGCAACACTGGACACGGTTGTGATTGCTGCAGGAGCAGCGATGCCGACACCGAGTGAAATCGCGGCGGCGGCGAATACTGAAGCCATCTTGTTTTTCATCGTCTGCATCCTTGTGTCTAAGGTTGACCCGGCAAACGAGAACCCCGCCCCCAGGAATTGCCGGAGACTACAGAAGCGCTCATGCACTGAGACTGAACCGGACGTTCATCTGAAGTTCACGCAAGGCAGACCGGGGGGCTTTGATTTCAGCGTGCTGAATAATATGTCGGCTTCTGGCTACAAGCTGTTGAAGATATCGGTTGAGAGCGCAAAGCGGCCCTCAGCGTCGGTTTGTCCAACCTTGCCCTGGACGCTAATTCCCGCGGCGTCTGATGAATACGACTCCAATGAACAGGCGGTGGCCTTTGTTGGTGTTTCCTCAATGGCAGCTGGATTCTATGGGTGGCGCAATTTCAAAAATTCCTGACGTAAATCAAGGAAAACGCTATCAAAATGTACTGCTGTCCTCCCGATTGAGCGAATCAGGAGGGGAAAATGAAATCAAAAATCACTCTGGCACTAGCAATCATCGCGCTGGTCGGCGCGTTTCTGCCCATGAGTACCGGGTCCGCAAATGCGGCCGTTAGATGCTGGCATGCAAAAAGATGTGTCCCGAGCCTTTATGAAGACAGATGCTATGATACCGGCACCCATGGTTTGAACAGAAACGCGTGGTATCGGAAGAATGGCTTCAGGACAGGCTGCGTGCGGGGGCCGAGAGGTGCGGTGAATAACTGGGCCAACGGATGCCGACGTATGTTTAGCAGGTACTATAAGGTGAGACGTCGGCCAAAGAGGTGCGTCAGGTAACAATCCGGGCGATTATTTCATTCGGCGCTACAGCGGTGAATCCGCATATCGAGACCGCGGACGATCAGCTGCAGCAGGCCGCGTCCTGCTGTATCGGCGGACAGGGAACCGTGCCGTAGGAGCAATAGACGCAACAATCGCCCTGGAGCGGTTTGAGCACCACGCCACATCCAGGGCAGTCATAGAAATACTGGCAGGCATCGGTTGGCATCACGTCCGTTGCCTGATGGCCGCAGTCCGGGCAGGTCAGCATCGATTCAAGGATGACTTCAGAAACGCCTGTCTGGATTGTCATGGGGCTTCTCCTTCAGATGGCGCAGCGAGATATCGGCCTACACATTTGGCTCGTCTTCCTTGGGTGCCCGAGCCCACAGGTGTTCCGGCTTCCGCCTGCTCCCGTTCGCGCAGATTGGCTCCATCCATCTCTCTTCACTCTCCGCTTCGTGCGATTGCTTGCACCTTGATCCCTGTATGTACTCCAGACTCAAACACTTTCTCCCTTGCGCCGCGGCGCCCGCTGCATCTCACGATTACAGCATCGAGATCAGCCAATCTTCGTAGTAGGGATAGGCAAAGGCCAGCAGCGCGAACGCTGCCGAAACCCAAAGCATCACCTGAACCAGGACAGACGAGAGCCGAAATCTCTCAGCTTCACAGGCTTTGCCCTGCGCACACAAAATCCGCGGACGCAGGTAGACGAGATAGGCGCCCCCTAAAAACACCAGCAATGCGGCGATGGCGAAATATTCGCGATATGGCGCCAGCGACATGAGATTGCTGGCAAAGGCACCGCCGAGGCCGAGCCCCATCAAGATGAGCGGCAAAGCGCAGCACGAAACCGCCAGCAGTCCGACAAGTACCCCGCCGAAAGAAACCAACCCCGACGTGGTATTGCCGACCGGTTCCAGCTCCATCGCATCGACGGGTTGTCCGCTGCTGCCCATTTCCGTACCTGTCATTGGTGTCTCCTGTTGGATCGGTTTTGGTGGGCGCTAGAACTGCATGTCGGGATAGCGCAGGCGGTTTCGTTGTCGGGCCAGGTCGACGGCTTGGTTCAGCGACAGTACCGTGGCGCCCGTATCGCCGACGCCTGCCGCATCAAATTCAGGACGCGAGGCGTAGAGGCTGATGTGATTGCAGAAGGCGCCCCGGAGATCATCGCGGCACTGATCCAGATCCGGCACGAGCCAGGACATCACGCAGCTCTCCGGGTCGGCTTCGACACTCCCGCCAGTCCCGATCCTGGCCGTCAGATCCTGGCCCGAATGAGGGCATTTCGTCTGAAGCCGAGCTTCCAGGCCAATGATCTCGGGCAGGAACAAGGCGTCGAAGACACACCAAGTAAAGAGCTGCTTGCCGCCGAAAGAAAACCGATGACGGGTGGGCGACAAACTCAGCCCTATAAATGCGGTGACCAGACCTTCCCGGTCGCGTTCAAAGGTCGACGCTGGCAGACTGGAAAACCAGTTTTCGACGTCAGCCTGATCGACGTTCAGTGTGTCGGCGATTTGGCGAGGACTGACGGGCCGGCCGCCGGCGAGGAGGCGGTAGGTGGAGACCGACAGGCCCTGAATCACTTGTGTATCGGCGCCAATATAGGTGCCGGAAATTATTGTCGAGATTTCTGCCTGCCCGGCCATTTCAGGCACCATCATCGACCTCCATGGGGACAAGGGAACTGCGACCCCTTTCTCGCTTATGTGCCGAATATCGTGTCTGTACCAACTACAGACTCAAGGTTTTTGTCGGTCACAAGATTGTGCAACCCGGTTGGAAGTATGACCCGCGGCGTTAAACCATGTATTTACTACGGAGTTGGAGCGACCCGCTAATGGACATGATCATGAAACGAAGCGAGCTTGCGCAGGCCACCGGCTGTAATCTGGAGACTGTTCGCTACTACGAGAATATTGGCGTGATGCCGCCGCCACGCCGCTCGGAAAACGGCTATCGGGTCTATGAAGAAGAAGACCGGAAACGGCTCAACTTTGTCATGCGCGGCCGGGAACTTGGATTCAATCTGGAAGAGATCAAGGGATTGCTGGCGCTGTTGGATACAGACAGCGTGACCTGCGCAGAGGTCTATACCCGCACGGAAAACCATCTGACTTCTGTCAGACAGAAAATCCGAGCCCTCAAGAAATTGGAGAAGGTGCTGGCGGAGACCGCTTCAAAATGCACCGGCACCGATGCGCCGGAGTGCCCGGTGATCGATGCCCTGGCGGGCGAAATGCCGGGGTGAGCTAACCGGCGCGTCCGGCTTCACCGCCCGTGGCGCAAATCCGGATGGAGGCTGCGGCCGAGAATATGGGTGCTGTTGCCGAGCACGTCAGCGCTGTGACCGACGATCAGCGGGTCCGGATGGCCGACCACATGATTGTCCTTCTTGGGATAAGGCAGCGATGACAGAAAATGCTTCATGGTGTTCAGGCGTGCGCGTTTCTTGTCGTCGGACTTGATGATCGTCCAGGGCGCGTCCGCCGTGTCGGTATAGAAGAACATCGCCTCCTTGGCCTCGGTATAGTCATCCCACTTGTCGAGGGAGGCCATGTCCACCGGCGACAGCTTCCACTTTTTCAGCGGCTGCTCCTTGCGGGACTCGAATCGGCGCAGCTGCTCCTTGCGGGTCACCGAGAACCAGTATTTGAACAGCATCGCGCCGCTGCGCACCATCATGCGCTCCAGCTCCGGCGCCTGGCGCATGAATTCCAGGTAGTCGTTGGGGGTGCAGAAGCCCATCACCCGCTCGACCCCGGCGCGGTTGTACCAGGAGCGATCGAACAGCACGATTTCGCCGGCGGACGGCAGCTGGCTGATATAGCGCTGGAAGAACCACTGGCTCTGCTCACGCTGGGTCGGCTTGTCCAGCGCCACCACACGGGCGCCACGGGGATTCAGATGCTCCATGAAGCGCTTGATGGTGCCGCCCTTGCCGGCGGCGTCGCGGCCCTCGAACAACAGGATGATTTTCTGGCCGGTCTCCCGCACCCACTCCTGCACCTTGAGGAGCTCGATCTGCAGCTCGGCCTTGTGCCGCTCATAGGCCTTGGTCGCCATCTTGGCCCGATACGGGTATTCGCCATTTTCGAATACCCGGCGGATGGCGGCACGGTCCCGGCGCATCTCGGCGATGCGGTGACTGCCACTCCCCTGCGCGGCCTCGTCATCGCTTCCCGGCGAGAGCGCGTCGTCGCGGTCGAGAATATTCGGCACCGGCGGCGTGTCGCCTTCGGCTGCACCGCCGTCTGTACCGTCATCGATACTGTCGGCAGCACTGTCGGCGGCATTGTCGGCGGCGTTGGCCGGTGGCAGGTCGGACTTGTGGCTGGCCATGGAATTTCCCTCACTTTGGGTACGTGCGATACCAAACCCACAAGTCTTAGGCATTATTCCCGAATGACCACTTGATTTGCGTCAAGCCAAAGCGGAATTGACCCAGCGCAACGTTCCAGAGCCTCTCTGCAGCGGCGGGTTTTTCTTGATCGGCGCAGCCGGTGCGGGGCACATGTTAGCTTGTATATGTCGGCTCAAACCGCCGACGCCATCCCCTGCCCGCAACGGAGCCCCCGATGCTCGATTTCTATTACTGGCCGACGCCCAATGGCTGGAAGGTCTCCATTCTGCTCGAAGAATTGCGGGACGAGATTGGCCTCGACTACACCCTCCGGCCGGTGAACATCGGCAAGGGCGAGCAGTTCACGCCGGAGTTCCTGGAGATCAGCCCGAACCACCGCATGCCGGCGATTGTCGATCACGACCCGCCGGCGGACTGGGGCAGCAACCCGGTGGCGATTTTTGAGTCGGGCGCGATCATGCTCTACCTGGCGGAGAAGACCGGCACGTTCATGGCGCCCGGCCCGCGCGGCCGCAAGGAGACCCTGGAATGGCTCTTTTGGCAGACCGGCAACCAGGGGCCCATGGCCGGGCAGCTCAGCCACTTCGTCAACTACGCCACCGGCGGCCAGGACTATGGCAAGGAGCGTTACGGCCGGGAATATGACCGCTGCGCCGGGGTGCTGGAGCGGCGGCTCGACGGGCGCGACTGGATTGTGGGCGACGACTATTCCATCGCCGACATGATGTGCTGGCCGTGGCTGCTGATCGCCAAGCCCTTGACCGCCTCTCTCGACGAATTTCCCAACGTCGCCGCCTGGCGCAAGCGTATCAAGGACCGGCCGGCCGTTCAGCGGGGCGTCGATGTTGGCAAGGAGCTCCGCCGTAAGGCCCCGCCCGACGAGGAAGAACGCAAGATCCTGTTCGAGCAGACCGCGGCGACGGCAGGACAGCAAGCCAGCTGACGGGACGCCGGTTCGACTCCCCAGATCCGAAAACCGAAAATGTCGTTTGACGGGCTGATGGCAGCTGCGGCACGATTTGCGGCATCTGGCGGTTGAAGACGACCGGAGATGATGGAGATCTAATTTGCGATTTTTCCTTCTTTCGAGGCCAAAGGTGTCAGCCACATCCTTGACCATTGCCACCAGCCTGTCGATTGCAGTCCCTATGGCTCTACTGGCCGCCTCGCCGGCCGCAGCGCAAAATCACCCATTGGCCGGGCGCTGGTCCTGTAGCCAGGCGGTCCACAACACCCGAAACAATTTTCGCTCCCTGGCCCAGTTTGCCCTGGCCCTCTATCCAAATGGCCGCTTCCAGGCCCAGGGCACCGTGCGGGGTGGTATGGGCGTCTCGCGGTTTGCAGCCCAAGGCACCTGGCGCGTTTCTCGCGATCGCGGCGCGTGGTGGCTCAGCGCCAACGGCGCCCAGGTTACGCAATTCAGCACCGGCCAGCGCATCCGCGGTCGGCACGCAACATTCGGCCGAGTCTACAACACGCGCTATGTGGCTTGGCGAAACCTGGCGCCCGGTGGCATGCAAATCACGCTGGTCTGCAGACGCTAGGACAGATCTTCGGTCCCCTCCCCCGCTACATCCACCGCGCCTGCCATGCCTCCAGCACTTCCGGATTGCGGGCGATGGCCGGGGCTTCCCCCGCCGCGAGGCGCCTTAGATTTTCGAGCAGCGCTGTGGCCATGGAGCCGAACAACGCACGGGTGTGACCCACATTGTGCGGGGTCAGGATCACGTTGGGCAGATCGCGCAGCGGGCTGTCGCCGGGCAAGGGCTCGATCTCGAAGCAGTCCAGTGCGGCGCCGGCCAATTGACCTGACGCCAACGCCTCGACCATCGCGGCTTCATCCACCAGGCTGCCGCGGGCAGTGTTGACCAACAGTGCGCCCGGTTTCATCTGGGCCAGGCCGGCCCGGTCGAGGACCCCTCTCGTCTCCGGCACCTCGCGCAGATGCAGGCTGAGGATATCGCTTTCAGCCAGCAGCGTTTCCCGGTCGACAAAGGTCACCGGGCCATCGGTCTCACCCGGCGCGCGGCTGCGGGTGCTGGCGATCAGGCGCATGTCCCAGCCGGCGAGCCTGGCCGCCACCCGTTCTCCAATCGGCCCATATCCCCACAGGCCAACGGTCTTGCCCCGCAGCATCAGACCAGGACCCGCCGCGGGGTTGCGCCAGCCGTCACGGATCGCCCGGACGGTATGATCCAGCACGGGCACCCGGTAGGCCAGCGCCAGCAGCAACGCGAGGGTGCTCTCTGCCATGCTGGTGAACTGTTCGTCCGTACCACCGTGGGCGACGATGATCGCCCGGCGGGCGGCTTCCGGCAGGTCGAAGCTGTCAACACCGCCGACGGGACTGACCAACGCCCGCAGCCTCGGCGCCTGATCCATCATCGCGGCTGTCACCGGCGCCCGTGGGGCGGCAACGATGATCTCCGCCGCTGCCAGCGCATCCCCGGCCACATCCGCCAGGCCGCCTGCGCCCGGACCATGCATCACCCGCCGCGGCACCACCCGCACCTGATGGCCAGCGGCGCGCACCATTTCGGCCGCCGGGCGCAACAAACTCCACACATCGGGGTCACGGAAAAACAGAATATTCATGGGCAGCCTGGCGCAGCATGTTGGAACCAGCCGGCGTCGAAGAATGCCGGAGCGCCTGCCCTATACACGGAAGCGGCGGCCCTGTCCGCCCGGAATTGGGGCGTGCGGCGGGCTTTTCGGCGGCGTCATGGTTAACAGTCCCGTAAAAATACGTGGTTAATCAAATATTAGGGTCTGGGCGTCATTGTGGCGTCATGCGCTGGTCCCACAAAAGACCTGACAGTCCCTCGGCAGCGCCGGTCTTCGGCCTGGCGGCCCTGTTCCTGCCGCTGTTCCTGTTCCTCCTGGCCGAACATGCAGGCGCTGCTGAAGGATGTCGCGAGGCCTCCCGCGCCAAAGTCACCCGCACATACAAGCGTTGCCTCCGTCTTTGCCCACCGCCGTCAAATTTCCGCGGCCGCAGTTTCTGCTTCAAAGATTGCAAGTCGTGGTTTTACACCGCGCACCGCCAGGAAAAGATCTGCAAGCTGCCCTATATTCTCGAAAAGACGCAGCAACCCTCCTAGCGGGTTAAACGTCCATCTGCTATGCCGTGCCCGGCAACGGGAGCGCGACCATGACAGAGTATGAACGCGAGATGCTGGCGGCACTGCAAGCCATCCGCGAGACCCTGGGCGACATCCACCGGGACCTTGCGGACCTTCGCGTGGCCCAGGCCCAATCTGGCGCCCATGTGCGGGAACAGATAACCGGCGGCAGCGCCACTTTCAGCGACCTGACCCAAAACAAGCACCTCCCGAAACGGCTCGGTTGATGTTGTCGCCTGTTGCCGAAACGGTTCCCACCGCGGCTGCCTCATGAAACCGGATCTGATCTATCATATCTGCCGGCGTGACGAATGGCAGGCGGCAGAGGCCGCCGGCGCCTATGGCGGTTCCTCCCAGGATCAGGCCGATGGCTTCATCCATTTCTCAGACGGTGCGCAGGTGGTCGCCAGTGTCGCCAAACACCGGGCGGGACAGACCGGTCTGGTTCTTCTAAGCGTCGATCCGGACACACTGGGTGCAGCGCTCAAGTGGGAACCCTCCCGCGGCGGTGCGCTGTTTCCGCATCTTTATGGAGCATTGCCGTTATCGGCCGTCAAACAGGTCGATGACCTGCCTCTGGGTAATAACGGCCGGCACATTTTTCCTGCCGGATTTGATGTGGGGTAACCGACGACCTCGCGTCCGCCGGTAGGCCCGCTAATGCCCGGGCGCTGCGCCTACCTGGATTGTAATAGGACAAGGAACGATCCACGCGCAGATGAAAATCCACCCCAAAACTGTTAAAATAAATAAAAATCGTGCGACTAGATAAAAAACAAAATTAAAACACAGCATTTCTCGAATAATTATTGAATAAGATCGAATCACATTTAATGAGTCTCTATTGAATTCTCAAAATATATAACCATATTTTACATATTCGTGGTTAAACACGACTATAATATAGGAATTTCATCATGTCATTTAAAGATTGGTCACAGTCACAGGACAAGAACAGCAAAAACAAATCACAGGGCGATTCGAAGGCCGCACCGGCAGATGAAAAAGCCGTGCCGATCGTCGACAAAGCGCCGGCAGAAGCAGCGCCGGCGCCAAAGTCAACCTAGGCCTCAAGGCGAAGGCAACTCCCGGTCTTCCGCCCAGCAGCCCTGCCCTGAACAATCATGCGTGGCCAGTTCGATGACGGTACGCACAACCTCGAAGACCGTAACTTTTCACGATGTCTTCACCATTGCCGGCCACCGCGAGAAATTCCCCGCGGGGGACTATTGCATTGAAACCGACGAAGAGCTGATCGAGGGCCTGTCATTCCCCGCTTACAGGCGCCTTCTGACCCTTTTGTGTTTCAACGCAGAGGCAAGCGGCGCGGGCGTCACGCAGTTCCTGAATATCGACCCTGAAGAGCTTGACGCGGCCCTGGAACGCGACCGGGAGGGCGCCGGGGCGGCTGCGGCCACCGCCGAATAGCCGGCATGGGTGCAGCAGGAATCAAGAGAACCCACAGCGCTGACCGACAACAGGTCACTGTCGCGCAGATGACACTTCCAGAAGGAATCACAAATGTATCTATCTCCGCCTATCACGGTAGTGGCCATCCTGGCGCTTGGCATTACCGCGACCGTCGCTCTCGTGCCGGCATCCCCGCTCGCATCCGCCGATGTTGCACTATCTGCTTCTGAATCAACGCCCGCGGGAAATCAGATCGACCGGACATCGGGTCCTGGCCGGAAGGAGTAGCACTTGAAGATACTTCGAGGCCGGAAGGCTTTCCCCACAACACTGCTGCTTGGCTGCGCCATTCTGGTTTCGTCACCGGGAACCATCCTCGCCCAACGGAACATGGCCGCCGTCCCCGACAACGCCCACGCCAGGAAATATGGCGGTGGGTGGGATTGTGACTGGGGCTTCAAGCAGGTGCGAAGAGTATGCGTGGTGGTTCGGGCCCCGCGGCACGCTCATGTCATATCCTATGGAAACGACTGGGAATGTGACCGGGGATTTGTCAAATCCGCCGGACGGTGCGTCCCGGTGAAAGTGCCGGCAAACGGATATCTGACTGGGCAGTCCTACAAACCGGGCTGGCAATGCAAGCGCGGCTATCGGCCGGGCGCAGGCGCCTGTGTCGCGATCCCTGTGCCCCGAAACGGGTTTTTATCCGAAGAAGGCGACCGTTGGGACTGCAAGCGTGGGTTCCGAAAAGTCGGCGCCACCTGCGCTGCAATCAAGGTTCCCACCAACGGCTTTTTGACCGGAAAGACCTACGGGACCGGATGGAAGTGCAATCGCGGCTATCGCCAGGTGGGCAAGCGCTGTACCCGCATCGATGTGCCCGCCAACGCCATCCTTGAGGAGCAATCCTATGGCCGGGGCTGGAAATGCCGCCGGGGTTACCAGACCGCCAAGGGGCGGTGCGCCGCGGTAAAGCTGCCGAAGAACGCACATCTGACCCACTCGGGCAATGCCTGGGAATGCAACCGGCCGTTTCGAATTCGACAGAATAAGTGCGCCCGGCCCTAGCCGGATCCGAAGGCGCAATGGATGAACTGGCGCTTGCCTCATGGAAACCTGTCTCAGATGCACGTTTCCCGATGCCGGAGGCCCCGTCCGGGCGTCACAGGCCGCTGGGCGCCTAAAATGCCCACTTGGCCTGACCACTTGGAAGTAGCCGAGCATTCCTAGCGGCCTGGCAAATTTTGAAGGTAGGATGCGACAATACAAGACAGGTTTTTCGAGTTTCAAAATAGAATTCCGTACTCCATCGCGGGTTTTTCCACATAATTATTGAATAAATCTGCACCACATTTTGCGGTATCCTATTGAATATTCGAATTAAAATACCATGTATTATATAATTATGAACGCGCGCAGTAAAAAATAGGAATTATAACATATAATTCAGGGAATGGTCGCGTTCGCCAAAGGAAGCCGGCAAACACAAAAACCGACGACCGTTTCAAAATCGAGAATGTCGGCGCGCCCGGCCGAAGTCAGGTCCGACTCCACAATATACGACCCGCCGCTGGATTATTGACGTCGTGTGCCAACAACGCGCCTCTCGATGCCGCCGGCCAGAAACCAACCAGATTTCAGGAAACTGATCCATGAGCTCAAGAAAATTCGATTTGGGAAGAAGGCAGGCGCCAGCTGTCGCGCCGACCGTCACCACAGCAGCTTCCAGAGCGGCTGACGCGGCCTTTCGGAAAAAGGATCAGGCAGCTGCCATGTCTGACTATGAAAAAGAGAAAAAGGCCGAGCGGAAAAAGATAGAAAACCTTCGGGCGCTGCGGCTGGAAAAAGAAGCGGTCGATCGTGAGGAAGCGGCGCGAGAGGCAAAGGCGAAAGCCTCCGCGAAAAAGAAAACTGCGGCGAAGAGAAAGCCCAAGGCTGCCGCCACAGCAAGCGGCGCCGGCGCTTGATTCCCGCTCCTGCGGCGCCACAGCGGACGGCAAAGCTGAATGACCCGGCGGATCAGCCATGCCTAATCCCGAGGCGTTGATTCTGCCAAACATCATGAAAGGGGTGCGTAATGCCCCCGCCTCCCGGATTTTCGCTTGCCCAGTCCGAATTCAATGATTTTCTCTTCGAATTCGTTGTCGATGAAAAGGATGGCCACTATCTGACGGTTATCTCGGCCCTGGCGCGGCTTGATCTCAATCCATGGGACGAAGCCGCCCGCCTCGCGCAGCTGCCAAGGGCAGGCGCGATCGATGAGCTGACGGCCGTGATTCGGGATCAAGAGACTGAGGACTGGCAGCCCACCGATCCGCGATCCATCGCGACGCGCCTGGTGGACTTCCTGCCCAAATACCGCGCAGCCTCCGCCACCCCCAGGCCGCCGGGCGTCACCAAAACCAAGAGGCCAAAATCAGCCCCCCGGGAAATTTTGATGTGGCTGGTGTTTGCCACCGTGGTGGTCGTCGTCGTGTGGAGCCTGAGCCCCGGCTAATCCCGACCCCTTCAACCGAACTGCCTCTGGCGCACTGGCCCCAATTTTATGTTTGTCCAGCATTCCAATGCAGGTCCTACGCAGCCGGAAGTACGAGCCGCGCGGAGTTGATGTTGGGTGGTTCTTCGAGCCATGATGGAAACGGAAGGAACGTTGCCGGCCCCCGCTCTGTACTTTAGAGAGGGCGGTAAAGTTCGCCGCCGTTACAGCCGAAAGGGAGCCACATGAAACTCAGACATATTCTGCCCGCGACTCTCCTCGCCATTGTCGCGTCCTCCGCCGCCCACGCGGCCTGCAGCCACAACGGCATTTCCTACAGTGCCGGCGCCAAGCGCTGCTACAGCGGGTGGTATGAGGTTTGCACCGTCGCCGGCTACTGGAGGGCCATTGGTCAGTGCCGCAAGGATGACAACAAATCCGGCCTGAAAGAAGGTCAGGTCAGTGGCAAGGTGGCTGTCGACCCCACAAAACTGAAGAAAAAGAACTGACGTCTGCTTCGGGTTTCCCGTCAGCTGTCGACCTGGCGTCACCTGTGGCCAGCTGGGGTCAATCCCGGTTTTCATAGACTGCGGGTTTGGGCGTTTGGATTTGAGTGCCGGGCCGCGGATTCGCTGCCTGTAAATTCTGTCCTATGCCGAAGTTAGTTCCGCGCTTTCTGCGCGGCGCTGTCTCCCATCTCGGGCACGTCATGGTCGAAGAGGCCGAATGAGCGGCTGGTCTCGTGGATCAGGACAGGCTTAATCACCGCATCCAGTGCCTGGCCCCGATCTGCTATAGCCCGGTTTACTATGGATTGCGCCGGTGACGTGTTGCGTATGCGTCTGCCAAGCATGACCCACAGACCCATCCCCCCCGAGGAACATGTACGACATCATCGGCGACATTCACGGCTATGCCGACGAGCTGGAGACCCTGCTCGATAAACTCGGCTACGCCCAGACCGGTGGTGTTCATCAGCACCCGGAACGTACCGTCATATTCCTCGGCGATTTCATCGACCGCGGGCCTCATCAGCGGCGAACCCTGAACATCGTACGCGGTATGATCGATGCGGGCGCCGCGCTCGCGGTGATGGGCAACCACGAATATAACGCCATCGTCTATTTCACGCCGTCCGACGACGGCGGCCATCTGCGCGGCCGCAATCACAAAAACAAAAAGCAGCACGCTGCGTTTCTCAAGGAATATGAAGGCGACCCCGCTGCGTGGGCGGACGCCATCGCGTGGTTCAGAACCCTGCCCCTGTGGCTCGACCTGGACGGTATCCGTGTGGTGCACGCCTGCTGGGACAAGGCCCTCATCGACCGGCTGTCGGCCAGGTACGGCGCCAGTCCGCGGCTCGACGACGACCTGCTCGACACGTCCGCCGATCCCTACGACTGGCAGTTCCACGCCATCAGGACACTGCTCAAAGGCAAGAAGATCAAGCTCCCCTCCGGCCATTCAATCACGGACAAGGAAGGCCATGTCAGGCATGAAATACGGGTCCGCTGGTGGGACAATGCCGCGACCTACAGGGACGCCTACATGGGACCGGAACACGCGCTGATCCATATTCCGGACGAACCCATCGACGGCGATCATGTGATTGATTACAGCCACACGGAGCCGCCGGTCTTTCTGGGCCATTATTGGTTCGAGGGAACGCCGGCGCCGCTCGCGCCCAACATCGCCTGCGTCGACTACAGCGTCGCCAGGGAGGGCGGCAAGCTCACCGCCTACAGGTGGGATGGCGAGACAACCCTTGAGGCTGCCAAGTTCGTGAGCGTACCGCGACAGAGCTGACACAGCGCAGGACGGTGCGCGCGTGCTCCCTACCCGCCCCGCTCTTCCCGCTCAGCCTTATCTTCCAGCGCGTGCATGTCGTCGTCGGAAAGGCCGAAATGGTGGCCGATCTCGTGGATCAGCACATGCTCGATAACATCTTCCAATCTTTCATTCCGGTCCGCGGCATAGGCGAAGATCGGCTGGCGATAGAGAAAGATCAGGTCGGGTCGCCCACCGCTCATCTGCACCGAACGCTCCCCCACCGGGACACCGGTATAGAGCCCCAGCAGGCCCCAACGTGACTCGATGCCCATGCGCATGAGCGTCTCCGGGTCGGCGAAATCCGGCGTCTGGATGATCACGTCTGTCAGGTAACGGCGAAAACCCGCCGGCAGCGCTGCCTTGGCCCGGGCAACGGTCGCCATGAAGGCGTCATCGTCCACCGCCACGATCTGGCGTGGCGGCGCGGTCTGCGGCATGCGGGAAGCGGCGTGGGGTCGATCCATGCAGGATAGATAGGGAGGGTTGCGCCCGGTTCCAACCAATCTGGTTGCTGCGACCTATCCCTCGGCACTCTCTAACCTACAGCGCCCGGCCGATCAGTTCGCGCATGATTTCGTTGGTGCCGGCGTAGATGCGGTGAACGCGGGCGTCGGCCCAGGCGCGGGCAATCCAGGTCTCCCACATATAGCCCTGACCGCCGTGCAGCTGCAGGCACTGGTCGAGCGTGCGGTCGGCCAATTCCGTCACCCACATCTTGGCCATGGCCGCCTTTTGTGGGTCGAGCTCGGCGCGGGCATGCTCTGCGATGCAGCGGTCCATGAACTCGCGGCCCACCGCAGCCTCCGTGGCGATATCAGCCAGCTTGAAACGGGTATTCTGGAAGTCGAAGACCGTCTGGCCAAAGGCCTTGCGCTCCTTGGTGAACTGGATCGTCTGCTCGAGTGCGGACTCAACCATGGCGATGGAGCGAACGGCGACGATCAGCCGTTCCTGGACCAGGCCGTTCATCAGATAGCGCCAGCCGTCATTCTCTGCGCCCAGCAGATTCTCAGCCGGCACCCGCAGGTCTTCAAAATAGAGCAGCCCGGTGTCCTGTGCCTTGTTGCCGATTTTCTTCAGGTTCTTCGATTTGACGTAGCCGGGGCTGTCCGTGTCCACCAGCAGCAGGGAGACGCCGCGGGCGCCCAGCGTCGGGTCGGTCTTGCACACCAGCAGGGTCAGGTCGCCGATGATCGAATTGGTGATGTAGATCTTGGAGCCGTTGACAACATAGTCGTCCCCATCTCGCACAGCGGTGGTGCGGATGCCCTGCAGATCGCTGCCCGTGTCCGGCTCGGTCATGGCGATGGAGGCGATGATCTCGCCCGACGCCATGCCGGGCAGGTAGCGCGCTTTCTGGTCATCGGTGCCAAACTTGATCAGGAAGGGCGCCACGATATAGCTGTGCAGGTCCCAGGCGGGCGCAGCCAGGCCCAGGCGGCCCAGTTCCTCCAGCACAACGGAGTCATAGAGGAAGCCGGCTTCAGAGCCGCCATAGGCTTCCGGAATAGATGTGCCCAGCAGCCCTTCCTCACCCGCCCGCAGCCAGATTTCCCTGGGGGTCTGGCCGGCATCTTCCCAGGCGGCGTATTCCGGCACGACTTCAGCTTCGAGGAAGCGCCGGACGCTGTCGCGGAAGATATTATGCTCGGCCTCAAAAATTGCGCGCGGAAACCCGCGGGTCGTGCCGGCACCGGGCCGGGTATGACTTGAAGCTGGGGCGTCGTCAGGCATGTCAGGGCTCCTGGGCCAAGGTTGCCGCGGTAGATGGGCGGCGCTCAAACTTAATCGGACAAATTACGGAAAACCACAGCCGCGTAACTCTTGTCGAGTTTGTCTTTGCCTGGGCGCTCGCCAATATTCACACCAGAAACCAGACCGTCACTATTTTGCCTAATTGGCCACTTTCTCCGCGTTTACCATTCTTTAGCCTTGCCAAGCCGAATCGCGCCAATAAGATAGATAAAAGCGCCGCCACGTCCGGGAACATGTTCCAGGGTTAGGCGGCGGGTTCCTGATGGAACCAAGGCTGGAACTGAAAGAGTCGACGCGTCAGGCATGACCACACAGACCGCCAAACTTCCGAGATTCTTCTACCGCATGCCGCCGCGGCCCTGCCCCTATTTGGGCGGCCGGACGGAACAGAACATCTTTACCGAGCTGGCCGGCCCGAACACACCGCACCTCTATGATGCCCTGACCCAGGCGGGTTTCCGCCGGTCGCACAATGTTGCCTATCGGCCGGCCTGCCCCGGCTGTCAGGCCTGCGTGCCGGTGCGGGTGGTCGTCGATGACTTCACACCTGGCAAATCCTTGAAACGGGTGCTGCGGCGCAATACCGGTGTTACAGAGATCGTGAGTCCGGCAAGGTCCACGCCAGAGCAGTTCCAGTTGTTCACCCGCTACGTCGCCTCCCGCCATGGCGACGGGGAAATGGCGGGCATGTCCTACATGGACTATATGGCGATGGTGCAGGACAGCCCGTTGAAGACCTTCATGACGGAGTATCGCCTGCCCGATCGGCGGCTGGCAGCTGCCTGTCTGGTCGACCGTCTGAACGACGGCCTGTCGGCAGTTTACTCCTTCTTTGATCCGGACCTGGCACATCAGAGCCTGGGCACCCACATCATCATGCAGCTGATTGACCAGTGCAAACGCGCGGGCCTGCCCTATCTCTATCTTGGCTACTGGATCTCCGGCAGCCGCAAGATGGCGTACAAGTCGCGCTTTCAGCCGCTTGAAGGGCTGAGCCAGCACGGCTGGTCGCGCCTGACCTGACCAACTGACACCCCGCAAGTGTGGGTACGGGCCAGTGCGGGGTGACCGCGCTGCCGATCCGCTGCCGACGCTTGGCAACAGAAAGCAATTTATGAAACGTCGTGCGTTCCTGACTGGCGCCGCCGCTGGCGGCATTGCTGCGGCCAGCCTTCCCGCACCTGCAATCGCGCAAGGGCGGCGCGAACTGAAAATGGTCACGTCATGGCCGGCCCGCTTTCCGGGCCTGGGCACCGGCGCGCAACGGCTGGCGGAGCGCATCGGCAAGGCGACCGAAGGACGGTTGACCGTGCGGGTCCTCGCGGGGGGCGACTTCGTCCACCCGCTGAAGTGCAACGACGCCGTCCAGCAGGGCGTCGCCGACATGTATCATTCCTTCGACTATTACTATGGCCTCAAGGCGGCCGCCTATCTGTTCTTCACGTCAGTGCCATTTGGCTTTACGGCCAACGAGATCGACGCCTGGATTCACTGGGGCGGCGGCCAGAAGCTGTGGGACGAGGTGGGTGCGTCCTTCGGCATCAAGCATCTGCCGGCGGGAAACACGGGCAGCCAGATGGGCGGCTGGTTCATCAAGCCCGTCACCAAGCTCGCCGATTTCAAGGGCTTGAAAATCCAGATGCCCGGCCTGGGTGGCGCCGTCATCAACGCGCTGGGTGGCCGGGCGCTCACCATGGGCGGGGCTGATATTCTGCCGGCCCTGCAGGCCGGCACGCTTGATGCAGCGGAGTGGGTCGGGCCGTGGAACGACCTTGCCTTCGGGTTCCACAAAGTGGCGAAGAATTATTACTATCCCGGCTTTCATGAGCCCGGAGCGGTCGTCTCTGTGGGCCTCAGTCGCAAGCTGTGGGACGGCCTGGGCGCCGGCGACCAAACGATTATCGAAAGCGCTTGCCTGGCAGAAAACAATCTGGGATTCGCGGAATTCAATGCCAACAACAATCGGGCGCTGCTCACGCTGACACGCCGACACGGCGTACGCCTGCACCAATTCAAAGACGATATTTACAAACAGATCGGCACCGCTGCGAAGGACGTGCTGGCAAAGGCCGGTGCGGCCGATCCTCTGAGCAAGAAGGTCTACGCCAGCTTCATGGCGTTCCGAAAGCAGGCCGTCGCCTGGACCCGGATGTCCGATCAAACCTATGCCAACAAGCGCGACCTGGTGAAGTTCTAGGTGGCCCGCGGCCGACGACGGCCACCAGACGTTTCTTCTCTGTATTCAGCACCACCTTCGCGCCAGTTGCGCGAAGGTAACCAACTCCTGTAGATTGGGCCACATCACGGCGCTGTCGACGCGTGCGGCTGCGACCGGGAGTGGAGCGGAACTAATAAATGAATGCCGGGGCAAGGCGTTCTGGCGATTTCGGCTTCACGGGAGGTACACACGTCAACAAGGGAAACGTTTGATGAAACGTCGTTCATTTTTGACCGGTGCTGCTGCGGCCACCGGTGCGGTAGCAGCCGCCTCGTCTTTTCCGAAACCGTCTCTGGCGCAGAAGCGCATCACCGCCGTCATGGTCACCACATGGCCGCGTGATTTTCCGGGCCTCGGCACCGGCGCCCAGCGTCTGGCCAAGCGACTGAATGCCGCCACCGAAGGCAAGATCAAGGTTGAGTATTACGCCGCCGGCGAGCGCGTTGGCGCATTTGCGTCCTTCGACGAAGTCGCCTCCGGCAAGGCGCAGATGTATCACGCCGCCGACTATTACTGGAAAGGCAAACACCCGGGCTGGGCCTACTACACGGCAGTGCCGTTTGGTCTGACCTATGCAGAGATGAACGCCTGGATCCAGTGGGGCGGCGGTCAGCAGCTCTGGGACAAGGTCGCGGGTGGCTTCGGCCTCAAGTGCCTGCGTGCAGGCAACACCGGCGTGCAGATGGGCGGCTGGTTCCGCAAGGAAATCAACTCCGCTGCCGACCTCAAGGGTCTGAAGATGCGTATTCCGGGCCTGGGCGGTGACGTCATGGCCAAGCTTGGCGCCTCTCCGGTTTCGCTTCCGGGCGGTCAGATCTACGAAAATCTGGTTTCCGGCGCCATCGATGCCACCGAGTGGGTTGGCCCCTGGAATGACGCTTTCATGAAGTTCTACGAAGCGGCCAAATACTACTACTATCCGGGCTTCCACGAGCCAGGTTCAATGTTGGCCCTCGGCATGAACGCGTCCTGGTGGGGCAAGCTGTCCAAGAACGACCAGGCCATCATCGAGGCCATTGCGCTGTCCGAGAACGACATCATGATGGGCGAGTTCAACTACAAATCCGGTGGCGCGCTGAAGACGCTCGTCAAGGATCATGGCGTCAAGCTGCGCCAGTTCAACGATGACGTTTACGACGCCTTCGCCAAGGCATCTGAAGAAGTCTTCGAAAAGGTCCGCGGACACAGTGCGCTGGCCAAAGCGGTTGACGACAGCTTCCGTGCCGCCCGTAACACATTGGGTGGCTGGACGAAGATCTCTGATCAGGCCTACCTGGCCCAGCGTAACCGCGCGCTGAAGCTGTAGTCTGGCACGGCATTTCAAAGGGACAGGTGTGGAGCCAAACCGCTCCACACCTGCCCTTTGTGCCGGACCACCGCATGGCTGGCTAACAGTCTGCGCGGTGGCGCCACTCTGCCAGCCCAACAGCCAGCATTGCGTTGCCCTTGGCTACTGAACCAGATAACAGCCCCGCCCTGTCGACCACTGCGCCGACGGCTGCCGATGGCTGGCTTCAGCCCGCGACCAGGATATTTGCCCTGTGTGCGGCGGCGCTGGGATTCATTTTTGTTCTCAATTCATATTTGACCTATTGGCAGGGCTGGCCCGGCGCCGAGGGCATCATCGGCCACTATGGCCTGTTCGGGTTCGAGCCCCCGGATAAGCCCATCAAAGATGGCGATTTTATCTATGGCTACATCCAGCTGCTGTTCAATCTGCTGACCATTGCGGGCATCGTCGTTTATGTGATGCGCAACCGCCACAAGACCCTGCTTGTAGACGCCGAACAGCTGTCCCGCATATCCGCCTACATCGCACGGTCTTCCTTCTGGGCCGTGTTGCTGGTGGGGTTGGCCGATGCGGTGATCTCCTTCCTGCAAGTCGAGGGCTTCCTGGATGAAGTTGTCGGCAAGGAACTCGCGAAGGATCTGGGCGTTGCCCGAATCAGAGGCGGCTGGGTACACATGCCGCTAATCGCTGTCGGGCTGGTTATCGGCTTCTTCAACAAATCGCTTGGCTTCATCTGGCTGGCGCTGTTGGTGGTGATGGCCGAACTGCAGATCGTGCTGCTGCGCTTCATCTTTTCCTACGAGCAGGCCTTCATGGCCGACCTCGTGCGCTTCTGGTACGCGGCGATATTCCTGTTCGGCAGCGCCTACACCCTGTTGCATGAAGGCCATGTGCGGGTAGATGTGCTTTATTCCGGTTTCAATGCCCGGCGGAAGGCCTGGGTAAATACCCTCGGTGCGATCTTCCTGGGTGGACCAGTTTGCTGGATCGTGCTGACCATGGGCCTGGCCAACAACCTGAGCGTGATCAGCGGACCGATCATGAGCTACGAAATCTCACAGAGCAGCTTCGGCATGTATGTGAAGTACCTGCTGGCGGGCTATCTGCTTGTCTTCGCACTGACCATGCTGCTTGAGTTCATGGCTGCATTGCTGCGGAACGCGGGCGTTTTACTGCGGGAAGACGACGCGCTGGAACGGGTCAGGGAAACCGCCCATGAAGAGCCGGTCCATGCTTGACCGCGGGGGCAGAGAGTAGCAGCACATGGAAATCCTGTTTCTCATCCTGCTGATTCTGCTGATGGCCTTCGCGCTGGGGTCAGGCTATCCGGTTGCCTTTGCCCTGCCTGGCTCTGCGATCCTGTCAATTCTGATCGCCGGTGTTGCCGGCTATTTGTTCGACGGCAATGTAAAGGCCTATTTCCACGGATCGAGCGGGCCGGTCGAGTGGCTTAACTCCGGCGTCTCGAATTTCCGAACGGTCTACTGGGTGGCGGAGCGCGACACCCTTATTGCGATTCCGCTGTTTGTCTTTATGGGCATCATGCTCGAGCGGTCTAAGATCGCCGAAGACCTGCTGATGACCATGGCCTCGCTGTTCGGGCGGATCCCGGGCGGTCTGGGCGTCTCCGTGGTCTTCGTGGGCGCGCTGCTGGCGGCCACCACCGGCATTCTGGGCGCAACGGTTGTTGCCATGGGCCTGATCTCCCTGCCCGTGATGCTGCGGAACGGCTACAGCCCTGCGTTGGCAACGGGCACCATCAGTGCGTCCGGTACGCTGGGGCAGATCATTCCTCCATCGATCGTGCTGATCATCCTGGCGGATCAGCTGTCCAACGCCACCGACCAGGCGCTCACCCTCCGTCAGGCGGAATACAAGCTGGGCAATGTCAGCGGCGCCATGCCGTCGGAGTACGGCCTGACCTCTGCGAGCGCCGGCGACATGTTCCTCGGCGCGTTCTTCCCAGGGCTCGTCTTGGTGGGTCTTTACGCGGCGTTCATTCTGGCCATTGCCTTCATCCGAAAGGGGTCGGCGCCGCCGATCCCGCGCGAAGGCAAATTCGATTTCGCATTTGCCCGCCAGGTCGTCCTGGTGCTGGTGCCGCCGCTGACGCTGATCTTCGCAGTACTCGGGTCGATCCTGCTCGGCATTGCCACCGTCAACCAGGCCGGCGCAATCGGCGCAACCGGCGCAATGATCATGGCGGGCTACCGGCTCACGCAAGGTCAGCGGGGTACGTTCTATCCGGCGATTTTGGCGGTCGTCTCGATCGGCGCGATCATCTTCGTGCTCAGCACCTACACCATCAACGTCAAGAATATGACCACCAGTGAGGATGACTTTGCTGTGGCGCTTGCCGCCATCGCGGTTATCGGCCTGCTTGTCTCTGTGATCTGGAGTGGCTGGCGGGTCTTCAAGATCGACGACACCCTGCGCTACGTAATGTTGGAAACCACCAAGACTACGGCGCTGGTATTCATCATCCTGATCGGCGCCGCCATGCTGACCTCCGCCTTCCGCGCCTTCGGCGGTGAAGATCTGGTCCGCGAATTCCTGTTCGACATGCCCGGCGGCTTTCTGGCGAAGTTCGCCGTGGTGATGGGCGTCATCTTCTTTCTCGGCTTTTTCCTCGACTTCATTGAAATCGCGGTGGTCGTTGTGCCCATCGTGGCGCCGATCCTGCTGGCCGACCCATCCGCCAACATCACTGCCGTCTGGCTGGGCGTGATGATCGGCGTCAATATCCAGACCTCGTTCCTGACGCCGCCGTTTGGATTCGCGCTCTTCTATCTGCGGGGCGTCGCGCCGGCGTCGGTCAAGACCATTGATATGTATAAAGGCGTGGTGCCTTTCATTTCACTACAGCTGGTCGGCCTGGTCATTGTGGGCCTGTATCCGACGCTGGTGAACTATCTGCCGAATCGCATCTCACTGACGGGCGATACTGCGCCACCGCCACGAAACCCCCGTCTGCAACGCTGCATCGAACAGCGAAACTTCGTGATCTACGACCGGGACGGCAAGACGATCCGCGCCGCCATTACGCGGATGGAAAAGGTCGATGTCTCCTACCTGCCGGATGAGCGCAAGGGTGAGCTGAAGGGCGCGCTACAGAATGCCCGCCGGGTGTTCGACCGCATCACCGCCGTCCGCAAAGCGGAAGCCGCGCTCGCGGCGGCCATCCCGGCCTACGAACCGATTCATCGCGACGTCCGGCTGCAGCAACGCCGGATGAAGGGCATCGACAACAAAATTGAAAACCTGAAATCGAACCTCCAGCGCGCCACCCGTGATGGCGCTGCCGGTGCAGCCGAAAAAGGCGAAATCGAAAAAGCCATAGCCGCACTGAAGGTGGACCGGGCGGAACTAGCCAAGAAGATTCCCAAGAACTGGCGTCAGACCCGACGGACGTTTCTGGCGGTTGCGAAGCGGGAAAGGCTGTCGCGGCTGATCTATCGGCGCACCGCTGACAATGCCTATGAGCCCGTTCTGGAGTTCCGAAAGCTGATGGCTTCGGCCGCGGGTATGAAGCAGTTGAAACCTGAAATGGATGGCTTGCGCGGCGTGGTCGCCAGTGACAAGCCCGCCAAGGCACGCATGGACACCCTCATCGCGGTGGAACGCAAACTGCGCAAGGTAGCCGGGACAAGTGCGATCCAGTCACGCCTGTCCCAAGCTCGGCGCGAACTTCGGCGCCAGAAACCTCGCCAGGAACGGATAACCAAGGCGGTGAACGAGGCGCTGGTCATGTTCGACATTGAACTGAAGTGGCGGGAAGCGGCGCGTCTGCGTCTTACCAAACCGCTCACGCAGTACGACGACGCCATCAAGCATACCATCGGCCTTCGGCTTCAGGTGCACCTGCCCGCCGAACAGGTCGGTGACGTCGCCACCTGCCTCTCCCACCACCGGGACATCTCGCTGGACTTCTAGGCTGCTGCCCCGCCGGGGCCGATGCCTGCATAGGCCCGTTTATGCGCAGGGCGCGCGGTCAGGCGCCGATAATAATCGTCAAGGACTGGATAATCACCGATAAGACCGGTGAAGCTGGCCATGAAACAGCTGTGGCCGACGATGATGTCTGCCCCGGAAA
>JAJFFJ010000038.1 GCA_021776685.1 Alphaproteobacteria bacterium
TTCTGGCCGCGCAGGACACCGGTGGCAAAGCGCGGGTCCTCGGCCAGCACCTCCCGGCCGATGATCGGCAGCAGTGCCTCCCAGAACTTGTCCATCATGCACATGATATAGAGCCAGCCATCCCGTGTGCGCACAGTCTGCACCGGGCCGATGGACTGGTGCGCGCCGCGGGGCAGGCGGCTGGGCATGGGACCGCCGTTCAGGTGCCATACGCCGGGATAGCTGACCTGGTGCAGCGCCACATCGAATAGGGACACGTCCACATCACAGCCCACGCCGGTGGTGCGCGCGCGCATCAGGCAGGAGAGCAGGCCAACCATGCCGGTGACGCCTGTCATGAAGTCGATGATCGCAGAGCCGCAGCGCGTGGGCGGGCCGTCTGGCTCGCCGGTCAGGCTCATCAGCCCGCCTTCGGCCTGCATCAAATAGTCATAGCCGGGCCAGGCCTTACGGTCATTGTCGCGGCCATAGGCGGAGATATGCAGGCACACGATCGCCTGGTTGGCATCCTTCAGGCTGGCATAGTCAAGACCCAGCTTTTCCGGCTGGTCGCCGCGCAGGTTGTTGACCAGGGCATCTGCAGAACCCACCAAACCCTTTAACGCTAGCTGGTCTGCTGGCGTTTTCAGATCCAGGGTGATGCTTTTCTTGTTCGAGCCCCAGGTCTGGAAATACTCGCTATCTCCGTCGCCCAGCATGCGCGGGCCCACGTGCCGGCCCGGGTCGCCGCCCGTGGCCGCATTCTCGATCTTGATCACTTCGGCGCCAAGATCTGCCAGAAACATGGTGCCGTAGGGGCCAGCGCCGAACTGCTCCAGCGTCAGTATCCGAATACCATCAAGCGGCTTCATGGCGTGTGGCTCAGGGCGATTAGCGGCGTCGCGACGGCGGCCCAGATGATGGTGTGGCGCATACCCTGTTCCCATGCTCCGTTTCAGTCTTTCGACTATGACGCAACACGGGCGCGGGTCAAACGGCGGGAATGTCGTATTCGGCCAGCCGACACTTACGGGATGATGCCCAACATCGCGCGCAAACGAGAAGCGCCGCTTCCCTGTGTGGGGAAGCGGCGCCTGATTCGGTGACGATAGTAGTCGGTGTGGTAGTCGGTGGGCTGAGCCGGTGGCTCTAGCGCGCCTTCTTTGCAATCCGGCGGGCTGTTTGCCGCTGGGCGAGACCCTGGGCGGCGCGCGCCTTGCGGGTGCTCTTACGCTTCGAACGGCGCAGCCAACGGTAGTAGGTCATGTTTGAGGTGACCTCAGCTTCGCCGAACTGATTGCTGATGGTTCGTTTGGCCATCTTGTTACGTCCGGCCAGACCATACACCAGAGCCAGGTTCTGGCGAACGCGGGCCGAGGTGCCACCATCGCGGGCGACGCCCTCAAGGACGGCCATCGACTGGCGATATTTGCCTGACAGCGCCAGCGACAGACCCAGATTGTTGCGCAGGGCCACGTTCTCCGGCTTTTTCTCCAGGCCCAGACGATAGGCCTGGCGCGCACCCACATGGTCGCCCGTCATATCAAGCGCCACGCCAAGGCTGTTATAGGCGCGATAGTCGATCTTGGTTTTCGCCGAGTTGGCGATGGCGGATTTGAGAAAGTTGAGGGCAACTTTCGGCCGGTCCTGGGCGATCAGGGCGTTGCCAAGGCCTCGCAGGGCGGAGGCGTCGGCCGGCTTGGTCGCCAGCGCCTGACGAAAGGCCATGGTGGCCGTCCGGTAACGGGCCATTGCCAGCAGGCTGTAGCCGAGCCGCTTCTGGATCTCTGGGTTGCCGGGCGCAAGACGTGCGGCCCGGGCGTAGAAACGCAGGGCAGCCACCGGATCGCCGCCTTCGCGGGTCTGGTCGCCCATGCGCATCAGCGCGGTGACGCTTTTCAGCTTGCGGACCTGCTTTTGCTGGGCCTTGGCCTGCTCGCCGGTAACACTCGTCTTGTTACTGCAGCCGGCAGTGGCAAGCGCGAGGGCGCCGATACTGCAAAGCAGTAGGTTGCGCGAAATCTTCATACTCTCAAATCCCCGAATCTGGGTTTTCAGTGCCCGTAAAGTACGCCCGGGGGATTGAGTTTTGGTTAACAAAGACACCCTTACGCCGTCGCGAAATGCTTAGAATGTCAGGTATTTTCAGGGCAAATTGGCCGCAGTTCCGCCGTATCCATGAAGTATGGAGGCGCGCGTTTAACCACCTGTGAGTCCGATGCTCCAAGATCTCCAGCTTCTACGTCGATGCGCCGGCGCCGTATCGGCACTGTTTCTGGTCGTTTCCCTGCATTTGCCGGTCATTTCGGTGGCGGAAGCCCAGGCCCAGACGACAATCCCCAGCCGTCCGGGTGTTGCGGTGCCGGTGCTGATCATCGAAGCCCCAAGGGTTCGTGCCACAATCCTGTTGTTTGCGGGTGGTGACGGCATTCTGGCCCTTAATGGCGGCAAACCGACCCGGCTTCTTGGTAATTCCTTGGTACGCAACCGGTTTCGGCTGCTGGATGCCGGGCTGCGGGTTGTGCTGGTTGATGCCCCATCTGACCGTCAGCAGGCCGGATTGCGCAACTTCCGCGCCACGAAAGGCCATTTGCAGGATCTTCAGGCTGTCACCCGTTGGGCCGCCCGCAAATGGCCGGGACAGCCGGTATGGGCCGTGGGCACCAGCAGGGGGGCCGTTTCCGCCGCGGCGCTCGCCGCCAATCCGCCGGCAGGAAGCCGGCTGGATGGGGTTGTCCTGACCGCACCGGTCGTGCGCGCCAGCCGGAACGACGCCGATGCAATGACCGTTCCGCCACTGGCCCGGCTCACCCTGCCGCTGACGATTGTCCAGCATGCCGCGGATTCCTGTGTGGTCTCTCGCACGGCAGATGTGTCCGCTTTTGCGCGCGGGCTGAAGCAGGCGCGGCTGGTCTTGCTTCGGAAACCCTCTACCGGCGGCGGTCGTCCCTGCCGCAGCCGCAGCCCGCACGGATTTTGGGGCGTCGACGCCGACTATGTCCGCGCCATCGCCAACGCTATCCTGAAACCGCAATAGACGATCAGGCGACCGCTTCCGGTACACGTGCATCGGCCAACGCTGTTGCCTGCCGCCGGGCCAGCGCATCCACATCGAAATCGCCGATCAGGTCGTGGAACATCCGGTGCCAGGTGATGTTGGCGTCCGGGCGCTTGAAGACCAACCAAAACCGGTCCACTTCGGACCGCGACCAACAAACCTAGTCTCGGCAGTCAAAATGTCGATTGGACAAAATAGGAAAAAAAACTTGACAATTTAGTCAAATTGTTCTACTTATGTTCCGTCGTTGGTTGATGGAGGTTTTCCGATGTTCGTGGTGGCGAAAGAGCCATTCCAGATGGGCGAGGTGTTGGGAGAATTAGGCTTCGAATATATCCCCGATCCATTGGGGCGGCTGTTCCAAGGCGACTGGACCCGGCCGGAAGGTCCGGACCTTGATGCAAGGAGGTTTTCCGAGCATGTCGGCCGGGTGATCCTGGTCGCAGACAAAAACGACCAGAAGAAGCTCCGTGGCACGCGCAATCCGATTGTCCGAGAGGCAATCAGAGTTGGGCAAGCGGAACACCGGAAGCTGAAGGAAAAGGTTTTGCGAAAGGACAAATGGGCAGCGGACAAACTCATCCTCAATGACGGTCGTGTAAAAGGCGGCATTCGTCCGGATGTGACTACGCCGCGCGGGCGGACAATCGAGCTGAAGCCAGATACGCCTTCAGGTCGCGCTGCGGCGAAGAAACAGACCGAAAGATACAGGAAGCTTACCAATCGGTCTTCGAGAGCGATATTTTATCGGCCCCCGTCCGGTGTTGGGGTCGTTGGCGGCTCAGGCGGGGCCTTGCCCAAAGTTAAATAGGAATGGTTGCTCCGGCCAATGGGTGATCAACAGAATCGACGAAGGGATCTCGAGCGATGACGGAACAGCGGGATCGTCTGAACCAGCGCCTGAAGGATCTGATTGGCGAATGCCTGGCGCCTCGCTTGCGCGAGATGGGCTATCGAAAGGCAGGTTTCAGATTTACCCGGCGCTGTGAAGGCTCAGCCGTTTCTCAGGTCATCCAGGTGCAACGGTCGCAATATGTGGTGCCGGATGAAACCGAATTTACCGTGAATGGCGGCGTTTACGTTCATGGGTTGGCTTTTGTCCTGTACGACGTAGCGAACGAGGGAAAGCCCAGAGAGCCTTCCTGTCCGATCAGGATTAGACCGGGCGCCTTGGAGGACGGCTTGGACGCCTGGTGGAACTTCAGTGAGACAAGCACGCCGGAGCAAATGGGCGGTATCTGCCAGGATGTCCGGCGGCGCGCCGGCGAGATGATGGCCCGCTGGCTCAACGAATTCTCATCGCCACTCGATGTGGCCGCCCATCTAATCGCGACGGAAAATGGTCCCGGGCGCACGCGCATCGGCTACCGCGATCCGCCGCAGGATTTTCAGGACTGTATTAACGCTGCAGCCTGCTTTCTCCTGGGCAGAAATTCGAAGAGCGCCTTGAAATGGTCTGACCTCGCGGTAAAAGCAGCACGGATGCCGATAGCTGTCGAGTCGATGACTGAGTGCCGGGACCGCATCCACCGGCTGGTCCGGGATGGCAATACGCCTTCCAAACCGGATGACTGACCGAGACCGCAATCTAGCCGACCGCTTCCGGTACACGCGCATCGGCCAACGCTGTTGCCTGTCGCCGGGCCAACGCATCCACGTCGAAATCGCCGATCAAGTCGTGGAACATCCGGTGCCAGTTGATGTTGGCGCCCAATCTCATAAACACACCGCCCAGGCCAATTGCAGCGCGGTCCATGAGCACAAACTCCCGCGGCGGCGCCACGCCGCCAACCCGTTTCAATTCCTCATGCACCTTGGCGGCGGTCTCGGCGCCATATTGAACGCCTTCCTCACCCTGGATCGCCATTTCCTTGTCTTCCATCAGCGGGCGATAGACGAAGCGCGCCCAGATGTTCAACACCTCGCGGGTTTCCTCCGAGAGGTCAGTGAAACCCCAGGTTTCGTAAGCGCTGATCTCCAGGTCCCGGTCGCCGTCGCGCAGGGCGAAGTAGAGGTCGATCACGGCCTTCACGAAACTGGGCGGGAAAATCCGGATGCAGCCAAAGTCGAGCAGGTTGAGGGTATGATCATCCCGCGCCGCGTAGTTGCCCAGGTGGGGGTCGCCGTGAATCGCGCCATAGTAATAGAAGGGCACATACCAGGCGCGGAACAGATTGTAGGCGAGCTTGTTGCGGTCTTCCTGTGGCGCCTCGGTAAAGTCCACCAGCCGCCGCCCTTCCAACCAAGTCATGGTGATCAGCCGGCGGCTGGAGAGCTCGTCCACCACGTCGGGCACATGCACGCCGGGCTCGTCTGCCAGCATCTGCCGGTAGAGCGCCATGTGGCGGGCCTCGCGCTCATAATCCAGTTCTTCGCGCAGGCGGGCGGAAACCTCGGCGTGAATGTTCGAGGTATCGATGGCGCTGTCATAGCGGCCATAGATGCCGAAGATCAGCCGCAGTTGGCGCAGGTCCGCCTCCACGGTGCTGGCCATATCCGGATACTGCAGCTTACAGGCGAGCAGGCGGCCGTCATGGTGGGTCGCCCGGTGGACTTGGCCGAGAGACGCGGCGGCCGCCGCCTCTTTCTCGAAATTGGCAAACCTGCTCTGCCAGTCGGGGCCCATCTCTGTCGCCATGCGCCGGCGCACGAAGGGCCAGCCCATGGGCGGCGCATCGGCCTGCAATTGCGCCAGCTCCTGGGCGTATTCACGGGGCAGGGCTTCCGGAATTGTCGACAGAAGCTGCGCCACCTTCATCAGCGGTCCCTTGAGGCCGCCGAGCGCGTCGCGCAATTGTTTGGCGTGTTTATCGCGGTCGATCTTGAGCCCCAGATAGCGCTCACCCGCCACCCGCGCCGCCAGCCCGCTTACTGCGCGTCCGGCTTTGACGTAGCGGCGCATGCGCCCGCCCAGGGTGCTGTCGTCTCCTGCTCTGTTGGAGCCGGCATTACCTGTGGTGTTGTTTCTCGAATCGGTCATGGGGTTCATATAGGCCTGATATGCCGAATTCCGACCGCTGGCTGAAAACAGGCGCCGCGCGGGATTTTTTCAAACGTTGCGATATGTTGCCTTTTGTTGCGATCCAGCCGGCGATGTTGCTGTTTATGCCAGAGAGCTTCGATATTTCCGGACGGTCCGGCTGATAATAAATAGGTTATTTTTCCTTAACTGCAAGACCTGCGGTAAGGGGAACGCAACCCAAATGCAGATCACTCATCGAGATCATGTGTCGGTGGTGGCGGGTGACTGCTCGGGCAACTCCCCCTAATTTGTCTTCTTGTCATCGACAATGTTCATTGTCGCCGTGCCGCTTTCACCGAGAGGTACTGCCGCGAAAGGGCCCCCTTGAAACAGATGGGACGGATTGGACAGGTCCTGCGGTGGGGTCTCAGCCAGAATTTTGTCGGCAAATTTTTCCGCATTGTCTTTCGGGCGGTAGCCAAGAAAGCTCGACCGCGCATTGTCTACTGGAACACGGTCGTTGTCCGACACACCGTAGACGACCGAAAACCCGGTCATTGGCGTTGTGATCGATTGCTCAACCAAATGAATCAGGTCGTCATAGGATAACCAGGACCCGAGCGAACGTGCGTTGTTGACCTGGGCGCAGGACAAAATCCGCATGCAGACCGACTCTACTTGTCTCTTATCCCAGTAGAGGCTGGCCAAATCTTCGGCGAAGCACTTGGCCAGGCCATAGAAGGTATCCGGACGATGTGGCGCGTCAGTGCCGATGAAATCGGTTTTGGGGTGCATGCCAACGGCGTGGATGGAACTGGCGTAAACCACCCTGCGAACCTTGTTCTGATAGGCGGCTTCCCAAACATTGTACGCACCGATGATGTTGGGGCCGAGAATTGTCTCGAACGGCGCTTCGTCACCGATCGCGCCGAAGTGAACCACCATATCGGCGCCTTCCAGAAGCGCGTGAATCTCTTGGTAATTGGCGAGATCCGCACGAACGTAGGACTCGGAAGCATACAGCTCCCCGATATTGTCTGCTAAATCTGACGATACCAATTTGTCCGCCAATTTCGACAAAGGCTCCCTCAGATAAGAGCCCAGGCGTCCGGCCGCGCCGGTGAGAACAATCGAATTCATATTACCGCCTTTTCAGTAAACGGGCGATTTTCCGCAATTCGGGCATAGTTGAACGGGGTCAGGTCCAGCGACCGGTATTCGCCATATGTGATCCATTCAGCGGTTCCCCGCCCCATTGCAGGCGACTGTTGGAAGCCGTGCCCGGAAAATCCGTTGACGAAGATAAAGTTCGAAACTTCCGTGTGTGGTCCAAGAATGGCGTTCTGGTCGAAGGTGTTAAATGCGTAGTGCCCCGCCCAGGAGTTCATAAGCTTGATCGCCTCGAACTGTGGAATCCGATTGGCGAGGACCGGCCAGACCTTGTTCTCCCAAATGCTGTGGTCCTGGACAAAGTCATCATAGTCCACCGCCGGATCGTCGTCCGGCGGACAACCGGCCATATAGTAAGTACCGTCCGTGCGCATATGGATGCCTGACGGGTCGATCGTCAGCGGCAGATCACGATCAAGCGGGTTCTCTGCTGCAAAAATGAATGTGTATCGTTTTCGCGGCTCGACCGGGATTTCTATACCGGCCATCCGTGATGTGCGAACCGCGCGCGGACCAGAGGCGTTTACGACCGTGCCGCAGGCGATGACTTCGCCTGACTTCAACGTCACGCTCTCGATTCGAGTGCCGTCGCCTGTGCGCGCCATCGAGACGACTTCGTTTGCAATATACTCAGCGCCTCTTTCGCGCGCCGACCGCTTCCACCAGTCAAACAGGGTGTTGCCGTCGAAATAGCCTTCGTCCACGAGGTTGTGGCTGCCGGCAATGATGTCGTCGACATTATAGAAGGGATACTCGTGTTTGATTTCTTCCGCCGACATGATCCTTGTGCCGGCGCCGCAGGCCGCCTGAACCGTCTGGCTCTCCCGCAGGGCATCCGCAAACGCCTCATTGTCGGCAAGATACATGTAGCCGAAACATTGGAACGGCAAATCCGGGACACGCTCGTCGTCGCCCATGAAATCGCGGAAATTTTTGACGAACTCTGCCGCAAACTGGGAAACCCTCACATTTATTTCCCGGGAGAATTGCTGCCGCATGCAGCTGTTTGTGTGGGCGGTCGAGGTGAATTCGTAACTCGGGTCTTTTTCAACAACCAGGATCGAGCCATCGAAATCCGGATTGCTGGCCAGGAACCACGCGACGGAGGATCCGAACATCGCCCCACCGACGATAACAACGTCGTAGCTCGAATTTCTCGGCTCGCCGGAAGGCTCAGTAGCGATCATTCGCATATCTCAGCTTGAAAAACGCTCAATGCAGCGCGCCAGACCGATCTAGCACGTGAATACCTTCCCCCGGAAGTGAGTTTCGATCCTGGCTAAAAGCGGACGTATTGCATGCCGCACATCCCGTACGGCCACTGCAGTTATCTGAACATTTTTCTGAAGCGGTGAACGAAAGCGCCAGATTTCGGGTGTGACGGGCGTCACTCGATATCAAGTAATCGATTGAAATATAGAGATACTTTCATATTCCAATCTGAATTTTACCTGAACGGCTGGCTCAGGATCGGTTCAGCGTCCGCCCTCTAGGATGGGTTCATGATCGCGGTTGGGAAGCAACCCGCCGCAAACCCAACAAGGCTCGTGAGAGCCTCCAGAGAGAGGACAAAGACATGTTCATCAAGATCAAGACCCTCGCGGCTGCTGCCGCTGTCGCCGGCGCCATGGGCGCCACCACTGGCTCCGCAAATGCGCTGACCATCAACATCGGCCTTGGCCAGGGTGGCGGCTTCAGCCCCAACGCTTGCCGGTATGTGTATCGCCCGGGTGTCTCCCGCTTTGCCGTGCGCGCCAAGCTGCGGGCCCGTGGTTTCCGTGCCATCCGCAACATCCGCTTCGTGCCGGGACATCGCGTTGGCCTGTTCCGCTGCAAGCCGGGCAAGTTCGTCTCCATCGCACGGAAGGGCTTCTTCAACTATCGCGTTAAGTCCACAGCGCGGTCCGGCCGTCCGTACCAGGCTCGCCGCATCGGTGGCTACGGTCCGGGTCCGTACCCGGGCATTGCCAGCCCCTACCGGGTCAAGCAGAAGCTCTTCGTCCAGGGCTATCGCTTCATCAACGTGGTGGGTGTGCGCTTCCGCTTCGGTCGCCGGGTGTATGTTTCCTTCGCCCGCAAGTTCGGCCGCAAGTTCGTCATCTACTCGAACATCCGCACCGGTCGTCCGTTCCATCGCCGGGTGGTTGCCTAAATATCTGACCAACCCCTAAGACCTGGACCGGGGCAACAAACCGCCCCGGTCCCAGGCCGCTAAATCCCGGCCGGCGCCCTCAAAGCGCCGGCCGGCTGCGTTTTGGGGCGAGGCCGGGGGCATGCAGTGGCGGATATGTCTCAAATCCTGCTGCGCGGTTTTTTTCACATAATTTGGGAACGCTTCATCTAGGCATCGCTTATCTACTGTCGTACGGTAATCGCGCTGGGGAGCGCGCCGTCTGTGCGGTTCCGAAGCCGAGGGTGGAAAACCACCCGGTTGGGGCTCATCAGCGGCAAAGACAGGTCTGGGAGGCCGCGCGCATAGGGGGTGCAAGACACCTACCCGCCCTTGTGCCTACTCTTCCGGATATTTTTGGGAGAGGGACCATGTCAGGCACCGGCATCATTCAATCGACATCTGTTGCGGCGATTCCGTTTTCGCGGATCAAGAGCGGTTTGCGAATCACGGCGGCCGCGGCCTTTGTGCTGACGCTAACGGCTGTGAGTCCCCCAGTGGCGCTGGCCCAGGACATCAATATCGGCGCTCAAACGGCCTGCACGCCTACTCCCCTCAGGGTCAGGAGTACCCAGATCCTCGCGTTTTTGAGGGGGAATGGGTATAAGCCTGTCGGCCGGTTGCAATACCATCGCCGGCTTTTCCCGATCAGTCTGCCCAACGCCCAACGGTGCGGCTTTGTCCGCGCCATGGGTGAAAAGGGCAACGTCCGCTATGCCATCTACTTCAATGGTAACGGGCAACGGCTCGGCCGCCGCCGGCTCGGGGCGGCCACTTCCGGCGGCGCGACGGGTAAGGTGCTCACGCAGCAGCAGGTGCGCGCCGGCCTGACCGCACGCGGCTGGACCAATATCCAGAAGCTGCGCCGAACCGGCCCCGCCACTGCGCCGATCTACACCGCCGAGGGCAACCGTGGCCGAAACCGCTTCCAGCTGTGGGTCGACGGCAAGACCGGACAGGTCAAAAACGTCAAACCAATCGCGGCGTCGGCAACGGTCCTGACGCCGGCACAGATTCGTACGTTGCTGACACGGCGCGGCCTCACCAATGTCCGCAAGCTGCGCCGCACGGGCACCGCGGCCAATCCGGTCTATACAGCAGAGGGCGACCGCAGCGGTCGCAGCTTTGCGATGCGGATCGACGGCAAGACCGGCCGCATCCTTAACGCGAGGCCGATTGCCTCCGCGCCCGCCGCCCTGACTCTGGCGCAGGTGGTGTCGCGGTTGCGCAGCCAGGGCTTCAGCAACTTCAAAAAAATGCGCAGGACCGGCCCCGCCAGCAAACCGATGTGGGTGGGCGAGGCGGTGCGCCGTGGCCAGCGTTTCCAGATACTGGCGGATGGCAGGACAGGCCGGCTCACCAATTCTCGACGGATCGGTCCGGCGGCGACGCCTGGCCTCACCCAGCCGCAGGTGGAAGCGCGCCTACGCAGCCAGGGCTTCCGCAAATTCAAGAAGATGCGGAAGATTGGCCCGCCCGCCAAACCCATGTGGGTCGGCGAAGCGGAGCGTCGCGGTCAACGCTTCCAGATATTGGCGGATGGCAGGACAGGCCGGCTCACCAATTCCCGACGGATTGGTCCGGCGGCGGCGCCGGGGCTTACCCAGCCGCAGGTGGAAGCGCGCCTGCGCAGCCAGGGCTTCCGCAACTTCAAGAAGATGCGGAAGATCGGTCCGCCCACCAAACCCATGTGGGTGGGTGAAGCGGAACGTCGCGGCCAGCGCTTCCAGATTTTGGCGGACGGCAAAACGGGCCGGCTCACCAATTCCCGACGGATTGGTCCGGTGGCGACGCCGGGCCTGACCCTGGCGCAGATGCGCGCCAAGCTGGTCGCCGCCGGGTACAAAAACATCGTCAAGCTGGCCAAGCGGAAGTTCGGCACGCGCACTCTGTATTCGGGTGAAGCAGAGCGGCGGGGACGGCGCTTCTCCATTATTGCGCGGGTCAACGATGGCAGGATCCTGAGACAGCGTGACATCGGCCCCGCCGGTGGCGGCACCGCGGGAGCGACGATCCTGACCCCCGCTCAGGTGCGCGCGCGCCTGCGCAGCCAGGGCTTCAACCCGATTCACAAGATCACCAAGCTGGGTCCGCGCAATGCCGGCGACTATCAGGTCGAGGCTGACCGGGCGGGCTCCCGCTGGATCATGAATGTAAAGGCGGCCACCGGTAATATCTGGTTCCGTAAACGCCTCGGACCGGCGACGACGCCACCGGCGAAGAATCTGACGGTCGCACAGATGCGGGCGAAGCTGAGAACTGACGGCTTCATCAATATCAAGAATTTCCGGACCCAACGACGGGGCGCGCGGATTTTCTACACGGCAGAGGCTGAAAGGGCCGGCCGGCGGTTCCAGATCGTCGCGCGGGCATCGGACGGCAAGTATAACGCTCGCAATGTTGGCCCGGCGCCGACGCCGACGACCAATCTGACGGTCGCACAGATGCGCGCCAAACTGAGGACTGACGGCTTCCTCAATATCAAGAATTTCCGGACCCAACGACGGGGCGCGCGGATCTTCTACACGGCGGAGGCTGAGCGGGCCGGCCGTCGGTTCCAGATCGTCGCCCGGGCATCGGACGGCAAATACAATGCCCGGAATGTTGGTCCGGCGCCGACGCCGACAACCAACCTGACGGCCGCGCAGATGCGGGCGAAGCTGACGGCAGACGGGTTTACCAAAATCGTCAAATTCCGCTCTCAAAGGCGGGGCGCACGGGTTTTCTACACGGCGGAGGCCGAGCGGGCCGGGCGGCGGTTCAGCATTCTGGCGCGGGCGTCGGATGGTAAGTACCGCAGCCGGGACATTGGCCCGGCACCGACAGGACCAGGCACCGGCGGGCTGCTCAGCAAGGTCCAGTTTGAACGGCTGATGCGCAGCCGCGGATTCCGCAATATCATCAACACCCAGGGTGGCTCTATCGGTGGCAATCGCGTCTGGATCGCCCAGGCGACCCGGCGGGGGCGGACCTTCCTGATCGTCGCAAATGCGCGGACAGGGCGAATTCTGCAGCAGAATCCTGTTTCTCGTCGGGTTCTGACCCCGCCTCAGGCGCGACTGAAAATGCGCCAGGCAGGGTTCACCAAGATTCGCAACCTGCGGCGAGGAAACCGGGGCAGGCAACCGATCTATACGGCGCAGGCAATCCAGGCTGGCACCCGGGTGGTGATTGTCATCGATGGGCGCAGCGGATTGCTGCTGTCCAACAAGCCGGCGCCTGGCCTCCCGGTGATGGGGCCGTTCCAGATCCAGATCGCGCTGGGGCGACAGGGCTTCACCAATATCCAGAATCTCAAGCGTGCCACCGTTGGCGGCCAGCCGGTCTTCACCGCCGTTGCCACACGGGGTGGTCAGCGGCTGAATATCGTCGCCAACGCCCGCACGGGCACGGTGATCAGAACCACTCCGGCCGCCGCGAGATTGCTGACAGCAACCCAGCTGCGGCAGGCGCTGGCACGCCAACGCTTCTTTGCCGTCCGTAAAATCCTGCGTGGCTCGATCGGTCGACGGCCGGTCTTCACCGTTGAAGCAACCCGAGGCGGTCGACGCTTCCAGGTTGTTGCCGATGGCCGCACCGGCCGGGTGATCAACGCCCAACCGCTCGCGGGGACCGTCCTGACGGCGCGGCAGATCCGGGCGGTGCTCTCCCGGCGTGGATTCAGCCGCATCCGGAACCTGCAGCTCACCCGCGTGGGTGGAACCCAGGTCTATGTCGGACAGGCGACGCGCAACGGTCAGGCCGTCGATATCGTTGTCGATGGACGAAGCGGCCGCGTTCTGCAGTCCCAGCCAATTGCCACAGGGATCATGTCCCCCCGGCAGGTGGTTCGCACATTGCGCGGCCTCGGCTGGCGGCGGATTCGCAACATTCGTCTGACCAATCGCGGTGGCCGGCAGATGTATCTGGCGGTGGCCAGCCGCAATGGCCGGGATTTCGATCTGGTGGTGCGCGCCCGCGATGCCCGTGTCATGTCCAGCGTCGCCCAATCTTCACCGGTGCTGAATCCGGGACAGATCAGGCTGGCGCTGACCTTGCTGGGCTACTGGAAGGTGCGTGACTTCCAGCTGATCACTCGCAATGGTCAGCAATTCTACCGCCTGAAGGCACGCCGCAACGGTCGGGCACTTCGCCTGCTGGTGCGGGCGGATACGGGGGCGGTGGTCTCCTCGCGGCCAGATGGTCCACAACTGTTGTCGCCGGCGCAGATCCAGACCCGCGTTGCCCGGGCCGGGTTCACCCGCATCCGTATTCTCCGGCAGACCGGCGGATCGGGCAGGCCGACCTATCTGGTGCGGGGCCGTCAGGCAGGCAAGATCTGGCTTCTGGTGGTGAACGCCCAGAATGGCGCCATCACAAATCGCCGGGTCCTGCGGTCGCTCCTGGCCAGCCCAGGTGACGTTGGCGTGGCGCTCACCCGCTGGGGCTATGCGCATGTCACCAGCATCCAGTTGCAGGGTGCCTCTGGCAGGCAGTCCTATCTGGCGCGTGGCTGGAAGGACGGCGCGCTTTGGCGGGTGCGGGTCAACACAGCCGCAACTCGTCTTCTGTCACGTCAACGTATCGGCGGGCGGATGAACGAAGGCGCGATCGAGAAACGGCTGATTGCGGCCGGATACCGCAATGTCGATATCCTGCGCTGGCGGCCGGGCAGCCGGGCTGGCACCTATGTTGCCGTCGCCTTGCAGGGCCAGATCAAATATCGCATGCGCGTTAACGCGCTGAACGGGTCTGTCTCCAGCCGCCGACAGATTAACCAGAGCAGGACACCTGTTGAGATTATCCGGCGTCTGGCGCGACTGGCCGGTTTCCACTATCTGAACAATCTGAACTGGCAGGGTGGTCAGGGCGTCTATCGGGGCGAAGCGTGGCAGAAAGGCTATCGCTGGCGCATCTGGGTCCGCGCCCGGGACGGCAATATCGTGCGCCGACAGCGCCTTGGCGGCCGGACGACCCTCGCCAAAGCCCGTCAGCGGCTAACAGCGTTTGGCTATACCGATATTGATGCCTTGCGCTTTGTCGACAATCGCCGGGAAGGCTATTTCGTGGGTGTCGCGGAACGGAACAATGAGAAGTTCCGCGTCTTCGCCCGCGCCAGCGACGGGCGGCCGATCCGTACGGTGATGCTTTCACGCCGGCTCAGCAAAAAGGCGATCGAGCGGCGTATCCTGGCCGATGGCTATGAGCGGCACGAGGATGTCGAATATGCCAAGGGCAAAGGGGATGGCCACTACGAAGGCTTCGCCTGGAAAAACGGCCTGAAATACCGCCTCAAGGTTCGGGCTGCGGACGGACAGATTTTCCGCCGCACGTTGATCGACCCGCGGGCAAACAAGGCCGCGATCGAGGATACGTTGTTCAACTTCGGCTATGACCGCAACGAGCAGATTCGTTTCGTCGAAGACAATGCCGGCGGCCATTTCGAGGTGATCGCGTGGCGCGGCGGGCGCAAGTACCAGCTGTTCCTGCGCGCCCATGACGGCACGATCTATCGTCGTGAGCAGATGGCGAAGTAGACATTGCGGCCGGCGCCTGGTCTGGCGCCGGCCAATCTGTCCTTGCCTTAGCTAAAGCCTTGCCTGGCTAAAGCTGTGCGCTTGGCCGGGCGGAAACGTCGGCGCGCCAACGATTGAGATTGGCGTGCTGCTCGCCCGGCTCGATCTTCAGCCATTTCGCGAATTCGACGAAGATCAGCGCGTCGATGTCCGCGGCCGAGTAAAAGTCGCCGGCGACGAAGGGCTTGGCGCCGATCATGGCGTCCAGCGTGTCCATGAACAGGGTCACGCGCTGCCGGCCACGTTCCGCGAGGTCCGGGATCTGTTCAAAATTGTGGGGCCCCGGCAGTGCACGGCCGATCATGCCCTTGGCGGAATTGCGCAGACCCTCGGCAACGGCGAGGAAGCCGTCGACACTAATATGATAGAGACAGTCGGCGACTTCCGCTTTCTCTACGGGTGACGCCCCCATAAGCGGTGGGTTGGGATAGGTCGCCTCCAGCCAGGCGCGGCAGGCATCCGTGGTCAGCAGCCGGGTGCCGTCGTCCAACTCCAGCACAGGCACGGTCAGGTTGGGGTTAACTTGCCGGAAGGCATCGCCCATCTGTTCTTTTTCGCGCAGGTCCACTTCGACAGTCTCGATGTCCAGGCCCTTCTCGGCGATGAACATGCGCACGCGGCGCGGCGAGGGGGCCGTCGAGCAATCATAGAATTTCACAGGTCGTCTCCCATTTCGGCATTCGATGAATTGACTGTCTTGTGGCGCACCCGGCGGCCAGGATCAATCCCGGCCAATTACGCGCGGTTCACAGGGCCGCACTGGGCCGGGCGGCAGTGGCGTCATACCACCGGCGAATGTTGGTGTGGGCGGGACCCGGCTCGATCTCTGCCCACTTGGCGAAGGTGACATAGATGAATGCGTCTATGTCTGCGGCGGTGAAGATGTCGCCGGCGATGAATTCCCGGTCGCCAATCATCGTCTCCAACCGGTCGAGGAAACGCGCGCCCCGGGCACGGCCCCGTTCGGCGAGTTCCGGTATCTGCACATAGTTATCCGGCCCGACGATGCCGCGGTCAGCCATCGCCTCCATGGAGTTCCTGAGCGCCTCGGAGATGGCCTGCTGGCCGTTGAACATGATGATGTGCAGGAGATCCGCGATCTGCCCTTTTTCCTCGGCGGTCCGCCCGAGCAGCGGCGGGTCGGGATAGGTCGCCTCCAGCCAGGCACGGCAGCCGTCCGTGGTCGTCAGATGTTGACCATTGTCGAGTGTCAGCACCGGCACCGTGCAGAGCGGATTGAGCGCGCGAAAGGCGTCCGAGAATTGTTCTCCGGCGCGGATGTCCACCTCGATGGTTTCGATATCCAGTCCCTTCTCGGCGATGAACATCCGGACACGGCGGGGCGAGGGGGCGGCTGAAGAGTCATAGAATTTCACGGTGTTTCTCCCATCGGATCTGATTGGTCAGCGGGCAGTGACGCCGCCGTCGATGACAAGCCCGGTGCCGGTGACAAAGCCAGCCCGGTCACTCGCCAGATAGACGATGCCCTCTGCAATTTCTTCCGGTTGGCCAATCCGGCGGAGTGGCGTGGATTTGGCTCTTGTCTCGCGGAAATCCTGCAGCCCGGTCTGCTCGATGGTCTCCTCGGTCATCCCGGTGTCAATGAAGCCGGGGCATACAGCGTTGACGCGGATGCCATAGCCGAGGCTGGCGCATTCCATGGCGGCAGACTTGGTCAACCCAATCACCGCATGCTTTGCCGCGCCATAGGCGCCGATCTTGGTCGCCCCCACCAGACCATAGATGGAGGCCAGGTTGACGATAGCGCCGCCGCGCTCCCGCATAGCGCGGATGCCGGCGCGCACGCCCAGGAAGACACCGTCGATATTGACGCTGCACACCCGCCGCCATTCCTCCAGGCTGGTATTTTCCAGCAAGGGCTCATGGGGTAATACACCGGCGTTGTTGACCAGAATGTCGAGGGGACCCAACTCCTGCGCGGCCTCGATTGCCTTCTGCCAGTCGTCCTCCGACGCGGCATTCTGGGTGAAGGCCAAGGCGGCCGCACCTTCAGATGCCAGCTCGTCGGCGACGGTCGCGGCGCCGTCGCCGTTCACATCGCTCACCGCCACCCGGGCGCCCTCGCGGGCGAGTGCCCGCGCCGTCGCCCGGCCGATGCCCGAGGCGCCGCCAGTGACCAGCGCTACCTTACCGTCCAGCAGTCCCATGCTTCTCTCCCATGCTTTCGTCCCAGGCCGAGTGTTCCTGCACATGGTGGCAGGTATGCACCTCCGTCAATAGCGCCCGCTGCCGCGCCTTGTGCTAAACTGAGCCAAATCAGGCAATCAGCATCAGGGGAGAAGACCATGGACGTGGATGTGCGCAAGACAGTGATTCAACACGAGGTGATTGAGATGGAGGGGGGCGGCCGGGCGGCTACACCCGTGACGCGGATTGCCGGCTGCGCGATCTTTACCAATCCCTGGTCAGGCCAGGATGTGGACGATATCTCGGCGCTCTTCAAGGTGGGGCACGACCTGGGCGCCGCCTTGATGGCGCGCATGCTGCCGCTGTTCGACCGGCCGGTGATCAACTATGGCAAGGCGGCGATTGTCGGCGTGAATGGCGACCTGGAACTCGGTCATGCGTTGATGCACCCCGCCGTGGGCAAGGCGATGCGTGACCCGATCGGCGGCGGTGAGGCGTTGATCCCTTCAGCCGGCAAGGTGGGCGCTGCAGGTGCATCCATCGACATGCCCATGGGCCACAAGGATGAAGCCTGGTCGTTCGATCATTTCGACGCCATGAGCGTAGCCATCACGGATTCACCCCGCCCCGACGAGATCATGATGATCATCGGTTTGGCGGACGGCGGCCGCACCCGTCCCCGCTGCGGACAGGGACGCGTGAACGTTTAAGGACGGCTAATTCGGAAGGCTGTTGGGCGGCTGGGAGCCGTCCGGTGGACCGGGCGCATGGGCCTTGGCGTTAGGTCAGGATGCCGCCTCGGCGAAGGCGAGGGGTTGGCCTGTTTCTGCATCCAGCAAAGCGGTTGGCGCCGGCGCAGCCGCGGATGTCGCGGGCATTTCAGACCAATAGATGCGCTCCACCGGGAGCATAATCGTCACTGTCGTGCCCCGGTGCAGTTCACTGTCGAGATTCAGTATCCCGCCATGTTGCTCGACGATATTTTTGGCGATGGGCAGGCCCAGACCAGTGCCATAGTTCTTCCGCGACATGGCGCCTTCCACCTGCTCGAACGGCTTCAGCACCTTGGCGAGATCATCCGGGGCGATGCCCATACCCGAATCCGAGACGTTGACCACCAACCGGCCATCGTCGTCAAACCAGGCCATCAGTGAGACCACGCCGCCGGCATCTGTGAACTTGATCGCGTTGGCCAGCAGGTTGATCAGCACCTGCCGCAAGGCGCGCAGATCGGCCCATATATCTGGCGGATTTTCGGCGATGCGCACATCCAGGTTCAGGCCGGCATTCTCCGCCTGCTCATAGACGATGCGGACCGTGGACTGCACCAGCTCCAGCAACTGGAACCGCTCTTCCTCCAGGTCGAAGCGCCCCGCCTCAATCCGCGAAATATCCAGGATCTCGTTGATGACGCTCAGCAGATGGGTGCCGCTGGCGTGGATGTCATGGGCATATTCGCGGCGTTTCTCCGGCGCCATACGGTCACCGTAGGGGCTGCGGATGATGTCTGAGAAGCCAATGATGGCGTTCAGCGGGGTCCGCAACTCGTGGCTCATCTTGGCCAGGAAGTCAGACTTGGCCTGATTGGCATGATGGGCGCCGCTGACCGCGGTTTGCAGTTCTTCGTTGTGCTGAACTGCCAGCATGGCGAGGTTTTTTCCTTCGGCCAGCAGTCCCTTGAGACGCCGCACCAGGAACACCACCAGGCAGAAGCCGATGCTGACGCTGCCGATCAAAAGCAGGAGCGGCAGGTTCAGGGTATGGGCCAAACCGTCCATCCAGCCGGGCAGGGGTGTGATGCTCACCTGCATCACCACAAGTGGCGGACTACCAGTCCGGATCGGCTGCACTATGGCGGTAGACCGGTCTAGCGGCACGGGCGTCGCGTAATAAAGCACATCGCCATTTTCTCCAGAGATGACCTGGCTGATCGCGCTCCGGCGACCACGGAGAAATTGTCGGATTGCGCCGAGTTCAAAATGCCCGACCGCAACCGGCAGGCCCCGGCCGCCGCGGCTGGAAACAATGCGGGTGACAGGATGGCGGGCCCGCGCCCCGTCCCTGTTGTTGAGCTGGGTCGCGAGGGTCGACAGGATGCGTAGCGATGTAGAAGGTCCACTCGCGGTCCGGACCAGAGCCGAGACCTCGCCGCGTGCCGATTTTTGGTTCAGGATCCGGAGCAGGCTGTTGAAGGTGCGGGCCTGGATAGCAGCCGTATTTTCCGCCGCATGGTGATGAGCGTCTCGGGTGGCGTACGTCCCCTGCCAGATCACCATCATCAGGCACAGCAGCGCCAGCGACGACAGGGTCAGAACCGGTCGCCGAACCAGATAGTCAACACAACGTTGTCCGAACTTTGCCACGCATTCGCCCGTGTTTCCGACCTGCGCGCACAGGCCTGCCCTCAGTCGTCAATGGTGGCAGGCCCCGCTTAGGATTGGGTTAAAGAATCACCCGCTTTTCGGCCTGTTCATGTGATGCTGCGCGACGAATCGGGGATTTCCGGGATTTGGACACCGGCCTATACTCACAGTCCAAGGAGCAGGCAAATGGGTGAATTTCCCGATAAATCCGTGGATGACTGGCGCGGGCTGGCGGAGAAGGATCTGAAAGGCGGTTCGCCGGAAGATCTGGTCTGGCAGACCCCTGAGGGCATCGCCGTCAAACCGCTCTATACGGCGGCGGACCTGGAGGCGATCGAGACCCGGGACAGCATGCCGGGCTTTGCGCCATTCCTGCGCGGCCCGCGGGCGACCATGTATACCGGCCGGCCTTGGACCATCCGCCAGTATGCGGGTTTCTCCACGGCAGAGGAATCGAACGCCTTCTACCGCAAGGCGCTGGCGGGCGGACAGGCGGGCCTGTCGGTCGCCTTCGACCTGGCCACCCATCGTGGCTACGATTCGGACCACCCGCGGGTGGTGGGTGATGTCGGCAAGGCAGGCGTGGCCATCGACAGCGTCGAAGACATGAAAATCCTGTTCGACGGCATCCCGCTCGGTCAGATGTCCGTCTCCATGACCATGAATGGCGCGGTGCTGCCGACGCTCGCCGGTTACATCGTGGCGGCAGAGGAGCAAGGGGTCGATCAGGCGGACCTGAGCGGCACCATCCAGAACGACATCCTCAAGGAGTTCATGGTCCGCAACACCTATATCTACCCGCCCGAGCCGTCGATGCGCATCGTCTCGGACATCATCGGCTATACCGCCGAGCATATGCCGCGGTTCAACTCGATCTCCATCAGCGGCTATCACATGCAGGAAGCTGGGGCGACCTGTGTGCAGGAATTGGCCTTCACGCTGGCGGATGGCTGGGAATATGTGCGCGTCGCCAAGGCGCGCGGGCTGGATATCGATAAATTTGCGCCGCGCCTCAGCTTCTTCTTCTGCCTGGGCATGAACTTTTTCATGGAGGTGGCGAAGCTGCGGGCGGCCCGTCTTCTGTGGGCGCGGATCATCGAACGGGAGGGGTCAAAGGACGCCCGGTCCCAGGCACTCCGCACCCATTGCCAGACCTCCGGCGTCTCCCTGACAGAGCAGGACCCCTACAACAACGTCATCCGCACAACCATCGAGGCGTTGGCCGGCGTTTTGGGCGGCACCCAGTCGCTCCACACCAACAGCTTCGACGAGGCCCTGGCGCTGCCAACGGCCTTTTCTTCGCGCATTGCCCGCAACACCCAGCTGGTGATTGCAGAGGAGACCGGCGTCACCAACGTGGTCGACCCCCTGGGGGGCAGCTACTACGTGGAATCCTTGACCGACTCGGTCGCCAAGGCCGCATGGGCGTTGATCGAGGAAGTGGAAGAGTATGGCGGCATGACCAAGGCAGTGGCCGCGGGCATGCCCAAGCTGCGTATCGAGGAGAGCGCCGCCCGCCGCCAGGCGCGCATCGACCGGAGCGAAGAGGTCATCGTTGGCGTCAACAAATACCAGCCGGACCACCCGGAGCAGGTGGACATCCTCGACATCGATAACACCGTCGTGCGCGAGCAGCAGGTCAAGCGCCTGGCGGAGATTCGCGCCAGCCGGGACGAGGCAGCTTGCCAGGCTGCGCTCGACGCAATCATCAAAACCGCCGAGGGCGACGGCAACCTGCTGGCCGCCTGCATCGTCGCGGCGCGCGCGCGGGCAACGGTCGGCGAAATGTCCGACGCGATGGAAAAGGTCTTTGGCCGCCACAAGGCGGAGACCCAATCGATCTCCGGCGTTTATGGCAAGGCCTATGAGGGCGATCAGATGTTCGAAGACATTCAGGCGGATGTGGCGGCGTTTGCATCGGCAGAGGGGCGGCGGCCGCGCCTGCTGGTCGCCAAGCTCGGCCAGGACGGCCACGACCGCGGCGCCAAGGTGATTGCCACTGCCTTTGCGGATATCGGCTTTGACGTGGACATCGGCCCGATGTTCGCGACGCCCGAGGAATGCGCCCGGCAGGCTGTCGAGAACGACGTCCACGCCATCGGCATCTCCAGCCAGGCAGCCGGTCACAAGACCCTGGTCCCGGACTTGATCCAGCAGCTGAGGGAGATGGGTGCAGGCGACGTTGTGGTGATCGTCGGCGGCGTCGTGCCGCCCCAGGACTACGACATGCTCCGCGCCGCCGGCGTCAGCGCCATCTACGGCCCCGGCACCAACATCCC
>JAJFFJ010000039.1 GCA_021776685.1 Alphaproteobacteria bacterium
CGGCCGGATAGGCCGCCACATCGTTGGCATTGACCGCCACCGTGGCCAAGCCCTTCCCGTCATAGGTCCGAGCGAAATCGGCCAGCGCCGCTTTCAGATGCACCACATAGGGGCAGTGGTTGCAGATGAAGGCGACCAGCAACGGTTTGCCCGCAAAGTCTTCCAGCCGCCATGTGCTGCCTTCTGTATCTGGCAATGCAAAATCCGGCGCAGGCGCGCCGATATCAAGCTCCATGGTGGAGGGCGTAAGGGACATGACGATTCCTTCTCGCGCCTGCTGCTATTCGGCAGCGTCGGCGACTTTCGAGAAATCCGGCGGGCGTTTTTCCAGAACTGCCATCATGGCCTCTCGGGCCTCCGGGGACTGAAGCTGTGCGGCAAAGGCCTCGCCCTCCGCGATAATGCGGTCGAGCAGTGGTTCCTGGGGCCGGCGCATCAGGCGCTTGGTCGCCCGCAGTGCCGTGGGCGCCTTCGCAGCGAGCTTGGCTGCCGTTTCCATGGCGCGGTCCATTAACTCACCGTCCGGCACCACCGCCGCCGCGAGCCCAATCTCCACTGCATCCGTTGGGCTGAAGGGTTCACCGAGCATCAGCAGTTCCGCGGCCTTTGGATAGCCGGCGAGCCGCGGCAGCAGCATGCTGGAAGAGGCCTCCGGCACCAGCGCCAGATTGATGAAAGGCATATGGAACCGCGCAGCCTCCGCTGCATAGACGAAGTCGCAATGCAGCAGCATGGTGGTGCCCACACCCACTGCCATGCCGTTCACGGCCGCCACCATGGGCACCTCATTGTTGGCGAGCGCCACCAGGAACGCCGGCGCGCCGCCGCTCGGATCGCGGTTCCCATTCAGAAAGTCGTGCAGATCATTACCCGCCGTAAAGGCATCGCCGGTGCCGGTCAGCAACAGGACGCGGGTGCCGTCTTCCTGGGCCTGATTAATGGCGTCCGTCGCCGCGCCATACATCTCCTGCAGGAGTGCATTCTTCTTGTCGGGACGATTGAAACGGATCGTGCGAATGCCGTTTGCATCCGACACGTCAACATATTCAGACATGTGTTTTCCTCTGGGTGGCGGGCGCTACAGCCGGATCACTTCCTTGGTCGCGGATTCAGGACCGACCGCGCCATCCGGCTCTGACCCGGTCAAAAAATTCAGCTCGATAGTAATCCCGTTCGGATCCTTGACAAAAAGCTGCCAGAGACCGAATTCCGGAATGTCATTTTCGCGCCAGGGCATGCCCCGGTCGACGAGGGTTTTCTTGAAGCCGTCAAACCCCTTGGCGCCAAGGGCCAAGTGGTCCACCGCATTGCTGCCAGGGGTGAAGCCACCGTCGTCGTCCATACCGGCCTCGCCCGCCAGCACATGGATCATGGTTTCGCCCATCTGCAGCCAGCTGCCGGGAAAAGCGAAGTTTGGCCGGTCGGCCAGCGTCATCCCCATCACCTGGGTGTAGAAATCATTTGTGGCGTCCAGGTCGTCCGTACGGATCGCCACGTGCTGGATGTCCAGAAGTTCCATTCATCATCTCCCTCAGCCCCGTCGCCATTGCGGCCGGGCCATCGCCGGTAGTATAGCCCGAGCACGCCAACTGAAAAGCCGCCTGAACTCCACCTGAAAATTCATCTGAAAATTCACGGGCAACAACAACCGATGACTGATACAGCCACCTCGCTGCGCGAAATCATGCTGGAACTGGCCGCCGCCTGTGCGCCCGGCCGTTTCATCGACCCCAACGACGCCGCGCGGGCCGCCGCCCAGCGCAAGGCCAAGCCGACGGACCCGCCGGATCTGTGGCGTCGCTACAGCAAGCAGGCGCGGGCGGAAGCCATCGGCCTGGCGCGGGAGGGCAAGCTGCTGGTGCTCCGCAAGGGCAAGCCAGTGGATCCCAACAAACCAATCAAGGGCATCATCCGCGTCGCGCTGCCTGACGAAACCGGCGCCGCGCGGCGGTAAAAGCAGCAAACCCGATGGAGGATGTTATGCATGATCTGGTGATCGAGAATGCGCGCATCGTCGATGGCCTGGGCGCCCCGGCACGGGACGGCGCAGTTGCAATCAAAGACGGCCGCATTGCCGCAATAGGCGACGTGGTGGGCGATGTGGCGGGCGAATCCGTGGCGCGTATAGATGCGGGCGGCCAGGTGCTGGCGCCTGGCGTCATCGACGTGCACACCCACTATGATGCGCAGCTGTCTTGGGATCCCACCTGCTCGCCGTCGCCTGCGCTGGGCGTCACCACGGTGGTAATTGGCAACTGCGGGTTTGGCATCGCCCCGGCAACGCCCGAGACCCGCGACACCATTCTCGCGAATCTCTCGGTGGTCGAGGCCATGGACTTGGACACCCTGCACCGGGGCGTCACCTGGGAATTCGACACCTTCGGCGAATATCTGGACATGCTGCAGCGCAAGGGCAGTTATCCCAATGTCGCTGCCTACGCGAGCCATTCCACGATCCGGACCGTGGTCATGGGAGAGGACGCCAGCAGGCGAGAGGCGACAGAGGCTGAAATCGACCAGATGGCGGAAATGTTTCGCGGCGCGATGACAGCCGGCGCCTTCGGCCTCGGCTCCTCCACATTCGACAACCATTATGGCAAGGACGGTGTGCCGGTGCCCTCGCGCCTGGCGTCCGACGATGAATTCCGCGCCTTCGCCCGCGTGGTCAGCGAGTTTGGCCATGGCTCAATGATGGCCACGTGCGGCAACCGCACCACCATCGATTTTCTGGAGGAACTGGCGGACATCAGCGGACGGCCGGTGGTCTACGCCCCCATGTTGCACTATGGGAACCAGCCGGACCGGGCAATTGGCATCAGCAGTCAGTGCGCCGCTGCCCGTGGCCGTGGCCACCCGGTCTTCGCGCAGGCGTCCTGCCAGCCGCTCTCAATGGATTTCCAGCTGACCGCCGCCTACCCGATGCTGACCATCGACGGCTGGCCACAAAGCCAGGATGCGGGCGAACTCTCACCCCTGTTCGCTGATCCCGCTTTCCGAAGCCTGGTACGGGCCGACCTTGCGGTCCCCAAGGGCACCCGCATTTTCAACGGCGCCTGGGAGCTGGTCGAATTTACCGTCACGAACCCGGAGAATGCCCCTCTGGAAGGCCGGACAGTGGCCGAAGTCGCCACGGAGCGCGGCCATGATCCCCTGGATTGCATGCTCGATATCGGCCTCGCAGAAAATCTCCAGACGACGTTCACCGCAAAAATGCTGAATGTGGACGAAGACGCGGTTGCCGAGTTGCTGCGGGTTGAAGGCAATATGGTTTCCCTCTCCGATGCCGGAGCCCACCACACATTTTTCTGCGATGCCGGCTTCGGCATGCATTTCCTTGGCCGCTGGGTCCGGGAAAAGGGCCTCTTCACCCTGGAGGAAGCCGTGCGCAAGCTGACCAGTGAACTGGCGGATATTTACGGCATCCCTGAGCGCGGCCGCATCGCGCCGGGAGCGTGGGCGGATCTGATCCTGTTCGACCCGGAGCAGATCCGCATCACCAAGCCCATCCGCGTCAATGACCTGCCCGGCGGCGCGCCACGGCTGATCCGCGAGGCGCCCGGCCTGATGGGCGTATGGGTGAATGGCGTGCAGGTGTTTGACGGTCAGGACTACAGCAGACCCACTGTGCCGCCCGGCCAGATTTTGACCCACTTCTCCGGAGAACGACCCACCACGGGCATGAACCAGGCCGTATGACCTATCGGGAGGCAACTGTTTCTGTCCGCGGGCGAGAGATATTCTACAGCGCTACAGACCTGACGCCGCCCTGGATTTCTGATCCGGAAACAATCATTTTCCATCACGGCATCGCGGCAGATAGCGACCTATGGGCCTGTTGGCTGCCCGTTCTGGTGGATCGCTACCAGATAATCCGGCTGGACATGTATGGCTGTGGCCACTCTCCCGCGCCCGATAGCCTGGACTATGGTCCCGACTGGCCAGTCGCGGCCCGCGTCGACGACATGATGGCGGTAGCCGATGCTGTCACAATCCGGAATGTGCACCTTGTTGGGGAATCCTATGGCGGCACCGTATGCCTGGCCGCGGCACTGGACCATCCCGGCCGCGTCGCTTCATTGACTGTCATGAACACAGCCCATGTGGGCGCATCCGTCGATAATGTGGCGCAGTGGAAGACGATCCTCGACGATACGGGTGTGGAGGGCTGGTCCGATTTCATGATGGAAGCGCGGTTCGCGCCGGGATCCCTCGACGACGCTGCCTGGTCCTGGTTCAGCGAACGGCAGAGATCCCACAGCTACACCACCATTTTGCACATCCTGCAGTCGCTGCTCGACGTTGACCTGTTGCCCCGATTGGGCGACATCAACGCGCCGGCGCTCCTCATGAACGGCGATTCCAGCCCCTTCGTCTCCGTTGCAGTGATGGAAGATTTGCGCAACCGCCTGGGCGATGCCCACCTGAAAATTTTTCCGGGCGTCAGGCACGGTCTGCCGTTCGCCAACGCGGCGGACTGCGCGGGCGAACTTCGGCGTTTTCTCGAAAACAAAGCCTAAAGAAAGCAGCAGCTAGAGACGGCAACCGGGGATCATCACCGTCGCGCGACGGCGGTGGTGGCCGAGACGGCGGGAGGCGTTGTGGCACCAAACGAGGGCATGTGTGCGCAGCGCCATGCGGAGAATGATGCGCTCCGCCTTCTCGAAATCGGTTTCCGCGAGCGCCTGTTCAAAGGCGATACGCGTACGGGTTTCCACGTGCGGCGCATCACGGTCGGCGATCCGGCTCGGACGAGCGCCGGTTAACAGATACATGGTCTGGATCACATCCAGACTCTCAGGCCGCCAGGATGTGGTTTTTCGGCTCGACGACATGGGCTCTCTCACCATCGGCGCGGCGTGATCGCCGCATATTGATGGCCCCAGTGTCGCCCGGCGTCGGCCGAACAACCATTAAAAAAGTGTTAATGGGTAAACCGGTTAACGGCCTGACAGTCGCAAGCTAGATCGCGGCGGCTAGCCTGACACCTTCGTCAAAGGCGCGCTGGGCGTCCAGTTCCCCGGCCATTTTGGCGCCGCCGATAATGTGAAGGGGTTTGCCCATGGCCTCGATTTCCGCCTGTAGATCCAGGACGGATTCGGCACCGGCACAGATCACCACCGTATCGCATTCGATGGTGCGGGGGTCGCCCTTGACTGTGATGTGCAGCCCGTCATCGTCAATTTGCTCATAGGTGCAGCCGGCCAGCATCTCTACACCGGCACGACGCAGGCTGATGCCGTGCACCCAGCCGGTAGACTTGCCGGGCCCATTGCCCATACGGCCTTCGCTTCGCTGCAAGAGCGTCACTTGATGGGCGGGAGGCGACGTTGCGACTTCTTGTTCGATGCCCCAGGTGGCGCGGAACTCGGCGTGATTCAGATGGCTGTTGTGGCCCTTCTCCGTCAGCCAGACGGAGACGTCGACGCCAACACCGCCCGCGCCAATCACGGCCACACGTTCGCCCGCCTGCTTCGCGCCGGAAAGAAGTTCCGCATAGGTCACCACCATCGGATGATCGATGCCTGATATTTCCGGAATCCGGGGATCGACGCCCGTGGCGAGAACCACCTCGTCGTGGCTGCTCACATCGTTGGCGGCTGCTCTTTCACCCAAGCGCACCTCAACACCAAGATCCGCAAACCGGTTGGTGAAATAGCGCAGCGTTTCGCCAAATTCCTCCTTGCCGGGAATCTCCCTCGCGAGGAGGAACTGGCCGCCCAGTTTTTCGCCGGCCTCGAACAATGTCACCTGATGGCCGCGCTCCGCCGCTGTCGCCGCCGCTGACATCCCGGCCGGGCCGCCGCCGATCACCGCCACCTTCTTGGGCGAAGCCGCCGGCGTCACCAGAAGCTCTGTCTCCCGACCCGCACGCGGGTTGACCACGCAGGTGATCGGCTGAGCGGTGAAATAATGATCCAGGCACGCCTGGTTGCAGGCGATGCAGGTGTTGATGCGGTCCGACAGACCGGCCTCTGCCTTGGCGACCAGCGCCGAATCGGCCAGGAACGGCCGCGCCATGGACACCATGTCCGCGCCGCCGGTGGCGATGATCTCTTCCGCCGTCTCCGGCATGTTGATGCGGTTCGACGCGACAACAGGGATCGACACCTCGCCCATGATCCGGCGGGTCGCAAATGTCCAACCGCCGCGCGGCACCGCCTGGCTGATGGTGGGGATCTGCGCCTCGTGCCAGCCGACGCCGCTGTTGATGAGATTGGCGCCCGCTTCTTCGATCCATTTCGCTGTCTGAACAATTTCGTCCGCGGTGCTGCCGTCGGGAATACCGTCCCAAACGCTCAATCTGAACATCAGGATGAAATCGTCGCTGACCGCGGCGCGGGATCGGCTGACCACCTCCCGGACAAACCGGGCGCGGTTCTCCAGACTGCCGCCCCAGCGGTCTGTACGCTTGTTGGTATGGGGCGCCAGAAACTCGGTCATCAAATAGCCTTCGGAGCCAAGAAACTCGACCCCGTCGTAACCCGCCTGTTCGGCAAGACGGCAGGAGTTGGCGTAGCCGTCGATGGTCGCCTCAATGTCCGCGTCGGTCATCTCCCGCGGCGTGTCCTTGTTAATCGGCGACTTGATTGGCGACGGCGCAACGATGTCCGGGTGATAGCCATAGCGGCCGGCGTGGAGGAGCTGCAACAGAATGCGGCCGCCCTCTGCATGCACCGCCGCCGGTATCTGCCGGTGCGCTTCCATATGCTCTTCTGTGGTGAACGTGTTTGGCCGGGGCAGCATGCGGCCTTCAATCGTGGGCGCAAATCCGCCGGTGACCATGAGCGCGCACCCACCCCGCGCGCGCTCCGCGAAATAGGCCGCGATCTTGCCGTAGTCGTCCGGATCCTCTTCCAGGCATGTGTGCATTGAGCCCATGACGATGCGATTTGGCAGAGTCTGGGTGCCCACCTGGATGGGTGTGAAAACGTGCGGAAAGGCTTGGGCCATAGGTGCGGCTCCGGAGATCGTATCGGCTGAAACAGGAAGTGCGGCTGGGTAACACGCCGGCCTGGGCGCGGCAACGGAACCGCGGTCGCAGGCATTTGAGACCGCAGTGGCGTCAGGCGCAGACGTTGATCAGTGCCATGTCATAGGGCTGCAATGGGCTGTCACCGATCGTCAGGGTTAAACCCCGCGCCGCGGCTTGGGCGAGCAGCGGCCAGTCAAAGGCTTCGTGGTGGTGCAGCGGCAGCGCCTCAAGGGTGAATATGTCCGCCTGGCACAGCCCCGGCTCTGCAAACCGTTCCTGCGCATAGGCCACCTCCATGATCTCGGCCACCAACGCGCCGGAGATCCGCCGGCCCAGCCCCTGCTTGAAGGCGATTTCCCAGATATGGGCCAGGCAGAGCGCCACAGGCCACTCGTCGCCAGCGATCGCCCGTCAGGATGTGGTTGGGCAGGATCTGGGCCAGTTTTAGGAAATCACATACTGGCGAGGTTCGTCACTGGCGCTCCTGCCGTCTATGGAACCTGCGGCCTGTCCCGACAGCACGGCGATGATATCTTTGACCACTTCTGGATTCTCGAAGTGGTACCAATGGTCCATCCTTCCATCGTCCCGGGACACGATTTTGGTGACATCGACCGAGTAAACGTTTTTCGGCGTCTCCCGCATATTCTGCGGCCCTCGCGTACCGAGCCTGTCGGGCAAGAATTTCGCCTTGTCAGAGAGATGCAGTGGAATGTCGTTGGGCGTGTAATAGACGGTGACCGCTTCTGCAGCTCCAGCCAGCGGCTTCAGCTTGTTATCCGCTTCGAGCGCATCATCATCATCATCGGCACCCACCAGAACGACTTGATTGAGAACGCAGGGAAGCACCTGGCCCTCAGCCTGCCGTGGCTGATAAACGGCCTGGATTCCCTGCCGCAGCGCGTAATTGCCCATGCTGTGGGCCAGCAGATTAACTCTGCGATCACAAATATCTTTTCCCTTCAGTTTGCTCAACCAACGCAGGAATATTTCAAACGTCCGTCCAATTGCCGCCCCGGAACTGCGAGCATTCTTGCGATCCACATAATAACCGAGCTTGGAGGCTATCGAAGGCCAGGTAAACAAGAAGACATCTGTATTGTGGCCAGCCTCACGATAGACCCGGGCAAGGCGCCCCGCGCCGTGCAGGGCAGATCGGAAGCTGTTGTCGAATCCGTGGATATAGACCAGAACGTCTCGCTCTTCCTGCCGAAGCACATCGCGAAGAACCGGCAGAATCTGTTCGCTGCCAAACTTGGGAGGCTGTTTATTCAGAGTAGCGTGCAAGCGTTCGCGGGCAACGTGTAGCTCTACCTCATCGGCCTCGTCGTCTGGAACCTCGACATACCCGAACCTGACCGAAGCGCCGTCAAACGGTCCTGTTTCCTCCAGAAATTTTTGGGGCGGCTCACCGCCAGCCGGCAAACGATTGGTTGCAAAGTAAACGGTCGCAGGCATCGCCTCGCTCCTTCGGCGTCGAAAATTGGAAGCGATTATACACTATTTAGTTGAAATATGCTGCTGAAATTCTCACACCTGCACTGCGCCTTTATTCCGCCGCTGCGCTGATACCGATCGGGCAACTCACGCCGGTGCCGCCCAGGCCGCAATAGCCCATCGGGTTCTTGGCGAGATATTGCTGGTGATCGTCCTCGGCGTAATAAAATTCCGGCGCGTCGATGATCTCGGTGCTGACAACGTCATACCCCGCCTCACGCAGACGTCCCTCAAATGCCACCTTTGAAGCTTCGGCGGCTGCACGTTGGTCTTCGGAATAGATATAGACGCCGGAGCGATATTGGGTGCCCACATCGTTGCCCTGGCGCATGCCCTGGGTGGGATCGTGATTCTCCCAAAACAGCTTCAGCACCTCATCATAGCCGATCACCCGCGGGTCGAAGACCACCCGCACCACCTCGTTGTGGCCGGTCTGACCGGAACAAACTTCCTGATAGGTGGGGTTGGGCGTATGGCCGGCAGCATAGCCCACCGACGTGCTGAAGACGCCGGGCGCCTGCCAGAACACGCGCTCCGCACCCCAAAAACAGCCCATTCCCACCAGCGCCAGCTCCATGCCTTCTGGGAACGGCGGCTTGAGCGGATTGCCATTGACGAAGTGTCGGTCTTCCAGGGGCATTTCCTGGCTGCGCCCCGGCAGTGCGCGGTCAGCGGCCGGCATTTCCGCCTTGTTGCGTTGCGTAAAGAACATGGCTTTTCCCCTGTGCGGGCGACAAACAGACCTCTAACTTAGGTGTCCTCGCCCGCGAATGCCATATCTGGCCCGCGCTCCCAACCGGATGCCCATGACCACAGCCGCCACCGACAAGCCCGGCCTGCCGCCTGTCGCGCGCGCCGCAATCTGGATGATCGGCACAATTGTGTCATTCATCATGATGGCCGTGGCGTCACGGCAATTGTCTGGCTCGTTCTCCGCCTTGCAGATTACCACATGGCGAAGTGTGATTGGCCTCGGCATCGTCCTGGTGCTGTTGACGGTCTACGGCTGGCATTACACGCGTACGGCAAAGCCGATGCTGCATCTGGCGCGCAACACATTCCACTTCTGCGCACAGTGGGGTTGGTTCTACGGCGTCGCCTACATCACCCTGGCCGAGGTATTTGCTCTCGAATTCACCATGCCAATCTGGACGTTGATCCTGGCAGCTTTGATTTTGGGCGAGAAGATCACACCGATGCGCTTGCTGGCGGTCGCACTCGGCTTCACCGGTGTCCTGCTGGTTATCCGCCCCGGATTTATCGATCTGGAACTGGCCCATCTCACGGTGCTCGGCTCAGCTCTGGGCTTCGCCTTCACCACATATGTGATCACCAAATTCATGGTGACGACGGAAAAACCCCTGACCATCCTGTTCTATATGACGGTAATTCAGGTGCCGATCGGCCTTGTCCTGAATTTGGGCGACCTGGGAACCCCCAAGGGAATTGAGTTTATGTGGATCGCGACCGCAGGGATCTGCGGTCTCACCTCCCACTTTTGCATGGCCCGCGCTTTAGCCCTGGCCGATTCGACGGTGGTCGTGCCAGTGGACTTCCTGCGCATGCCCCTGATCGCGGTCGTGGGCTATCTGTTTTACGAAGAGGAAATCGACATCTTCGTCCTGATGGGCGCCGCGGTGATCTTCACCGGCAATTTCGTGAATGTGTGGAGTGAAAGCCGCCGGCCCAAATCCTAGCCGTCCCAACGGCTAATAAGACTTCGGCAGACCCAAAACACGTTCACCGATGTGGGAGAGGATGAGCTCCCGGGATACCGGCGCGATCCGGCAGATCATCACTTCACGCAGCAACCGCTCCACGTGGAACTCCTTGGCATAACCCATACCACCATGTGCCAGGATCGCCCGCTCACAGGCTTGGAACCCCGCTTCACCGGCCAGATATTTGGCGGCATTGCATTCCGGACCACAGGGCTGTCCCTGGTCATATAGCCAGGTTGCACGCAGGGTTGCGAGCCAGGCCCCTTCCAGCTCCGCCCAGCTTTGCGCAAGGGGATGCTGGACCGCCTGGTTCTGGCCAATAGGACGGCCGAAAACGATCCGTTCACCGGCATAGCGGGCGGCCCGCTCGATGGCCTGCTGGCCAACCCCCACCGCCTCCGCCGCGATCAGGCACCGCTCCGGATTCATACCGTGCAAGATGGCGGCGAAGCCCTGGCCCTCCTCACCAATGCGGTCTTCGACCGGAACCCGCAGGCCATCGATGAAGAGCGAGTTTGAATCCACTGCTGCCCTGCCCATCTTCGGAATCTCTGTGACCTCAATCTGGTTTCGGTCCAGATCCGTGAAGAACAGGGTCATCCCCTCGGTCGGCTTCGCGCATTCCTCACGGGGAGTGGTGCGGGCCAGCAACAACACCTTGTCGGCGACCTGTGCGGTCGAGGTCCAGATTTTCCGTCCATCGACCACATAATGATCGCCGTCGCGCACGGCTTTGGTCTTGATGTTGGTGGTATCGAGGCCTGCATCCGGCTCCGTCACGGCAAAGCATGATTTGGTCCGGCCCTGGATCAGATCGGGCAACCAGCGCAGTTGTTGCTCCGCCGTGCCGAACACGACGATGGGATGTGGTCCGAAGATATTCATATGGATGGAAGAGGAGGCGGCCATGGCCCCGGGCGAGCGCGCCACCCGGTTCATCATCAGCGCCGCCTCGGTGACACCCAGGCCCGCGCCGCCAACAGCCTCTGGCATAGCGATGCCGAGCCAGCCGCCTTCTGCCATGGCTTGGTGAAAGTCGTGCGGGAACTCGCCGGTGCGGTCCCGGTCCAGCCAATAGGCCTCGTCGAACCCGGCGCAGATACGGTCAATGCCGTCGACAATGCTGTCCTGGTCCGGGGTCAGCGCGAAATCCATATCTCTGTCTGCCTTGCTTGCGGCGGCGATGGTTGCACACCACTATGGCGGCTCCGCCGGACGATGGTCCAGAGCTACATCCGCACCGAGAAGCCTTGAACACGTCACCCGAAGACATTCTGCGCACCACCTTCGGCTACGACTCCTTCCGCCTGGGACAGCAGGAGGTGATCGACACCGTGATCGCCGGCCAGAACGCGCTGGTGATTATGCCGACCGGCGGTGGCAAGTCGCTCTGCTACCAGGTGCCGGCGCTGGCAATGGCGGGCCTGACCGTCGTGGTCTCGCCGTTGATTGCGCTCATGCGCGACCAGGTGGCGGCGCTCAAGGCAAACGGGGTCGCTGCTGGCACGCTGAACAGTTCCACGCCACCGGAGGAAGCTTCCGCAGTTAATGCCGCATTGCGCGACGGTACCCTACGGCTCCTCTACCTGTCCCCTGAGCGGCTCTTGATGGACGGGATGATCGAGCGGCTGCAGGGGCTCAAACCTGTTTTGTTCGCGGTGGATGAAGCCCATTGCGTCAGCCAGTGGGGCCATGATTTCCGGCAGGACTATCTGCGACTGGCCGAGCTGAAGGACCTGTTCCCCGACACCCCGCGCATGGCCCTGACCGCCACCGCAGATGACCTGACCCGGCGGGATATTCTCGACAAACTGTTCGACGGCGACGCGGTGGAATTCACCTCCGGCTTCGACCGACCCAATATCCGACTGGGCATCACGCCCAAGAAGGCGGCCAAGCAGCAACTGCGCCGGTTTCTGGACACACATGCGGGGGAAAGCGGCATCGTCTATTGCCTGTCCCGCAAACGCTGCGAGGAAACAGCGTCCGAGCTGGCGGCGGACGGGTTGACCGCCCTGCCCTATCACGCAGGCATGGCCAAGGCCGACCGTGACCGGCACCAGGATCGCTTCCTCACCGAAGACGGCGTCATCATCGTTGCAACCATCGCCTTTGGCATGGGCATCGACAAACCGGATGTGCGCTTTGTCTTCCACCTGAATGTTCCGGGCAACGTCGAGTCCTGGTATCAGGAACTGGGCCGGGCGGGCCGCGACGGCGCGCCGGCGGAAGCGTTGATGGTCTACGGCCTGGACGACATACGAATGCGCCGCGCCTTCATCGACGACTCGGAGCGGACGGACGAACAAAAGCGTTTCGAGCATCAGCGACTGAATGCACTGTTGGCGATTTGCGAGGCGGCCAGCTGCCGGCGTCAGGCGCTGCTGCGGTATTTCGGCGAAACAACAGAACCATGCGGCAACTGCGACCGCTGCCTCGCGCCTGTGGAGACCTTTGACGGCACGGAAGAAGCGCAGAAGGCCATGTCCGCTATCCTGCGCACGGGCCAGATGTTCGGCGCCGAGCATGTGATTGACGTGCTGACGGGCACGGAAACGGACAAGGTGAAAAAACGCGGGCATGACCGGTTGCCGACCTTTGGCGTCGGATCCGACTGGCGGCGGCCTGAGTGGCGGTCCTTCATGCGCCAGCTGGCGGCGGCCGACCTGATCCGCGTGGATGTGGGCGGCTTTGGCGCGCTCAAACTGACGGAGGCTGCACGGCCGATCCTGAAGGGCGCCGCCGAGGTACGCCTCCACAAGGAAGCCGAAGGGCAAAAGACCACGCGCAAGCGCGCATCATCGGTGATGCCGGAGGCAACGCCTGCCGACGCCGCCCTGCTCGACCGCCTGCGTGACCTGCGTCGGGACATTGCGTCTGCCGAAGGTGTGCCAGCCTATGTGATCTTCCACGACCGCAGTCTCATCGACATGGCCGCCCGCAAGCCGCAGTCCATCGACGCTTTCAGCGACGTTCACGGTGTCGGGGAGGCCAAATTGGCGAAATACGGTGAGACCTTCATGGCCGCGATTCGGGCTGAAATCGCCTGACCAATCGGCGTAAGGTGGCCAACGCTTTATCCGGAGCCGTTTAGCAGGAGTGATTTCCATGATCGCGCGTCTCTTTACGGAACACCCGAAGTCCGTGGGCGAGACCTATTGGCAGCATCTGGGCACAGCCCTTGGTGTGTGGGCGCGTCTCTGTCTGGCGAGCGCCACCGTGTTCATCCACGCCTTCCTGCCATTCCTGTTTCCCACAACCGGCAGCCGAATTCTGAAACGCCTGTTGGCGGAACGGGATGCGCCGGACCGGGGGAAGCGGACATGAGCCCGAAATCACCGCCGGGCGTCGTCTCCATCGACGGCAGCTGGAAACGCGCTGAAGGCGCGGCGGAACCAGAAGCCGTAGACGCCACACCTTCGATCAGACGCAATCGCATCGAGCCCCACCGGGATATCGACAAATTGACCGGCTTCGAGATCGGCGACGACTTCACGCCGTTCGATCAGAAAAACGACGTCTTCAGCCGCGCCAACTGGGACGAGAATGTGCGCTCCGACAAGGCGCTGGAATTTTGGGCGGCCTACATCATGCCCAATGCCCGCGCCCGCAAGGCAGATGGCTACTCCCAACGGGACTACGCCCTCCGCAACGCGGCATGGCACTTCACAAAAGCCTTTGCGACGCTGAAGACCGGCAGCGAGGGGCGGCACGAAGGCTTCAACGACACCTTCACGCTGCATGGCCCGGGCTGGCCCGAAAAGTGGGACATGGGCGACCCTGCGGAGACGTCAAAAGACATCAAGAAAGTGGCCCGGCTGTTCGGCGCGGACGATGTGGGCATTTGCGACTATGACCCCCGCTGGGTGTACGCGACCAAGTTCAACCGGCTGGACCAATCCTCCCGACCGCCGGATGTGGATGACAGCCTGACCCACGTGATCGTCACCATCACCGCCATGGACCTTGATCTGACCGCGACGGTGCCATCGGCCCTGGCCGCGACCGCTACGGGCATGGGCTACACCATGGACGCGGTGACGCTCATGTCACTTGCGCAGTATATCCGCAACCTGGGCTACAACGCCCATGCCAGCATGAATGATACGGCCCTCAACATCCCTTTGGCCGTACAGGCGGGGCTCGGTGAATACGGCCGGCATGGCCTTCTGATCACCAAGGACTTCGGCCCGCGGGTGCGCATCGGCAAGATATTCACGGACATGCCGCTGGCGCCGGACCAGCCGACCTCGTTCGGCGTCACCGAATTCTGCAACATGTGTCAGGCCTGCGCGGCCGGCTGCCCGCCCAAGGCAATTCCTTTCGACAAGCCCAAAAACGATCCACCCAATTTTTCCAGTTTCTCCACCATCAGGAAATGGACCACGGACGCGGAGAAATGCTTCAAGTTTTGGACCGCCCAAAACACCGAATGTTCCATCTGCATCCGCGTCTGCCCTTACAACCGGTCGTTCAAGAGCCGGTGGGACAAACTCTGGCGGTGGCTTGCTGGCACGCGCCTGCGGCGGTTGGCGCTCTGGCTCGACCGCTTCCGGGAAGGCGGCCGCCGCAATGCGGCAGGCTGGTGGCTGGGCAAGTCCGAATAGCCCGCAGCGCCGATTGCTTCAGCCATGTCACCGCCCGTCACCCCTGTTGCCCCTGACTCGTCGCTGCCAGCGGCGGCCGACGTGGTCGTCATTGGCGGTGGCATCATTGGCGTCAGCGCCGCCTGGCACCTGGCGAAACAAGGCATCTCCGTCGCGCTTTGCGAAAAAGGCGTCATCGGCGGCGAACAATCTTCCCGCAACTGGGGCTATTGCCGCCAACAGGGCCGGGACCCTGCAGAACTGCCCCTGATCATCGATAGCCTGCGCATCTGGCGCGGCATCGAGGCGGAGATTGGCGAGAAGGTCGGCTTTGTCCAAGGCGGCGTGCTCTATGCGACCGACGACCCGGAGCAACTCGCAAACTATGAGAGCTGGCTGGACCATGGCCGCCAGTACCAGATTGACACACGGGTGTTGGACCGCCGCGGGCTGGAGGACGTCGTCACCGACCCGCCCGCCCACTGGATTGGCGGTCTCTATACCGCCAGCGATGGCCGCGCGGAGCCCGCGCTCGCAGCGCCGGCCATCGCGCGGGCCGCCCAGCGGGCCGGCGCCACCATTCATACGGGCTGCGCCGCACGCGGCCTGAACTTCCAGGGCGGCCGGGTTGCAGGCGTCGCGACCGAGCAGGGCGAGATCCGCACCAACACGGTGATCTGCGCCGGTGGCGCCTGGGCGGGCTTGTTCTGCAAGCGCCATGGTGTTGCCTTGCCCCAGCTTGCGGTGCGCGCCTCGGTTCAGCGCACGACAGCTGCCCCGGAGATCTTCACCGGCGGCATGTCAGCCCCGGGCTTTTCCATCCGCAGGCGAACCGATGGCGGCTACACCCTTGCAGAGGGCGAATCACACGTCTTCCACCTGACGCCGGACGCCTTCCGCTGGTTCCGCGCCTTCCAGCCGCTCTACAAGCCGCAGAAGGCGCACACTCACATCCGCTTCGGCTGGCCCTTCTTCGAAGCGCTGTTCACCCGCACGCGCTGGCCGCTGGATGGACCAAGCCCTTTCGAGGACATGCGGGTGCTTGACCCGAAGCCAGATCACCAGTTCCTCGACCGGGCCATAGCCAAATTCAAGGCGGCGTTTCCGGTGATGCAGGACGTTGGCGTGGCAGAACGGTGGGCCGGCATGATCGACGTGACGCCGGATGAGCGGGCGGTGATCAGCCCGGTGGAGGCGCTGCCCGGCTTCTATCTGGCCGCCGGTTTCAGCGGCCACGGATTCGGCATCGGCCCCGCCGCCGGCAAGCTGGCGGCGGAACTGGCCACCGGCGCGGCCACAACTGTCGACCCCACACCTTTCCGGCTTGACCGTTTCTTCAGTCAATCAGCGCCGCGGGGCAGCAGCAAAACGCGATAGCCGTCCGGGTCGCGCGTTTCCTCGATTGCCGACACATCCGCCGTAAAGGCGACGCCCCAGAACCCGCCGCCGGCGTCTACGCCGGTTTGAAAATATTCCGGTTCATCCCACCGGTGCTGCAGCTCCAGGGTCGTATACGGACGCTGCCACAACCACTCCCGATTGCTCACCGCGTCGATGTCAGGATCCGGTGGCCTCTCGTCGGTGGCGGCGAGAAAGTAGAGGGTGAAGCGGTGATCGGCCACCTCCTGACGAGACAACAGGGTCATGCCGAGACGGTCTCGATAGAAGCTCAGGCTGGCATCAATATCGCGCACGCGTAGAGTTACCTGCCCCAGCGTTGCAGACTGGCCCAGGGGAAAATCAGGGTCCGGGTCGATCGGCACATGGTTTTCAGCGAATCGGTGCTGCAACAGCTCTATGACAAATCCATCCGGATCGGTCAGATGGCAGAGATAGCCGATGTCGAGAAACTGCCGGGGAACGCTGACCTCTATTCCTGCCGCAACCAATTGCGCCCTCGCCAAATCAACATCGGCGAGGGTAATCCCGATTTTCCAGTAGCCGTCGTCGGGTTCCGCGCCAAAGACGCCTTCGCCGCCACCGCGGCGCAATTCCAGACCTGACGCACCACCGTAGCTCATTTGCGTGATCTCGGAGCCAGAGCCCGATATCTCAAACATGCCAAGGAGATCCCTATAGAAGGCGATACTCCGGTCAATATTGCGGACGCGCAGGATGTTGGCGGACAATTGGGCCGGTCGGTCTGCCTTCATGCTTGCTGGACTCGCCATCGCTACCCGCCTATCTCGTCATGCTGAAACATATGGAAAGAGACATCCTTTGCTTGCCAGTGGTGACAATCCAAACCTTGTGCTGATTCACGGCTCGCCCGGCAACGCGCAAACATGGAAAGGCGTCGCCGACCGGTTGGAAGGGTACCGCACGGTCGTCTCCCCAAGCTATCTGGATGACATCGACCCCGCGGTGCCGCTGCCAACAATAGACGTTGCCCGCACCATTGAAGCCACCTGGCCTGCTGGAGACCCGCCGCTTGTGGTCGGCCATTCTTACGGCAGCAACGTTGCGCTGCACATCGCATTCGGAGGCAACGTGTCGGTCGGAGCGCTGATTTTGCTTGAGCCGGTAGCCATGCGGGTGCTGGTTGCCCTGGGCCGCGACGCGCAATTCGCACCGATGGAGGCGGCGTTCACCGACTATCTGGCGCAGGTCGACGCGAAGGCCCCTGACGCCGTGACGACCATGGTCGACTTCTGGTTTGGCCGGGGCGCATTCGGCAAAATGCCACCACCTATGCAGGACTTTCTCCGCACGCAGACCCCCACCAACGCGGTCAATGTCCGTGCCTCTTTCGAGGAGCGGTATGACGCCGGCGCCTTGAAGGCGTTGACCATGCCGGCGCTGGTTGCATGGGGCGGGGCCAGCCCATCGGAGAACCATCATGTTGCAGCCGGCGTCGCCGACGCCCTTGGCAACGCGGAGCTTGTCTGTATCGATGGCGCCACCCACGCCATGCCCCAGACCCACCCGGCAGAGATTGCAGCTCTGATCGAGGATATGGCCAATTTTCTGCGGCCGGACTAAGACATGAGCCAAAGGACAAACATGACAACACGGACCATCCTGGTGACAGGAGCCGCTGGCGGTATCGGCAGCGAACTCGTCGACCTCCTCCTCTCGGAGGGCGACCGCGTCGCGGCCGTCGATATCAGTCCCGCTGCACTGGAACGCCTTGTGGCGGCCCACCCGGACGCCGGGGATCGTCTCGTCCCGATAGAATCCGACCTGGTTGGATTCGCCGAATGCCAGCGCGTCGTGAAGGAAACCGGCACGGTGATCGGCCTGGCCCATCTGGCCGGGCTGTTCGAAATTGATCCGGACGGCCCTGCTGACGAGTCCATCTGGGACCGGGCCATCGCCCACAACCTCAAGAATGCCTATGACATCGCGGGCGCTGTTGCTGACCAGTTGCCGGGCGACCCCATGGGGCGGATGCTGTTCACCGCTTCTATCGCCTATCGCCGTGGCGCCCACGATCACGTGCCTTACAGCGCCGCCAAGGGCGGCATTGCCGGCCTCACCCGCGCCTTGTCCCGGCGTTTGTCCCGCAAGGCCACCGTCAATGCGCTTGCGCCTGGTGTGATCGACACGCCCATGCCCGCGGACATCATCGCCCAGCGGCTGGACCGCATGCTGATGGATATTCCGCTGAAGCGCCTGGGCCACCCGCGGGAAGTAGCCACGGTCGCCCGCTTCCTGCTGTCCGACGACGCCTCCTACATCAGTGGCCAGGTGATCAATGTGGACGGCGGCATGATCAACAGCTAGCCGCCATGGCCCGTGACTATGAGACGCTTCGGTCATGGCTGTTTGTCCCGGCGGCGGACACGTCGGCGATTGACGCTGCTGTAAATTCGGCAACCGATGTCGCCATCGCCGAGTTCGAGGACTTCACACCGCCGGACCAGCGCCCCGCCGCCCGTGCGCTGCTGGCGCGCGCGCTGGCGGATTGGCGCGCCGCCGGCATGGTCACTGCTGTCCGCATCAACCCGCTCTGGACTGCCGACGGCCCGGCTGACCTGGCCGCCGCCATTGACGCGGGCGCCGATATCATCGCCTTCCCCAAGGTGCGCGGGCCGGAGGACGTGCGGGAAATGGATGCTGCGCTTTCCGCCGAGGGGTCGGCGGCCGACCTGCTCCCCAATATCGAATCTGCAGCAGCCCTGGTGGCGACCGGCGAGATTGCGCGCGCCAGCGACCGGGTCCATGCCTGCCTGATTGCGTCGGAAGACATGGCTGCCGACCTTGGCGCCGAGCGGACCCGGGATGGCGCTGAACTCCGATATGCCCGCGAGCGCTTTCTGATTGAATGCCGCTCCGTCGGTGTCACACCTGTGGATTGCCCCTATACCTGGTCCGACCTGGCCGGCCTGGAGGGCGAAACCCACACCGCGCGCCAACTCGGCTATACCGCCAAGAGCGCCGTCGATCCCTTTCATCCCACCATCATCAATCAATTGATGACTCCTAGCCCCAACGCCATCGCCCACGCAGAGAAGATCGTGACGGCCTTTGAGACAGCGCGCGCCGAGGGTCGCGACCGGGCGCATCTGGACGGGCATATGGTGGAATTGCCAACATACCTGGGCGCCCAGCGCCTGCTGGCACGCGCGCAAAAATTTGCAGATCGTGGGGAAAAATGACCGCAATCGACTCCGCAACCAGCATCGACACCGGCACTGAGCAGCTTCTCGCCGAGCTGAATGACGGTGTTCTGACCATCACCTTCAACCGGCCCGAGGCGCGTAACGCCTTGTCCGATGTGCTGACTCCGGCCTTGCGCAAGATGCTGGCGAGAATACCGGACATGGACGACGTGGGTGCGCTTGTCCTGACCGGCAGTGGCACCGCCTTCTGCGCGGGCGGCGACGTCAAGGGCATGAAGGGCGGCTATCAGAAAGAACGGACTTTCGACGAAGCCGTCGAAAATCTGCATCAGCGGCAGATCACCGTTTCCGCCGCTCTCTATGGCCTGCGTATTCCCACCATCGCCGCGTTGCCAGGGCCGGCTGCCGGCGCAGGCCTGTCCATCGCCCTTGCCTGCGATATGCGCATCGCGGCCGAGACCGCCTTTGTCGCCACCGGTTATGTACGGGTGGGGCTCAGCGGCGACTATGGCATCAACTGGCTGCTGCCGCGGGTCGTCGGGCCGTCTCGGGCGCGGCAGCTCATGTTCACCGGCGAGAAAGTGGATGCGGCAACCGGCGAACGCTATGGGCTGTTTAACCAGGTGGTGCCGGACGACAAGCTGCAGGAGACAGCTTTCAACCTGGCCCGAACCCTGGCCAATGGTCCCCGCACGGCGCTGGCCAACATGAAGGACAATCTCGACCAGGGCATGGAGCAGGATTTGGAGAGCTTTCTGGGCGCCGAGGCCCACCGGCTCGTCAGCTCTGCACGCACGGAAGATCATAAGGAAGCCGTCCGCGCCTTTGTCGAGAAGCGCGCGCCAAACTTCGGCCAGAAAACCTAGACTCAGCGCCGGGTTTCCAACGCCGGGTTTCCAACGCCACGCAGATTTCTTCCGGATGTGGGGGAATGTGGTGTTTGTGGTGCTTTGGCGTTCCGATCTCCCTTGAATGTGGTGTTTCTCGCCGTTCGGCGTGAGGAAAACCATTTCGGCTGGGGCTTTTTTAGATGTTGCTGAATGTTGCTATTTGTTGCGGTTTGTTGCGGCGGCAATGCACGCGTGAATTTGGGACACCCGCCCGTTGACACGGTGCTGGATTCTTCTATATAGGAATTTAATCCAATGCTTCAAGCAGGGATCGTACATGGCCGGTCATTGCCGCGGCCGCGGGAATCCAGTCAGGTGGCGTTCCTGAAGTCCGCCTGCGGGAGCATGGCGAATTGAGCACAGGTCAGGCGGAAAGTGGATCCTGATTCTCTGACCGCGGTCTCCCGCCAGAGTGGGGTCAGGCCTTCAATGCCTGCTGCACCGCCACCTCCAGCGCCTGAAGAAACCGGGAGCGGTCCTGCTTCGAGAAGCTGCGCCCGCCGCCGGTCATTTCGCCGGTTTCCCGCAATGCGGACATGAGATCACGGGAGGCCAGCGCCATGCCGATATTGTCGGGGGTAAAGGGCCGGCCGTCATGGCCGAGGGCGCTGCCGCCCGCCTCAAGGCAGCGGCTGGCCAGCGGGATGTCGCCGGTGATGCAGATGTCGCCGGGGCCAATGCGCTCGGCGATCCAGTCGTCCGCCTCGTCCGGGCCATCCGGCACCATCACGGACTCCACATGGGCATCCCGGCTGAGCATGCCGCTGTTGCTGACCAGCCAGACCTTGACGCCATGGCGCTCCGCGACACGGGACACTTCCCGCTTCACCGGGCAGGCATCCGCATCCACGTAGATTTCGGTCATTTCGGTATCGGTATCGGTATCTGCGTCAGTCGGCCAGCGCTTTCAACACCGCGTCGAAGCTTTCCTTTGCGTCGCCGAACAGCATCCGCGTGTTCTCCTTGTAGAACAGCGGATTGTCGACACCGGCATAGCCGGTCGCCATGCTGCGTTTGGAGACGATCGCGGTCTTGGCCTTCCACACCTCCAGCACCGGCATGCCCGCGATGGGGCTGTTGGGGTCTTCCTGCGCGCCCGGATTGACAATGTCATTGGCGCCAATCACCAGGACCACATCGGTCTCCGGGAAATCGTCGTTGATCTCGTCCATCTCAAGGACGATGTCGTAGGGCACCCTCGCCTCCGCCAGCAGCACATTCATATGTCCGGGCAGCCGGCCGGCCACGGGGTGGATCGCGAAACGCACATTGACCTTTTTTGCCCGCAGCTTGTTGGTGATTTCACTGACGGTCTGCTGGGCCTGAGCGACCGCCATGCCATAGCCGGGCACGATAACAACCGACTGCGCGTCGTCCAGAAGCGCTGCTGTTTCCTCGACCGTGGTGGCGATAACCTCGCCGCCTTCCGTCACGGCCGCCGTCCCGCCACTGGTGCCGAAGCCACCCAGGATGACACTGACGAAATGCCGGTTCATCGCCCGGCACATGATGTAGCTGAGGATCGCGCCGGAGGAGCCGACCAGCGCACCGACCACGATCAGCAGGTCATTGCCCAGCATGAAGCCGGTGGCCGCCGCCGCCCAGCCGGAATAGCTGTTCAACATCGAGACAACCACAGGCATGTCCGCGCCGCCGATGGCCATCACCAGATGGGCGCCGACCACGAAGGCGATGCCGGTCATCACCAGCAGGCAGATCATGGCCACCGTGTGATCCTGGGTCAGGAACAGGTAGCCCAGCACCAGGCAGGCGATGATGGCGATGCCGTTAAGGCCATGGCGGAAGGGCAGCGTCAGCGGTTTGCCGGAGATGGCGCCCTGCAATTTGCCGAAGGCGATGATCGAGCCGGTGAAGGTGATCGCGCCGATGAAGACGCCCAGGAAGATTTCCACTTCGTGGATGATCTTCTCCGCGCCGGTGAAATTCGGCGGGCTGATATGGCTGTTGAGGCCCACTAGGACCGCCGCGAGGCCGACGAAACTGTGCAGGATGGCGACCAGCTGGGGCATCTGGGTCATTTCGACCTTGAGCGCCACCACAACGCCGATCAGCGCGCCCACGATCATCGCCGGCGCGATATAGGCCAGCGCCTCCGGCGGCAGCCAGAGAATGGTCGCGGCAATCGCGATGGCCATACCGACAATGCCGTAGATGTTGCCGCGGCGGGCCGTCTCCTGATTGGAGAGGCCACCCAGGCTGAGGATGAAGAGAATGCTGGCCGCAACGTAGCAGGCCGTGAGGAGTCCGAAAGTCATCTGCCGACCCCTAGCTTCTGCGGAACATCTGCAGCATGCGCTGCGTGACGGTGAAACCACCGACGATGTTGATGGTGGCGATCAATGTGCCGACGACCGCCAGGATCGTGACGATGATCGACGAACTACCGACCTGCAGCAGCGCACCGATGACGATGATTCCGCTGATTGCGTTGGTGACGCTCATCAGCGGGGTATGCAGCGCCGGGGTGACATTCCAGATCACCTGCCAGCCGACGAAGCAGGCCAGCACGAATACCGTGAACCGCGGCATGAAAGAGGCCGGCGCGTAGGCGCCAACCAGCGCCAACAAAATCGCGCCTAATCCCAGGACCACCGCCGTCTTTATCGCCTTCTGCTTTGGCGTCAACTGGGTGGATTTGATCTTCACCGGCTCCTTCGCCTCGTCCTTCGGCGGCGCAATCGCCGGTGTCTTGGGCGGAGGCGGTGGCCAGGTAATCTCACCGTCCTTGATCACCGTCGTACCGCGGATGACGTCGTCGTCCATGTCGACGTTGATCTGGCCGTCTTTTTCGGGGGTCAGATCCGTCAGCAGGTGGCGCAGGTTGGTGGCGTAAAGCTGGCTCGCCTGGGTCGGCAGCCGGCTTGGCAAATCGGTGTGGCCCAGGATGGTGACCCCATGGCGGGAAACCACCTCGTTGGGCACCGTCAGCTCGCAGTTGCCGCCCTGCTCGGCAGCCAGATCGACAATGACGCTGCCGTCTTTCATGCTCTCCACCATGGCGGCGGTGATCAGTTTGGGCGCCGGCTTGCCGGGAATCAGCGCGGTGGTGATGATGATGTCCACCTCTTTCGCCTGCTCGGCGAACAGCGCCATCTCGGCCTTGATGAACTCTTCGCTCATTACCTTTGCATAGCCGCCCTGGCCTGAGCCCTCTTCCTCGAAGTCGAGTTCCAGGAACTCGGCGCCCATGCTTTCGACCTGCTGTTTGACCTCGGGCCGGGTGTCGAACGCGCGGACAATGGCGCCCAGTGAATTGGCGGTGCCGACGGCGGCAAGGCCGGCAACGCCGGCGCCGATGACCATCACCTTTGCGGGCGGCATCTTGCCAGCGGCAGTGATCTGCCCGGTAAAGAAACGGCCGAAATGATTGGCGGCTTCAATGATGGCGCGGTAGCCGCCGATATTGGCCATGGAGCTGAGCGCATCCAGCTTCTGCGCGCGGGAGATGCGCGGCACAGAATCCATCGACATGACTGTCGCCTTGCGCTTGGCAAGCTGGTCCAGAAGATCGCTGTTTTGCGCGGGCCAGATGAAACTGATGAGTGTGCCGCCTTCCCGAAGCAGCGCGGTCTCGTGTTTGCCTGCGGTGGGGTGGGCCTCCGGGGGGCGCACCTTCATGACGATGTCCGCGTTCCAGACTTCCGCCGTGTCGGTAATGATCTCCGCACCAGCCTCGCGATAGGCCGCGTCAGAGAATTCCGCCGCCGCCCCGGCGCCAGCTTCCACTACGACTTCAAAGCCGAGCTTCTGCAGGTGGCCGATGGATTCCGGTGTGGCTGCAACGCGCCGTTCGCCGTCATGCACCTCTTTAGGGATGCCGATCCGTGTCGCCATACTCAATGGTCCTTCAACATGTGCGGGCAATGGATCCCGGTCTGTGCGGCCGGCAGGCAGGTGAGTGTGTTCTGGCCCATTGCGGGCCGCCGGCCAATGGCGCTTTTTTAGCAGCCGCTCCGGACGACGGCCACGAGGCAAAGCGCAGCAGGCGGTCACAATATGGAGAGGCAGGTGCAAGGCTGGAGACGTCGCAGGCCCAGGCTACAATTCCGCCAGATTCGCTGTTATGTTTTGGCTTCGCAGCCTAACGTCACAGCAGCAATTACAAATCCTTGGGAGCAACCTGGTGAGTTCAGAAAACGGCAAGACGGCGCTGGTGGTCAGTGCCCATTCTGCGGACTTTGTCTGGCGCTGCGGCGGCGCCATCGCGCTCTATGCGGAGCGTGACTACAGGGTGCTGGTGGTCTGCCTCAGCTTCGGCGAGCGGGGTGAATCCGGCAAGCTGTGGAAGCAGGGCAACATGACCCTCCAGGAGGTCAAGGACGCCCGGCAGGAAGAGGCGGCGGCAGCGGCCGAAACCCTGGGCGGCGAGCCAATCTTCTTTGACCTCGGCGACTATCCCATGCGGGTGGACGAAGACGCGATCAACCGCCTCGTGGACCTTTACCGCGAGCATCGGCCGGAATTCGTGCTCACCCATTCCCTCGAAGACCCCTACAATTTCGACCACCCGCTGGCCGCCAAGGTGGCGCAGGAAGCGCGTGTCATCGCCCAGGCCCACGGCCACAATCCTGAGCAGGGCGCCATCGGCGCGCCGGGCGTGTTTCTGTTCGAGCCCCACCAGCCTGAGCAGTGCAACTGGAAGCCCCAGGTTTTCCTCGACATCACCACGGTCTTCGAGAAAAAGCAGAAGGCTTTTGAAGCCATGGCAGCCCAGGAGCATCTCTGGGACTACTACACACGCGTCGCCCTGCAGCGGGGTGTGCAGGCCAAACGCAACTCCGGCAAGGACATCAAATATGCCGAGGCCTACCAGCGCATCTTCCCCCTGGTGACGGAGAGCTTCCAGTGACAGGCGCGCCCCTTGGCGTTGCGGTGCGCACGATCGACCGTGCCGATGCGGCCATCATCGACACGCTGGGCGCGCAGGGGGTCGCCACCGTTCACGAAGCCCAGGGCCGCCGCGGACTGCTGGCTCCCTATATGCGGCCAATCTGGCCTGGTGCGGCCGCGGCCGGCAGCGCCGTGACCGTCCTGGCGGCGCCGGGCGATAACTGGATGATCCATGTGGCCGTAGAACTCTGCCAGGCCGGAGACATTCTTGTGGTCGGCACTATGGCGCCCTCTACAGACGGCTTTTTTGGTGACTTGCTGGCCACGTCCCTTGCCGCCCGCGGCGTGCGGGGGCTGGTGATCGATGGCGGCTGTCGCGATGTGGGGCCGCTACGTGACATGGGCTTCCCGGTCTGGTCGAAGGCAGTGCACGCGCAGGGCACCATCAAGGAAACCCTCGGCTCGGTGAATGTGCCGGTGGTCTGTGCCGGCGAACTGATCAATCCCGGCGACGTCATGGTCGCGGACGACGATGGCGTCTGCGTTGTACGCCGGGACGAAGCGGCAAAGGTCGCAGAAGCCGGCGCCCGGCGTGAAGCCAATGAGGCGGACAAGCGCAAGCAGTTCCAGGCCGGCGAACTCGGCCTCGACATCTACGGCATGCGAGAAAAGCTCGACGCGAAGGGGTTTCGATATGTGGACACCGCGGACGGGCTGAAGGAGAGGTAATGGCCGGCCACCCCTGCACATGGATGCGCGGCGGCACGTCGAAGGGGGCCTATTTCCTCGCAGCCGACCTGCCGCCTGATCCGGCTGAGCGGGATGCCCTGCTCCTGGCCATCATGGGCTCCCCCGACCCCCGGCAGATCGACGGCATCGGCGGCGCCACGTCGCTGACCAGCAAGGTCGCCGTGATCTCGGCCTCAGAAGCGCCGGATGTGGACGTGGACTATCTGTTCCTCCAGGTAGTGGTGGACGAGGCACGGGTCGATGACGGGCAGAATTGCGGCAACATCCTGGTGGGAGTCGCGCCCTTCGCCATTGAGCACGGGCTGGTGGCCGCGGACGATGGCGAGACCACCGTGCGTATTCGCATGGTCAATTCCGACAGCCTTGTGGAAGCCCGGGTGCAAACGCCGGATCGCAAGGTCACCTATGAGGGCGATACGTTGATCGATGGTGTGGCCGGCGGCGCAGCACCCGTACTGCTGGACTTCCTTGATACCGCCGGTTCAGCCGCGGGATCTCTGTTGCCCACAGGCAACAACATCGACGAGATAGATGGTCTCCAGGCCACGCTGATCGACAATGGCATGCCGGTGGTCATTCTCCGGGCCAGCGACCTGGACCGCACCGGCTACGAGACCAAGCCCGAACTCGACAAGGATACAGAGCTAAAGGCGCGCATCGAGAATATCCGGCTGCAGGCAGGGCCCTTGCTCAATCTGGGTGACGTGGCCAAGCGGACGATTCCGAAGATGTTTCTGGTGGCGCCGCCCCAGCAAGCAGGCCTGATCTGCACCCGCAGCTTCATTCCCCATGACTGCCACGCAGCGGTAGGTGTCTTTGCTGCGGTCTCCGTCGCCACCGCCGCCATGCTGCCGGACTCGGTCTGCGATGGCATTGCCGACGTGCCGCCGGGCGCGCGCAAAATGTGCGGCATCGAGCATCCGAGTGGCATTTTTTCTGCGTCGATCCTGCTGGGTCCGGATGGCCAGGTCGAACGCGCCGGGATCGTCCGCACAGCCCGGAAGCTCTTTCAAGGCACCGTCTATCCCGCGCCGACATCACAGGTGGCGGCATGAAGGTGACCGCCTATGCCGCCTCGGTCGGCCATTCCATCTGGTTCAGCCACGACCTCGGCGAAACCTGGAACCGCGCCTTCACCCCCACCGGCGGCATCTATAACGAATCCCGCGCCTGGTGCGTGGCGACCCACCCGCAGCGGCCGGGCGAAGTCCTCGCCGGCACCGACCTGGGCGTTTATCGATGGACCACCGCCGGCGACCGGTGGGACCATCTGCCGTCGCCCATGGACGGACTGCACATTCTGCAGATCGCGCAGTCGCCTCACGATCCGGACGTGGTCTTTGCGGGCACGCGCCCGGCACAGCTTTTCAGGTCCGGCAACGCCGGCAAGACGTGGCGGCGGTGCGATCTCGGCAACAGCGCAGAGTGTGACTTCATCAACACGCCCCGGGTCACCTCCATCCATTTTGACCCGCGCGATCCCGATACCATCTGGATCACCATCGAGATCGATGGCGTTTTCGTCAGCCGCGATGGCGGCGGGACCTGGGAGAAATGCGTCAATGGCCTGAAGAGCCCGGACACCCACAATCTGGTCTTCTTTAACGACGACAACGGAGATGGCCGCACCATCTTCTGCTCCACCGAAGAAGGCCTGCACAAAAGTCGCGACGAGGGGCGCAGCTGGCAGTGGATCGACGTGCCGGACGCACCCTGGCCCTACTTCCGCTGCATCGCCAAGCGCGCGGACGATTCAGGTGTCATGTTCCTGTCCGTGGGCGACAAGCCGTCCGGCGAGCAGGGCATGCTGTTCCGAAGCCGGGACAAGGGTGAGACCTGGGAGCGGGTCGACCTGCCCGAGCCGCCCAACACGACCATCTGGTGGATCGCCACCAACCCGGCAGATCCAAACCTGATATTCTTCTGCACCATCTTCGGCCAGATCTTCCGTTCCACCGACGGGGGCGAGGTCTGGCAAAAAATGCGCCGGGAACTGGGCGAACTGCGCATGATCGCCTGGCAGCCGGCCGCCTGACGCCTGACGCCTGACGCTAAACGGACCCAAGGGAGAGACGCCATGCCCCATGAACTGGAAATGCCGCAATATGTGATCGACCGCATCATGGCCAAGCGCGGCAAGCTGGAGGTGTTCGACAGCTTCGACCCGGCGAAGACGGCCTTGGTAGTCATAGATATGCAGAATTTCTTCGTCGCCGAGGTTGAGACCGCCCAGTCGATCGTTCCCAACATCAACCGCCTGGCCAAGGTCACCCGCGAGCGGGGCGGCAAGGTTGCCTGGGTGCTGCTGACCGTGGCGGACGAGATGGGCGGCGACAGCAAGTGGCCGATCTATCACGACTATTTCTTCACGGACGCGAAGATGAACGCCCACAAGGACGGCCTGACCGAAGGCAGCGAGGGACACCAGCTCTATCCTGAGCTCGATGTCCAGAACGGCGACATCGTTGCCCGGAAAAGCAGGTTCAGCGCCTTCATCCAGGGGTCATCGAATTTGCACGACCGGTTGCAGGCACAAGGCATCGAGAACCTGCTGGTCTGCGGCACGGCCACCAACATGTGCTGCGAATCGAGCGCGCGGGACGCGATGATGATCGGCTATCGCCCGGTCATGGTGATCGACGGCAACGCCGCCCGTTTCGACGAGGACCATCTCGCCGGACTGACCAGCTTCTGGCAAAGCTTCGGCGACGTCCGCACCACTGATGACGTGATCGACAATCTACTGATGACGCCGGAGCAGGCAGCAGCAGCGGAATAGTGGCTGTAACAAGGAGGGACGGGTTCGACCCCCGCCCCTCCAGCTGTAAATATCTGGAGGTGGCTAGGCGCTGCCCCACACCTCGTTCGCGAGATCGACGATCATTGCCAGTTTGTCGAACTGTTCCTGCTCGGTGATGATGTTGCCGATGGCGTTCGACGAGAACCCGCATTGGGGCGACAGGCAAAGCTGATCGAGATCCACATATTGCGACGCCTCGTCGATCCGCTGCTTGAGTTCGTCGCGGCTTTCCATCTCGCCGTGTTTGGTCGTGACCAGGCCGAGCACGATTTTGGGCCCGCCTTTGGGCACATAGCGGAGAGGCGCGAACCCACCGGAGCGTTCGTCGTCATACTCCAGGAAGAAGCCATCCACGTTCGTCAGGTTGAACAGTTTGTCCGCAATTGGCTCGTAGTCGCCTTCCGCGAACCACAGGCTGCGCGCATTGCCCCGGCACAGGTGCACACAGACAGCCATATCTTCAGGCCGGTCCTGAATGCACGCGTTGATGAGTTCCGCATAGGTGCGGGGCAGCTCGTCCGGGTCTTCGCCCCGGTCGCGGGCGTCCTGGCGCATCTTGGTATCGCAAAGATAGGCAAGGTTGGTGTCGTCGAACTGTACATATCGGCATCCGGCATCGCCAAGCGCGCCAATCTCGTCCTGATAGAGCTGGGCCAGATCTTCGAAAAAGCCGTCCAGATCAGGATAAGCTTCCCGGCTTATAGCTTCCCGCCCGCCGCGGAAGTGGGTCATGGTCGGCGACGGCATGGTGATTTTCGGCACGTGGTCGGAAGAGACCTGGGATTGAAGATATTTGAAGTTCTCGACTTCGATGCCGTCGGCAGGGCGGGTCATACGGTCGGTCACATCGATTGTCAGCGGTACGTCTTTCTTGCCGCCTGCCTTTGTCTTCTCGCCCTGAGCGAAGGCCCCTTTCAGGGTAAAGTTGGTCTTGATGCCACCGATCTTGGAGATGAAATCGAAGTGGAAGCTCTCCCGGCGATATTCGCCGTCGGTGACGGCCATCAGGCCGGCAGCCTCTTCCTTCTTCACCGCTTCGGCGATGGCGGTATTCTCGCGTTCGCGCAGCTCGCCGTCGGAAACAGCTTCCGCCTTCCACTGTTCGCGTACATCCAGCAACGAGTCCGGACGCAGCAGGCTGCCCACATGGTCAGCGCGAAAAGGTCCCTTCATGATGTCTCCTCCCTTGGCCACGCGCGGGCGCGACCGAAAAATCTGATTGTCCTATATTACCGAAATCCGCAGATGGCACGCGTCAAAATCAGGAATCCTGCTCATGTCCAGTGAAACCGCAACCGTCACGCCCGCAGTGGGGCTGATCGGCTTCAGCGAAGTGGGTCAGGCATTCGCCGCGGGACTGTCTGCAGCAGGCGCCACCGTACGCGCCAGCGACCTGCGGGCGGATGACCCGGAGCTGATTGCGTCTGCAGACAGGCTGGGCGTCACACTGACAGGCCATGCCGCCGAGGCCGGGAGAGACGCGGATATTGTGATATCTGCGGTGACGGCGGGCGCGGCGCTGCCAGTCGCTGCCGCGGCCGCAGGCTGGCTGCGCCCGGGCCAGGTGTATCTGGACGTCAATTCCAACGGTCCCGTCGACAAGCAGGCTTGCGCCGCCGCCATCGCCCCCAGTGGCGCTGCCTTTGTGGAAGCCGCCATCATGAGCCCGGTCGCCCCCCACGGCCACCGGGTGCCGATGTTGCTCGCCGGGCCGGAAGCAGCGGCGACTGCGGAACTTCTGAATAGCCTGGGGCTGAACGCAACCGTCGCCGGCGAAGCCTTCGGTGCGGCATCGGCGGCCAAGATGTGCCGCTCAATCGTCATGAAAGGCATTGAGGCAATCGTCGTCGAGTCCATGCTCGCCGCGCGCGCATGGGATGTGGACGACCTGGTGCTCGCGTCCCTTGCGGAAACCTACCCCGGCATCGAGTGGCCGGCACGCGCCGGCTATCTCTTCACCCGCGTGATGGGCCACGGCCGCAGGCGGGCCGAGGAGCTGCGGGAGGCAGCAGAGGTGGTGCGCGAAGCCGGCCATGCTGGCACCATGGCCGCCGCCATCGCTGACCTGCAGGACTGGGCCGCGGATCAAATGACCGGGACACCATTGCCAGAGACCACCGACTACCGCGCCCTGGCGGACACACTCGCAGCGGCGCAACACTCTTCAGGAGACTGACATGAATGACATCATCCGCATCCCCGGCAATGTACCCAGCCGCTGCTGGGGCTCAGCCTATGGGAATTTCGCCTGGGTGCTGGGCATGTCCGACGACTTTGACCTGGAATTCGAGGGTCAGGCGAAACGCGCCTTCGAGGCGCTCGACCGCGGGCTCAAGGCCGCCGGTACAGACCGCGCCCACCTGATGAGCGTCCAAGTCTATCTCTACGATATCGGCCGCAAGGGTGAATTCGATCAATGGTGGTCGGAATGGATTGGCGACGACCCTGCAGGTTGGCCCATGCGCTCCTGCGTGCAGGTGACCTTTGCCGGCGGCAACAAGCTGGAGCTCATTGCGGTGGCGGCCCGGCCCGATTCCGGCAGCTGAGGGAAAACAATGGCGGCACTGTTTCAATACCAACCCCAGGTCCACCGTGACGGCAAGGTGTACACCCCTGATCTGCTGGTGGCTCACGCCCGAATCCACGCCGGGGGCCATATCGGCAACGCGGAAACGCCCCTTCCCGTCGACCGGCTGATGGTAGGGACAAATCTTCAGCAAGTGGGGTCGGAAGCGCATGGGGTCGCCGCACTGGTTGTGATCGGCGGCGGTGATGGCGACCATGAGGGGCCGCTGCTGACCGTCGGTTCGCTTCACGGTCATGGCGGCGATCTGCTGGCCTGCGCAAAGCCGCTCAGCCGCCAGGCCTGGCGACTCGCGGATGTGGCGGGCCATCTGGACCGGATTATATTGCGCGGCTGGCACCTGACCGGCGACGCCCGCATCGAAGCATCTGAAGAGTCGATAACCCTCGACGCTGAAAGTCTCGCAGCCACAAAGCGCGAGACCCTGATCTTTCACAGCGCCAAAAAAGCGGCAACCTCAGCAGGCTCGACGGACGGATTTGAAGCGACCCTGGAGGACCCGGTGCTGGAGCGCTCGATCTCGCTAACCTACGCGGTCGAATTGTTAGCCTGACCTGGCAGCCGATTTGCCGGCCAACCTGGCCGCGGGGGAAGCTCGCGGATTACGCGCCACCCCAGATATCATCAGCGGCCCGGACCACCAGATCCAGCTTTCGTTGCTGATCGTCGAAGGTGATGATGTTGCCGCCCACCTCGCTGGCGAAGCCGCATTGCGGGCTGATGGCGAGATTATCCATGGCGACATACTGGGCCGCGTCATCGACCCGGCGCTTGAGGTCGTCGAGGGACTCCATCTGGCCGGTCTTGGTGGTGATCAGACCCAGCACCACGACCTTGTCGTCAGGCATCAGGCTGAGCGGCCCGAATCCGCCCGACCGTTCGTCGTCATACTCGAGGAAATAGGCGTCGATATTGAGGTTCGGGTAGATCACGTCGGCGATGGGGTCATAGGGGCCGGTGGAGACCCACTTGCTCCGCGAGTTGCCGCGGCACAGGTGGATGCCCACGGTTGTGCCCGGGCTGCGCTTGGCAATACAGCCGTTGATCACCTCGATATATTTCGGCAGCAGGTCATCAGGATCTTCACCGATGTCGCGGACATTGTCGCGCAGACGCTCGTCCAGGAAATAGGTCAGCACGGGATCGTCGAGCTGGATATAGCTGCAGCCCGCGGCCTCCAGCGAGGCGATCTCTTCCTGATATACGGTGATGATGTCAGCCCAGAACGCCTCCATGTCAGGATAGACGTCCTGGCTGACCGCGGCCCGGCCGCCATGGAAATGCGCCCGGCTGGGTGACGGGATGGTGATCTTGGGCGTCTTCGACGTGGCGTCGCGCAGCACCTCGAACTCCGGCCGCATAATGTCGCCGGCGCGGCCGATCTTGCTGACGGTCTGCACAGTCTTCGGCAGGTATTCCCAGTCCTCGTCGCCGCCCGCAAAGGCCGCCTTCTTGTCCGGTTCGGTGATCTTGATGCCCTGGATGGCCTCAATGAATTCGTACCACCAGACCGAGCGCCGGAACTCGCCGTCGGTAATCACTTCGAGGCCGACCGCTTCCTGGGTCTTTGCCGCCTCCCGAATGCAGTCATTTTCGACCGCCGTCAATTCGGCGGGGCTGATGCCGCCGCTGGCGGCCTTCTCCCGGGCCTGCTGCAGGCGTTCCGGCCTGAGAAGGCTGCCCACCTGATCCGCGCGAAAAAACGGTTTGCCGTTGCGTGTGGCCATGATTCCCCCCCCAAAAAAATAAAGCTGTCCCAAACTAGCGCAATCGATCCAACGGCAACACCTGTCAGGGACGCGAAACGGCCTTTGTCTGCTCGCCTTCGCCTGAAACCTCCCAAAAGTCGCAAAATCGCGGAACACAAGATCAAAAACGGGAAAGGTCCGCTTAAGGTGCCGGAGCGGATGCAATTCAGAAACCGGTCGAATGCTCGCTTTTTGCCGGAAGGAAACCTGGAACACTTCTGCCCTTCTGCAATTTCCACCAAACCGGCCCGTTCTTAAGGCCAACTACATGTTCTTCGTGCCGCTGAAATGGGGTAAGATCCCGGCATCTTGCAGGCAACCGACCGGACCAAAAAATGAGCACGCATATCAAGTGCGGAATGCTTTTCACGGCGTTGGATGAAAACGCTCAAGCAAATCAGACGGTCGTGATCGATGATGGCGCGTTTACGTTTGTCGGACCATCGGACCAGGCGCCAGCGGTCAAGGACAGCGATGACGTAGTCGAGTATGGCGACCGCTTTGTCATGCCCGGTCTCATCGATGTGCACACCCATCTCGCCTACGGCAACGCCAAGACCGAGGAAGACATCGACATCTATGGCGCCGTCGAGTTCAAAGCGATACGTGGGCTCAATTTTGCACAGCGCTGCCTTCGCAACGGCTACACCTCGCTGTCTAATCCTGGCGACGCGTCCCGTGTAACTTTGTCGATCAGAAATGCGATTGACGCCGGGCTGTTCGTCGGCCCGCGCATCACTACGGCCGGACCTTACGTTACCAGCCGCCAGGGACTGACCGATTGGTATCCAACCTGGATTGGCCAGCCTGTAACGTCGATCGGCCATCTTGTGCACAGTCCCACCGAGGCGATCGAAGAAATCCGCGTTCAGGTCAAGGACGGCGTCGATTTTCTCAAGTTCGCCATGGACGGCGACAAGGTAATGGATCCTACGGGTGTGACCGAATTCGGCGGCCTGATGGCGGCGTTCAATCAGGACGAAACATCGGCCATGTTCACGGAGGCGCACCGGCTCGGCAAGCGGGTCGCGGTCCACGCGCGGGGCGCTGAGGCGACGCTATATTCGGCGCGCGCAGCGGCTGACCTGATCTTCCATACATCCTGGATGACGGATGAAGGGCTGGATGCCGTTCTTGAGAATGACTGCGCCCTCTGCCCCACCTTGACGTTGCTCTACAATAACATTGAGTTTTCCCGCCCCGGTGACGGCGCCTATCCAGGATTTGTCGACGCCCACCGGGAAGAATTCGAAAGCGCGTGTGAAGTTCTGACCAACGCCCGCAAGGCCGGCGCAACATTCATGACCGGGACCGATTCAGGCTTTGCCATCACGCCCTATGGCGAATGGCATGCCCGGGAAATCGAGATCTTTGTCAAACATCTGGGCTTCTCGCCCGGCGAGGCGCTGCGTTGCGCCACCTTCCATGCGGCCAAATTCCTGCGCAATGGCGATAAGGTCGGCGCCATCGAAGTCGGCCGCTGGGCCGATATGGTCGTGGTCAATGGCGACCCGATGGCGAATGTTGCCGTACTGCAGGACCCGGACGCGATTGATGTTGTCTGGCTTGGAGGGGATATCGTGGATGTTGATCCGGCTGAGCCGGACCCGCGGCTGATTTCAGATTTCTCGTACAATATGTGGAACGACCTCTACACGCGCGATCGCGTCGAAGCCTTGGACGGGCGCAACTGGTAGGTGGAGAACCCCTGCCTATCCGGCGGCGCGCAGGAAGTCGATGACTGGACCATTGAACTGGTCCGGTTGTTCGAAATAAGGCGCGTGACCGGCTGGATCGACGATCACCATGGGCACGCCGCCTAGCAGCTCGTTGCCTTGTTCGCCCACAGCCATCGGCACGGCGCCATCCTGTTTGCCCCACACAAGCATGATCGGGATCTGGTCTTTCAGCGTCGCTAGCTGGGGGCCAACATTGTGCTGATCGACCTCTTCGGCGATGTAGTCGCCCAAACGCTCGAAGCCCGCATCGGCGCCGGGAGAGTTGTTGATGCGGAATTCCTCCTCGACCCATTCGGGCGTGACCTCGCCTTCATCCTGCAGGACAAACTTCAGCTTTCTTTCGATATCATCCCGGCCTGTCGCGCGAACGCTATCTCGAATGGCGGCGCCGGCTTCGGCCCCAATCGGCACCAGGCCGAGCGTTCCCACCATTGTCAGGGACGCAACCTGTTCCGGGTGATGAGCGGCGATCCACCCCGAGACGTGCCCGCCCAGCGACGTGCCGACAAGGTGGCACTTGCCGACGCCAAGTGTCTCCAGAATGGCCCGCACGAATGCCGCGAGCCCCGGAACGCTGTAGTCGAATTCAGCTGACTTGCTGGCGAACCCGTGACCGGGAAAATCCATGGCCAGGCACCGGAATCCCGCGGCCGCAACCACGTCCAGATTTCGGCGCCAACGATCGGCACGGGCGCCCAATCCATGCAGGAAGACCACGACATTGTCGCCCTGCCCGGTTTCAAGAACACGCGTCAGAGTCCCGTTGGCGCCAACCGGATATTCTATGACCATTTGAACCTCTTGAGAGTCAGGCAGCGGCCTCAGCTTCGCCGTTTCGAGCGGGACAGGTAGTACCAGGGCATCGCCAGCCGGGCGACCAGGCCAACAATCAGAAACATGCCGATGGCCATGAATGCGAGGTAGAAGATGGCGGCGAAAACCACGTCGGTATTGAAGCCTGAATTTGCAGCAATGATCACCGGGCCTAGCCCTTCGTGGGCGCCCACCCACTCGCCTACAATCGCACCGATCGCGCTGATTGCCGCCGCGTTGCGAACGCCCGCGAAGATATAGGGCAGCGCCGCAGGCAGGCGGACTTTGGTGAAGATCTGCCAGCCATTGGCGCCAAATGAATTCATCAGACTGACGGCATCCCGCTCAACCGATTCGAAGCCCGCAATCGTGTTGACGGCGACCGGAAAAAACGTGATCAGCGCGACGATGATAATCTTGGGTGTGGCCCCGAAGCCGAACCAAATGATCAGGACAGGTGCAATCGCGATCACTGGAATTGCCTGGGAACTGATCACAATCGGCAGAAGCGCCTGGCGGATGAGCTTGAAGTGGAAGATCAGTGCTCCCAGCACCAGGCCGGTAGATACCCCGATGGCGAAACCGATCAACATTTCCTGCAACGTTATCCAGGCATTTGGCAGGAACTGCTCGCGTGCCTCGGTGAAAAACACCGTAAATATCTTGGACAAGGGCGGCAGGACATACTCTTCCTCTCCGGTGATCACCAGAAAGAGTTCCCAGAAAACGACGATGAAACCAATCGCGACCAGCGCCGGCACCGCCGCCAGCAATGCTTTGACCATTGGCCTTTTCTTCCGGTTTTCAGCCGTCACGCCCTGCTTGCCCTTCGCCATTTTCGGGCCCCACCTAACTCGGAATACCGGCGATAGCTTCGATTTCGATTTTCATGCCCGGAATCGCCAGCTCGTTGATGCCGATAAGGGTGCTGGCGGGTTTGGCATCACCAAAAAATTCCTGCCGTACCGGATTGATGGCGTGGCGGTCGTTCACGTCCAGCAAATAGACGGTAACCCTCAGCACGTCGGCGAATGACGCACCGGCAGCTTCAAGAATATCGCCTATGTTTTCCAGGGTTTTGCGGGCTTGTGCCGCCACATCATCGCCACCGACCAAATTCAGATCGCCGTCGACAGGCGCGCAGCCGGAAATGAACAGCAAATCGCCGAAACGAACAGCGTCGGTATAGTGGCTGATGGGTTCGCTCAGGTTATCAAGTCGATATTCTTCACGGCCGGTGCGTGCCATTGGATTCTCCTGATTCATCATTCTGGTAAATTGAAAAAGAGATGGAGAACCCTGCCAAAGGCAGGGCCTCCATCCGAATGTGACGTGCTATTTAGGCAGGTGCGCGTTGGTGAAGTAATTCTGCGCGTTGGCCTTCTTCTTGATCAGGCCTTTTTTCATTGCCCAGTCCTGGGCGCTTTGCCAAACAGCAATATCCTGTTTGAAGATCGCCCCACCCTTGGCTTTCCAGTGGCTCTTCGTGGCGACATAGATGCCACGATGCTGGGCTGGCTTGAACGCCTTGTTCTTCTTGGAGATCACAGCCAGCGCCGCGTCGGGGGAATTGATCCAGGTGTCTGTGCCTTTCGCCGTGGCCCGCAGAAAACGGCAGGTCGAATTCGGATTCTTGGCAACCCAGTTCTTGTTCCCCACGAAAAGCTGGTAGTAGAAATTCGGCACGCCGTGATCGCGATAGAGCAACCACTGCACCTTCTTTTTCCCGGCCTTTTGCTGGATCAGATCAGCGACGACGCCTTCGCCAAATGTCAGACCATGCGCTGCCTGGACCTTGTTCTTGAGGACCATCGGCACGTGGGCATAGCCCGGATCGACAACCTTGACGTCCTTCTTGGTGAGGCCACCGGATTCCAGCAGTGTCGCCAAGAAAGCCTGGGCATCGAGTTTTGGACCGACTCCCAGGGTCATGCCTTTGAGATCTTTCGGTGACTTGATCGGCGACTCGGCCAGATAGAACAGGCCAGATCCCAGAACCCGCATGGACGCAGCCACAGCCACAACCGGGATACCCCTCTCCTGGGCGATCATCACTTCAGGAACATAGGTCAGACTGAAGGTAACCCGCTCGCGCGCGACCAGTTTAATCGGATCGGCCGGATTTGCCGGCGCGATGATTTTCACCGACAGACCTTCCTTCTTATAGTAGCCGGCAATTTGCGCCGCCATCATCGGCCCCTGGGAGGCCCAGGGCAGCCAATCCGCCATAATCGTAAGGTTCTTGCTTTCCGCGGGACCGCCGCAGGACTGCGCATTTGCGGCAGTTGGCAAGGCAACGGCCAAACCACCTATGGCCGCAAGTGTCGTCAGGCTTTTTAGTGTCTTTGACATGTTTCCTTCTCCTCAGGTTATGCCTTTGTTGATTTTCACGGTTCGTCAGGCCGTGCGGCTTTCAAGCTTTCCTCATAGATCTGGTCGAGGACGGCTTTTTTCAGTTCGGTAAATTCGGGTGTTGTGACAATGGTGTGATCACGGGGCCGGGGCAGATTGACTTCGATCTCGCCTTTGATGCGCCCGGGCCGGGCGGACATCATCAAAACCCGGTCAGAAAGAAATACGGCTTCTTCGATATCGTGGGTGATAAAGAGGATCGTGCGGTGGTCATCTTCCCAGATGCTCAAGAGCCACTCTTGCATGACCGAGCGCGTCAGCGCGTCGAGCGCACCGAAAGGTTCGTCGAGCAACAGAATTTCGCGGTCGCACAAGAGGGTCCGCATCAGCGCCACACGTTGGCGCATGCCACCGGAGAGTTGCGCCGGATATTTGTCTGCAAACGCGCCAAGATCAAAGCGTTCAAGGATTTGGGTGGCACGCTCGCGCGCTTCCTTGCGCGGCGTCCCCAACACTTCCAGGCCGATGCCCACATTGTCCCGCACCCGCCGCCAGGGGAACAAAAGGTCCTTCTGAAACATGTAACCGAAATGTTCGTGGCGCAGCGCTTCATCAACGCCGTCGATCAGAATGCGACCGTCACTCGGCTGCTCCAGACCGGCGATGATGTTCAGGACCGTGCTTTTGCCGCAACCGCTGGGCCCGACAATTGTCACAAACTCAGATTTCCGGACGCCGAAGGAGACATCATCAACGGCAAGCACTGGCTCGCCGGTCGTCTCCTCGTAAAAGGTTTTGCTGACGCGCTCCATCGCCACCCGTGTCTGGGGCGGGGATATGGATTCGTCTGGGTGCATCGCGTTCGCACCTTCCAACACACTTCTCCCTCAGACCAGGGCCCCTGTGGGTTACCCATTCGGCCTCTTGTTGCCGCTTCCGCGGGATTGATCAGGCCGCTTCGGCGGTTGACCCCGCCGCGGGCATCGCCGCACCGACGTCACGTTCGTTTTCCAGATGTTCAAGGTACTCAATCACGCCATGGGCAGCGCTCATGATGTGCTCACGCATAAATTCTTCTGCTCGGGCTTCATCCCGCTCGCGAACAAGCTCCATAAGTCCGTCATGTTCGAACCCGGTCATTTCCGGGCTGGGATGACTGGCAATATACATTTGCAGATAGGGTTGAACTGACGCCCGCAAACGGGCGATTTCAGCGGTCAATCTCGGTCGTCCGGATTGGACGCACAGAAAATCGTGGAACTCGTCGTGCCTGGATATCCATCGCTTGGACTCGGCCCGGACCCGGTCCATACGCCGCCGCCGATCTTCCAGCTCCTCAATATCTTCACCCGTCAAAAGGGGCAGTGCGCAGCGTACGGCAAGGCCTTCCAGCACCGCCCTCATATCGAAAATTTCCAACACATCCGCAGCTGTCAGCGCCGTCACCACGGCGCCCCGGTTGGGCCGTATCGTGACCAACCCCTCGCTGTCCAATTGGCGCAACGCCTCACGCACGGGCATGCGGCTGACGCCAAGTTCTTCGGCGACCTTGGCGGGATTGACCTTTTGGCCACCTGTATAGACGCCAGACAAAATCATCTCGCGCAGATGGACATACGCATGCTGCTGGGTAGTTCCGAGAAATCGCTGTCGGCTGTTCATTGTCATGTCGTCACAACGGCGTTGCGAGCAACGTCGGGATCGACGAGGTATCGGCAATCACGAGTTTGTCTTTGAATTTGAAGGCACCGTCCTCGACGACAATCGAATCGATATATTCGCCAACGCTGAAAAGGCGGGACTGGCCATCCTGGTCGGTTTGAAACACGGCATAGTTGGCGCCGACTGAATGAACGCCACTCTCTTCGCCCAGATACCGTACCGAGCTGACCAGATGGCGGTCCACGTGGATGTTGTAGATATTGGCCTGACGCAGGGACACGACCCGGTCCCGCAACATGTTCTTGTTCTCACACAGCATCAGTTGCAGCGGCAGCCCGCGCACATAATTTTCGCGCGGAACGATCTGGTAGGTGGATTCCTCAACGAACAGATCGAGCCAGTCCTCAAGACGATCGGCATCGATCAAGTAGGCATACTCCGCCAGCAGATCGGCGCAGGCTTGTTTGGCCTCCGCCGTCATGCGGCGGCTCCGTTCGCATCAATGCCCATCAATTGGCAGTAATACGCCCAGAAGCCACGCATCGGCACTTCAGTAATCAGAGTGTCCTGAGTCTTGATTTCGCCGCGGCCGCCATATTCAGCTACCGAATGTTTGTCATGCTCACGCTTGATAGCGCGATGAACGATCTCGACCGCCTCGCCATCTTCCATGGAGATCAACCCACCTGGCCCCGCCATATTGGCCTGCCGCAGACGGTGCGCCGTCATTTCCGCGTCGTCGTCCTCGTAGCCGTAATAGGTCCAGTAGAGCTCGAACGCGTCGACGCCCTTGCAGCGAATCTGGCGGGTTGCAAGGCAGTTGCCGATTTGCTGAAAGACCACGTTCGGGAAGATCGACATGATCGACAGCGTAATCTCGTCGCCAAATTCCTTTTGTGTCGCGAGCATCGACGTGTCGTGGAGGGAATAATCCGTCATGTAAGCGCCCGAGCCTGAATCCTCGTAGGCCTTGGAGGCGTCTTCTTCTGAATCACTGTCACCTTCAACCATCGAAATATTGTGACAGCCGCGTTTGTCGAGCACGGCGCCACCGCCATGGGTCAGGCGCGCAATGCCAAATGTCACCTGGAATGGATGGAGCAGGCCGCCGTGATTGGGGTCCCGGGTGTTGTCCGTATAGAGCTTCCAGTTGCCGTGGATGTATTGCCTCTGATAGCCGAGGACCTTGACCTTCTTGTGGGTCAGTCGCTTCAGATGCTTGCAGATCGGTTCGTCCAGAAAATCCTCGAGCGGCGGCGCATCGTCAGAAAAGCTCGCGAAAATCACCCCGTTAAAGTTTTCGACGCGAAGGGTCTGCAAACCGTGGTTTGCAACGTCGAAATCCTTGGGCATGCCTCCCTTGCCTTTGACGCCGCGTTGAAACGGGACGCCCAGCAGGTCGCCTTTCAGGCTGTAACACCACTGATGATAGACGCAGGTGTGATCCTTGGCGTTGCCGAATTCCTCGCGACGGACGATTGACCCCCGGTGGGCGCAACGGTTGATGAACGCGTGAAAACTGCCGTCCTTGTCCCGATTCACCACAACCGGCGTGTCGCCGATATTGACGCATTTGAAGTCGCCTGGATTTGGGATCTCTACGTCAAAACACAGATAGCTCCAGGTCGGCCCGCGAAAGACCTTGTGCATTTCCTGCTCGTAAACATCGGCGTCATGATAGATGCCAAACGGAATTCGGGTGAAATCCGACGTCGGCCAGACATATTCAGCTTCGTTTCGCATGGCTGTGTCTTTCCCGGGATCGCGGCGGACCGCCGGAGTGAACAGGTGCACGGGGAATAAATCAAAAAGTGGATACAATTATACTTATATAGTATCTTGTCGGTAAAGCGCGGTCAACCTGCCAGCTTGGTGGGGCCTGTGGCCCGCGGGGGAGCGAGGCAAATGAGCAAACCAGTGGTGTTGGTAACAGGCGGCGGCTCAGGCATCGGCGCCGGGATTGTCGCCCACCTTGCCGCTACGGGTTGGCAGGTCGTCAGCGCTGGGCGGCGGCAGGCCACGCTGGATGCGGTTGCCGCAGAAGTGGCGGACTCTGTGGTGCCGCTGGTCTGCGATATCACCGACGGCTCATCTGTCGCTGGACTGATGAAAGAGATTGCCAGCCGGTTTGGTCACCTTGATGCCCTGGTAAACAACGCCGGCCAAACGGTCATCGGACCATTCAAAGATGCGGCATTTGCCGAACTTGAACAGCTTATCGATGTTAATCTGACAGGTACCCTTCGGATAACCCACCAGGCCCTGCCGCTTTTTTTGCCCGAGGGCGGCAGCATCCTGAACATGGGCTCCACGCTGGCCAGCCATAACCAGCCGGGAACCACCACATATGCCGCGTCGAAGGGCGCTATCGAGTCTCTGACCCGCGGACTGGCGCTGGAATTGGGGCCAACAGCCCACATTCGCGTCAACTGCATCCGCCCGTCCGTGGTCCGCAGCGAGATCATGACCAGCGCCGGCATGCCGCCGGAAGCCTATGAGAAGTTGATCGAGGATCGCGGCCGCGGCTATCCGCTGAGGCGAATTGGCGAGCCCGCCGACATCGCCCATATGGCCGAGTATCTCTTGTCCGACAAAGCGCGTTGGATCACCGGCGCCATATTCGATGTCGACGGCGGCTATGCGGCCTGGGGTCATTAATCAGAATTGGACGATAGACCATATCGCCAAAAATCATGCCCCAATTGCAGTTCGATAAACCTGCTCTGACAAAGCCCCCATGAGGGAGCGAAAATGAGGGAGCGAAAATGAGACAGAAGTGGGCCACCCACATGTGTGGCGGAGAGAAGACACTCCGTGAACCAGGGACAAGCGGGTTCGCGCCGGCGTTGTTGTAGCGACGGGCCAGGCCCTAGACCGCGCGGGCAATCGGTTCCGGGCTTTCCTCCTCGGGCGCCCGGACGCTGAACCCCGGCTCAGAGCCCCACATGCAGAGCGAGAATTTTTCCGGCGGGAACTGCCGCGGGCGGTAGGTCGCCTCCTGCTCCGGCAGGATGTGCTTCACGCCCACGGAATATTCGTAGGTCAGGCCGTCGGGGCCTTCGAAATAGACCATGATGGCGGTTGATACCGGATGGCGGCCCGGTCCCCAGACGATGCGCACGCCCTGCTCCTTGAGGAAGTAGTAGGATTTCATCACGTCATCCAGGTCTTCCACCTGGTGATTGATGTGCTGGATGCCGCTGCGGTTGCTCGGGAACAGAACCAGCGAGTGGTGGATGGTGTTGATCCGGAAGAATGGCGCTTCACCTACCCAATCAGAGACCCGGGCGTTAAAGACGCTGGTCCAGAAGGCTTCATCGCGAATTGGGTCGGTTGAATGCATGCCGATATGGCTGAATTCAGTCACACCGGCGTCACGGCTCGCGTGATAGCGTACGCCGCTGTGATGCGGCCGCCCGACAATCTCGATGTTGTTGCCAGAGGGGTCCGTTGCCATGACGAGGTCGCGAACGCGGCGGCTTGCGCACTCCTCTGCGGTGCCCGCGCGGACCGGGAAACCGGCATCGTCCAGCACCCCAGCCACCGCATCGATCTTCGACGAGTCCTTGAGCTCGAAGCCAATCCGGTGATCCGCCGGATCCCCTTCCGTATAGACCAGCGTGTGATCCCGGGTGTCGCCGCGCACCTCGACCTTGTCGCTGCGGAAGTAGGCTGACTTGCCCTCCCGGCCTACCAGCTGGAGGCCCAGGATGTCGGTGCCAAATTTTATGGCGCCCTCGAGGTCGGCGGTACCGACGCGCACGTAGCGGATGTCCTGTAGATCGATCATGGCGTGCTCTTCTCTTCTAGTACTGGCCGACCAGGGGCAGGCCAAAGCGGTGCTGTCCGTACATGGACATGACCGCATCGAAATTGAGGCTGATGTGGTGGTTGACGGCCGCCACATCCCGCCAAGCGCGCTGGATCGGGTGGTCATACTGCAGACAACGCCCGCCCGCCGCATCGAAGATCAGGTTCATGGCAGTCTGAGCCTCGTGGGCGATAAAGGACTGGCTCCGACGGTTGCGCAGGCGCATCTCCAGCGAGCTCTTGCCGTCGGCCCGCACCTCCGCTTCTGCTTCTTCGATGTCGCGATAGGCAACAAGCCTGGCGGCGTCCACGCGGGCTGACGCTTCGCCCACCCTTTTCTGCACGGTCTGGAACTCGGCAACCTTACTGCCACCCAGGACCACGGCGCCGTGGGTGTCGCGGATCCGATTCTCTTCGATATAAAGCTCAATCGCCCCTGTCGCCGCAGCCACCGCGGGCATCGCGAGGGTGTAAGCCACGCCGGTGAGCAATGACAAACGGTAGAGTGGATTGTCATTCACTTCCGCGCCCGGGCCCGTGCTGCCAACAACATCGGGGAAAGTCAGCACCCGGTGCGCAGGCACAAATGCGTCGTCTACCGTCAGCACATAGCTGCCAGTGCCGGCGAGACCCACCGTATCCCAGCTGTCCCAGTTGATCGTGTAGTCGGACTTTGGCACCAACGTGAAGCAAGGGACCATCGCGCCCTCAGGCCCCACGGCCAGCATGGCGCCGCACAGGTTCCAGTCCGACCCTGGCGATCCGCTGGCGAAAGGAAATTGACCGGAGAGGCGATAGCCGCCATCTGCCCTGGTCGCCTTGCCCACAGGTGCATAGGAGCCGGAAATCACCGCGTCCGGATCTTCGCCCCAGACATCGTCCTGGGCCTCAATCGGGAACAGACCAGCCAACCAATTGTGCGCGATATAAAGTCCACAGACCCAGGCTGAAGACGCGCATATCTGGCCATAGGCGTGGCTGATATCAAGCAGGGCCTTGAAGCCCATTTCGTAGCCGCCATAGCGCGCCGGCTGAATGGCGCGGTGCAGACCCGTTGCCTTGAACGCCGCCACAGTCTCTTCCGATACCCGGCGATTGGCTTCGCAGTCCGCTGCCCGGGCGGCAATGTCGTCCACCAGCGCCAGACCGGCGTTGATCAGGTCTTGATAGTCGGGCGTCTCCCCATTGGGGGCCACATCAACCATCGCGGTCATGACAGCACCATTTCCTTTCAATTCGCCACCGGCAGCAGGATGCGCGACGCATGGGCGGTATTGTGATGGAAGGTGTCGGTGCCGACCTTGTAGTAAAAATACTGGTGCGTGAAGATGAACTCGGTCACCGGGCTGTCGCCATTCACCAGATCCATCCGGATGCGGTGGCCCTTTTTGAACCGGTAGGCGCACGGCAGCACCTCAATCTCGTATTTATAGATCTTGCCGGGCTCAATCTCCTGGGGATTTGTGTGGGTGTAGAAGGGCCGGAGTTCCGTAGAACGAGCCTCGTCCTTCTCCCGGTGCGAGGCGCGCAGCCAGCCTTTGGCCACATTGATCGACAGGGGCTGGAGACCCTTTTCCCGGTCTGTTGGATCCTGCGGAGGCTGATCCGTCAGGCGAACGAAAAAGTCGGTGTCAACGGCCGTGGACTCTGCATACAGCTCCAACACGATCGGCCCGATTACATCCACGTCCTCCTCAAGGGGTTCCGTGGCGAAGGTCAGGGTCCGGCGCACCGGGTCTGGCCCCTGCGGCGTGGGCGTGGCAGTGCCCACAAGCCATTGCGGGTCCGGATAGCTGTATCTGGTGACACCACCATCATCGCCCGGCGCCTCGGTCGAAAGTGTGCCGTCGTTCAGGGACGTGACGCTGCCTGTCGACCCCGCCCCAAGATAATACGGCACCCGCTCCACATTGACGGGAGGCCAGGCATCCATGTCCAGCCATTGGTCCGCTCCGCGCAGGAACAGGCGCGACTCAGGGGTTTGATCCGGATAGCCATTGTCGACGCCCTTCAGATAATGGTCATAGAAGGGCTTCAGCCAGTCTTCGTGAAAGTCGATCTTGTCGAAAAGATCATGGGCTTCGAAGGCATTGGCCGCACCGGTCAACACCAGCTTCTTGGGCACCTCCACTTCCTCATATCCAAGAATATTGCCCCGTTCGTGCAGGCCCATCTTGCCCTGATGACCGATCGACAGCACGGGCACTTTGATCTCCTTCAGCCGTTCATAGGCCGAGCGCGCCTGCCACCAGTCGTCATATGTCTGGCGCATGACGAAATCGCGACCCAGGTCATAGTCCATCTGCGTGCCGGTGGGGGCGCCCGCGGGCCGGTGATGGTTGTTGGCGCGCAGCATCAGGCTGAACCACCAGTTCATGAAATCGCAATAGACGCCGCCGTGATAAGCGCAGCCCCGGTAGATATCGACAGCGCCGTCATAGGGCGCGATGCATTTGAGCGACGGCGGATTGACGATGCCCATGAACCACTGGGCCCAGGCGTAGTAGGACTGGCCGATACCGCCCACATTGCCGTCGCACCAGGCCTGTGCGCCGGTCCACTCGATCATCTCGTAATAGTCCTGCTGTTCATCAGGACTGAGGAATTCATAGGCTCCGTCGGAGTTACCGGAGCCACGCACGTCCATGTGCACATAGACGTAGCCGTGGCTGACATACCATTCCACCGGCCCGACCTCGCGCCACAGGAACAGCGGCGAATGGGGAATGTCGTCGGTCTCATATTGGTAAGGGGACGCGGCGAACAGCGCCGGATATTGCCCCTCATCGTCGGGCCGGTAGACCCGGCAGCCGATTTCAACACCGTCGCGCATCTTGACCTTGAGATGGTCGTCCACACGCATCTTGAGCGGCCCGTACCGCCCATCCCGTTCTGTCGACATCTGCCTTCCCCCTTGCAAATGTTGTCTGATGTGAAACTAGCGCCGGGGGCCCCGCCCGACCAGTGTGGTCTGGGCTAAAATGTCCTGCAGTGATTGCATGAGGGGAAATACTGCCCCTGCGCAGAACGACTACGGCGCGGATGACGAAGTGCTCCATATCGGAAGGACATACCGAGTAGCCAAAGGCGGACTTTTTAAAGGCCATGTATGGGATCCCATGCAGGCGATCAGGATCCCCTCGTGCCGCCGGACGCTTGGTGGCCCTACAAATCTACACAGAATAGAAGTCGACGACTGTTGGGATGTAGTCGTTGAGAATCAGGGTTTTCTTCTTCTGAAAGCGCCAGCAATCATCTTGAAAAACCAACGTCGCCTCGGCGCGCCCGAAAAATGTATGCGAAGCCCGGTTATCGCATTCGAATTGGTTGACACACCAATTATAGCGAACCGACGTGTTGTGTTCGCCGGCCTCGTCGGGCATCAAAACAACGTTTGAAACCTGATGCTGGGTCCGTGGCAGCATTTTGGACGCCGCTGACAAACCTGACTTCACGCGCCACACACGATCTTCCAATCCCGCCCTGGAGGAATAATACATCAGGGATATTTCATTTTTTGGATCTGTGGTCGGCTCTTCTTCATTCTTCCAGGCTGGCACCCAATACTCACAATCCGGCGCGTAAAGATTCAGCCAGTCTTCCCAGCGCCGCGTATCAAGAGCATACCCCTCTTCATATAGAAGTCTCGATATGGTGGCGGTCTTCTGGACCGTATCTGCATCGAGCCATTTCATCGGTCAGCCAGGGTGCACTCTGCACGCTTCATCAACCGAAGCCATTCGCGGTAGCCGCCATGAAATATCGTTTCGTCCTGGATTTCGAAATTCCCGGACACGCTGGTCGCCGGTGAAATACCAAGCTGGTCAGCAAATTCATCGGGCCCATTTTTCACCAACGCCATGCCGCGATGGTAGCCTTGCTGCTCCGACACGGACCACACCCGGTAGCCTTCCTGACATTGCTCGTAGACTTTAAGATCGTCCGGTGTCGCCAACCCTGTGCTGTTGAAAAAATCTTCGTAAAGACGGATGCGATACGTCCTGGCCTCGGAGGCTTCACCTTTCGGCGCCACGCAATGGATCTGCATCTCCGTGAGATCCGGCGCGAGCGGACGGATGATGCGCATCTGCAACGATATATTCTCGGCAAATTGCACATTGGGAAAAAGGGAAAGGTTGCGTACGCCAAGCATCCAATTGGCCCGCACCTCGCCGACCCGTTCAACAACCTTGTCGATGCTCTTGTAGAGGGGCCGAACCTGGGGCGTGGCATTGCCGTGCCAGATAACTGCGTGCCCATGGGGGAAGGTGAAGCCGCCGCCGACGGTTCCGTCGAGAAGCTTGAAGTCCGAAGTCTCAAGCGCGTGGCCAGAATCGCCCTTCTTTCGTCTTTCGACAATGCGCATAAAGCTTGGGTGGGTTGACGTGAGGTGGTAGTTGTCCAGGCAGTTTTCCAGCTGCAGCTTCCAGTTGGCACGGTAGGTGTAAAGGCCGGCGCCGGGCAGAAGTTCAACGCCGTCCTCCCCCTGGTCCGCAATCAAATCGAGAAACACCCGGGCATCGCCCAGATGCTCTTCAAGGCTCGGCACATCTTCACGGAGGCTGGCAAACAGGAAGCCACGATAGTTGCCGAATCGAGCAACCTTTTTCAGATCGTGAGACCCTTCGGCGAAATTGTGATGATACTCCCCCTGCGTCTGATTTTTAATTCCTGCGTTTCTCCCGGCGCTATCGAAAACCCATCCATGATAGGGGCAGACATGCGCTTTCGCCGAGCCGGCGCGTTGCCGGCAAACGGTGGCACCCCGGTGTGGACAGGTATTGAAATGGCAATGCAGTTCGCCCTTTGAATCCCTCGAGACGATTACCGGCTGTCTGCCCACCCATGTGGTGATGAAGTCATGGGGATCAGGGACTTGAGACGCGAGGCCGACGAAAATCCAGGTCGCCTCGAATATGTGCTCCATCTCGAGGTCAAATATGTCCTGGTCACGGAATACGTCGCGATGGACCTTGAATTCGCCCATATCTGTCAGGTCCTGGACATAACGCGTGGGATCGAACGCTCGTTCTGGCATCTTGTTGGTTTGCCTGTCGGGTAATCGTTTGAGCTGAATAACCCTGCACTCTGCGGGAGGCTTTCGGCTCAACTCCAAATTGATCCTAAGCGGCGGTATGCCGGAGTCGCAAGAGTTTGGCTTTAAATCTTCGATATGGATCCAGAGCACCGCGGGTTCAGTTTAATGGGCTGCATATTACCGCGCTTATTGCGACCAAAGGCAGTTACCTGCCCACCGTGGCCTCGAAGAAAGGTTCTGGCTCAGGATGGGTTTTGTACCTGATTCCCGCCATCACGGAATCCAACATTGACTCGGGGCAGCAGCCCTACAAAGCTGGATAGGTTCATCTTTCTATCCAGGAACAGTCCAAATGAATGACGCCGCGTCATCGGCCAGCATTTCTCCGCGCCTGGAGCAATCGCTCGCCCGCATGGGCAATGAGCTCGCACAGGGGCTGGTGCCACTCTGGATCTACAACGATGGCGATCTTCATCTGGCGGAGCAGGATCGCATATTCGGACAGCAGTGGATTTTCATGGCCCATGAGACCGAAATCCCAGATCCCGGGGATTTTATTGTGCGGAGCATCGTCGATGACCGGTTTATTATCGTTCGCGGCGATGACGGCGAGGTCCGGGTTCTTTTTGACAGTTGCCGTCACCGGGGCGCGAGCGTCTGCCAAGGCGAGCGCGGTTGCGTCAAAGCCTTCGTCTGCCCCTATCACGGTTGGTCCTATCGGAATACCGGTGAGCTCCATAGCGTGCCGAACGGCCAGGTGGCCTTCAAAACACTGGATAAGGAAGCCTGGGGGCTGCGTCCCGCGCCCCGGGTCGAAAACTATGCCGGGTTAATCTTCGCTTCCCTTGATGATTCGGTGGCACCACTCGTCGACCATATTGGCGATTATCGCTGGTATCTCGATTTGCATCTCAAACTCTCGCCCGGCGGCATGGAGGTCATAGGCGAGCCCCATCGCTGGTATCTGGATACCAATTGGAAGTCCGGCTCCGAGAACTTCTCCGGCGACAGCTACCACACTCAATCGCTACATAAGTCGGTGGTCACCATGGGCCTGTCGTCGCCAGCGGCGGCTGGGGCCAGTGGCGGCGGCAACGACCTTCACATAACTGAATGCAATGGCCATGCGACCAGCATCCGGCGCAAGGATCCCGGCGTCCGCCATTTTTGGGGCTATCCTGAAGATGTCAGCCAGCACTTCAAAATGGAGGGGTTGTCTGACTCGCAAAAGGATCTGGCCGAACGCTCCGTGGTGCACACAGGCACAATTTTCCCGAATTTGTCGCTGATCCACATCGGGCTAATGGATGCGCCTGGTAAGCCTGAATGTGCCTATCTCAGTCTGCGCCAATGGAATCCCGTGAGTCCGTCTCGGACCGAAGTGCGCAGCTGGGTGTTGGCGCCCAAGGAAGCCAGCGAGGAGTACAAGGCGCAGGCCTACAAGGTGGCGACCGCAACATTCAGCGTTTCCGGCAATTTCGAGCAAGACGATTCAATCGCCTGGGCCGGCGTTGCCCGTTCTGCCGGCGGTCAATTCGCCCGCAAGCAGGGTCTTATGCTCAATTATCAAATGGGCCTGGAACATATGAGCGACGCGCGGGTGCTCAAAGACTGGGATGGCCCCGGGGTAGCCTACGACAGTAACCTGGAGGAAGGTGTCCAACGCACCTTCTTCAATCACTGGCACCGTGCGATGACGCGGCCTGAGCGCGAGCATGTGGCATGAACGAAATCCTTGCCCGCCCGCAAACTGTGCGACCGTACGATCTCCCGCTGCAGGCGGATATTGATCTGGCGCGCCATGCCGAGCGTTTCCTCTATCATGAAGCGCACCTGCTTGACGGCTACAAGCTCCTTGATTGGATGGAACTGATCACCCCGGATATCGACTACCGTATGCCAATCCGCAACATCATCGACAACATGGATATCGATGCGGCATTCAGCGACCGGGCCTTTCACATGGTCGAAGACTATGAGTCCCTCGCGGCCCGGATGGTGCGCTTCCAGAGCGGTCTCGCCTGGTCGGAGAAGCCCCCGTCACGGGTGAGGCGCCATGTGTCCAACATCCGGGTGGATCCACCCAACGGAGATGATCTTCAGGTCCAAAGTTACCTGCTGTTTCATTGGGGCCGCGATGAGATGAGCGAAATTCTGTCCGCCGAAAGACGCGATGTTTTGCGAATGATCGACGGTCGCCTCTACCTCGCACGGCGCCTTGTGCTGCTCGATCACGTGTCGATCCCGATTCCCAACCTTTCAGTGGTCCTGTAGGCGCAATGGCCGCGCTGGCTGGCAAAGTTGCCTTGGTGACAGGCGGCGGTAACGGCCTGGGCCGCGCGATCGTGGAGCGCTTTCTGCGGGAAGGTGCGGCAGTCTCCGTCCTTGAGCGGTCCGAGAAGGCGGCGAAGGAATTGATCGCCGATTTCTCGGGCCAGCCGATCCATGTTGTCGTCGGTGACGTCCGCTCGCCGTCAGACAATCATACCGCGGCCACGGAAACCGTTGCGATGCGAGGCGGCCTCGACATTTTCATCGGTAATGCCGGGTTGTATGACAACCGCGTTCAGTTAGCTGATCTTTCCCTTGATGAGCTCTCCGTTGGGTTCGACGAACTGTTTGCGGTCAACGTCAAGGGCTACATGCTGGGCATTCGCGCTGCCCTTGAACCCCTCCGGGCGCGCCGCGGTTGCGTCGTGCTGACGGCGTCTGTCTCAAGCCACACGGCCGGCTTTGGCGGCCTTCTCTATGTGACGAGCAAACACGCCGTTGCTGGTATGGTACGCCAACTTGCGTGGGAGCTTGCGCCAGATGTGAGGGTCAACGGTGTTGCGCCGGGCTATATCCCGACAAGCTTCTCCGGTCTGTCCTCGTTGGGACAGGGTCCATCCACGACAGGGCTGCAGCCGGCAACTCTGCCCCTGGGGGAAATCCGCACGGCGGAAGACTACACGGATCTGTATGTGCTGCTGGCCTCCAATGGTGGACGGGTGGCGACCGGCGCGGTCTTTGGGGCCGATGGCGGCCTGGCGGTCGCAGGGCCTGCATTCAAGGGATGGGATTGATGAAAAATATGGTGATCGACGCGCAGGCAAGACACGACATAGAAAGCCTCGTGCATGAACATGCCTGGCTTCAGGACAACGGCGGCGGTGAGCGGCTGGCAGATCTCTATCTGGAAGACGGGCGCCTCTACGGGCTCGGCCCGGAGAAGAAAGGCCGCGCGGTGATCGCCGCCTATGGCAAGGAGCGGACCGGCATTAAGGGACGAACCGCGCGCCATGTCTGTACCAATTTGCGTCTGACCCCGAGGAACGACGGCCGCGTCGCCGGGCATCTTCTGATCACTTTATATCGCCACGACGGCGAGGGGCTTGGGCCGGCAGAAGCCTGCGCCCTAGCTGACGCCCACGACATTTACGCCCAGGATGCAGACGGGCAGTGGAAGCTGGCTGAACGCAGGCTCGAGTTGACCTTCGAATCCGAAGCCCACAGAAAATAGGGGGGCCGTGGGATGCGCATCAGCGGGCTCCATAGGGTCGGGTTGCAGGTACCGGATTTTGAGCGCGCACGGGATTTCTATCACCGGAATTGGGGGCTCGGCCTGATTGGAACTGAAGGACAGCAAGCTTCGTTTCGGGCGGCACATTCCCACCAGTGCGATTTGCAATTGTGCGCCGGAGACGAAGCACGCCTGGACCACATCGCACTTTCCGTCGCCACGGAAGATATGATGCGCTCCCTTCTCGAAAATCTTGAGCGGCAGGGGCACCCCGTGACAGAGGCGCCACGACCAGGCCGGCGCCAGGGCGAGGCGCTGGTCGCGTGCTTCGACGACCTTGATGGCAACCGTGTGGAATTGGTGGTCCCCAGTGAAAGCGATGGACCCGCGGCGGAAGCAACGCGGGATGGTGAAGCCGAGGGCCCGCTCAAGCTTGGTCATGTGGTCCTCTGGTCGCCACGGCAGACAGAACAAGAAGCTTTCTACGCCTTGCTCGGCTTCAAGGTGTCGGACCGGACCCATATCGGGATGTCCTTCCTGCGCTGCAACACCGACCATCACTCATTGGCTTTCGTGAACAGCAACAGCGGACGTACCGGGCTGCAGCACCTGGCCTTCGATGTAGGTTCGATCGATACAGTGATGCGGGAGTCCGCACGCATGCGCGACGAGGGCAACCCGTGCATCTGGGGCGTCGGCCGCCATGGACCCGGCAACAACGTCTTCAGCTACTATCAGGATCCGGCCGGCAACGTGGTCGAATACTATGGCGAGATGGATGTCTTTGAAGATACCTCGCCAGTCGAAGAACGTTTCTGGGGTCCCGAACACAAGGGCGATGTCTGGGGCATTTCCGGCCCTCCGCCAGCGCCCTTCCACGACTAAAATGAACGATAATTGGGAGCTAAGCGCAGATGCTGACAGCCAATGACATCTCGGGCATGTATGCGATCATCGCAACGCCGGCGACTCCTGATGCAGACCGGTTGAACGCGACCAATACGGTGGATCTGGATGAATCCGAACGCCTGATCAATAACCTGATCCGCGATGGCGCGACCGGCCTGATTGTGCTCGGCACCACCGGCGAATGCGCCACTCTTTCCGAAGCGGACTATGAAGCATTTGCCACCTGCGTAATCGAAACTGTGGCGGCGAGGGTGCCAACCTTCGTCGGTGCAACAGCAATGGGTGGCCATCAAATCGCGCAGCGCTTGAAATTCATTCAGGAGCGCGGCGCTGACGGCACATTGCTGGGTCTCCCCATGTGGCAGCCGGCGACCACGAAAATGGCGGTGGATTTCTATGGCGCCGTCTCTGATGCGTTTCCCGACCTTGCGGTTATGGTCTACGCCAATCAACGCGCCTTTAGGTTCCCCTTCGACCCGGAGTTTTGGGCGGCGGTCGCCAAGGCCGCTCCTACGGTGACCTCTGCGAAATATTCAAAGGCTGCCGGCTTGCCGGAACTGATTGAGGCGACCGGCGGCAAGATCAACTTCGTCCCCAATGAAATGGTGGTGCACAAGTTCTACGATCTGGCGCCGGAGTCGACGACCGCCTGTTGGGCGACCGCGTCCGGCATGAACCCGACGCCGGCAGTCGCCCTGATGCAGGCAATTGCCACGCGAAACCAGGACGCGATCGACCTGATGGTCGAGGCGATCGCGTGGGCGAACGAGCCCATTGGCTCCATGGTCGCCAATCCTGAACTCTTCGCCCACTACAATATCCAAATGGAAAAGACGCGCATCAACGCCGCGGGCTACAGCAATAGCGGCCCAGTGCGCCCGCCTTATCAGGACTTTCCAGAAGAGTTTGCTTCACAAGCAAGGGAATGCGGGCGCCGGTGGGCCCAAGTCTGCGCCAGCTATCAAGGTGATTTCGTGTTCACAACTCGGCCGTGGGAGCCAGATGCTGCGGCGTAGCGGCGGTTATGCCAGCCTCAGCGAAAGAGATAATATAACAAGTAATTACAAAAGATTAGTGGCGGAGAGGGTGGGATTCGAACCCACGGTACGCAAAGCGCACAACGGTTTTCGAGACCGCCCCGTTCGACCACTCCGGCACCTCTCCGCAGGGAAGCCGCCCCTTCTCCGAGCCTGTCTCGGTTGATGGGCGCTTCGGGTCGATAATGCCCCGGCGTTTCTTCCGGGCGCGGCGCGGGACACTAGCGGATGGGTCGCCGCCACGCAACGCGCCTGCGGCAAGTGGTATCGGCCCGGATTCCGGGGCTGTACTTCGCTTGACAGACGCAGCCGCACGGCTATATTTCCGCGGTTCCGGCCCGGCGAAGTTTCGGGCCGGCGTGCTTTGGTGTCGCCGATTCGGGCTGCACCGGGAACGAGATAACAAACCAACAAATAGCGCAGAACGGTTAAACCGATGCACGCAGTGATTCGCACCGGCGGCAAGCAATACCGCGTCGCAGCCGACGACGTCATCAAGGTCGAAAGACTGTCCGGTGACGCTGGCGACGTGGTGGTCTTCGACGAAATTCTCGCCGTGGGTGACGGCGATGCCGCCCAGGTGGGCGCCCCCCTTGTGGATGGCGCCTCGGTCGCGGCCCGCGTGATTGCGCAGGATCGTGGCGAGAAGGTCATCATCTTCAAGAAGAAGCGCCGCAAGAACTACCGGCGCCGCAAGGGCCACCGTCAGGATCTGACGGTGCTGCGCATTGAAGAGATCCTGACTGGCGGCAAGAAAGCCTCTGCCAAGCCGGCGGCCAAAAAGGCCGAAAAGGAAGACGACAGCGACAAAGGCGGCGACACGCCTGCCGCCAAGGCCGACGATGGCAAGAAGGCTGAAGACAAAGCGCCGGCAAAAGCGCCCGCTGCCAAAAAAGACGACGCCAAAGCGGATACAGGCGGCAGCGACGACCTGAAGAAGCTGGCCGGTGTGGGCCCCGCCATGGAAAAGAAGCTCAATGAGGCGGGCATCACCACCTTCGCCCAGCTGGCAAAGCTGAAGAAGGCCGAGATCGAAGAACTGGAAGAAACCGTCGGCGCCAAAGGCAAGGTAGAAGCCTGGGCTGCCGAGGCGAAGGATATGGCCAAGGGCTAAGCGCCCCGGGCCGGCATTAAGAACGGAGACCGACAATGGCACATAAAAAGGCAGGTGGTTCCTCGCGCAACGGGCGCGATTCAGCCGGCCGGCGTCTGGGCGTCAAAAAATATGGCGGCGAGGCGGTGATTCCCGGCAACATCATCGTGCGCCAGCGCGGCACCAAATTCTATCCGGGTGAGAATGTTGGCATGGGCCGCGATCACACCCTTTTTGCGCTCACCGAAGGCAGTGTAAAATTCACCCGCAAGGCGAACAATCGCACCTTCGTCAATGTGGAGATGCCAGAGGCGTAACCCGCGCCTACAGGCCGGCGCGTGATGCAGGAGCCCTTGCGGGCTCCTGTTTTGTTTTATGGCTGCCCAAACCGGGGCTGAGTTAGACTCCCGAACGATGAAATTTCTCGACGAGGCAAAGATATTTGTGAAGGGCGGCGACGGCGGCCATGGCTGCGTCTCCTTCCGACGCGAGAAATATGTCGAGTTCGGCGGCCCGGATGGTGGCGGCGGCGGCCGGGGCGGGCATGTTCACGTCCAGGCTGTTGAGGGCCTGAACACCCTGATCGACTTCCGCTATCAGCAGCATTTCAAGGGCAAGCGCGGCCATCACGGCATGGGCAAGGACCGCACGGGCGCCGCAGCAGACGATATTGTCATCAAGGTTCCAGTCGGCACGCAGATTTTGAGCGAGAACCAGGAAGAACTGGTCGCAGACCTGACAGAAGCCGGCCAGGAAGTGCTGCTGGCGGCCGGTGGCGCGGGCGGCCGCGGCAACACGTCCTTCAAATCCTCCACCAACCGCGCGCCACGACGCTTCGAGGAAGGTGAACTGGGAGAAGAGGCCTGGTTGTGGCTGCGCCTCAAGCTGATTGCCGACGCGGGTCTTGTGGGCCTGCCCAACGCCGGCAAGTCCACATTTCTGGCTGCCGTCTCCGGCGCACGACCGAAAATTGCCGACTATCCCTTTACAACCCTGCACCCGAACCTGGGCGTTGTGCAGCACAGGGGCGAAGAATTTGTTTTGGCGGACATACCGGGCTTGATCGAGGGCGCCCATGAAGGCAAGGGCATCGGCGACAGGTTTCTCGGCCACATCGAACGGACCCGGGTCATCCTGCATCTGGTCGACGGCACCGCCGATGACATCGTTGCCAACTATGAAGTCATTCGCGGTGAGCTGACCGCCTATGGCGCTGATCTGGCAGCCAAGACCGAGATCCTGGCACTCAACAAGATCGATGCATTGACCGATGACGCCATCGCCGAAAAAGCAGCGCTGCTGGAGGCTGCGACAGGCGCGCCTGTCCATCGCCTCTCCGGCGTCTCCGGCGCCGGGCGGGACGCGGCGCTCGACCTGCTGCTGGAGGCCATCAACGACATCCGGGATGAAGATGGGGCCGATACGCCGGAGCAGGCATGGGCGCCTTCATGAGTGGCGCTGAAAACCGCTTCGCCAGCGCCAGGCGAATCGTCGTGAAGATCGGGTCTGCCCTGCTGGTCAACCAGGAGAGCGGTGAAGTGCGCCACGACTGGCTGCAAGCTTTGGCGGCAGATGTTGCCGCCCTGCGCGCCCGCGGCTGCGAATTGTTGATCGTATCCTCCGGTGCGATCGCAGTAGGCCGGCGTCATCTGGGCCTGACCGACTCGGCACTGCGGCTGGAGGAAAAGCAGGCCGCCGCCGCCACCGGCCAGATCCGCCTGGCGCACGCCTATCAATCAGCCCTCGCGGAGCATGGCATCACGGTCGCCCAGGTGCTGCTGACCCTTGAGGACACAGAGGAGCGGCGCCGTCATCTGAACGCACGGGCCACGCTGAATGCCCTGCTGTCCCTGGGCGCAGTTGCAGTGGTCAATGAAAACGACACGGTCGCCACGGCCGAAATTCGATTCGGTGACAATGACCGGCTCGCCGCCCGGGTCGCCCAGATCGTCAGCGCCGACACCCTGGTGCTGCTGTCTGATATCGACGGACTCTATTCGTCCAACCCCAAGCAGGACGCTACCGCCGACCACATCGCCGAAGTCAATGAATTGACCGCCGAGATTGAGCGCATGGCCGGCGACCCCCTGCCCGGCTACAGCTCCGGCGGAATGGTCACCAAGGTCGAGGCCGCGAAGATTGCTTATGGCGCCGGCTGCCGGATGGTCATCAGCGACGGCAGCGTATTGCATCCGCTTACGGCAATCGCCGACGGCGCCCGTTGCACCTGGTTCCTGCCGCCCAGCACGCCGCGGTCGGCACGCAAACAGTGGATCGCCAGCGCCGTCCTGTCCGGGGGTGGTGTGAGTGTGGACGCGGGGGCGGTCAAGGCATTGCGTGACGGACGCAGCCTGCTGCCGGCCGGGGTGAAGGCCGTTGACGGCGACTTCAGACGCGGCGACCCGATCAGTGTGCGGGATCCCGATGGACGCGAAATCGCCCGGGGCCTGTCAGCCTATGGCGCATCCGATGCGGCGCAAATCAGCGGACGGCGGAGTTCTGAAATCGAAGCCATCCTCGGCTACCGCGGCCGGGACGAACTGATCCACCGGGACGACCTCGTGTTGATCGAATAGGGATGGCATTGGCCTGAACCCGTGCTGGTCCGGTTGACCTGCGCGGCAATTCCGGCGGTAATAGCGGTAACGCATTCAGGGAGGCGGTCATGTTTATCCTCAATGCCTGGTATGTCTGCGCCTGGCCCGACGAAATCACGTCAGACGCGATTTTGGCGCGCACCATCTGCAGCCAGCCGATAGTCTTCTACCGCGATGCCGGAGGCGAGGTTGCCGCGCTGGAAGATCGCTGCTGTCACCGCCAGATGCCGTTGTCTTTGGGCTGGCTGGAAGGCGACACGGTGCGCTGCGGCTATCACGGCCTGCGCTTCGACGCTGCCGGTAAATGCGTTGAAATCCCCGGTCAGGAGAATATCCCGCCCCGGGTGAAAGTTCGGACCTACCCGGTTGTCGAAAAATATGGCGCGGTGTGGGTGTGGCCGGGCGAGGCGGAGGCCGACCCGGCGCTGATTCCCGAGAGGTTTGCACCACAGGACCATCCCGACTGGAGTTTCTCGGGCGGCACCACTTTTGTGGAATGCAACTATCAGCTCATCAGCGACAACCTGCTGGACCTGACCCACGAGAACTACATCCACCGCACCAGCCTGGGCAATCAGGCGGTGGTCGAATATCCGATCACCACGAAAGGCGGCGATGACTGGGTTACCGTGCAGCGGCTGATTCCGGACCATGACCCGGCGCCCTTCTGGAAGGCGGCACTGGCCGAAGCCAAGGGGCTTGAGGATGTGCGCTGCGACCGATGGCAGGTGATCCACTTCCAGCCCCCCGCCAATGTAGTGCTGGAAGTGGGAGTAGCTCCTGCCGGCACTGGCGGCATGGAGGGAGAACGCAGCCATGGGGTCGAGGGGCGGAACACCAACATGATTACCCCCGAGACCGAGACCACGACTCACTATTTCTGGGGATTCGCCCGCAATTTCAGCCGTGACCCCAAGCTCGATCCGGTCTTCAGTCAAAAAGTTGCCGATATCTTCGAGGAAGACAAAGCAGCCGTCGAGGCGGTGCAACGGGTGATGGACGCCAATCGGGACCGTCCGGTGATCGACATCAACGCCGATGCCGGCCATGTCCTGGCCCGGAGAATGGTGCAGCGCCTGGTGGCGGGGGAGAGCGACATGCCGGCCGCGGCGGAATAGCGGCCCCAAAGCGCGTGAATTTGTAAGAAACCCGCGCTATATCACCTTTAAGATTCAGCCCATCGGGCAATCAGACAGGAACACCGACCATGACCGGCACAGATAGCGCTGGCAATGGCGCTGCAGAATTGCAGACAACCATGACCGCCCTGGGCAAGGCAGCCCGAAGCGCGGCAGCTGTGCTGGCGAACGCATCATCGGAAGCCAAGGACAAGGCGCTTCGCGAAGCAGCAACGGCGCTTCGCGACCGAAGAGCAGAATTGCTGCAGGCCAATGCCCAGGACGTTGCCGCGGCCGAGGAACGCGATCTGCGCGCGGCGCTGGTCGATCGCCTGAAGCTGGACGACAGCCGCGTCGCGGCGATGGCCAGCGGCCTGGAAGAAGTTGCCGCCATGGCGGACCCCATCGGCACCGTGGTTGATCAGTGGGAACGTCCCAATGGCCTGCAGATCAGCCGCGTGCGCACGCCCTTGGGTGTCATCGGCATCATCTATGAATCACGGCCCAATGTGACTGCAGACGCTGGTGGCCTGTGCCTTAAATCCGGCAATGCTGCGGTGTTGCGCGGTGGCTCAGAAAGCTTTCACAGTTCCGGCCTGATCGGCGCATGTCTGCATGACGGACTGCGCGCGGCTGGCCTGCCGGAAGCTGCCGTACAGTTGCTGCCCACCACCGACCGCGCCGCCGTTGGCGTGATGCTGACCATGAGCGACTATATCGACATCATCGTTCCCCGCGGTGGCAAGGGTCTGATCGAGCGGGTGCAGAATGAGAGCAAGATCCCGGTGATCGCCCATCTCGACGGCATCTGTCATGTCTATGTGGACGGCGCGGCGGACCTGGAAATGGCGCGCAAGATCGCCGTCAACGCAAAAATGCGCAGGGTCAGCATCTGTGGTGCGGCAGAGACCCTGTTGGTAGACAAGCGCGTCCACAACAGCCATCTGGAGCCCATCGTCCATGACCTGCTGGAAGCGGGCTGCGAAGTCCGCGGCGACCCGGCGGCACAAGCCATCGACCCCCGGGTGGCCCAGGCGACCGAAGAGGATTGGGAGACCGAATATCTCGATTCGATCATCTCTGTTCGGGTGGTGGACGGTGTCGACGGCGCCATCGACCATATCGGCGAACATGGATCCCACCATACGGATTCCATCATCACCGAAGACGCGGCGGTAGCCGACCATTTCCTCAGCAAGGTGGACAGTGCGATCGTACTCTGGAACGCCTCGACCCAGTTTGCCGACGGCGGGGAATTCGGCATGGGTGCGGAGATCGGCATCTCCACCGGCAAGCTGCATGCCCGTGGCCCCGTAGGCGCGGAGCAGTTGACCAGCTACAAATACGTCGTTCGCGGCGACGGCCAGGTCCGGCCCTAGCGCCGGCCTCCAGCGAAACAAACCGATGCCACCGGCAATTAAACCAGACGCCGGCCCGGGCATGGCGAACCGGGCACCCTGGTCGCCCGCGCCGCCCGGCTGGGGCGTTGACCGGGCGGTGGGTCTATTGGGCGGTTCTTTCAATCCGGCCCACGGCGGTCATCGGCACATCGCTGAAGAAGCGTTGCATCGCCTTGGCCTCGACGAGGTCTGGTGGATGGTCTCGCCACAGAATCCGCTTAAAGACAGCACCGACATGGCGCCCTTTGCGGACCGCTTTGCCTCTGCCGCGCACTGCGCCGGCCACCCGAACATGCGTGTCACCGGGATCGAGGGCTTCCTGGAAACCGCCTATACAGCGCAAACACTCGAGCGGCTGCAGAAGTTGTACCCAAAAATTCACTTCGTCTGGATTATGGGCGCAGACAATTTAATCCAAATACCCAAATGGAAAGACTGGCCGCAAATATTTCACCGAGTTCCCGTTGCGGTCTTCGCGCGTCCGACTTATTCTTTGAAAGCGGTCGCCGGCGCCGCCGCAGCGCGGTTTGGTGGCCACCGGATACGGGAACGCGACTCGCGGCTGTTGCCGTACCTTGAGCCACCGGCCTGGGTGTTTCTGCACACGAAGCTGCATCCCGAGTCGGCAACAGAAATACGTCGTGCGCGGTCTGGCGGCTGACCGGCTAAAAAGCCAGGGCAGAACCAGACCAACGCATCAAATTGAAGGAGACCGGAACGATCCCACAAACCAAAAGCAGGGTGCCCGAGCCTGAAGCGCTTTGCGCCCTGGTGGAAGCATCGCTTGATGATGACAAGGCGGAGGATATTGTCGTCATCGACCTGAAGGGCAGAAGCAGCTTCGCCGACTATATGATCATCGCCAGCGGCCGCTCCGACCGGCATGTAGGCGCGTTAGCCGAACACATCATCGAAAAGCTGAAAGCCAGTGGTCTGTCGTCCGTGCCAGCGGAAGGCCGCGACCGGGGCGACTGGGTGCTGCTCGATGGCGGCGACGTGGTGGTTCATCTGTTCCGCCCGGAGGTGCGCATCTTCTACAACCTGGAAAAGCTGTGGAGCGAGGACGCACCGGAAGATACTGAAGGCGAAGATTCAGACGAAGATTCAGACGGCGAATCCGCGGCATCCGAAGCGCTGGCCTAACCCCGCGCGCTGACGCTTTCAGCCGCGCGAGACCGGACTGATGAAGATCATCATCGCCTGCGTAGGACGCCAGAAGTCGGGACCGGTCAAGGACATCTGCGACGACTATCTGCGCCGCCTGCCATGGAAGGTGACCTGGCAGGAGATCACCGAAGACAGCCGGCTTTCTCTATCAAAAAGGATGGCCCGGGAGAGTGAGGAAATTCTCGCCCGGACGACCGCTTGCCGGCGGCTGATTGCCCTCGATGAACGTGGGCGCGACCTGGACAGCGAAGCCCTCGCCGCACAGCTTGGCGCCTGGCGAGACCAGGGAGACAGCCAGATCGGTATCGCCATCGGCGGTGCGGATGGCTTGGCCGATTCGGTCCGCGACCGGGCAGATGAAACCATCCGTTTCGGGCGGGTAACCTGGCCGCATATGTTGATGCGGGCCATGCTGGCCGAACAGCTTTACCGGGCGCACACGATACTCACCGGCCACCCCTATCACCGCGCTGGATGAATCTTCCTTGTTCCACCCCAAAACAGCCATATTTGGGGGCGAAGTGACGGGTGTGGCGTCTGTGCGCGGAAACGCTCTGCGGTGTTGAAAGTGCGCGCTGGCGGTATATTTGGACAGCTAGTTTCTGCCATAATCCGCTACGCCTGATGACACGAGCGCAGATGACTTTTTCAACCGCCAATTCCCCGTCTTCCTACCGGCCCGTTGTGCTGTGCATCCTGGACGGCTGGGGCCACCGGATAGAGGTGGACAATAACGCCATCGCTGCCGCCAACACGCCGGTGTGGGATCGATTCATGGCGGCGCGCCAGCATGGGTTGCTGGACGCTTCTGCGCAGGAAGTCGGCCTGCCGGCGGGCCAGATGGGCAATTCCGAAGTCGGCCATATGAACATTGGCGCTGGGCGCATTGTGTTTCAGGACCTGCCGCGCATCGACGAGGCGATCGCAACTGGCGCCTTGTCAACCCGGCCGCCCTTTCTGGAATTTGTGGCAAAGCTCAAGAAATCAGGTGGGCGGGCGCATCTGACCGGCTTGCTGTCGCCCGGCGGGGTGCATTCCCACCAGGCGCATATCGCGGCCCTGGCCCGGGCGCTCACTGCAGCCGGCGTGCCGGTGGTGATCCATCCGCTGCTGGATGGCCGGGATACGCCACCAAAGAGCGCGTTGGCCTATCTGGAAACCTTCATCGCGGACCTGGACGGCGCAGATGTCTCCTGGGGTGTGGTCTCAGGCAGGTTTTTTGCCATGGACCGGGACAATCGCTGGGACCGGGTGAAACAGGCCTGGCAGGCGCTGGTGCATGGCGCAGGACAGGCCGCCGACGATCCTGCCTCCGCAATCCAGTCTGCCTACGATCGGGGTGAGACCGACGAATTCGTCCAGCCGACCGTGATTCAAGGCTTTACGGGCATGGCGGATGGCGACGGCCTTCTGATGGCCAACTACCGCGCTGACCGGGCGCGGGAGATTCTCGCCACCCTGCTCGACCCGGCCTTCGACGGCTTTGCCCGCGACCGTGTTCCTGCTTTCGCCGCGGCCCTCGGCATGACGGAATATTCCAGCAGCCACGCCCAATGGATGGACGCTATCTTTCCGCCCCAAGCGTTGGAGCAGGTTCTGGGTGAAGTGGTGGCGGATGCCGGCCGCACTCAACTCCGAATCGCCGAAACCGAGAAATACGCCCACGTCACCTTCTTTCTGAATGGCGGCGAAGAGATGCCTTTCGCCGGCGAGGAGCGCATTCTGGTGCCCTCCCCGAAGGTCGCCACTTACGACCTGCAGCCGGAAATGTCTGCCGTGGAATTGACGGACAAGCTGATTGCATCCATTGGAAGCGGCGGGTTCGATCTGATCGTCGTCAATTATGCAAATACTGACATGGTTGGCCACACGGGTGATTTCTCAGCCGCCGTCAAGGCCGTGGAAGCGGTCGATCAATGCCTGGGCCGGCTTGACGAAGCTGTCACGGCGGCGGGTGGCGCCTTGTTGATCACGGCGGATCATGGCAATGCAGAACAGATGCGTGATCTGGAAACCGCGCAGCCCCACACTGCCCACACCAGCAATTTGGTGCCCTCCGTTCTGGCGGGCGCGATCGATCCGTCAATTACCATTGCTGATGGGCGTCTGGCCGATGTAGCGCCGACCCTGCTCGCCTTGATGGACCTGCCGGTCCCGGCCGCCATGACCGGCATCAGCCTGATTTCTCCCGCCGCCCAAGCGGCCACGGCCGATGCTGCTGAATAGCCACCTCACCCTTTCCCTAGGGGCGGTGGCGTTGCTGGGCGGCGCGTTAGCGATGCCCACCACCATTTCAGCCCAGACCAGCGACAAGCCGGATGGGCGAAACCTGCGCAAGGTCGAAAAGCGCATCTTGGCCCGCCGCGCACGGGCCAGCCGGCTGCGCCAGAGGGTGCGCCGCATCGCCGTCGAGATGTCCGCACTTCGCAAACGCTCCGTCGCCCTGGCTGGCAAGGTCCAACGCCGTGAGAAAACCCTGAGCCGGCTGGAAAGCGAGATCAAAGACGCGCGCAGGCGGGAAAAGCAGCTCGCGGTCGGCTATGCCACCCGCCAGACTCAGTTGGCGCGCGTGTTTGCCATCTTACAGCGCATTGAGGTTCACCCGCCCCTGCTGCTGGCCATGAACACCCGCAATCCGAACAACGCCGTCCGTGCTGCAATTGTCATCCGTCGCCTGGCGCCACATCTGCGCCGACAGGCAGCGGACCTGAGCCGCCAGCAGAGAGCGCTCGCTGGCCTGCGCCGCAAACTGCGCACTGACCAACAGGATGCGATTGCCGGCCGACGCCGGTTGGATGGCGAACGGCGGGAAATTCGCGGCTTATTGCAACGCCAGATACGACTCCTGAGGCTAACGGCAGGAGAACAAGCGTCTCTCCGCAATGAAATCGGCAGCCTGAAGCGAAAGGCGCGCACCATGCAGCAGTTGCTGGCACGGCTGGAAACCAGCCGGCAGAAAAGCGCCAGGAAATGGAGCCGAACCGCTGCGGCAACTCGACCGAACGCGCTTCGCGCTTTCAGTAAAGGCGTCGCAATTTTGCCCGCTTCGGGACGCATTATCCGGCGGTTTGGTGAGCTCGACAAACAGGGAGAGCGCAGCAAAGGAATAGTCGTCCGCGCACGGCGGAATGCCGCCGTGGTAGCGCCCTGGGATGGGCAAATCCAGTTTGCGGGACGATTTCGAAATTTTGGCCGTATCTTGATCATACGCCACGGCGGCGGATATCATTCGGTACTGTTGGGGCTAAACCGGATAAATGTTGTCGCCAGGCAGTGGGTTCTTGCCGGAGAACCCGTCGGCGTGGTTGGCGAATTTCAGGCCTCAGGGCCAGAGTTGTATTACGAAATTCGTGAGAAGGGCCGTCCCGTAGACCCGCTGCCGTGGCTGGCAGCCAATCAACGCAATGTAAGGTAACCCCATGAAACGTTTTGCCATCATCCTCGGCGTCTTTGCTTTCGGCTTTTTTGCGGCCCCAGGGCCTGCAGCGCCCGACAAGAAGGCAGATACATTCAAATACCTCGACCTTTTCGGCGCCGTGTTTGAACGTGTCCGTAACAGCTATGTCGAGCAGGTCTCGGACAAGAAGCTGATCGAAGCCGCGATCAACGGCATGCTCAGCTCGCTGGACCCCCATTCCAGCTATGTCAGCACCGAAGCCTTCCGCGAGATGCGCGTGCGCACCCGGGGCAAGTTTGGCGGCCTGGGCATTGAGGTGACGATGGAAAATGGTGTGATCAAGGTCGTCGCGCCGATTGACGACACCCCCGCCGCCAAGGCTGGCGTGCAGTCGGGAGATCTGATCACCCATATCAACGGCAAGCCGATCAGGGGCATGAACCTGCGCGAAGCCGTGACCCAGATGCGCGGCAAGGTGGGCACGAAGATCGTCATCCGTGTACGCCGGAAAGGCGTACAGCCCTTCGACATCACCATCGTACGCGCCGTGATCACAATAAAATCGGTCCGGTCCCGGCTGGTCGGCAACGTAGGCTACGTGCGGGTCACCAGCTTTACACAGCAGTCCGACGTCGGCCTCCGGCGCGCGATTGAAGAATTCAAGACGAAGCTGGGCAAGAAGCTGATCGGCGTCGTGCTTGATCTGCGCAACAATCCAGGCGGGCTGCTCAGCCAGGCCGTAAAGGTCACCGACGTCTTCCTGGACAAGGGTGAGATCGTCTCCACCCGTGGCCGCAGCCGCCGCGTGGGCAGCCGCTTCAATGCAACACCTGGCGACCTCACCGGCGGGCTTCCTGTGATCGTACTGATCAATGGCGGCTCAGCCTCTGCCTCCGAGATCGTCGCTGGCGCACTTCAGGACCACAAGCGGGCGATCGTCATGGGCACCCGCAGTTTCGGCAAAGGATCGGTGCAGAGCATCATCCCGCTTGCCGGCCAGGGCGCCATGCGCCTGACCACGGCACGCTACTACACCCCGTCCGGCCGTTCGATCCAGGCCAAGGGCGTCGAGCCGGACATCAAGGTGGAGCAGGCAAAGCTTCAGAAGGTCAAGCAGGGCGCGCAAACTCGCGAGAAAGACTTGCGTGGTGCGCTGGATACCAAAAAGAAAGCGACGCCAAAGAAAGATGACGGCGCAAAGAAGGACGACGGCGCAAAGAAAACACCGGCACCGAAATCCGACAAGAAATCTGAAACGCCAAAAACGTCTGACAAAAAGGACGGCAAGGCCAAGCCGGCCAAAGCCGCCGCCAAGCCGAAGGCCATTCAGGATTATCAGCTGTCACGCGCCGTCGATCTGCTGCGCGGCCTGGCACTGATGCGGTCCCGTTCGGCCAGCGCGAAACAGTAGTAACGGTTAGGGCACGCCAAAGGTTTTCGGGGGGTATACAGGTTAACTCGGTTAATCCCCCGTTCACCTTCGGCACGTAGATTGGGTGCACCATGAGACTGGTGCTTGTTTCACTTTTTGCCATTGGCGGCATTGTCGCCGGCGCATTCGTTTGGCTGTCCTCAGCCGGCGATGGCGGCGGCACACGTGCGCGCCTTGACTATGCTGGCACATCCGGCGCGATTGCCCGCCGGGGTGACGGCAGCAGCACCTCCCGCGGGGCTTCACCCACAGGCGGCGGCTCAAAAAGAACCAGCCCACCTGCCAGCGGGTCAAAACGGTCGGTGGGAATTGTCCCTGCACTGCTTGAGAAGGGCCCCCACGGCGCGCTGCCCAGGATTTCACCTGATGGCCGCGCCGCGTGGAAGGTCTATGGCCGCGCCCATAATACCAAAGACCGGCGGCCGCGGATTGCGGTCATCATCACGGGGCTGGGCCTCAAACGAGATGTTACAGAAAGCGCAATCGAGGACCTGCCCGGTGTGGTTTCGCTGGCGTTCTCGGTCTATGGCCGCAATCTGAAGGCTCTGGCTGCGTCGGCACGCAAGTCCGGGCACGAAGTTCTTGTCACCCTGCCACTTGAAACCGCCGAGGAATCCGGTCACGACCCCGGTCCCCGCGCGCTGGTGGCCAGCCTGTCCACGGGAAAAAACCGGGATCGGCTGCACTGGATTATGGGCCGCACCGGCGGATATGTGGGTCTGGTCGCGTATCCGGTGGGTCTCTTCGGCAAATCCGGCGCGCTCAACCTGGTTCTGGGCGAAGCACGCAAGCGCGGCGTTCTGGTCATCGACGGGCGCCCCGGGCCACGCAAGGACGGCGCTGCGGTGTTCGGCCAGACCGGTGTTGTCTGGTCGAAGGTCACCGTATGGCTGGACCGCAATCCGGCGCCGGCCGCGCTGGATGCCGCTTTTCGGAAGGCAGAGGCGGCTGCCCGGCGCAACGGCACGGCCGTTGTTATCGGCCAACCCTATCCGCTGACGCTGACCCGCGTCCGCAGCTGGCTCGAATCCTTCCCCAAGAAGGGTATCGTCGCCGCCCCGGTCAGCGCCGTTGTGCGCGCCGGCAAGTAACCTGCAGTTCCCATTCCAAAGTTTCATGACTGACTATGCCTGACGCCATTCTGACGGTCGGCCCACTGGAGGGCTATCGCCCCTGTGTGGGCGTGCTGCTGTTCAATCCCGATGGGCTGGTCTGGATGGGCCGCCGCATCGGCCTCGCGGACATGGCCTGGCAGATGCCCCAGGGCGGTATCGACAAGGGCGAGATGCCGGAAGAAGCGGCGCTTCGCGAACTTAAAGAGGAAACCGGCACCGACAAGGCGCTGATCGTGGGGGAAACCCAGGGCTGGCTCAGCTACGACCTGCCGGACTGGGCGCAGGGCAAGGCCTGGGGCGGGCGTTGGCAGGGGCAAACCCAAAAGTGGTTTGCGTGCCGTTTCACCGGCACCGATGACGACATCAATATCAACACGGAAGAACCGGAGTTCGACGGCTGGCGATGGACGCCGTCAACGGATGTGCTGGACCTGATCGTCAACTTCAAGCGAGACGTCTATCGGGAAATGCTGGGAGAGCTCAGCCCACTCGTGGACCTGGCACTCGCCAACGACTGGTCCGCCCCTACCCGCTGACACAGCGGCCGGCGGCGCCAGATGCCTCAGGCCGGTGACCGCGCGTCTGCGGGGGTGCGGGCACCTTGCTGCTTCCGCTCCCACCTCTGGAAGCGACGTGCCCGAAACTTCATAAAGCGAAAGCTCAACCGCGCGAATGTCATGCACATCCAGCTATGGGGCTTCAATCCCACCGCCTTGAACGCCATGGCTGAGGCCCGTTCGATATGGCGGAACTGATAGAAGTCGTAGACTCGCGCCACATACAGCTTGTTGTAACGCTCGCGGTCATACGGGCCGTCCCCCTTATGGTTGGCGGCATAGTAGGCGTAGGACAGCTCGTCATCATCGGTTTCTATAACGCGGCCAAATCCGATTTTAAACCGCGTCCACCGGGAAAGATTTTCCTCGGACTGATAGTGTTTGGCGTAGCCGTAGAACAGTTTGTAGTGACGCAATTCATCCGCCGCGATGTACTGGGTAATTTGCTTCAGTACCGGCTCGTCGGTCGCAGCCGCGATGGCGGAATAGAGCGAGGAAGTGCCGCACTCGACGATACACCGCGCAATGAACTCACCGGTATGCGATCCGCGAATTGAATCGCTGACGTCGGTTGGCAGCTGGATGGTCTCTTCAAAGTCGGCGAAGGCTTCTTCAAACTTGAAGGAAGGGTCGGCGATTTCCGACCACCTGCCCAAAGCGTCGCCGTGCTGGACCTCTTCGGCGGCCCAGATCCAGGCAGCTTTCACCAATGCCGGATCATCGGAGAACACGTCCTCCAAATACCGGGCATATTCAAAGCCATTCTTCTCGACCAGACTGGCGGCTTTGATAACCTTGAGAAGCTCAGGGTCTATTTTGGACGGATCGAACTTCTCCCACTCGATGTCGTCCAAGGTCCAATGTTTCATGGGTCGATCTCCCAGCTCTGCGGCCGTTAATTCAGATGATACGAGCCCTGTACGCGGCGTGTTGCGCCACGAGGTCACAAGATAGTTATCAGAAATGATGGTGTCTATCGTTCGCGGCGAAAATGCGGCTGATAGCCGCCCGCCTGCAAAATCCCGGATTTCCTGGGGATATCCTAGGCCGCTGCTGCCAGCATTGCCTCTCGGACGGCAATTTTGCGGGCGACTGTGTCTTTCTGGCCATCTTCGGCCGCACCCAGATCCTCGCGAAGATCCGTGAGTTCCGCCTCAACGGCGGCGCGGTCGATGTCCTCAACCGGCATGGCTTCTTCCGCCAGAACGGTACACCGCTCTGGTGTCACCTCGACAAAACCGCCGGCGACGAAGATACGCTGCCGCACCTGATCGCCTTCATAGATGCGGATCACGCCCGTGCGGACCGCCGAAATCAGCGGAGAATGCCGGTACATGGCGCCGAAATCGCCCTCAGCGCCGGGCACAACGACCATGTCCACCGGCTCTGACACCAGCAGTTTGGCCGGGGATACCAGCTCGAATTCGATCGGTTGTTCGGCAGCCATGAGCGCGTTTCCTCAGATCCCGTCGGCCTACGCGGCCTCTGCGGCCATCTTTTTGGCCTTGTCGACGGCTTCATCGATGTTGCCACACATATAGAATGCCGGTTCCGGCAGGTGGTCATACTCGCCGTCGACAATGCCGCGGAAGCCGCGGATGGTGTCTTCCAGCGGCACCTGTACGCCCGGGAACCCGGTGAACACCTGCGCCACATCGAACGGCTGAGAGAGGAAACGCTGGATTTTCCGGGCGCGGGCCACGGTCAGCTTGTCCTCTTCCGACAGTTCGTCCATGCCCAGAATGGCAATGATGTCCTGCAGGGCCTTGTAGCGCTGCAGCACTTCCTGCACCCGGCGGGCAGTCTCGTAATGCTCGTCACCCACAACGCGGGGGTCG
>JAJFFJ010000040.1 GCA_021776685.1 Alphaproteobacteria bacterium
GTCAACGCGCCCAGCGCAATGACGCCGAGGATGATCATCAGGGTAAGGGCATGACCTCGCATGGGGTCGCTCGCTAGTTGCCAATTGGGGCGGCAAGAGGGCGTGCAGGGCCGATCAGTGGGCGCTGAGTCATGCGCCTGCCAACATTCCGCGCACTTTGTCCATCGCCTTGTTGTGCTTGTGGGTGAGGACCGGTCCGTATTGCGGCGCGCGCGGTGTCAGGCCCACAGTCACCACTGTATCGCCGTTTGCCGCCTTGGCGGATATCGGGAAGAACATCCCCCAGCTGAATAATGTCATGCCCTCGCTCAGGATCACGCGGTGCCCCGCGTTGTCGACCAGAGCAACCTTGAGGCCAATCCCTCCGGCCCGTTCCTGGAGCCGATCTATGGCCTCCTCTGGCGTCAAAGGCGTTTTGAGAGTGCCGGCGCGGCGGGACTTGGCGTTGAAATCCGGCTTTTTCGATGCGGCGATCCCGTAGAAGAGGACAATGATGCCAACGGCTGCGATCAGCCCAATCCAGATGCCATCCAGCAACGTCGCCTCCCGGTCTTGTCATTGGAAACAGAAAGTCAGGCGGCCTCTGTGCCGCCGACGGTGATGCGGTCGATCAGCAGGGACGGCTGGCCGACGCCAACAGGCACGCTCTGTCCGGCCTTGCCGCAGGTGCCGATGCCGTGGTCCAGCGCCAGGTCATTTCCGATCATCGAGACCTGTTGCATCACCTCCGGCCCGTTGCCGATCAGCGTCGCGCCCTTGATGGGGGTTGTGACCTTTCCCCCCTCGATCTTGTAGGCCTCGGTGCAGGAGAAGACGAACTTGCCGCTGGTGATATCCACCTGGCCACCACCGAACTGCACCGCGTAGACGCCGTCGCCGGCTGCAGCAAGAATCTCTTCCGGGTCTTTGTCGCCTGCCAGCATGAATGTGTTGGTCATGCGTGGCATGGGTTCATGGCCAAAACTTTGCCGCCGCCCGTTGCCAGTCGGTTTGGCGCCCATCAGCCGCGCATTCTGGCGGTCCTGCATGTAACCGGTAAGGACGCCGTCTTCGATCAGCGTGGTTGCGCTGGTTGGTGTGCCCTCGTCGTCAATGGTCAGGGACCCGCGCCGGTCGGTCATGGTGCCGTCGTCGACAATGGTGACACCGGGGGACGCCACCCGCTCACCAATCTGGCCCGCGAAGGTGGAGGTACCCTTGCGGTTGAAGTCGCCTTCCAGTCCGTGGCCAACCGCTTCGTGCAGCAACACGCCAGGCCAGCCAGGGCCAAGGACCACCTTCATCTCACCTGCCGGCGCGGGCACGGCATCCAGGTTCACAAGCGCCTGGCGCAATGCCTCGTCCACTTGCGCTTGCCAATTGGCCGGATCGATCCACTGATCATAGGCCGCGCGCCCACCGGCGCCATCGGAGCCAGCCTCCATGCGGCCGTCTTCTTCCGCGACGATGCTGACGTTCAGGCGCACCAGTGGACGGATGTCGCCCGCCCGCTCGCCGTCGCCGCGCAGAATTTCCACTGCCTGCCACTCGCCATAGAGGGAGACAGAGACCTGACGGATCCGTTCGTCCCGGCCGCGGGCATAGGCGTCGATGTCTTCCAGCAGCTTGACCTTGGCGTCGAAGGACATTTCGGCCAGCGGGTTGATCTCGCCATAAAGCGCCTGATTGGTGCGGGCCGGCGACAGGTCCAAAGTGCCGCCATGGCCGGAATGGACCGCCTGCACCGCAGATGCCGCACGCTTGATCGCCGCTTCCGAAAGTTCCGCGGCGTGGGCATAGCCGGTGGCTTCGCCCGCGATGGATCGGAGGCCAAAGCCCTGGGTGGTGTCAAAGCTGGCGCTGCGCAGCTTGCCGTCGTCCCAGACCAGGCTTTCGGACTGACAGTATTCCAGGAACAGTTCGCCATCGTCGGCGCCGGTCAGCGCGTCGCTGACGATGCCGTCTACGCGTTGCCGGTCCATGCCCGTGCGGGTGAAAAACAGATCTTCAATTCGGGCCATGTCGGCCATAGCGCAATTCCCTATCAATTGCCGGCCAACGGCCGGGCATCGTGCGTGATTGCGCCTAATATGGGGATTGTCAGGCGCGCTGTCAGCCATTGGTTTGACGGCGGCCCCACAGCGCTCAACACCGCAAAAATTCAGGCGCTCCCGAGAATCTTGCGACACTGGGTCGCAAAACTTGCTGTGGCCTGACTTCAGGCCCGCCAATAGGTTAGCGCAGGGACCGGAAGGGCCGGCAAGCGCAGTGCGGGTCCGCCCCCGGCAACATCTCGAGCAACACCTCAGGCGATACCTTCATGGGCGCATCGGGGGGCGGCCCGAGCAACCATCGGGGCAGGGATGCCATTTTTCAGAATTTTTGCGGCACTCGCCGCTTTCGCAGGGGTCGGGTCGGGCTTTGCAGGTTTTGCCCAGGCGGCCAAGCCAGAGCCCTGGGGTATCGGCATGCAGCCGTCTATCTCGCCCTTCATGGACCAGGTGCTGGATTTCCATACCCTGCTGATGGTGATCATCACCCTGATCACGGTCTTTGTACTGGGTCTCCTGATCTGGGTGATGCTGCGCTATAACGAGCGCGCCAATCCCAACCCGTCCAAGACCACCCACAACACGCTGATCGAGATTATCTGGACGGTGGTGCCAGTTGCGATTCTGGTTGTCATTGCTGTGCCATCCTTCCGCCTGCTTTTCGCGGCGGACAATGCCGGCCATGAAATGCCGATCACCATCAAGGCCCGGGGCCATCAGTGGTATTGGACCTATGTCTACCAGCAATCATTCAAGCTCAACGACAAGGGCCAGGTGGTGAGCGCCGGCGGCAAGTTGCTGAAATGGAATGCGGGTGCTGCCAAGTATGACGGTGGCAAGCCGGTGGAAACGCTGAAAACGCCGTTCCTGTTCAAAAGCGAAATCCTCTGCGAGACTGCCGCCCAATGTAAAAAGGCCAGCGCAAAGCTGGGTCGTCCGGCGCTACGCCTGCTGGATGTCGATCGTGCGCTGGTGATCCCCACCGGGGTCAAAATCCGCCTGATCGTCGTGGCGGCGGACGTCATTCACGCCTTTGCTATGCCGGCAATGGGCGTCAAGGTAGACGCCGTCCCCGGCCGCAACAATGAAACCTGGCTGTATGCCAGAAAGCCTGGCCTCTACTACGGCCAATGCTCGGAAATTTGCGGCCGACGGCATGCCTACATGCCAATCACCATCCGCGCCATGTCCCCCGCTGACTATGCCAAGTGGCTGACGGACAAGCAGGCCAAGGCTACGGCTGGCAAGGACGGCTATGAAAAAGACGAATCGCTGACGCCAAAGAAAACCAAGAAGACATCTTCCCTGCCATCGCGTGACCGCTCGGTCGCGGCGCGGCCGGCGAAGTAGTTAGCAAAGAAAAATAACACATGGGCGCCGGTCTGCGGCGCCAGGGGTAAGAGGACGGCTACATGAGCCAACAACCGGCTAAATCTCCCGCTACCGATCACGGCGCCGCTGCGGGTCACGGTCACGACGACCCCACCGGCTGGCGCCGGTTCGTCTATTCGACGAACCACAAGGACATCGGCACGATGTACCTGATCTTCGCGATCATCGCGGGATTGATCGGCGGCGCCATGTCCATCTACATGCGCATGGAATTGGAGCAGCCGGGCGTCCAGTTCATGGAAGACGGCCACGAATGGAACGTGATCGTCACCGCGCACGCGCTGATCATGATCTTCTTTATGGTTATGCCGGCGATGATCGGTGGTTTCGGCAACTGGATCGTGCCCATCCAGATCGGTGCGCCGGACATGGCCTTCCCGCGCATGAACAACATCAGCTTCTGGCTCCTGATTCCGGCCTTTCTGCTGCTTTTGGGGTCCGCCTTTATTGGCGGTGGCGCGGGAACCGGCTGGACGATCTATCCACCGCTCTCCGGGGCGAAGCTCGGCTTGCCGCAGGAGCACAATGGCGCTTCTGTCGATATGGCGATCTTCGCGCTGCACATCGCCGGCGCCAGCTCGATCCTGGGCGCGATCAATTTCATCACCACCATCTTCAACATGCGCGCGCCGGGAATGACCCTGCACCGGATGCCGCTGTTCGTGTGGTCGATCCTGATCACGGCCTTCCTCCTGGTGCTGTCCCTGCCGGTGCTGGCAGGCGCCATCACGATGCTTCTGACCGACCGTAACTTCGGCACCACATTCTTTGTGCCGCAGGGCGGCGGTGACCCGATCCTGTTCCAGCACCTGTTCTGGTTCTTCGGGCATCCAGAGGTCTACATCCTCATCCTGCCGGGCTTCGGCATCGTCAGCCAGGTCATCTCGACATTCTCGAAAAAGCCGGTGTTCGGCTATCTGGGCATGGCCTACGCGATGGTGTCGATCGGCTTCATCGGCTTCATCGTCTGGGCGCACCACATGTTCACGGTCGGCCTCGACGTAGATACCAAGGCTTACTTCACCGCCGCGACCATGGTCATCGCCGTGCCAACAGGCGTGAAGATTTTCAGCTGGATTGCCACCATGTGGGGGGGCTCTATCCAGTTCAAGACGCCGATGTTGTGGGCCATCGGCTTCATCTTCCTGTTTACGGTTGGCGGCGTTACGGGCGTCGTCCTCGCTAATGCCGGCATCGACTACTATCTGCACGACACCTATTACGTGGTTGCCCACTTCCACTATGTGCTGTCGCTGGGCGCGGTGTTCGCGATCTTCGCGGCCTTCTACTACTGGTTCCCCAAAATGAGCGGCCGGTTGTTCCCTGAGTGGATGGGCGTATTACATTTCTGGACGACCTTCATCGGGGTCAACGTGACCTTCTTCCCGATGCACTTCTCCGGTTTGCAGGGCATGCCGCGCCGCTATGTGGATTATCCCGACGCGCTGGCCGGTTGGAACCAGGTGGCCTCCTACGGCTCCTATGTCGCCGGGCTTTCTACGCTCTTCTTCGTTGGTTGCCTGATCTATGTCCTGCGCAAGGGTGCGGTGGCGGCTGACAATCCGTGGGGCGTGGGCGCGACGACACTGGAATGGACAGTTCCCTCTCCGCCGCCGTTCCACACCTATGACGAACTGCCCACCCTGGAAGCAGATGCGAAGCACTAGACCGGACGTGATGGACAGAGACCGAAGGGATAGCGAAACGTGAACTTGCCGCGGGCCAACGTGATTGACAGCGCCAAGAACCAGTCTTGGGACGGCTCGCTGCCGGCTGGGGATCTGGTCGGCACGGAAGTGCGGGACTATATCGCGCTGCTGAAGCCGCGGGTGATGTCGCTGGTCGTGTTCACCGGGCTTGTCGGCCTCTATCTCGCGCCAGGCGGCCTGCATCCGCTAATCGGCTTTATCGCGGTGCTGTGCATCGCCGTGGGCGCGGGCGCCTCGGGCGCGATCAATATGTGGTACGACCGCGACATCGACGCGGTGATGACCCGAACCAAAAACCGTCCGATACCGGCAGGACGGATGACACCTGAAAATGCCCTGACATTTGGTGTCATGCTCGCCACAGGGTCTGTCGCCGTCATGGGCTTGGCGGTCAACTGGGTGGCGGGATTGCTGCTTGCGGCGACCATCGCTTTCTATGTTTTCATCTACACCATGTGGCTCAAGCGGCGGACACCACAGAACATCGTCATCGGTGGAGCCGCCGGCGCCTTGCCACCGGTGGTGGGCTGGGCAGCGGTGACTGGATCGGTCGACGTGCTGCCACTGCTTCTCTTCGGGCTAATCTTTATGTGGACGCCGCCGCATTTCTGGGCGCTGGCGCTGTATCGCGCAGGCGACTACGAGCGGGCCGGTGTGCCGATGTTGCCAGTGGTCGCCGGCAAGGCTGAAACCCGCCGCCAGATCCTGCTCTATGCGGTGCTGATGGCTGGCGTGGCCATGGCGCCGTGGGCGTTGGGCCTGGTGTGGCATCTCTATGGCGGGGTCGCGCTTCTGCTGTCGCTTGCTTTCGTCTGGTTGTCTTGGGGCGTGATGCGTGACCATTCCGACCGGGCGGCCAAGCGCCTGTTCGGGTTCTCGATCCTCTATCTGTTCGGTCTGTTTCTGGCTCTGGTGGCGGACAAATTTGTGGCGGGATGGGTGCTGTGATGACCGGTAGCCCGATCAGCCGCGAAGAGTTTCTGCGCCGCCGCACTCGCCGCAACCGGGCGATTTTGGTGGTGTTGGTGGGCATGGTGGCGCTGTTCTACGCGCTGGCCATGGTTCGCATGGGGCTGAGGTAGGTCCATGAGCAAATCAGCCGCCAACGATCTCGCAAAAGCCAAGCGCCGTACGGTCATGTCCGTGCTGATGCTGTTGACAGGCATGACCCTTCTGGTGGTCTATGCCGTGCCGCTCTACGAGCTGTTCTGCCGGGTCACGGGCTATGGCGGGACGACCCAGCAGGCAGACGCGGCGCCCGGCGCGGTAGGCAAACGCAGCTTCATCATTCGCTTCGATGCTGAAATCAATCCGCAACTGCCCTGGGCGTTCAACCCGGTGCAGCGGCAGGTGACCGTCCGCGCCGGCGAACGCAAGCTGATCTTCTATGTCGCGAAGAATACGAGCGACGAAGCCATCACCGGCACCGCCACCTTCAACGTCACGCCGGCCAAAGCCGGCCGCTACTTCACAAAGATCCAGTGCTTTTGCTTCTCGAAGCAGCTGCTGAATCCGGGTCAGCGGGTTGACATGCCGGTGTCCTTCTTCGTGGATCCGGCGATCCTGAAGGCGAAAAACCTTCGCGACGTCTCAGTGATCACGCTGTCCTACACATTTTTCCGCGCCCGCAAGCAGGCCACGCGGCCAGCCACGCGCGGTAAAGCCAACAACAAGGGGGGCTAGGCGCGGTATCTGTTCCGCGGCCTTGATCCGACAGGGGACCTATCCATGGCAGGCGCAAACAAGCATCCATATCATCTGGTCGACCCGAGCCCGTGGCCGGCCGTCGGCGCGACAGCAGCACTGTTGATGCTGTTTGGCGCAGTCGTCGCGATGCATCCGGATATCTTTGGTGAAAGCCTGAAGCCCACGTTCACGCAAATCGGCTGGTGGATCGCTGTGCCGGGTCTGTTGCTGGTGTTGTTCACGATGTTTGTCTGGTGGCGCGATGTCACTGACGAGGCGGAGCATCAGGGCCATCACACACCGGTGGTGCAGCTGGGCCTGCGCTATGGCATGGCGCTGTTCATTGCCTCCGAGGTCATGTTTTTCTCCGCCTTCTTCTGGGCCTTCTTCGACAATTCGCTATACGCTGCAGGCGGGCCAGTCCTTGATATCCCCTATTTCGACCCGGCCATCTGGCAGCAGGAAGCGCGGCACCTGGCAAATGGCGGCGTCTGGCCGCCGAAGCATATCCAGGTATTCGACCCTTGGGATCTTCCCTTCCTCAACACGATGATCCTGCTGCTCTCCGGCTGCACGGTCACCTGGGCGCATCACGCACTCCGGGAAGGCAAACGGGGCGAAGTTGTCTGGGGGCTGGGGATCACGGTGCTTCTGGGCCTCTCTTTTACCGCCCTTCAGGCAGTGGAATATTTGGAGGCGCCGTTCTCTTTCGGCTTCGACGTTGAAACCAGCATCGTCAACGGCAAGGTCGTGGCTGGAGGCGCCTATCCGTCGACCTTCTTCATGGCGACCGGCTTCCACGGCTTCCACGTGATCGTCGGCACCATCTTCCTGGCGGTATGCTGGGTCAGGGCACAGGCGGGGCACTTCAAGGCTGACCATCACTTTGGCTTTGAGGCAGCGGCCTGGTACTGGCACTTCGTCGACGTCGTGTGGCTGTTCCTGTTCTTCTGCATCTACATCTGGGGCAGCGCTGGCGCACCGATCGCGGCCCACTGATCCACGCCGGGTCCGGACCCCGCGTGACGCCCTCGCCCTTCTCCACCGGCCTCCGGGGACGGTGTCCCCGGTGCGGTCGGGGGCGCATGTTTTCCGGATTTCTCGAAGTTGCCGACGAATGCGGAGACTGTGGCCTGGCGCTCGGCAAGCATGACAGTGGCGACGGGCCAGTCGCCTTCATTATTCTGATCGTTGGCTTTGCCGTCGTCGGACTGGCGTTATGGGTGGAGATCGCCTGGCGGCCAGCCTACTGGATCCACGCCGCCCTATGGCTGCCGCTGATCCTCATCCTGACCCTTGGGCTTGTGCGCCCCCTGAAGGGCCTGATGATCGCCCTGCAATACCGACACCGCCGCGAGACCTACGACGAATGAGCGGGGCTGCTCCGCCCGGTGCACTTGGGGCGGCGCGACCTATTTTGCCAGATATCGCCGTTCCAGGTGCGCGCGGAACACTTCTGCGCCGAGTGGCGCGCCGGTGGCTTCCTCAATCAGGTCGCCGGTGGACAGGAAGGAGCCGCGGCCGTGGATGTGCGTGGCGAGCCACCCGAGTAGGGGCGTGAAATCGCCCCGGGCGATTCCCGGCAGGATGTCGGGCTCGGCGCGGGTCGCGGCATCGAAAATCTGTGCGGCGGCCAGCGCGCCGAGCGTATATGTCGGGAAATAGCCCCAGGCGCCGGAATACCAGTGGATGTCCTGCAGGCAGCCAAGCCGGTCATCCGGCGGGGTCACGCCGAGCAACTCGTCCATGCCCTCACGCCACGCGCCCGGCAGATCCGCCAGCCTCAGATCTCCGCCGATCATCGCCCGCTCGAGGCGATAGCGCAGGATGACGTGGGCGGGGTAGGTGACCTCGTCTGCATCGACGCGGATCAGGCTCCGCGCCACCCGAGTATAGATGCGCGTCAGATTTTCGGCCCGCCAGGCCGGGCCTGAGGTGTCTGAGCCGGCGGCAAATGTCTCGCGCATCAGGGGTGCGGCGAAATCCAAAAACTCGCTGGACCGGCAGGCCTGCATTTCCATCAGCAATGACTGGCTTTCATGCACTGCCATGCCGCGCGCACTGCCTATGGGCTGATGCCGCCAGTCCTCCGGTAATTGCTTTTCATAGAGGGCGTGGCCGGTCTCGTGCAGCACGCCCATCAACGCTGAGGTAAAATCGTCGGTGTCGTAGCGGGTGGTGATCCGCAGGTCGTCCGGCGTGCCGCCGCAAAAGGGGTGCAGGCTTACATCAAGCCGCCCTCGGGTGAAATCAAAGCCCAGCACCTCCATCAGCCGCACGCCCAGGTCCCGCTGGCGATCGACCGCGAACGGGCCGTCAAGCGGCAACGGTGGATTTGACGCCTGATGATCCAGCACCTGCTGGGTCAGATCTGGCAAAAAGCCAGCCAGGTCGTCGAACAACAGATCGATGTCCGCGGACCTGCCGCCAGGCTCAAACTGATCCAGCAATGCGTCATAGACGCTGACGTCCAGCGCCGCTGCTTTGGCCTCACCGGCTTCCATCGAGAGGCGCAAGAGCTCTTCGGTCAGCGGCAGAACCGCCTTGAAATCGCTGGCGGGCCGAGCGGCGCGCCAAGCCATTTCGCATGCAGATTCGGCCCGGGCCATGGCTTCCACCAGCCGGGCATCTACCGCGGTCTTGTGCACCCAACGGCGGCGCATTTCGCGCAGGTTAGCCGTCTGCCAGGCGTCCAGACTGCTGTCTTCCCCGGCGGCCTCCAGCAGGTCTGCCACTTCCGGAGCGGTGAGGGCCTCATGGGTCACCAGCTGCAAGGCGGCGGAAATCTCCGCGCGCGACTGGGCACTGCCCTCCGGCATCAGCACCTGGGCGTCCCAACCGAGGAAACCGGCGGCGTCACCGACCAGCGATGCCCGGCGAAAGCGGTCTTCAAGCTGTGAATAGGCAGTGGCGGTCATGTCGTGCCGGGTCCTGTTTCCTCGTCATCATCCCGCTCGCGGCGGCGATGCCACAGATACCAGATAATGGTCCCCGCCAGAGCCATGGAGAACCAGGTGATGGCATATTGCAGGTGGTCGTTGCGCAAGTTCAGGCGGGTCTGGCCGCCCAGCGGATAGCCACCCGGAATCACCGCCTTCGCAGCCTCCAGATAAAACGGTTTGACCCGGGACAGGCCCGTGGCCGTTGCCATTGCTGTGACGTCAACGAAATACCAGATATTCAGGCCGGGTTTGTTGTCCAGCGTGAACCAACCTGGCGCCTGTGCACCGCGCAGATAGCCGATAACGGTCGCCTGGCCTGGGATCTGCCCTGCCGCGCGCAGGGAGGGGGTCTTCAAGCTGGTTGGAATCCAGCCCCGATTGATCAGCAGATGGCTGCCATCGGCCAGTCGGAGGGGCGTTACCACATGAAAGCCCAGATTTCCGTTGAGCGAACGGGCGCCCACATAAAGTTCCTTGTCGTGCAGAAACCGGCCTTTGACCTGAACCCGGCGAAAGCCGTGAGCATCCACGGCGAATGCCGTTGGCAGGGTCGACAGCGGCGCTGCCTGGCTCTTGGTTTGGCGCGCATCGATCAGTGCCTGCTTCCAGAAAAGGCGCTGCACCTGCCACGCCCCCAATGCAAACGTGGTCACCACCATCACCAGAGAGATGGCGGTCGGCCAGAACCGGGGGGTGACGCCGAAGATGCGCAGGGACTGTCTCCGTCAGCGAGTGAATTGGGTTGCACAGGATATAGGCGATGGCGCGCCCCAGGGGAGGGTCCTAGATGGCCGCAGGGGAGGAAAACTGCGGGCTGCGCCAGTGGTCGCACCCCCGCATCCCCACCCCTGTCATCAGGCGCGGGGAAAGGCTATAGGTCTGCGGTCATTTTTAAGGGATACAGCCCACACATGCGTTACGTCTCAACCCGCGGCCAAGCGCCGGAACTCGGCTTCGAGGATGTGTTGCTCGCTGGCCTTGCCAGCGACGGCGGCCTCTATGTGCCTGCATCCTGGCCGGCGCTGCCGCCGGATGCCGGGGAATGGGCAGGCCTGCCCTATGCCGCGGTCGCCGAACGGGTGATCGCACCCTATTTGGGGGACGCCTTGGGGTCGAATGTCTTTGGCCCCATGCTGACGGAAACCTACGCCGCCTTTGATGACCCGGATGTGGCGCCGCTGTCCAATCTGGGTGGCGGCCTGCATATGATGGAGCTTTTCCACGGGCCGACGCTGGCGTTCAAGGACTTCGCCTTACAACTGCTGGGCCGATTGTTCGACCATATCCTGGCCCAGCACGGACGTCGGTTGACCATCGTTGGCGCCACCTCCGGCGACACGGGTTCCGCTGCGATTGCCGCGTGCCGGGACCGGGCGCACCTGGACATCTTCATGCTGCACCCAAAAGACCGGGTGTCTGATGTGCAGCGCCGGCAAATGACCACTGTCGACGCGCCCAACGTTTACAACATCGCGGTCGATGGCACCTTCGATGACTGCCAGGACATCGCCAAAGCGCTCCTGGGCGACCCGGCGTTGCGCGCCGAGTTTGGGATGTCGGCGGTCAATTCCATCAACTGGGCGCGTGTGGTGGCGCAGATCGCCTATTATGTCTGGGCCTGGCTGCGGCTTGGCGCCCCGGAGAAAATTTCCTTCGCTGTCCCCACGGGCAATTTCGGCAATGTCTATGCCGGCTATTGTGCCCGCCAGATGGGTCTGCCGATCCACCAGTTGATCGTCGGCTCCAACCGGAACGACATCCTCACCCGGTTTTTCGAAAGCGCCACAATGGAGATTCGTTCGGTGGAGCCGAGTCTGAGCCCCAGCATGGACATACAGATCTCCAGCAATTTCGAGCGGCTGTTGTTCGATCTTTACGACCGAGATGGCGGAAAGATCGAGGCACTGATGACGGCCTTTCGTCGGGATGGACGCTTTGTCATGGACCAGAACCCCTACAAGACCGTGCGGGGGCTGTTCCGGGGCGCGCGCTTCTCGGACGAAGACACGTTGGCGACCATTGGCGACCTGTTCCGGGAAACCGGCGTCCTGGTTGATCCGCATACGGCTGTGGGGCTTGCCGCCGCACGAGACATACATATGGACCCAGATATTCCCATGGTGGTGCTGGCGACGGCCCATCCGGCTAAATTCCCGGACGCAGTGGAAACGGCAACGGGCGTCCGCCCGGGCTTGCCTGAGCACATGGCGGACCTGATGACCCTGCCAGAGCAGGCCACGGACCTGCCAAATGATCCAGCGGCAGTGGAGGCCTTCGTCCGCGCCCACGCCATAGCCGCCGGCGGAGTGACAGCATGACCGTGCGGGTCACAACGCTCACCAACGGTTTGCGGGTGGTGTCGGAGACGATGCCGCGGGTGGAGACTGTTTCTGTTGGCGCCTGGGTCGCGGTGGGCGCGCGGCACGAGCCGGCGGAAGTGAACGGTATTTCCCATCTGCTCGAGCATATGGCGTTCAAAGGAACCCGCCGGCGCTCAGCACGTCAGATCGCCGAAGAGATCGAGGCTGTAGGCGGCTATATCAACGCCTGGACTTCCCGCGAAGCCACCGCCTATTACGCCAAGGTGCTGAAAGAGGATCTGGCGCTGGCGATCGATCTGATCGCGGACATCACCCAGGAGCCGGCCTTCGACGAGGAAGAACTGGCCCGGGAGCGCGAGGTCATTCTGCAGGAGATCGGTCAGGCCCAGGACACGCCGGATGATCAGGTGTTTGAGAATTTTCAGGCAATCGCCTTTCCGAATCAACCACTCGGCCGATCCGTGCTCGGCGAGCGTGAGGTGGTGTCCGCCATGCCGCGTCAGGCGCTGGTGGACTATCTGCGCGGCAACTATCACGCCGGGCGGATCGTCTTGGCGGCTGCGGGTGCTGTGGAACACGATGCCCTGGTGACGCTGGCGGAAGCGGCTTTTGGCAGCTTGCCGTCAGGGGATCAGTCGCCGCCAGCGGCCGGCGATTATGTGGGCGGCGCGCATTGTGAGAAACGGGACCTGGAGCAGGTGCATCTGGTACTGGGCCTACCGGGCGTCAGCCTGACAGACGACGATTTCTATCCGCTATCGGTCTACTCGACGATCCTTGGCGGCGGCATGTCCTCGCGCCTGTTTCAGGAAGTGCGGGAGAAGCGCGGCCTAGTCTACAGCATTTACAGCTTCACCAGCGCCTATACAGATACCGGCCTGTTCGGGGTTTATGCCGGCACGGGACGGGACCAGATCGGCGATTTGCTGCCTGTGATCTTTGGTGAGATGCGTGATCTCTCTGTCACCGTGGGCGATGACGAACTTGCGCGGGCAAAGGCGCAGATCAAATCCGGCATCGTCATGTCACTGGAAAGCACCAGTGCGCGGATCGAGCAATTGGCACACCAGATGCTGACCTACGGTCGGGTATTGGAAGTGTCGGAAGTGGTTGCACGGGTCGACGGCGTTACCAGTGACGGCGTACGCCAGGTTGGTGGCAGGCTTCTTGACGGTGGCTTGACCGCCGCCGCCGTCGGGCCCGTTGACAAGATACCTGACAGGGACTCCATGGCCGCGTCACTTAGAGGCTGAGCCTCTCAGGGACTGAACCTATTGCCTTTACCAGGAGGCTTACTTTCGAACCTCCCGGGTCAATATTCTATGGAAACCACCCGATAGAATAGCGCCGCCGCAAGACCCCAAATTACGTTCAGAATAGCGGCATAGACCCAGATCATATGGAATTGCGGTGGCAGTTTGCCGAACAGCCAGATTGCTCCCGCGGTGGCGATCAGGCCGATGACAATGCCGCGGATCAACCATAGACGGCTGAGCCAGGGCAGAGCCAGCAGCAGGGCCCAGATGCCGCCCCAGGTGCCCAGCATATAGATGGTCGGCGTTAGCGGCGGCACAGGCCGGCCCTTGAGACCGAGTATGTCAGGCAGACCAACCCGGTCGGCGACGATCAGCGCCGCATAGAAGACCAGCGTGCCGGCAAAGCCGCAGGCGAATGCGATGCCCAGATTGCGGACGAATGCCATGGCAACTTCCCCCCAAATTTCTTGTTCCTTGCAACGATCATGCACGCCGTGAAGGCGAGTCCAAGTGAAATCTTGACGACTGCCCGATGCGGAAGGCTCAGGCGCGGCCAAAGTTGCTGGCCAACTGGGCCGGATCGATGCCGATCTTGGCCAGCGCCGCGGTCCATTTGCCGCTGATCCCGGCGCCGAAGACCAAGTCATCATCTGCGGCAACGTGCAGCCAGCCATTGTCCTGGATCTCGTGCTCAAGCTGGCCGGGTCCCCAGCCGGCATAGCCGAGTGCAAGCAGCCGTTTCTCCGGCCCGCGGCCATGGGCGATCTCGCGCAGCACCTCGACCGAAGCGCTCAGGGCGATGCCATCGTCCACCTCCATGGTGCCCTCGCACTCGTAGTCTCGGGAGTGCAGCACGAAGCCGCGGCCAGATTCCACGGGACCGCCGGAATGGACCGGCAGGCCTGTCTGGCTGGCGGGGACGTCAACGTCCAGTTGGTCAATCAGTTCGGCAAAGTCGATATTTTCGGCCATCCGGTTAATCACCAGCCCCATAGCGCCCTCTTCCGAGTGGGCGCACAGATAGATCACCGATTCGCTGAAACGGGGGTCGGGCATCGCCGGCATGGCAATCAGGAGGCTGCCTGTCAGATACTGTTCATCGCCCATGGGATCCTGCTCTTCCACCATAATATATGGACAATGTGCGGCAGAAAACAGCCGCTGGTGGTCTGGATTTTGGCCGCAGCCTGCCTATCTAAGCATCTGCATGCCAACGCGGACATGATCTCCGCAGAGGCCGACCCATCAAAACGCTTAATCAAGCAAACAGAACAAAGGGGAGCATCATGGCCATCAACGTTGGCGACTCCGTACCCTCCGTAAAACTCAAGACCATCACCGAAGAAGGCATGTCGGACATTTCCTCCGAGGAACTCTTCGGCGGCAAGAAAGTGGTGCTGTTTGCCCTGCCGGGCGCATTCACACCCACCTGCTCTGCAAAGCACCTGCCGGGCTTTGTGCAGAAAGCCGGTGATTTAAAGGGCAAGGGCGTTGATGCCATTGCCTGCCTCTCGGTCAATGATGCGTTTGTCATGAACGCCTGGGGCAAGGACCAGAATGTTGGCGACGCGGTCATGATGCTGGCTGATGGCAACGCTGATTTCACCAAGGCCATGGGTCTGGAGATGGATGGCACCGGCTTCGGCATGGGCACGCGCTCGCAGCGCTACGCGATGGTCGTCGATAACGGCACCGTTACGGCGCTGAATGTTGAAGAGCCGGGCGCATTCGAAGTTTCCAGCGCCGAAGCGATGCTGGAAGCCGTTTAAACCGCCTTGTAGACCATCGCCATTTTGCAATGAGGGCGCGGTTCGCCGGGGTGCATTCCCCGGCGCCGCGCCTTTGTTTTTGGCGGGACCGGGCGTAGGGTCGCTGCCATGCTGCGGATAAGTGATTTCTCCTGGCACACCCGCCATCTTGACCTGCTCGAGGTGCCCGCAGGCGAGTGTGTCGTGGTGACCGGTCCCTCCGGCGCGGGCAAGAGCCGTCTGTTGCGGGCCGTGGCGGATCTGGAGCCGAGTACGGGCCTGGTAGAAGCTTTTGGCGCCGTCCGGGACGAAACGCCCGCCCCGGCCTGGCGGCTGCAGGTCTCCTATCTGGCCGCGACGCCCGGTTGGTGGGCGGATACGGTCGCGCCGCATTTGACCGATCTGGCGGCCGCCGCACCGCTGTTCGATGCGCTGGGTCTGGCGGCAGATTGCACGACCTGGCAGGTGTCGCGGCTTTCCAGCGGCGAACGGCAGCGTCTGGCGCTGGTGCGCAACCTGTTGCTCGAGCCGCGTGTGCTGTTGCTCGATGAGCCGACGGCGTCGCTGGATGCGGAGACGGAAGCAGCCGCCGAGCAGTTGATCCGGGACCGGCTGGAAAGTGGCGCCTGTGCGTTGCTCGTCACCCACGATGGGGCGCAGTCGACGCGGCTGGCGACGCGTGCGGTGGTGCTGGATGCCGGGGAAACGCGCGTGGCCACTCTATGAACGTCATCCCACTCAGCTATTGGGACCTGGGCATCGCCGCCGGTCTGGTGTTGCTGAATGCTTTGGCGTCTCTGGTGCTGGGGCTGGGCCTGACACGGTCCCTGATCATTGCCGGTGTGCGCATGACCGTGCAGCTGGCCCTGATTGGCCTGGTGCTGGTCTGGTTGTTTTCGGTCCAGTCGCCCTGGTGGACCTTGTTGGTCGCCTCTGTGATGCTGGGCATGGCCGGATATGAGGTATATGCGCGTCAGGCACGGCGGCTCCGCGGGTTCTGGGCCTATGGCCTTGGCGCCTCCAGCATGGTGCTTTCAAGCGTGGTCGTGACCCTCCTCGCCCTGGGTGCTCTGGTCCAGCCCGAGCCGTGGTATGATCCTCGCTATGCCGTGCCGTTGTTGGGCATGATCCTGGGCAACACCATGACCGGCGTTGCCCTGGGTCTGGACACGCTGACCACCGCAACAGTGCGCGATCAGGCGGCGGTGGAGGCGCGGCTGGCGCTCGGCCATCCCCGGTTTGATGCGATGCGGGTGGTCGTCGTGCCGGCGCTACGCAGCGGTTTCATACCCATCATCAACTCCATGGCCGCTGCCGGCGTTGTCGCGCTGCCGGGCATGATGACGGGGCAAATTCTTTCCGGCACGCCCCCGGAAGAGGCGGTCAAATATCAGGTGCTGATCATGTTCCTGATTGCGGGCGCGACCGGGGCGGGTGTGCTGATGGCGGTTTATGGCGGCGTGCTGCGGCTGACCGATGGACGTCACCGGCTGCGGCTCGACCGGCTGAAGCAGGCGGATCAGTCTGAAAGATAGGGTGCCATACCCTGCCGCGCCAGTTCGTCTGCCCGTTCATTCTCCACGTGGCCGGCATGGCCCTTCACCCAAATCCACTCCACGCTGTGCCGTGCCTGGACCGCCTCCAGTTCCCGCCACAGGTCCTCATTCTTGACCGGTTTCTTCGCAGCGGTGCGCCAGCCGCGTGCTTTCCATTCATGGATCCATTTGGTGATGCCATCGCGGAGATAGGTGCTGTCCGTATGCAGCCGGACGGCAACCGGTTCCTTTAAAGCGTCCAGCGCCTGGATCGCCGCCATCATCTCCATGCGGTTGTTTGTGGTCTCGGGCGCACCGCCGGTGATTTCCTTTTCCGTGTCGCCAAAACGCATCAGCGCGCCCCAGCCGCCAGGTCCCGGATTGCCGCTGCAGGCGCCGTCGGTGAAGATGTCCACCAGCTTGGGGGCATCGGCCATCAATCGAGCCCCAACTCGCCCGGTCGGCTGACGCTCTGGTGAAACCGTAGCTTGCGATAATATTCGAGCGGGTTCTTGGGGGTGACGAGTGCGCCTTCCGGGTGGAAGATCCAGTCGTGTAGTCGGGTCAGCAGGAACCGCAGCGCGCTGCCACGCAGCAGCAACGGCAGCGCCGCCATCTCTTCGGTTTCCACGTTTCGTGTCTTGCGGTAGGCCCGCACCATGTGCCGCGCCTTGGTGATATTGAAGCTGCCATCGGTCTCGAAGCACCAGGCGTTCAGGCAGATCGCCAAGTCGTATGCGAGGAAGTCGGTGCAGGCGAAATAGAAGTCGATGAGGCCGGACACCTCGTCATGCAGAAAGAACACGTTATCCGGAAACAGGTCGGCGTGGATTACGCCTGCCGGCAGGTCTGTGGGCCAGTTCGCCTCAAGGAATCCAAGTTCCGCCTCGATCTCTCCTGCCAGCCCATTCTGCACCTCGTGCGCCCGCGCCGCGCACCGCTCGAACAGTGGTCGCCAGGCGTCGACGCTCAGGCTGTTGGGGCGGTTCTGGTCAAACTTGGCGCTTGCCGTGTGGAAAGCCGCCAGCGCTTCGCCAAGTGGCGCGCATTGGCGAAGCTGCACCCGGCGCGGTGAAACCCCGGGCAGGAATGAGATGATCGCCGCCGGCCGGCCGCACAACTGGCGCAGCGCGGCACCGTCCCGGCCGTGAATCGGTGTGGGGGAAAGGATGCCTTGCCCCGCCAGGAAATCCATTAGCCCCAGAAAGAAGGGCAGATCGACCGGGTCAACCCGCTTCTCGTAAAGCGTCAGGATGTAGGAGTCGCGGTCGGTCTGCAGGAAATAGTTGCTGTTCTCCACCCCTTCGGCGATGCCCTTGAGGGACATCATCTCGCCGATATCATACTCGCGGAGAAAGTCTGCAAGCTCGCCGTCTGTGACTTCGGTGTAAACGGCCATTTCCGGTCGCCTGATCTGATCCAGCCGCTAGATAGCCGGTCACGCGCAGCAGGGGCAATCTGCTCATGTGCCGCGCTTGGAGTTTGTCGGGCTTGTGTGGGCGGGGTGCGTCTCCTACAGTCCGCCAGCGATTTCGCCCGGATTGAACTTGTGCGCTGGAGCCCATGATGACCGACCCAGTTCCCGCCCAGAAAGAGCCTTACAACGTGGCGCTCGAGGCTGGAAAATCCTATGCTTGGTGTGCCTGCGGCCTCAGTCAGAGCCAGCCCTATTGCGACGGTTCGCACAAGGGGACGGGACTTACACCTGTGGTCTTCAAGCAGGAAGAATCCGAGGAAGCTTGGCTTTGCGGCTGCAAGGCAACCAAAGATCAGCCATTCTGCGACGGTACGCACAACAGTCTCTAAACACCGGCGATTTTATCCATGCAAACAATTGTTCACGCCAGATGGGCACGGCTCGCGCCTGTCGCCTTTCTCCTGATCACCGGGGTCGCAGTGCTGTCCGCCTGCGTGCAAAGTCGCCAGGGTGTCTGCCCCAGGGTGGCAATTGTCGATCGGCTTTCCACGCTGACACGCTTTGTGCCGGGCGCCCCGGAGACCCCTCAGAACATCATGTTTACGGCGGAAATCGTCGATATCAAGGTGACCTGTCAGTATTTCGATCAGCGCACCAACCTGCCGGCCAGCATCGAGGCGGAGACCACCAGCACGGTGACTGTGCGCCGCGGGCCGGCCATGCGCGGCGGCCGCGCCCGGTTCAAATATTTCGTGCTGGTGACCGACCGGCGCGGCACGATCCTCAACAAGAAAATCTATAGCGCCAGCGTGAGGCTCGGTAGTGGCGCGGTTCGGTACAGCGCAGAGAGCGGCCAGTCCTATGACACCAGCCGCGGTGGCACGGGCCTGCGTTTCGAGACCTGGATCGGTTTCCAGCTCACCGAGAAGGAACGCCGTTACAACGACCGCCGGGCGGAGAAATAACCACAGCGCCGGACCCGCTTGACTCTCGGGGAGGTCCGGATAGGGTGTCGTTGCATTTGCCGTTGATCCCTGTGGGAGAGACCGGCCCCTGGAAGCAGGAAGGCCGGCGCCGAAGGAGCAACCGCCCCGGAAACTCTCAGGCAAATGGACCGCAGGGTGAGGCGCCTCTGGAAAGCAGGCCGCCGACATTTATGTCGGTGGGCTCACCGAAGGGGAAAGCCGCGCGGCGGTCCGACCGGGCCGCGACGGTCAATCTCTCAGGTTCCGTGACAGAGGGGGCGTTCGCCGGGTAGTTGCCCGCCGGACGGCCATGGGTCCCCAGGGATCCGATCAGCAACGGAACCGAACGGTGAGCGAGAGCATCCCGCCCAAATCAACACCCCTGACCGAGTTCAACCGGTCCCTCGGCGGTCGGATGGTGCCTTTCGCCGGCTATGAGATGCCCCTTCAGTTTGACGGCATCATGGCAGAGCACAATCACACCCGCAGCCAGGCTTCGCTTTTCGATGTGTCCCATATGGGCCAGATCAGGGTCACAGGCACAGACGCGGCGGCGGCAATGGAAACACTGGTGCCGGGCGAAATCTCCGCTCTGGGCGTGGGCCGCATGCGCTACACCCAGTTCACGAACCCACAGGGCGGAATCCTTGACGATCTGATGGTCACCCGGTTCGCGGACCACTTATTCGTGGTGGTCAACGCCGCCGTCAAGGACGCTGACATCGCCCTGATGCGCGGTGCGCTGGGAACAGACAATGTCGACGTTCTTGAGGACCGGGCGCTGATGGCGTTGCAGGGGCCGGCAGCCGCTGCTGCACTCTCGAGCCTGGCGCCGGCAGCCAATGAGTTGAGCTTTATGGAGGCCGCTGCAATTGATGTGGGGGGCATCGATTGCCTGGTCAGCCGGTCCGGCTACACGGGCGAAGATGGCTACGAGATATCGGCCCCTTCGGTGCACGCGGCGTCCCTGGCGGAACAGCTGCTCGGGCACCCGCACGTCGCGCCAGCAGGGTTAGGCGCGCGGGATTCGCTGCGGCTTGAGGCAGGTTTGTGCCTCTACGGCCACGATATCGACGAAACCACCACGCCAATCGAAGCGGCGCTGGCCTGGTCCATCGGGAAGCGGCGCCGCGAAGAAGGCGGATTTCCCGGCGCTGAGACCATCCAGCAGCAGTTGCGTGACGGCGCAGCGTGCAAAAGAGTTGGTTTCTTGCCTGAGGGTCGGGCGCCCGCCCGGGAAGGCGCCGCGATTGAAAATCAGGATGGGCAGGAGATTGGGCAAATCACCAGCGGTGGATTTGGGCCAACTATCGGGGCGCCTGTTGCCATGGGCTACGTCGATGCAGCCTTTGCCCAGCTGGATACCGCGGTGAACCTGGTGGTGCGGGAAAAACGGCTGCCTGCGCGGGTAACGAAGATGCCCTTCGTGGCCCAGCGCTATCACAAATCATGAAATCAACTTCAAGGAGCGAGCTCGATGAGCGGTAAAAAATTCAGTCAGGATCACGAATGGATCGAAATGGACGGGGACATCGGCACCGTGGGGATCTCCGACTACGCCCAGGAACAACTGGGAGAGATTGTGTTTGTGGAACTCCCTGAGGTTGGCGCCACCGTTGCGGCCAAGGGCCAGTTTGCAGTGGTCGAATCGGTCAAGGCAGCCAGCGAGATATATGCGCCGGCCGGCGGTGAAGTGGTTGAGGTCAATGGCGCGTTGGATGATGCGCCGGAAACCATCAATAGCGGCGCCGAAACAACTGGCTGGATCGCCAGGATCAGGGTGGCCGATCCCGGTGAACTGGACGCTCTTTTGGACGATGCGGCTTATCGCGAATTTGTTTCGGGTTTGGAAGACTAGTGCCCGGACGGGAGGGAGCTATGGAACCGCATCGATTGTCCGATCTGGAAGCTCAGGATGAGTTCATCGGTCGGCATATCGGTCCGTCGGATGACGAGATCTTGCAGATGCTGTCGAAGATTGGGCAGTCTTCATTAGAGGACCTGATCGATCAGGCGGTTCCTGACGTGATCCGCAGCAGGGACCCGATGGACCTGCCGGGACCGCGGACGGAAGCGGACGTCCAGGCAACCCTTCAGGAATTCGCAGCGCAGAACAGTCCCCTCAAATCCTTCATTGGCATGGGCTATTACGGCACCATCACGCCGCCGGTGATCCGCCGCAACGTGCTGGAGAATCCAGGCTGGTACACCGCCTATACCCCTTACCAACCTGAGATTTCCCAAGGCCGTTTGGAGGCGCTGCTCAACTTTCAGACCATGGTGGCGGATCTGACCGGCCTGCCCATGGCCAACGCGTCGCTGCTTGATGAGGCGACGGCGGCGGCTGAGGCCATGACCCTATGCCGTCGGGTCGGCAAATCGAAGAGCGACGTGTTTTTCGTCTCTGATGCCTGTCATCCGCAAACCATCGATGTGTTGAAAACCCGCGCGGAGCCTCTGGGGATCGAACTTGTGATTGGCGATCACCGCCAGCCCCTCGCAGCCGAAGTCTTCGGCGCACTGGTGCAATATCCCGATACCTGGGGCGAAATTTACGACTACGCGGCGTTCGCAACTGCGATCCACGATCAAGGCGGCCTTGTAGTGGCGGCTGTGGATTTGCTGGCCTTGACGCTCATCGCGCCGCCGGGGTCCTGGGGCGCGGACGTGGCGGTGGGCAGCACCCAGCGCTTCGGGGTGCCAATGATGTTCGGCGGCCCCCATGCCGCCTATATGGCCACCAGTGACGCCTACAAGCGCAGTCTGCCGGGCCGACTGGTGGGGGTCTCGATCGACCGTCACGGACGAACCGCCTACCGCCTGGCGCTGCAGACCCGTGAGCAGCATATCCGGCGGGAGAAGGCGACCAGCAACATCTGCACGGCGCAGGTCCTTCTGGCGGTGATGGCGGGCCTCTATGGCGCCTGGCACGGGCCGGAAGGCCTGCAACGCATCGCGCTCAGGATAAAGGCCCTGGCGTCGGTGTTGAAAGACGCACTCACGGAAGCTGGGCTCGTCGTTGAAACCAGAGATCACTTCGACACCCTTGTGATTCATGCCGCGGGGCAAGGCGATGCAATTTGTGATCGGGCGGTCAGCGCCGGCTACAATTTGCGGCTGATAGATGAAGACCGGATAGGCGTGTCCCTGGATGAAACCGCAACCCGCGAGGATGTAGCGGCTCTTTGCGCGGCATTCGCGCCCGATATGGCCGACTGGCCGGAGATTGGAGACGAGGTGGCTGCGACGGCCACACGTCCTGTGGATTATCTGGACCATCCCGTCTTCCACCGGTATCGCTCGGAAACTGAAATGCTGCGCTACCTGAAACGGCTGGAAGACAAGGATATCGCGCTCAACCGGTCGATGATCCCGCTTGGGTCCTGCACCATGAAGCTGAATGCGGCGGCAGAAATGGAGCCGGTGAGCTGGCCGGCCTTTGCGAACATGCATCCTTTCGCGCCGGCGGACCAGACAGTGGGCTTTGTCGCGCTGATCCGGGCGCTCGAGGCGCAACTTTGCAAGATTACCGGATTTGACGCGGTAACGGTGCAGCCGAACGCGGGGTCACAGGGCGAATATGCCGGCCTGTTGGCAATCCGCGCCTGGCATCACAGCCGTGGCGACGCGGGCCGCGACATTTGCCTGATACCCAGCTCCGCGCACGGCACCAATCCCGCAAGCGCCGTGATGGCCGGCATGCGGGTGGTGGTGGTGGGCTGTGATACGGACGGCAACATTGACGTGGGTGACCTGCGCGCCAAAGCGGAGCAGCACGCCGCCGAGCTGGCGGCCCTGATGGTGACCTACCCATCCACCCATGGCGTCTTCGAGGAGGCGATTGTCGATATTTGCCAAATCGTCCACGATCATGGCGGCCAAGTCTACATGGATGGCGCCAACCTCAATGCCCTGGTGGGAATCGCCAAACCCGGGCAGTTCGGACCCGATGTCGCCCACCTAAATCTGCACAAGACCTTCTGCATTCCGCATGGCGGTGGTGGGCCCGGTGTCGGACCCATCGGCGTCGGCGCACATCTGGCGCCGTTTCTTCCCGGCCATTCGGTCCGTCCTGAATGTGGTGGCGACCAGGCGATCGGCCCGGTTTCGGCTGCGCCCTGGGGCAGCGCCGGGATCCTGGCGATATCCTGGGCCTATATCCTTATGATGGGCGCCCAAGGTCTGACCCGCTCAACCCAGGTGGCGATCCTCAACGCAAACTATGTGGCGGCGCAGCTGCGAGATCATTTCCCGGTGCTCTACACCGGCCCGGGAGGGCTGGTGGCCCATGAATGCATCATCGATCTCCGGCACCTGAAGGATGTGGTATCGGTCGATGATGTCGCCAAGCGGCTGATGGATTATGGCTTCCACGCGCCAACCATGTCCTTCCCGGTTGCCGGCACGCTGATGATCGAGCCAACGGAAAGCGAATCGATGGAGGAGCTGAACCGCTTCTGCGGCGCCATGATCGCCATCCGGGAGGAGATTCGGGCGATCGAAACCGGCAGTCAGCCCGCCGACGACAATCCGCTGGTGAACGCACCCCACACAGCCGAAGACCTGCTCGCTGATACCTGGTCTCACCCCTACAGCCGGGAAAAGGCCGCATTTCCCACAGCAATCTTGCGTTCTGATAAATATTGGCCTCCTATCGCGCGTATAGACAATGCGTACGGAGACAGACATCTGGTGTGCGCCTGTCCACCGTTGGAGGCCTATGAGAATGCCGCGGAATAACTGGTTTCTGATCATCGCAGCGCTGTTTGCGCTGGCCGTCGGTGGCGCTGCCGGTGCGGCGGAAGATGGCGGTGATTTCTATGATGGTCAGGACGCCTACCGCGCCTACGACTATGACAAGGCCTTCGCGACATGGAAGCCGCTGGCGGCCCGTGGCAACCTCCGCGCCCAGTATTGGCTGGCGCAGCTCTACTACTTCGGTCAGGGCGCTGAGAAAGACGATAAACTGGCAGCACAGTGGTATGAGCGGGCCGCGCGGCGTGGCCATCTGGTGGCAATGTTCAAGCTCGCCAACCTGTATGCCCGCGGCGACGGCGTTCCCTACAGCGAACGCAAGGTAATCTACTGGTACACCCGCGCCGCCAACCGGGGGCATCTGAAATCAGCGCTGAGACTCGCCAGCTATTACACCCGCGGCGCTTACGTGACCCAGCATGAGGGCAAGGCCCGCTTTTGGTATCGGCGGGCGGCGATGATGGGGTCCCGCCACGGGGTCATGAACCTGGCCAAGAACCTCATGTCGAGTAACCACATTCCCCGGGACTATCGTCGCGCTTACACATGGTTGCTGATCGCGGAAGCAAAGCGACTGCTCAACGCCCGCAAATATCGCTTGTCGCTGACCAAGCACTTCCAGGGTGACGAAATCATCCGGGCGCGCAAATGGGCGAAAAACTTTCTGACCAAGGGCAAGCTACCCCCCCGCCTGAAAAGCGAATGGTAATCAGGGTCAGCTGTCGCTGAAACAAAAGGGGCGCCACATCGGGCGCCCCTTTTTTAATTGACGTGCCGCGGGCTAGTTCAGATGGCCCGGGAGGCTATCGATGGTCTGGTCGATCAGGGATTGCGCAGCGGCATCGTCCAACTTGGTGCTGATCAGGCTGGCAGTCGCCAGAAGGGCCACCTCGCTGGCAATATTACGCACATCGGCAATTGCCTGAGCTTCGGCCTGGGCGATGCGGTCCCGGGCTTGTTGTTCCCGTCGGGCCAGCGAGGCCTTCAGGTCGTCTTCCGCCCTGGCGCGAACCCGCTCCGCCTCTTCCTCAGCATGCTTCAACATCTGCTGGGCTTCATCGGCCGCGTCGCGTTGCTTGCGCTGATACTCGGCAAGAAGCGCCTGTGCTTCATCCCTCAGCTTGCGCGCCTCGTCGATCTCATTGCTGATTGTCGCCGCGCGTTTGTCGAGGGCCGCCGTCAACGGCGTCCACCCTTTCCAGAGCGCGAACAGCATGAAGATAATGAAAGCGACGAGAACCCATGTTTCAGGGGTTTGCAGGAACTTCTCCATGGCTATCCCCTTTGCTGCAGCACGGTGGCGACCGCCGAATCCGCATCCGCGCGTGAAACATCAGCCCCCAGCAGCTTCGCAGCAGCAGTCTGGGCCAGTTCGCCGGCGACCTGATTGACGTTGGCGACGGCCTCGGCGCGCGCCTTGTTGATGCGCTCCTCCGCTTCGCCAATCATCGTGTTGACCTGACCACCAAGGCGATCCAGTTCCCGGATCGCGCGTTCCTGCGAGTCATTTGCGGTCTTCCGGATGATCGCCTGGGCATCCGAGCGGGCTTTCGCCACAGCCTCTTCATAGTCGGCCAGCACGCGTTCGGCTTCGTCGCGCAAGGTGCGCGCTTCTTCCAGGTCCCCTTCAATGCGCTGACGACGCGCATCCAGAACCTGGCCAATCTTTGGCAGCGCCACCTTCCAGCAGATCAGCAGGAAGAGAATAAATGTGATCGCCAGCCAGAAGATCTGCGAAGCAAAGGAAGACGGGTCGAGCTGTGGCATGCCGCCAGTCTCGGCTTTCTTGGCGCCTTCTGCTGCGGCTGCCAGGGAGGGCATGGCGATTGCCATGACGCCGCCGGCCGCCCAGCCATGGATCGGCTTCAACATCTGTCTACTCCTGCGGGCCCAGGGGCCCATCGCCTGAGCGGCGCTAAAATACGAAGAGCAACAGGAGCGCAACGATCAGCGCGAACAGAGCCAGCGCTTCAACCAGGGCAAAGCCCAGGAACAGCTCGGTCCGGACGTCGTCCTTGGCCGACGGGTTGCGGCCGATGGCCTGAATGTATGCGGCAAACACGTTGCCAATGCCGATGCCCGAGCCGATCACGCCGATCACGGCGAGGCCAGCGCCGATGAGTTTGGCAGCACTTGCGTCCATAGTGGAATTCCTTCCTTGTTAAGCAGTTCGTCGTTGTTGACGCCCGTCCGGCTGGATCTGCCGGTCAGTGCATGTGCAAGGCGTCGTTGATGTAAAGACAGGTCAGGATCGCGAACACGTAAGCTTGTAGAAACGCGATCAGGATTTCGAGGGCGGTCAGCGCCGTGATCAGCGCCAGGGGCAGAATGCCGCCAACGGCGAAAGTGACGGCGCCCAGGCCAAAGACGAAGCCGGCAATCACTTTGATCAGGGTATGGCCCGCCAGCATATTGGCGAACAAACGGACGGACAGGCTGATCGGGCGCGAGAGGTAGGAAATGACCTCGATCGGCACCAACAGCAATAGCATGGGTCCGGGCACGCCCGGCGGCACGAAGAACTTGAAAAAATGCAAGCCATGTTTGGCAAAGCCAAGGATCGTGACGCCGACAAACACGACCATCGCAAGCGCCAGAGTGACGATGATGTGGCTGGTGAACGTGAACGCGTAGGGGATCATACCCAGCATGTTGCCGAGCAAAATGAAGACGAACAGGGAGAAGATGAAGGGGAAATACTTTCGTCCTTCACTCCCGATGGTATCTCGTATCAGGTTGCCGACGAATTCGTACATGAGCTCAGCGATACTCTGCATGCGCCCAGGAATTACAGCCGCGCGGCTCATGCCCAGGATCAGAATGCCCGAACCCAACACCAATGCGATCGTCATGAACAGCGACGAGTTGGTATAGGACAGGTCCAGGCTGCCGGCCTGGATATCAATCAGCGGCTTGATCTTGAACTGTTCGAGCGGACTTGCCATCCGTTCCTATCCCTTCGGTCCGCGGGCGCCGTCATCCGGCTTATCGCCCGCGTCTTCCTTCTGCTGATACCCGACCGCATAACCTTGCCCGGTCAGCGTGCGGTAAACATTCATGAACCCGGCGACGAAGCCCAGAAGCAGGAACAGGATCAGAAACAGCGGCAACGTGCCGAGCCAATAATCCAGTCCGTATCCTATCGCGACGCCCAGTGCCGTTCCGGCGACGATATCGAGCGCAATCCGAAACGCGAGACCGACGCCGCTTCTGGCTATTCGCCGTTCTTCATTCCCCTGTACCCGGCTTTCATGCCGGTCCGAAACCCGACGAAGCCGGGAATCTAGATCTTCGAGAGACTTCCGAGACTTGTCGTCGGCCATTGGCATTGCCACCCTGGACAGGTCGCCAACGCCGCCGGCCCCGTCCGTCCTGTGGATTGGCCGCAAAACGGGTGCGGAATTCGTCGCGAAGGTACTGATGTGGGCTGGAAGGTGTCAAGCAACCGCCCCGGTTAGAGACGTGCGATGCAATGCCGCATTTTCCCAGAAAACCGGGGAAATTGGCGATATGCGCCGGTGCTGCGTCAGGCCGTCGCGCGCAACTCTACGGCTTCTTCAAGATCGACGGACACGAGTTGGGAAACTCCGCGCTCCGCCATGGTCACGCCATAGAGCCTGTCGACCCGCGCCATTGTCATCCGGTGATGGGTAACGACCAGGAAACGGGTATCCGTTCGTTCGGCGATTTCTTGGACCAAGGTGCAGAAGCGGTCGACGTTGCTGTCATCCAGCGGGGCATCGACCTCGTCCAGAACACAGATTGGCGCCGGGTTCGTCAGGAACACCGCAAACAGGAGGGACAGAGCCGTCAGCGCCTGCTCGCCGCCGGAAAGCAGGCTCAGGTGTTGCAGCTTCTTGCCTGGGGGACTCGCCAGGATCTCGATGCCGGCGTTCAGTGGGTCGTCCATGTCGGTCAGTTGCAGGTGGGCGCTGCCGCCGCCAAACAAGCGGGTGAACAGGTCCTGAAAATGGTCGTTGACCTTGTTGAACGAGACGAGAAGCCGTTGCTTGCCTTCTCGGTTCAGGTCGGCGATGGCTCGGCGGAATTTCTCGATCGCGTTGAGCAGGTCTTCCCGCTCGGTGGTGTAGGTGTCGATCTGCTCCTGCAACTCTTCCGCTTCCTGCTCGGCGCGCAGATTGACCGGGCCCATATTCTCGCGCTCGCGCAGCAGGCGCTCCAGCTTGCGCTCCATGTCGTCTAGCGCGGGAAGATCCGTCCCGGGTTTGTGTTCGGCCACATCCAGCGTGTCTTCCGGGGCGCAGTCGAGCTTCTCTTTGACCTGCTCTATGACGGTGGCCAGTGCCTGTTCCGCCTGGGCCACGGCGCCTTCACAGCGGCCCTTCTCTTCGCGCATGTCTGCGAGCCGGCCTTCTGCGGCACGCAGGGTTTCGTCGCATGCCTTCAGCGTGTTCTCGCCGAGTGCGAGCGCGTCAGCCGCATCTTGCCGGCGGGCTTCCGCTTCCGACACCTGAGTCAGCAGCGCCTGCCGGCGCGCCGTGATTTCCCCGGGCATGGCGTCCAGTGCGGCGAGTTCTTCTGTGGTTCGGGTGCGCCGCTCGGCCAATTGGTCGATATGGGATTGCCCGTTCGTGCTGCGCCGCTGCCAGTCTGCGACCTCGGTCGAAATCGCCGCCAATCGGTGATTGCGGCCCTGCGCCTCGGCCACAAGCCGGTTTTGAACCTGCTGGGCGTCGCCCAGATCGGTGCGGCGTTGGGCGAGATCATCCCGGGCCTGCGACAGCTGCTGGCGTTCCGATTCGCCTGACGCGAGCGCAGCACGCTCAATCCGGGCCTCGCCAAGCTTGGTCTCGGCCTCCGATTTTTCGGTGCCCAATCGGGCCACCGCGGCCTCAAGGATCTTCAGGCGTGAGCGCTGCTCGGCGGCGGCACGGGTCGCCTGATCCAGCCGCTCTCGCGTCTGGCTCAAATTTACCAGCTCGCCCCGCAGGGCAGTGGCTTGCGCTCGAGCGGATTCTGTTGCGGTCTCCGCGGTTTGCCTCGCTGCGGCATGGGCGGTCGCTGTTTCCTCGAGCCGGGTATTCGCTGCGGACAGTTCCCGCATCGCGTCCTGCAGCCGGTTGCGCTGGCGCAGGCGGGTCTCCGCAGCGGTTTGCGCGCCAGGCTTCAGATGCAGGCCGTCCCAGCGCCACATCTCGCCGGTTTTGCTCACCAGCCGTTGTCCCTGGCGCAGCTGACCGGCGAGCATCTGCAGGTCGGCGCCATCCGGCGCCACTGCAATCTGACCGAGCCGGCGGTGGAGCTGGGTCGGCGCGCGCACCACTGTACTGAGCGCCTGGCAACCTGCGGGCAGGTCCGGCGCGTCGAGCAACTGCGTACCTTGCCATGCGCCGGGCGCAGCAGGATCGGTGGAATAATCCAGGTCGTCGCCCAGGGCAGCGCCGAGCGCGGCCTCGTAACCGGGCGTCACCGACACATCGCCTAGAACAGCGGCATATTCCTCTTCGCCGGGACGAATGATGACGGCTTCCAGCGCATCAATCTCTGCCGCGAGGCGGGTGACATCTTCTTCGACCGCCGTTTTTTTGCGGGTTGCTTCGGCTTCCACGGTTTCTGCGGCGGCTTTGGCGTCGTCGGCATGGTCGGCCGCAGCTTGTGCTGCGGTGACGGCGGCTTCGGCCCGTTCCACTGCTTCTTGCGCGGCATCCGCCTCCACGGTGACGGGCTGGTCCTTCAAACTGACCGCTTCTTCCGCCGCCTCTTCCGACTGCCGGGTGGCAAGGGCGATACGTTGATCGAGCTCGCCAATCCGGCGGTCGAGGTCGGAGCGTCGGGCCTCTTCTGCGGCGACCTTGTGGGTCATCTGGGCGAAGCCCTGCTCAAGCGTCTGCACTTCATCCAGCAAGGACGAGACCTGGAGGTCGGCTTCCGCGCGGGCGTCCGCATCTCCTGCCTGGGCGTCGTTCAATTGCGCGGCTTCTTGTTCAAGGCGGTTCTGCGCCGCCTGGGCTTCCTCCAGGAAGGATCGTTCGCGGGTCAAATCGCCGTCGATCTGGGAAAGTGCGCTCTGGTATTCGGCCTGGCGCGCCTTGATGCGGTTTTCTTCCGCTTCCAGCGATTCGCGCTCAACGATCAGGCGTTGCAGGGCTGCTGCGGCCTCCGCTTCTTTCGTCCGCAGGTCCGGCAAAACGCCAGCCGCTTCCGCCTGTGCGGTCGCTGCTTGCGCGGCCGCCGACGTGAACTCGGCGACCTGGGAAGCATTTTCCCGCAGCGCGGTCTGGGCGGCATCCAGTGCAGCAAGCGTCGCAGCCCAGCGCAGGTGTAGAACCATCGCCTCGGCCCGCCGGACGTGTCCGCTCAAATTCTTGTAGCGGGTGGCCTGACGCGCCTGGCGTTTCAGGTTTTGCATCTGGCCTTCAAGGGCGACGATGACATCTTCCAGCCGCTCGAGATTGGTCTCCGCCGCCTTCAAACGCAATTCCGCCTCGTGACGGCGGGAGTGCAGGCCGGTGATGCCAGCCGCTTCCTCGATTAACTGCCGGCGGTCCTGGGGCTTGGCGCTGATGACGCTGGCGACCCGGCCCTGACTGACAATGGCGGTAGACTTTGCGCCAGTGGAAAGGTCGGCAAACAGCAGCTGTACATCGCGGGCGCGGGTTTCGTTGCCGTTGATCGAATAGGCCGAGCCTTGTTCCCGCTCAATGCGCCGGATCACCTCGAGCTCGTCCGCGTGATTGAAAGCGGACGGCGCCTCGCGCATGTGATTGTCGAGCTTGAGCGCGACTTCAGCGATATTCCGCGCCGGACGCGTGCCGGTGCCGCTGAAAATCACGTCATCCATGCCGTCGCCGCGCATTTTTTTTGCGCTGCCTTCGCCCATGCACCAGCGAATCGCTTCGAGCAGATTGGACTTGCCGCAGCCATTGGGGCCAACGATGCCGGTCAGACCGGGCGAAATTTCAAGCTGCGTCGGTTCGACGAATGACTTGAATCCCGTCAGGCGTAGTGATGTGAACTGAACCAAAGCTCCTCAACGTCCCCTTGCGCGTGAGGCCGGCTATTGCTTGCCGGCGTCCTTTTTGCCGCTTTCATCTTTCTTACTTGTGCCGTCTTTCTTAGGCGCCGGCTTGTCTGACGCTTTCTTGGCTGGAGCTGCTGCCACCAACGGGTCGATTACAGCCTTGAAGGCTGCAAACGGCTGTGCGCCCTCAATCCGCGTTTTGCCAATAATGAATGTGGGCGTCGAGCGGATGTTGAACTTACGGGCGTCGTCCCGGCGCTGGTTGAACAGCCCCTGGGCCAGTTTTTTATCCCGAATGCACTTTTCGTATTCCGCGCCGGTCATTCCGGCCAATCGGGCATAGCCGCCGAGCGTAGCCACGAATTTGTTGCCGCCTACATACGCCCAGGTGCGCTGGTTGGCGAACAGCGTGTCAACCATGGTGCTGTATTTCGCCGGGCCCAGGCAGCGCGCCACCATGCTCGCCAGAAACGCCCGTTGATCCAGCGGGAAGTCGCGATAGACGATGCGCGCCTTGCCGGTGTCGATATACACCTTGCGGATCTGCTTGTAGGCGCCAGCGTGAAACGCCGCGCAATGCGGGCAGGTCAGCGATTCAAAGGCGTAGATTGTGACCGGCGCGTCTTTCTTGCCGACCGACATTTCGCCGAGAGCTTGTTCCGTGGACACCATCTCCGCCCGCGCAGGCGATGCAAGCGCGGTGAACAGGACGACAACGGGCAGGATGTAGCGAATCATTGGTACCTCACTACTAGATGTTGAGGATGTTAGGGTGAGTCTTTCGACTGTCGCAAGGGGAATTGCATGACACCCCGGCTGCTATCCACAGCAGCACCGATAGAGCCCTATGAATAGGGCGAAAATGCGCGCTGCGGGTTGACAATGACGTGATTTCGCAGCGAGCGAATGGCAGCCTGAACGGTCAGCTTTTCTTGTGCAGGGCTTCGCCAAGCCTCTCCAGGGCGTCACGCAAGCCATCGTCCCCGACATCGGCGATGGCATCCGATATCAATTCGCGGGCGTCCGGCGGCAACGGCTTCGGGCGTCTCCGCTTGGGACCGGCGGCCACTGGACCTTGGACGATTTTCAGTTCTGTAACCGCCTTGAACCCAAGGAAGCCGTTGACCCGGTCAAGAATCTGGGGCGACAGATGATGCAACTCCACTGCCCAAGAGCCGGCGGCCCGGATGTATAGCGCGCCGCCTTCTTCGCCACCCCTGGGCCGCGTGATGCGCAGTGGCACACAATAGGGTGCGATCGCTTCGCCCACGACAGCGGGCCAGTCCGTGATTACCCGCGACTCGGCAAAGCCCCGCTTGCGCCACATCGGGCCGGCGACGCGGGTCACGGCGCTGGCTGCACTTTGCAAACCTCTGCGGAACGGCGGGTCGGGCCGATGTTTGCGGGCAGGCGTCGCTGCGGTGGGTTCCGGTGGGGACATTGCGCGACTATACAAGCAGGCTATGGGCAGAGACACAGATTGTTCAGCGTCTGACGAAATTTTAGCCTGGTATGACCGGCACGCCCGCCGCCTGCCATGGCGCGTCCGGCCAGGTGGACAGGCCGACCCCTACCGCGTCTGGCTGAGCGAAATCATGCTGCAGCAGACCACCGTGGCAACGGTCAAAGGGTATTTTGAGACCTTCCTGGGGCGTTGGCCGACTGTTGATGCCTTGGCCGCTGCCAGTCTCGACGAAGTGCTGCATGCCTGGCAGGGGCTGGGATATTATGCTCGCGCCCGCAACCTCCACGCCTGCGCAGGCGCGGTTGTCGCCGACCATGATGGACAATTTCCGGAAACAGAATCGGCTCTCCTCGATCTGCCCGGCATTGGCCCCTACACGGCAGCCGCGGTGGCTGCGATTGCTTTCGGCCGTAAGACGACGCCTGTGGACGGAAATGTGGAACGGGTCATTGCGCGGCTGTTCTCGGTCGAAGACCCCTTGCCAGGCGTAAAGCCAGTTCTGAAGGAACATGCCGCCAGCCTGACGCCGGAACGGCGGCCCGGGGATTACGTTCAGGCGGTGATGGACCTGGGCGCCACCATCTGCACTCCGCGATCACCCGCCTGCAGCCTGTGCCCGTGGCAGCATCGATGTACTGCGCACCACCAGGGGCGGGCGGCGGATCTCCCCCGGCGGCAGAAGAAACCGCCGAAGCCGACCCGGTTCGGTACGGTTTTCTGGCTCGAAAATTCTTCTGGTGAGGTGTTGTTGCAGCGCCGGCCGCCAAAGGGTTTGCTTGGCGGGTTGATGGAATTCCCATCCAATAACTGGCGCGAAACGCCGTGGCCGCCAGACAAGCGGCTGCAGGATGCGCCGGCGGCGGTGACGTGGCGGGTGCTGCCGGAGGTGGTACGGCACGTATTTACCCACTTTAGCCTGGAACTAACCGTCGCCACGGCGCGAGTTGAGCAGGAATCCACAAAGCACGACTCCCAACAGATTTGGGTGGCGCCGGAAAGCCTGGGCGACCATGCCCTGCCCACGCTGATGAAGAAGGTAACCCGCCACGTAGCGGCCCATGCCGCCGCGGATGGCGCAAAATAAAAGGCCGCCCGAAGGCGGCCAGTTGAGAGAGTGGATCGCAAGGGTCCCGGTCACAGGCGATATCACCTGTGACCGGCCTGCTGCCTATCTAGTACCGATATCCGCGGTGTCCGAACGGGTGCACCAGGTGATGCAGGCCGCGAATGATCCGCCGGATCGGGCGGAACGGGCGAATACCATGATGACGGTAGTTGTGAACCGCCGGACCGCGGCGCCAGCGGGGGGCGTGGCGACGATTCCAGCGACGTTGGTGCCAGCGGCGATGGCCGCGCGCGCGTTGTCCGTGGCCCCATCCTTGTCCGTGGCCCCAGCCTGGGCGGGCGTCCGCCTGGCTTGGCGTCAGAGATGCGCCGGCGATGCCGACGATGACAGCGGCAAATGCCGCAATAACAAGCTTCCTGATTCCCATAAATTCCTCCATTCCCGGGGGTGTCTTTGATTATTGACCCGATGGTGGCAGGAGGTCTCTGAACGCTTCCTGACGCCACCGTTCATCTCCGGTTCATTTATCTACGGCCCGGTGGCGGTTGGTGTTCATTCAGCGTTCAGCATCGCTTCTCTATAACCGGCGTCATGAGACGGATATTCACCATATCGCTGTTCAGCGCCCTGGCCGTACTGGCCATCGGGGCGACGAACGCGGGCGCCGCAATCAAGGCGCCGCCGACGCTTGTGTCAGACAAGGCGACGCCTGCTGTGGTGACCGTCCCTGCAGAAAAAGTCGCGCAGTATGACGGTCCTGTTAAGCGCCGCTTCCGGCCGCGTCGTTGGCGGGGCAAGTCCAGCGGTTTCCGCCGCCCCTTTACCGCGAGGCGGATGATGTCCATGCGCGACGCCGTGAGGATGGTGCGGTCCCGGGTGCCGGGGCGCATTGCCAACGCTGCATTGCGCGGTAGATTCGCGTGGTTTAGAGTCGTCAGCAACGGTCGCGTGCTCAATGTCGTTGTCGATCGCGTGAACCGTAGCCTGCGGGTAAGACCGGGGTTCTGACGCCCCTTCTTGCGTCCTGACGCGTCAGCTCAGCGGATCCGGTAATCATGCGAATTCTGATAGTTGAAGACGATCCCAATCTGTTACGCCAGATGCAGGAGGCGCTTGTCGACGCCGGCTATGTAGTTGACGTGGCGACGGACGGCGTCGAGGGGCACTTTCTGGGCGATACAGAACCCTATGATGCGGCAATCCTGGATCTAGGCCTGCCTGAGCTGGACGGCATTTCCGTGCTGAAACAGTGGCGGGAATCCGGGCGCGAGATGCCCGTCCTGATCCTGACAGCCCGTGGCCAGTGGGGCGAAAAGGTCGGCGGATTTGATGCCGGCGCTGATGACTATGTCACCAAGCCCTTCCATATGGAGGAAGTGTTGGCGCGGGTCCGTGCGCTGATCCGCCGGTCAACCGGCCATGCCTCTTCGGAACTTTCCTGCGGTCCTGTCACGGTGGATACCTCCAGCAGCCGGGTGACGGTCGACGGCAATCTCATCAAACTGACGGCGCAGGAATTTCGCCTCCTCAGCTATATGATGCATCATCAGGACAAGGTGTGTTCGCGCACGGAATTGACCGAGCATATCTACGATCAGGATTTCGACCTGGACTCGAACACGATTGAAGTGTTCATCGGCCGCCTGCGGAAGAAGCTGGGCGTTCCGATCATTAATACCAAGCGTGGTCTCGGCTATCAGGTTACAGCGCCGGGCGAGGCGGCTGACTAGGCAGGTGATGGGCGAACCGGCGACCCGGGCCGGGTGCCGCGCCCGATCATGAAAATTCGCACCAATTCTCTGGCATTCCGGCTGCTGTTCAGCTCAGCGCTGCTGGTATTGATCGGCCTGGGCGCCGGCGCTTTTGCCTTGATGGAAGTCTATCAGGACGCCGTCCGGCGTGAATTCGACCGGCAGTTGCGCATTGTCTATGATGATCTTATCGGTTTCAGCAAGGTGGACAGGAGCGGCCGGGTTACGTTCGAAGAACGCCCCGATTACCCGCTGTTCCGGCGCGGCGTCAGCGGCTGGTACTGGCAGATCGTCCACCGGCGCCGGTCTGTAGCGCAGTCCCGTTCGCTGCAGGGCGAAGTCTTTACGGTTGAACTGCCGCCCAAGATCAACACCGACTTTTCCTACGAAACCGAAGGCCCTTTTGGAAAGCGTATCCGTGTGTTTGCCCGGCAGGTGGATTTTGAGAAAGGCGGTGGCGCGCATACCTATCTGATTGCGGGAGACTGGACCGGGCCGTCGCGATCGATTGAGGAATTCAATCTGACAATCGCCCTGGCGCTCGGCGCTTTGGGCTTGTTTCTGGTGGGCGCCGGATTTGTGCAGGTTCAGTTCGGCCTGCTGCCGCTGCGGCGAATTCCGCCTGCTTTGGCGGAGATTCGCACCGGTAGTGCTGACCGGCTGACCGGCAATTTCCCAACGGAAGTGCAGCCGCTGGCGACCGAGATCAATCAACTGCTGGACCACAATGCCCAGGTCGTCGAGCGGGCCCGCACCCACGTGGGCAATCTGGCGCATGCACTAAAGACCCCAATAGCCGTGCTGACCAACGAATCGTCCAGCGCTGATGCCGTGCAAGCGGATATCGTCGATGCGCAGACCGAGATCATGCGCGAACAGGTGGAGCATCATCTTGCCCGGGCGCGCCTGGCAGCGCGGGCCGGCGTTCTCGGTGCGCGCACCAGCATCATGCCGGTGCTGGATGGGCTCACCCGCACCCTCGAGAAAATCTATGCAGAACGGGGGGTCGCTATATCTGTTGAAGGTCCGCCGGACATTTCGTTCCGCGGCGAGCGTCAGGATCTGGAGGAATTGCTGGGTAACCTGATGGATAACGCCTGCAAATGGGCGGCCAGCCGCGTGAAGGTGACCGTGCGGCAGGATGTGGACAAGATGATCGTGGAGGTCGAGGACGATGGCCCTGGCCTGACACCCACCGAGCGGCGTCAGGCGGTGAAACGGGGACAGCGACTCGACGAGGCCACACCTGGCACCGGGCTGGGGCTTTCCATTGTTTCCGACATCGCCGAAATCTACGGCGGTGAGTTCAAGCTGATGGACTCATCCATGAATGGATTGATGGCCCGGCTGACACTGCCGGTGGTCGAAGCCTAGATCGGTTGCGCCCATGCGGCGGAGGCGTTGACCATCTTTCGAAGTAGCACTGTCAATTGCTCACGTTCCTGTGGGTCCAGCGGCATCAGCAGCCTGGCCTCCTGATCGGTGAAACGCGAGACAAGCTCGGCGTGGAGCGCCTGCCCAGCAGGCTCGATATGCAGGAAAGAGCGCCGCCCGTCCCCAGGGTCACGCCGCCGCCTCACCAGCTTTTTCCCCTCCGCAAGCTGTACGCCACGGCTGATGCTGTTCTTGGGGAGACCCGACAGGCTCACGATATCTGATGCGGTCATCCCGTCCTGTTGGGCGAGGACAAACAGCACCAGAAACTCGGGCCGGGTCAGGCCATGATCCCGTTCAATTCCTGCATAGACGGGCCCTACCAACTGGTTAGCCAGGAAACTCAACCGATAGCCGTCCTTAAGCGCGCTTCCGGAAAGAAGCTGCTCGACCGGATGATCTGTCTCTGATGACACCGGCATTCCTGCCTGCCTTTCGCCCTATCCGCCTCGCTCTTCCTCACCGTCATATTGGAGGAAGGGATTTAGTTCAATATGGAACTTGATTTTTGATGCCATGTGGAACTAAATTCCAAATTGCGCCCGGGCGCAGGTAGGGAAATGATGCCTGTGGACGCCCAGCCGCCGTGCCGCTGAGAGTCACTAACCGGGAGAAGCAAAATGAAGCCCGACGACATCCTGAAACATTCGCCGAAGATTCTGACCCAGGAGCAGCGGGAGTTCTATTTCGAAAACGGCTACCTGCAACTGGAAGGCTTCGTCTCCGAGGAATGGCTCGACCGGCTGTGGAAGGTGACCAACAAATATATCGACGATAGCCGGGCATTGGATGCATCAGACCAGGTCTTCGACCTGGAGCCCAACCACACGGCCGAGAACCCGCGCCTGCGCCGCATCACCCACCCGGTGGAGATTGACCCGGTCTATCAGGAGTTCACTTTCGAGGGGCCGATCGTGGATGTTGCGGAAGATCTTGTCGGCCCGGACGTGAAATTCCACCACTCAAAACTGAATTTCAAATGGGCCGACGGTGGCGAAGAAGTGAAATGGCACCAGGACATCCAGTTCTGGCCGCACACCAATTATTCGCCCCTGACCATCGGTGTCTATCTGGATGATGTGGATGACGAGATGGGGCCGATGGGCGTGATTCCCGGTAGCCACAAGGAAGAGCTCTTCGACCTGTACGGTGATGACGGCCAATGGGCCGGCGCGATCAAGGACCGCGAGATGGACCGGGTGCGCATGGACGATGTGGTCTGGCTCAAGGGGCGGCGCGGCTCGGTTACGGTCCATAACTGCCGAATGGTACACGGCTCCATGCCGAACAATTCCCGCAGGTCGCGGCCGTTGCTGTTGCAGACCTATTCTTCGGCCGATGCGCTCACATTGCTCGGGAGTATCGTCGACAACCTACCGAAATCGAACAGCATCATCCGGGGCAAGCCTGCCCGGTGGGTGCAATTCGATCCGGAGCCCTGCCAGATCCCGCCTGATTGGTCGAAAGGCTATACGTCGATCTTCGCCCTTCAGCAGGAAGAGGGACAGCAGGAAGGAGGGCAGGCGGCCTGAACCTGTCCTAGTTCAACTCGCTGCGGAGCTGTTGACGGTAAAAATCGATCAGCACCGGTCCCGTGTCCCGCTCAACATGCCAGAAAGACCAGCCGTTGCAGGACGGCGCGCCCTGCAGATGCGCACCCACCTGATGGATCGAACCGGTGATGTCCCGGGCGATCAATCGGCCATCGGCGCGGACCCGGGCGCTATGGCGACGGCGGGTGTCGAACAGCACTTCGCCGGGCACAATCAGGCCCCGTTCCACCAGCCAGCCAAACGGAATGCGCGGCGCGTCGCGCTTTGAGGGCGTGGAGACAATGTCCGACTCCATAGGCCCTGAAATAGCTGCAATGCGGGCCTCTGCTTCCACGATATAGTCGGGCTCCCGCTCGATCCCGATCCAGTGGCGGCCGAGCTTCTTGGCCACAGCCCCCGTGGTTCCTGTGCCGAAAAAGGGGTCGACCACCACGTCTCCTGGACGGGTGGAAGCGAGCAGTACCCGGTGTAACAAGGATTCTGGCTTTTGGGTCGCGTGCACCTTTGATCCATCGGTTTTCTTCAGGCGCTCGGCACCGCTGCAAATCGGCAGCAGCCAATCGCTGCGCATCTGCAGGTCGTCGTTCAGCGCCTTCATGGCATCGTAGTTGAAGGTATAGCGGGCGTCCTGGCTGCGCGCCGCCCAGATCAGGGTTTCGTGCGCATTGGCAAAGCGGGTGCCGCGAAAATTGGGCATCGGATTGGTTTTGCGCCAGACCACGTCATTGATGATCCAGTAACCCAGATCCTGAAGCGCCGCGCCAACCCTGAAAATATTGTGGTAGCTGCCGATCACCCATAACGCGCCTTGGGGTTTCAAAATCCGCTGCGCCGCCGCCAGCCATGCGCGCGTAAAGTGGTCATAATCCGCGAATGTGTCGAACTTGTCCCAGGCGTCGTCGACGCCGTGGACCCGCGTATTATTGGGCCGGTGCAACTCGCCGCCCAACTGCATGTTGTAAGGCGGATCGGCAAAGACCAGATCGGCGCAGGCTGCCGGCAGCGCATTCAGCGCCTCGATGCTGTCACCCTGGATGATCCGGTCCACCGCCAAGGCGGTCGCGCCACCGTTGGGCTTTCCTAGCAATGTTCTTCTCCCAAATTTTGGCCGGGAGAATGAGTCATGCGCGACTCGCCGTCAATAATTCTTTTGATTCAAAAGGTTAACGTGATTCAGCGGACGCTCGGTAGGCCTGGGCCACAGGTGCGAAGCTGCGCCGGTGATGGGCGGTCGGACCCAGGCGTTGAAGCGCCTCCCGGTGCTCCAGCGTGCCATACCCGGCGTTGCGCTCCCAGCCATATCCGGGATAGCGGGCGCCTAGCGATGCCATCGCCCTGTCTCGCACCACTTTGGCAACCACCGACGCGGCGGCGATAGACAGAGATTTACTGTCTCCCTTGACGACGGCCTGGGCTGGGCAGGGCAAATCAGGGAGACGGTTGCCATCTACCAGGGCGAATGCCGGCAGCGCGGGCATCGCCAGAACCGCCCGGCGCATGGCCAAAAGGCTGGCGCCCAGAATGTTGATGGCATCGATGTCAGCAATGCTGCCAGCGCCGACCCCCCAACTGCACGTCTCTGTCACCATCTGGAAGAGGAAGGCCCGTTTCCTGGCGGTCAGTTTCTTTGAATCATCGAGGCCGGCCATTGCCAGCGTTGTAACTGCGTGTGTTGGAATGATCACTGCCGCGGCGAGAACCGGGCCGGCCAGCGGACCGCGGCCCACTTCGTCGATTCCGGCGACCGGCCCTGCGACCTGTCTGCTGGCTTGTTGCTCAAGACTCATGTCTGCCATGGCAAAAAATTACCACGCAAACCGCCGCCGGCTCGGCGCAATTTTTCCCCAGCCACTAGCCCTGGCGTCAGCTGTTGCCTAAAGCAGCTTCAGTTGTTCACCAGCGCTCGGCGGAAGCTTGAACTTTTGGGTATCCAGTTGGGGTAACTCACGGTTCAGGCCGAGCTTGCGCGTCGCCACGTAGAAGCGCCGCTTGATCAGCTCGGCATAGGGGCCGCTGCCCACCTGGCGCGAGAAGAAGTCCGGGTCGTTTAATCGGCCATCACGGGTTTCCCGCACCAGATTAAGGACATGGTCTTTCTTGAGTGGCGCGTGGGTGTCCAGCCAGTCCGTGAACAGCTCCTTCACCTCAAGGGGCAGGCGCAGAAGGATATAGCGCGCGGCGCCCGCGCCGGCATCGCGTGTGGCCTCCAGGATCGCTTCCATTTCAGGGTCCGTCAGAACCGGAATAATCGGCGACGCCATGGCGACCACCGGAATGCCAGCCTCAGAAAGGGCGCGGATGGCGCCCAGCCGCCGGGCCGGCGTCGAGGCGCGGGGCTCCAGCTTGCGCGCGAGGTCACGGTCCAGGGTTGTCACCGAAACCGCGACCTTCGCCAGACCGTCTGCCGCCATCTCCGCCAGGATATCGATGTCCCGTGTCACCGTTGCGGACTTGGTCACGATGGAGACCGGATGGCGGAACTCCTGCAGCACCTTGAGGATCCCGCGGGTCACCTTGGTCTTGCGTTCAGCTGGCTGGTAGGGGTCCGTGTTCGTGCCCATGGCGATCGGCCGGCACTGATAGCCGCGTCGGCGCAGTTCTTTGGTCAAAAGCGCTGGCGCCTCGGGTTTGACGAAAATCCGAGATTCAAAATCGAGGCCGGGCGACAGTCCGAGATAGGCGTGGGTGGGGCGGGCGAAGCAATAGACGCATCCGTGCTCGCAGCCGCGATAGGGATTGATCGACCTGTCGAAGCCCAGGTCTGGCGACTGGTTCCGGGTGATCACCGTGCGCGCCCGATCCACGCTCAATGTGGTCTCAAGCCGGGGAGGATCACTCTCCTCCAGATCCCAACCGTCGTCGAAAATCTCCCGCGTCTCCGGTTCGAACCGGCCGGATGGGTTGCCAACCGCACCACGGCCTTTCCGGGGTAATGGCAAGGGCGGGCGGGGCGATGCCTTTCGAGGACGCGGCGTTTCGACGGCGCGACTTTGGCTGCGGGGGGGCGGTGAACTCAGGTTTTCCATCTCAAAAAGATATGCCCTAAATGGGAATAAAACAAGAACAAATGAATCAAAAAAAGGGGCTACTCAATAACGGCAGTTAATGCCATTCGGACCGGATCTTCTCGATGGTCGACGCCTTGAGATAGTCCGCTGCCTGCCGCTCTACATTGCGGCGGGTGCGGGGCGGCAGCTTTGCCGCGTCCCAGTCGCTCCCGCGCAAGCGTGACAAGGATCGCCACCGGGCGCACCAGGTCACAGTTCGCATCCAGGTGAGCCGGCGCATCGGGGTGATCCAGGGCTCCAGCCGGTTGCGGTATCCCCGGTGAGCGGCAGTGAGGTAGATGGACGTAAATGCCGTTGTTTCCCCGGCACCCACCTCGGCAGCGCAATCCGGATCCCACATTGTGGACGTGTAGAGTGTCGCATGGGCGAGGTCGATTGCCGGCGAGCCATAGACCACTTTTTCGAGGTCCACGAACACGGCCGTGCCGTTCGGCCGGATCAGGAAATTGCCGGGATGGGTGTCCGTGCCAACAAATGTCGTCACCGGCGTCATCCGGCGAAAGGACTCCTCCAGGGAATGGAGTTCTGACAGTTCCTCGTCAATTTGCCGCCGCGCATCCGGTTCCACGTCAGCGTCGTCAAGATAGGCTGCCTGTTCTTCCACCGTCTTGAGGGTCGCGGAGAACGCATTGGCATGGTGGTCCAACGGCGGGCGTTCTTCTGCCGGTGGCAGGGGCAGCCTATGAAGCCGCGCCAAGCATTTTGCGATAGCCGGCAACTCCTTGGGAATTATCGGCTTCCTCCCCTGGATCGCTTCCACGATCAGGGCGCCACGGGGAAGGTTGTCGGAAACACCCAGTGCACCGAAAAACCGCGGTGTGCAGCCGCTTTGCTGTGCGCGTTGGAAACAGGCGGCTTCATAGGCAATCTGCTGTTCCGGCGGCATGTTCCACTGGCTCAGGCGAGGCACCCGCAACAGGACCGGCGTGCCCGCGACTGTGACATCGCGCAGATGCACATGCTGGTGCGTAATGCCGTCACTGTCCGAGGGCTCAAGCTGTTCCCTCTCCACGGATTTTAGGCGCGGGTCGGTCAGGATCGCCTGGTACAAACTGTCGAGCGGATCGGCCTCGCCCACGTTCTACGTTCCTCGCCTGTTGACCGCAGTGTTGCGGCACGTCTTCTCTACATCAAATGGGCTCTGAATATCCAATAACTAGACCTTCCCTTGGCGACCTGGGTATCGTTATCCCCACCCTCAATGCGGGTCATACCCTGCGCCGAACCCTTGCCGCTTTGGGCCCGTTGGACGATTTTTCATCGGTTCTCGTGGTCGATGGCGGCTCGGATGACGGCACAGCCCGCATTGCCCGTGCGGCTGGCGCGGGGGTTCTGACGGCGGCGCGAGGACGAGGCATCCAACTTGCCGCCGGCGCGGCTGCGACCGCCACGCCCTGGATGCTGTTCCTGCATGGCGATACCCGGCTCGAGCAAGGCTGGCGCCGCGCTGCTTCCGAAATTATGGCGGACTCCCAAAATCAGCGTCGGGCCGCGGTCTTTCGTTTTGTCCTGGACAGCGACGCCCAGCGGGCCCGGCGCGTGGAGCGGTTTGTGGCATGGCGCAGCCGCAGGCTGGGGCTTCCCTATGGCGACCAGGGATTGCTGATCCATCGGTCCTTGTATGATCAGGTGGGGGGGTACCAGGCTGTGCCATTGCTTGAAGACGTGGGTATCATCCGCAAGATTGGCCGCCGGCGGCTCGCCTTTCTCACCCCTGCCGCTGTGACGTCAGCCGCCCGGTTTGAGCAGGATGGCTATTTGTTCAGATCGATGCGGAATTATCTTGTGCTGGGCCTCTATTTCCTGGGCGTGCCGCCCAGAACGTTGAAGCGGCTCTACGGGTGAGAGCACAGCGCCATCTCGTGGTTTTTGCCCGCGCGCCGCGGTTGGGTCAGGTCAAAACCCGTCTGGCGCGGGATATTGGCGATGTGGCCGCCCTGCGTTTCTATACGACATCGCTCGCCTACGCCCTGGAGGAGCTTGGCCATGGTCCATGGACCAATTGGCTGTGTGTGACCCCTCCATCTGCGATGGCCCGGCCGCCCCGCCTGTTCGGCCCCGCCGCCCGCAGCTGGCGGATTTTCGATCAGGGAAACGGTTCCCTCGGCGATCGCATGGCACGGGTATTCCACTATTTGCCGCCCGGGCCGGCACTTATCGTCGGCAGCGATATTCCGGCTCTGCGGCATGCCCATGTGTCCCAGGGGTTCGCCGGGCTGGGCGTCGCGGATACCGTTTTTGGGCCAGCACAGGACGGAGGCTACTGGCTGGTTGGCGCGCGACGCAGCCCTGCAGTACCCGACATGTTTCGTAATGTCCGATGGTCCACCTCCCACGCGTTAGCCGACACATTGGCCAACCTGGGCAGGCGATTCAGTCACCGATTGTTGGCGGAACTGGCCGACGTGGACGACGGTCGGGCCTGGCAGGCGTGGCAGGCAGGGCAGGCAGGGCCAAAAGCCGCTGGCTAGCGCCCGCGCGATTCGCGCTGCTGCACGACCAGCCTGGCGATCAGGCGCCGGGCGATGGGAAGGGCCTCGTATCGACTCATGCCAGGCCGGATCGCCGGGTCATAGAGCACCCGAACCATCAGCGCATCCCATATCGCCAGGCGCATGATCGCGCTGTTGTCGTTGAAGATGGAGCGGCGCAGCAGACGGGAGTCGTTTGCCAGTCCCATTGCCTGGGTCAGTTCCTCCACCAGGCAGTGCCGGCGCTGTTGCGCTTCTGCCGGCGCGATGCGGATTTCCGCGCGGTAGATCACAAAGTGCCGGTCGTAGAGAAGCGTGCTGCACGGCGCCCGCGGGTCGAGCCGCCCGCCGCCGCCGGAGACAAAAATAATCTCGATGTTCGGCCCGGCCAGTGCACTGCTCCAGTCCAGCAACCGAATGTCCTTGCCGGTCAGCAGCGCCAGCCGGCGAAGGTGCTGGCGCACCTCACCCCGGTAGCGGGCCGAACCGAAACCGCGAATGCCGACTCTGATGGGCCCTTCCCACCGGATGATGTGATCGCGCCTGTGCGCGCCGCCATATTCGCTGTCAAAGGCCAGCCTGGAAAACTGAGCGATCAGTATTTTTATAGAGGGATGGCCCGCGGGTTTGCGGGCGGGCTGGGCGTGCGCCAGGAATGCGGGAACCAAGGCCAGGAGGAGCACGCATAGCTGCGCCGCACGCCTCATTCCGTTTCATGCTCCCGCAGCCGTGGCATCAACTCGGCGAAGTTGCAGGGCCTGAAGCGGTAGTCCAGTTGCCACCGCAGGATTTCGTCCCAGCCGTCGCGGCACGCCCCCGGGGAGCCTGGTAAGGCGAACAGATAAGTACCGCCTGCGACGCCGGCCGTGGCCCGGCTCTGAATCGTTGACGTGCCGATCTTCTGGAAACTGATCCACCGGAACAACTCGCCGAATCCTGAGATTTCCTTTTCGTAAACCTGCGCGAAAGCCTCTGGAGTCACATCGCGGCCGGTCACCCCCGTGCCGCCGGTGGAAATGATCACCTCCACCTGTTGGTCCCCGATCCAGGCCCGGAGCTGATCTTTAATCCGATCCATATCGTCCACGACAATGGCGCGGTCTGCCAGGAGGTGTCCGGCGCTCTCAAGACGTTCCACCAGGGTTGCCCCGGACTTGTCGTCCGCCAGTGTGCGACTGTCGGAAACGGTCATGACGGCAATCCGCACGGGTCTGAATGGCAGGCTTTCGTCGATGCTCATCGGGTACTCATTGAGTTTGGCCGCCTTTGCCTGGATTGGCTTTGGTGTCCGTGGTCTTTGACGGCTGTGCTGCCTTTTTCTTGTCTAACGCTATGTATTGCGGCCACTTGTCTGCAGCAAGCGCCACCAGCGACGGCATTTTTTGGCCAAGGCGCATCCGGTAGGCCCACATATTGTAGAGAACCCGTTCCACATAGCCACGCGTCTCATGCAGATGGATGGTCTCGATGAACAACAGGGGGTCGTCGCGCAGTTTCCACTTGGCCAGGTTGCCTTCCCCCGCATTGTAGGCGGCGACCGCAAAGAACAGGTTGCCCTGGATTGCCGAGCGCGCCAGCAGATGGCGCAGGAATTTCTGACCCAGCGCCATGTTGAAGGCGGGCGCATAAAGGCGATCCACATGCCGGCGGCGCAAGGACCGATCTTTGGCAATGAATGCCGCGGTCGCCGGCATCAGCTGCATAAGACCCCGGGCGCCAGCAGAGCTTTTTGCCCGTGACTTGAACGCCGATTCCTGGCGCATCACGGCGAAGAGCAGCGCTCGGTCGAGCTTGAAGCCATCTTCCGGCGCCCATTCCGGCAAAGGGTACAGCGCGACGTCCACCAGCTTGCTGCTACGCCGGTAATGGCGGGACGCAAATATGTAGGCAAGGGTCGTGAGCCGGCCATACTCGGCAATCACTGCAAAGGTGCCAGACATCTTTTCGCCGCCGGCAATATAAAGGCGACGCAATGTTTCCCCGGCGGCCGCGCTCTGGTCGAGCTGGATCAGGGCCAAAGCGCGCTTGCCGGCATCCGACTTTTTCAGGCGCGCAAGTTCCGCTTCCGGCGGGCCTGGGGTCGTCCATGTGAAGCCTTGCGTCATGGCCAACCGGTGCCGCGCCAGCACGCCATAAAATGTGCGTGGGAACTGGGCGGCCTGTTGCAGCCACTCTTTGGTCTTGGCCTCGTCCTTGAGGCGGCCAAAGGCGCGGGCAGTCCAATAGGCGCCGCCAGCGCGGAACCAGTCGGACTCATCCTTGCGTTCGGCGACCTGGGAGAAATGATGGGCCGCTCGACCGTTCTTGCCCAGATGCCACGCGGCCAGGCCGGCCAGCCAATGGGCTTGAACAAGCTTGTCGCCGGTGCGGTCTGCGGCAGGACGTGCGAGGTCGAAGGCCTGGTCGGTCTTGCCCAACTGCAGTAGCCGGTTGGCAAGCATGGTCCGGTGCAGGTCCAGCCGCCCAGCGCCGAGATTCTTTTCCAGATTCTTGACGGTCAGCATCTTCGCAGCTGCTGCAATACGGTCCCGCTTCAGATGGCGCCGAAATCGCCGCTCCCAGCCGACGGCAAACCGCCGCGCCCTCCGGGATTGCTGGGGCCGAGGCACCGGCGAGCCTTTGTACCGGGGTCTGAAGCGTTCCAAATTGCCCCGCGGTTTGGGCGCAGGTGGTGCCGCCTGCTTCCGGGGTCGCAGGGTCAGTGCGCGGGCGTGAACAGCCTTGGCGGCAGAACGGTCGCCATAGGTCTTCAACCAGGCCACAAGCTGGGCATAGGTCGGCTTGGCGCCTTTAGCCAGGTACCGTTTGGCCAGAATGAACCCGAGCAGCAGTTTGTTCTCAAGTGTCGCAATCGCCTTGTCCGCGTCGTCGAGCTTGCCGTCTTCAATCAGCTTGAGGATTGCGCGGTATCTGGCCAGCGCATTCTCTTCCAAAACCTTGAACAGCATGGTCCGGGGATCTGCAGCCTTCGCATGTCTCCGGGCAGCGGTGCGGCGGGTGTCCGTCTCGCGGATAATGTTGCGGGGTGGAGGCGGCGGCCGACCTTCCACCTGCCGCCGTTCATGTTCGCGAATTGCGGTCAGATCAGGTCCCATTGCGGTATGGGCGGCGGCGGCGGCGATGAACCCACCAACTGTGCCGGCACACAGGATTTTGAGGCAAAGCCCGCTCAGGCGAAAGGACAGGACCATTTGCTGTCAGTCCTGGTTCAGCCGTTCACGGATCGCCAGCATGTCCTGCCAGACAAACCGCTTTTGCACGGGCGTGCGCAGCAGATAGGCCGGGTGGAACGTGGCGATTGCCGGGATGGGCGGCACATCCAGTTCTTCCATGCCGGCACTGCGAAAGTTGAACCAGCGGCCCCGCATTTTCGTGATTCCCTCGCTCCGGCCCAGCAACGTCTGTGCCGCCGGTGCGCCCAGAAAGACCAACACCTTCGGTTTGATGAGTTCAATGTGCCGGTCCACAAAGGGCCGGCAGGAGGCGATCTCCTCCGTACTCGGGTTTCGGTTGCCCGGCGGGCGCCAGAACATGATGTTCGAAATATAGGCGTTTTCCTGTCGGGACAGGCCAATGGAGCCAAGCATCAGGTCGAGAAGCTGGCCGCTGCGCCCAATGAAGGGTTTGCCCTGCCGGTCTTCTTCAGCGCCCGGCGCCTCCCCCAGCAACATGACAGGCGCACCGGCGACGCCGTCAGCGATCACCGTGTTTTTCGCGGTGGTCTTGAGGGGACAGCCGTCAAACGCCTCAATGGCCGCGTAGAGGTCTTCCAGGCTTTCAATCGACGCCGCGATGCTCGCGGCCTCGCCAACCGGCACGGGCGCCGGCGCACTTTGTGCTGGCGATCCCGTCGCTGCTGGCGCCGCGACTACTGGAGCACTGGGTTGCGGCGCATCCATCAGGCGCGCGGGAACATCCGGCGGGGCGTATCTGTCCCGCGCCGTGTCCCCAATTGCTTCGTCAGCGCCGGCGGCGACCTGCCATTCCAGCGCGCGCAGCAGTTGCGTCCTATCCGCCATATCCATTCAGCGCGCTCTTGCTCCGGTTGGGCGAAATCCGCATATGTACCTTACGCAGATTATGTGAACATTCATCCAGATGTGGCCGGCGGGCTGTATCCCGCCGAAGACACCCAGTGGAGCGGATCATGACGGACAGCGCGCCCGAACGCGAGTCGATGGAATATGATGTAGTGGTTGTTGGGGGTGGCCCCTCGGGCCTGGCGGCAGCAATCAGGCTGAAGCAACTGGCGGCGGAAAAAGGCCAGGAGCTGGCGGTCAGTGTGTTGGAAAAGGGATCAGAGGTTGGTGCGCATATATTGTCAGGCGCCGTCATGGACCCGCGTGGCCTGGACGAACTGTTCCCGGACTGGCGTGAAATGGGTGCGCCGGCGACAACGGAAGTTACAGAGGACCGCTTCCTGTTCCTGTCGGAAAAAGGCGCGCGCCGGGTCCCGAACCTGCTGCTGCCGGGCTGTTTCCAGAATCACGGCAATTACATTATCAGCCTCGGCAACCTGTGCCGCTGGCTGGCGGAGCAGGCGGAGGCGCTAGGCGTAGAAATCTATCCCGGGTTTGCCGCATCGGAGGTGGTTTTTGATGACAATGGAGCCGTCAAAGGTGTCGCCACCGGTGATATGGGCGTCGGCAAGGAAGGCGAGCAGACCGCTAACTATCAGCCCGGGATCGAATTGCACGGCAAGTACACGATTTTCGCGGAAGGCTGCCGCGGTAGCCTTGGCAAAGAGCTGACCGCCAAATTCAATTTGGGGGCGAATGCCGAGGAAGCCGTTTATGGCATCGGCCTGAAAGAGCTATGGGATATTGACCCGGCCAAGCATCAGGAAGGCCTGGTGGTTCATACGGCCGGTTGGCCTCTCGACTCCAAGACCTATGGCGGCTCGTTCCTGTACCATGCAGCCGACAATCAGGTGGCTGTCGGCTATGTGGTCGGGCTGGACTATGAGAACCCGTATTTGAGCCCCTATGAGGAGTTCCAGCGCTACAAGACCCATCCCAAAATTCGAGCATTTTTCGAAGGCGGAAAGCGGGTTGCTTATGGCGCCCGAGCCATCAACGCGGGCGGCCTGCAGTCGTTGCCAAAGCTTGTGTTCCCCGGCGGCATGCTGGTCGGCGATAATGCGGGCTTCCTCAATGCCTCACGTATCAAGGGAACCCACACAGCCATCAAGTCGGGAATGATGGCGGCCGAGGCCGCCGCCGACGCGATCGCAGAAGGCCGCGAGCGCGATGAGCTTGCCGCCTATCCAGAGGCCTACTCGAAAAGCTGGGTGCGCAAGGAACTGCACAAAGGCCGCAACTTCAAGCCGCTGATGAAGCGTGGCCTGCGTTTAGGCAGCTTTCTATTTGGCGTCGACCAGGTGCTGTTTCGGGGCAGGGCGCCCTGGACCCTCAAGCATGGCCACACAGACCATGCCAGCACCAAACCCAAAGCCAATTTCAAGCCGATCGACTATCCCAAGCCCGATGGGGAAATCTCATTTGACCGGCTGACCAACCTGTCCTTTTCCGCGACCAACCATGAAGAGAACCAGCCTGTCCATCTGGTGCTGAAAGAGCCGTCCGTCGCCATCGATACAAACCTTGAGATTTATGATGCGCCGGAGCAACGGTATTGCCCGGCGGGTGTCTACGAGATCGTGCGCGATGACGACGGCAGCAATGCCCGGCTTCAGATCAACGCCCAGAACTGCGTCCATTGCAAATCCTGCGATATCAAGGATCCTACCCAGAACATCAATTGGACGACGCCTGAAGGCGGCGGCGGGCCCAACTACCCGAATATGTGATCTGGCGCGATCAAGTTAGGTGACGGAAACCGGCAATTCTGCCGTATGATGACCAAAGGCACGGATCACCGCATGTTCTGGGCCCAGGTCGGCGTTTAGCCAAATTCGGCGTGCGCCAATTTTCGCTCAAATCAGGAAATCGCTCAGTATGCCGAAAATCGTAAAACTCGCCGCCGCGGTGCTGGTTACCACCGTCGTCATCAGCGCGTGCGAGGAGGGGCCGCCGGCCGGCGCTGCCATCGAGCCGCGCAATACCTTCGGCGCATATCTCTCAGCACTGCATGCAGACCGGCGAAATCAGGCAACTGAAGCGGCCCGCCGGTATGCGGCAGCCTTGGCTGCCGATCCGAACAATCCCCGCCTGCGCCGACAGACCTTTTATGCCTCCATGCGCGCAGGTGAAGTTGGCCGGGCCATCGAACTGGCCAAGAAGATCACGGCTGTCGAGCCGACCTATATGCCGGCGGTCCTGGCGTTGTTGACGGACGGGATGAAGCGCGGCGAATACAAGGAAGCGCTGAAATGGGCCGGTAAGTTGCCGGCCAGCGGTTCACTCGGCTTCGTGCGCGTGGTCGCCCGGGCCTGGGCGCTTGTCGGCGCCAATGAGGCGAAGCAGGCTCTGGCCGAGATCGACAAGCTGAAGGACCGGCGCGGGTTACGCATGTTTCATTCCCTGCATCGCGGCTTGATGCTGGACGTGCTCGGCCGTGGGAAGGAAGCGGCCACCTGGTATGCTGCGGCCTACAAAGCCCAGTCCTCTCCAGCGATTCGATTTATTCAGGCGGCGGCCTCGGGCCTGGTTCGCGCAGGTGACAAACCCGCGGCGCTGAAGATGATCGGGTCCTACGAATTCTCGCGGGGCGACAGCTTTGCGATGACCCATCTCCGCCGCACCATCGCCAAGAGCGACACGCCAGATGCGCTCGTGCCGGACGCGCGGGAAGGCTTTGCGGAGTTGCTGATGAATCTGGCCAGCGCGATGGTGCAAGACAACAGGGCCAGACCGGCGTTGATGTGGGCGCAGGCATCCTTGTATCTGCGTCCCCAGAATGGGGCGTCCATCTATCTGGTTGGCGATATTCAGAGAAGTCTGGGCCAACACCTGGCCGCGATCGAAACACTTGGGCGCGTGAAAACCAGTGACCCGTTCTCCTGGGAAGCCGGTAAATCCATTGTCAGCAGTCTGGCAGCGCTGGACCGAAAGCTGGAAGCGGAAAAACTGCTCGAGGAAATGGCCGGACGCGAAACGAAACGCTGGGATGTCCTGGCAATGCTGGGCAACCTGCATCGCGGGCTCAGAAAGTGGCCTGAAGCGATCAAGGCCTATGACCGTGCGATCGGGCGTATTGAGAAGCCGAAGGAAGGCCACTGGAACCTGTTCTTCGCCCGCGCTGTCGCTTTCGAGCGCGCCAAGCAGTGGCCAAAAGCGGAACGTGATTTCCGGATGGCCCTCAAGCTGCGTCCAGACCAGCCTGCGGTGCTCAACTATCTTGCCTATTCCTGGGTCGACCGGAAGGAGAACCTCAAGGAAGCGCTGGCGATGCTCCGCAAGGCCGTCAGGTTGAGGCCCCGGGATGGTGCGATCATCGACTCGCTGGGCTGGGCATATTACCGGCTGGGGCAGTTTTCCCGGTCCGTGCGCATCCTTGAGCGCGCCGTGACGCTGTCGCCGCGCAATTGGGAAATCAACGACCATTTGGGCGATGCCTACTGGCGCACCGGGCGCGTGACCGAAGCCCGGCATCAGTGGCGGCGGGCCCAGTCGATGCAGCCTGACAAGTCGGTTCTGATCAAGATCAAGGAAAAGCTCCAGCGCGGCCTGCCGGCGCTCAAGCCGTCCGAACCGGGTCAGTAGGCGCCGCCGTGACGGCAGAGACCGGGGGACAGGTCACTGTCGCCGCGCCGGCGAAGCTCAACCTCTATCTCCACGTTATTGGCCGCCGGGACGATGGTTTCCATCTGCTCGACAGCCTGGTGTGCTTTGCGGCGACCCACGACACGTTGATTGTGACGCCGGCGGCAGGGCTTCACCTCGCCATCACGGGGCCCAGCGCGGGGGCGCTGCAATCCGAACCGAACAATCTGGTGATGCGCGCCGCGCGGCTGCTGGCCGGAGAGGCGGGCATCGAGCCCAATGCACAGATGACACTGATCAAGCGCCTGCCCGTCGCGGCAGGGATTGGCGGCGGGTCGGCGGATGCGGCGGCGGCGCTGCAGGGGCTGGCCCGGCTGTGGGGCCTGGCGATTGATGGGGCGATCTTGAACGATTTGGCTGGTCAGCTCGGGGCGGATGTTCCGGTTTGTCTGCGCGGCACTGCTGCATTCGTGGGGGGTATTGGCGAAGAATTGGATGACACACCTGCCCTTCCTTCTGCGCCCCTGTTGCTGATCAATCCGGGTGCTGCGTTGTCGACCCCCACGGTCTTTGGCTCGCGCAGTGGCCCTTTTGGCGCCGCCGACCGCTTCTCGGAATCACCTGCCGATGTGGCGGCGTTGGCCGGCCTATTGGCGCAGCGCCATAACGGTCTGACCGAGGCGGCGGTGCAGCTGCAGCCGGTGGTGCAGGAGTGCCTGTCTGCCATCGCCAATCGGCCAGGGGCGTTGCTTGCGCGCATGTCCGGCAGTGGCGCCACTTGCTTTGGTTTGTTTCAGGACGGCGACGCCTGCGCTGCTGCTGCTGCGCACCTGCGTGCGGTCCATCCTGACTGGTGGGTCGAAGCTACGGAATTGCTGACAGATGCCCGCGAGCTGACGCCGGATCTGGAAAACGGCGCCTAGGTTACGCCTGATTCGCCCTTAGTTTGCGGCCCGTTTTCGGGTCGGGAAGCGGCGGTGATGATCGCGCGCCATCTCGACGGCCCGGTCTTGCTGCTCCCGCTTCATGCCGATGGACATGTCCTCAACCCGCTGGGCCGCCAGACGGTGTTTCTGCTCCGCGGCCAGGATGAACCACTTGAGCGCGCGGATCACATCCTTGGGCGCGCCGATGCCGCGCTCGTGCATCCGTCCCAGGGTATATTGGGCGTTGACCTCACCGGCCTCCGCGGCGCGCTCCAGAAACTGCCTTGCGCGGATCAGGTTCTGTTTGACGCCGCGGCCGTGCAGGAATGCCAGACCCACCTCGGTTATCGCCGGCACATAGCCCTGGTCCGCGGCGCGCCGGTAAAGCAACACTGCCTCGACGTCGTTCTTCTTCACGCCCTTGCCGCGGGCATGGAGCACGCCGAGGGCGTATTGCGCCTTGGCCAGCTTGCCTTCGCGGGCGGCTTTCCCGAACCACAACGCAGCATTTTCCAGGCTTTTGGTGACACCGCCGCCCTTCAGGTAAAGCGTTGCGAGAACATATTGTGCACCGGGATTTCCTGCGTCCGCCGCTTTCTTGTACCAGGCCGCATTTTCCTCGGGCGGGCGTGGAAAATTCGCCGGCCGCACGCGGGCCAAATCGGTCTTCGCGCCACCCGCCGAGGGTGGATTTCCAGCTGGAGGTGCGCGTGAGGTGGGGGCGCCCGCCGTGCCACTGCCGGCAACCGCACCGGTTGCGCCATCCTGACCGGTCGCCTCTGGCTTGGGCAGGTGCGGCAGCAGCCAGATCGCTGCCGCCACCAAGCCGAAAGTGACTACCCCCGTTGCCGCCAGCCAAGGGATCGTTCCACGGCGCTTGGGTGCAGGCAGGGGTGCATGATCTGTCAGCATCAGGATGCCGTTGGGATCGGCATTGGCATCTACATGCGCTGCCGCGGCATGCAGTTCTGCGGTCTCAAGCTCCTGACGCCATCCGGCGACCACCTGCGCGAACCGCTCTTCCACCAGTTCACCCGCTTCCACCGGCTTGGGCGCTTCGGTAACCGCCTCTGCTGCAATGGGAGCTTCCGCCGCTGCGGGAAGGGCGGCAGTTGGCGGCGGCGCGTGGCCGGGCTCGGGGGGCGGGGTGTATCCCGCCATCGACCGGCGGGTGTTGTCCAGGATCGTTCGGCTCAGCCACTCGGCAACGGAAATCCCCGCTGCATCGGCGGCTGCCTGGGCACTGCGAAGGTGCCGTGTTATCGCACCCTCGGATTGGTTTTCGGGATTATCCGGGCCGGAAGCAGCCTGGCCAGGGATGATGCCGGAGCGGCGCGCATTTTCCAGAATCGTGCGGCTCAGCCATTCCTCAAGGCTCAGGCCGGCCGCCTGCGCCGCCGCATTGGCGGCGGCCATGGTCTGCGAATCCAGTGAGGTGTAGCTCACACCCTGCTGTTTGCCCGCAGCGCTGCCGTTAAGGCCTTGATCCATTAACTACTCCGGCCAGTGTGCCCCGGTTTGGTCGGTGCAACCTTGTAGGCTTAATATGGCATAAATGGTGTCTGCGTGCCGCTTTATCGGTAAATATTCAGCGAATGCGGCTTGTCAATCGCCGCCCTGCAAACGGGTGAGCAACTCGATCAACTGATCTCGGCTGGTGTACTGAAGCGTCACCACACCGGTGCCGTGATTGTCGACGATCGAGACGCGTAATCCAAGAAGGTCGCGCAGGCGTTGCTCCAGAGCCGCCTCGGTCAGATCATCACCTGCCGGACCCATATCAAAGGCTGGTTCGGCCGGTCCTGGCTCCACACCAAAGCCAGCGTCCATCGATGGCCCGATATCGAGTGACGGCTCCAGACGCTGCCCTGTCGGCGCCCGTTCTTGCGCCACCGTGTCGGCCATTCGGTTGCTGGACTGGTTGTCCCGGTTGGCCGCGGCAAGCCGCGCGACGATTCGGGGGCGCGGCGTATGACTGCGTCCGACCACCAGCGCCGCTTCTTCCGGCTCTTCTTCCACCACCGCCTGATCAAGCAGCACCGCATTCTGGTTGGACGATCGAACCAGTTGTTCGGTCTGATAGATGTCCAGGTTGCTGCGCACGATTTCGCGCGCCACCGCTTCCGGGTTGCTTGCCCCCAGAAGGGCCCGGGCATGCAACAGGCTGATCTCGCTGGATTCCAGCAGGCCGCGCACAGAGCGCGGAAGGCTGAGAATGCGCACCATCGTCGCCACATGTGCGGGTGGCTTGCCGGCAATGCGCGAGACTTCTTCCGTGGATTTGCCAGCTTCCGTCATCAGACGCAGGTAGATGTTGGCCTCATCCACCGGTGACAGTTCCGGCCGCGCCAGTTGGTGGCTGAGGGCGAACTCGATTGCCCCCTCGTCGTCCAACTCCCGAATTTCGATCGGGACCTCCCGGATGTGGGCGCGCCGCGCCGCGTGCCATCGGTCGAGGCCGGTGACGATCTCGTAAGCGCCCGGCTCCGTTGCGAGAGGGCGAACGATAATCGGCTCCATCCGGCCGGTTCGCCGCCAGTCGTCTACCGCCGTCTCGATATGCGCTTCCGATACGCCTCCCAGGATTCGAAGCGTACTCGGGCGAAGCGCCTTCGCCGACACATTGAGGGGTCGTCCATCCTGCCCCGTCAGCGTGGGCTCCAGGCCAGGACTATGCCGGTAGGTCTCGGCCTCCGAGTCTTCCAGGGGCACTGGCATCGGATCGACGCCGGGGAACATGCGCTCTTCTTCGTGGTCGCCCATGCGCAACGGGGCCGCCCGGCCGCCCGGCGCGGTTTCCTTCAGAATTGCCTGGTTGATGGAGCCGTGGTCCAGAGAAGCCGAGGTGCCGCTTTCCTGGAGTTCCATGGCGCTGGTGTACTTGATCAGCTGCGCCAGCCACATGTCGAGATCCATATCGGCCACGCCCGCCGCCTCTTCGGCAGCGTTGCGGGCGTCAGATGAAATTCCGACAAAGCTCCAGGATGATTTGATTTCAGTCATGATGTTGGTTGCGCGGTCCCCGGTTCGCGGCGGCTGAAGATACTATATTGCACCTTCGCGGCAAAGCCGAAGTCGATGTGGCGGCGGGGTCTGATTGTCGCCGGTTACCACAGGCTAGCGTTTGTCCTCACCTTCGGCTTTCAGTGCCTTGCACCAGCGCACCATGGATTTGCGGACCGTGGCCAGTCGGCAGGTGTAGAGCACCTGGTCCTTCTGGATCAGCACCGATGCGGCGCGAACGCCAACCACATGGCCGCCGCCTTTCAGGAGACTCTTGTAGCTGACGCCTGGCTTTTTGACCTGCGCGGCGGCTGGCGCCGCTGTCAACACAGCAACAAGTGCGACGGGAAGCAGACGGTGGATCATGCGGCATTCTCCTGATTTCATGGTCGCCAGGGTGCGGCAGCATGCGCCGGTTGCCGCCATAGGGCCAAGCGCTTATTTTCAGCGACCTTCGGGATGGGGCGTAGCTCAACTGGTAGAGCACCTGGTTTTGATCCAGGAGGTTGTAGGTTCGAGTCCTACCGCCCCAGCCACCCCGAAACGATTGGCCGCCGATGCTTGTTCCCCATGTCGAATGACACCGCACCGGCTGCCGAAAAACATGCGCCTATACAGGGCATTGCACTGATCTGCTTCGCGGTTGTGTGCTTCATCATCATGAATACGATGGTGCGCTATCTGGGCAAGGTCGAGGGCTATCCGGTACCGGAGATCGTCTGGGGCCGGTATGTCTTCCACCTGATCCTGATTATGGTTCTGTTTCCCCGCCGCATTGGCACGCTGCTTGTCAGCGAGCGGAAAGCGCTGCAGATATTGCGCTCCACCCTTGTGCTGCTGGCGACCGTCTGCATGTTCTTCGCCGTACGTGAGATGCCGTTGGCAGATGCCGTGGCGATCGCATTCGTCGCGCCGCTCTTTGCCGTTGGGCTGTCGGCGCTGATCCTGGGCGAACAGGTGGGGTGGCGCCGCTGGGCGGCCGTGGGCGTTGGCTTTTTCGGCATGCTGATCATCGTCCGTCCCGGCGCGGGCACGCTGCAGTGGGCGGTCTTGCTGCCCATTGGCATGGCGTTTCTCTATGCGCTCTATCAGGTGGTGACGCGGATGATCCGCGCGGCGGCCGATCCCCTGAACGCGCTGTTTTACACGGCGCTGGTCGGCGCGGTGGCTTGTACCGCCATTGTGCCTTTCTTCTGGAAGACGCCCGATCTTATGGGTTGGCTGCTGCTGATTGGCACCGGCTTTTTCGGTGGTATTGGCCACTATGCGGTGATCCTCGCCTACGAGCGGGCGGAGGTATCGCTGGTGGCGCCCTTCGCCTATACGGAACTTTTCTGGGCCACGCTCGCCGGCTGGATGATCTTCGGCGATTTGCCGGATGTATGGGTCTATGTGGGCGCGGCGATTATCGCGGCGGCTGGCATCTATGTGCTGCACCGTGAGCGGGTGCGCGCCCAATCCAGAATCGCCTAAGCCGCTGCGCCGCGCTATATCGGCATCGCGCAACAGAGACGAGGAGAATGACGCGTGTCCTACACCGCCGCCGACTACGGGCCTGATGTTACATTCGATGATCCCGCCTACATCCACCCGAGCGTGCAGATCTACGGCAAGGTCGCATTGCAAAAGGGCGCCTCGGTCTGGCCGAACGCCGTCTTGCGGGCCGAAAATCATGCAATCGATATCGGCGAGAACACGAACATCCAGGACCTGGTGATGGTTCACGTCGGTTATTCCACGCCCACCCTCGTCGGCAAGAATTGCTCCATAACCCACCGGGTTGTGCTGCACGGTTGCGATATTGGCGACAACTGTCTGATCGGCATCGGCGCGATCCTGATGGATGGCTCGAAGGTGGGCCATAACTCGATCCTGGGCGCGGGGGCCATGCTGACAGACGGGCAGGAAATCCCGCCCAATTCCATCGCGGTCGGCGCGCCGGCCAGGGTGATCAAGACACGCAACAACTATGTGGCCAACGTCTGGAACGCCTGGATCTACGCCGTCAACGCCCAGGCCTTTCGAGAGGGCTTTCACCGCCGTTGGGATGAGGAGGTGTTTCCGCCGGAGGCCGCGGAGAAGCGTGCGGAGATCCAGGCTGAATTCGACGCACTGAAAGCCGCCGGCGACCCCATCGCGGCAGACGGATAGGCTTCCAGACCTCACTTGTGCGGGCCACCGGTGATCAGCCGCATGCCCTTCTTGAAGGTGATATAGGCCCAGATCCAGTCCGCCATCACCGCGATCTTGTTGCGGAAGCCAATCAGGAAATAGACGTGGGCCAGGCCCCAGAGCAGCCAGGCGAGGAAGCCTTTTGGCCTCCACCAGCCGAAGTCGATGACGGCTGACGATCGGCCGATGGTGGCCAGGTTGCCGGCATGCTTGTAGCGGAACGCCTCCGGCTTGCGGCCAGCCACCCGCGCCATAATTGCCTTCGCTGCGTAGATCCCCATCTGCTTGGCGGCGGGTGCGACGCCAGGTATGGGCTGTCCGTCTTTCCACGGCACATGGGCGGTGTCGCCAACGGCAAAAATGTCCGGGTGATCCGGTACGCTCAGATCCGGCCCCACCAGGATGCGTCCGGCGCGGTCGGACTCCGCATCGAGCCAGCGGTGCGCTTCCGATGCACGGACGCCGGCAGCCCACAGCACAGTACGGCTTTCGATGCGCGCGCCGCCCACGGCCACGCCGGTCTCGTCCACCTCTTCTACGAAATCGCCGGTCCGCACCTCGACCCCGAGCTTCGCCAACGCCCGGGTAGCGTAGGCGGAGAGATTTTCCGGCAACGCCGGCAGAATTCGGGGGCCGCCTTCGAGCAACACCACGCGGGAGGTGGTGGTGTCGATCCGGCGGAAGTCTTTTGCAATCACCCGGCGGGCCAGTTCCGCAATGGCGCCTGCGAGTTCCACTCCGGTTGGGCCACCACCCACGATGACAAAGTTCAGGCAGCGCCGTTGCTCCGCGGGATCCTCGGCCTGCTCGGCCTGTTCGAAGGCGAGCAGAATGCGGGCGCGCATCGATGTGGCGTCGTCGACGGACTTGAGCCCCGGCGCGAACGCCTCCCAGTCCGGGTTCGGATAGGCGTGCTTCGCCCCGGTGGCGAGGATCAGATAGTCGTAGCCAACCTCGCGGTCGTCGACCTTGAGAAGCTTCCGCGCCGTGTCCACGCTCTGCACCCGGCCGAGCAACACGGAGGTGTTGGCCTGGCTGCGGACGATGTGGCGGATCGGGGCGGCGATGTCGGCGGGGGACAGGCCGGCGGTTGCCACCTGGTAGAGCAGCGGCTGGAAAAGGTGATAGTTGCGGCGGTCGATCAGGGTGACCCGGACAGGCGCTTTCCGCAATTGGCGCGCCGCCGTGAGGCCGCCAAATCCGGCGCCGACGATCACCACATGGGGTCGTTCGTCCCGTTGCGCACTAGCGCTGTCGCCAGTCATCTCACTTCGCCCTGGTCTTCTTTGAAGCGGGCTTTTTGCGGGGCTTCTTCACTTTCTTTGGCAAACTGCCGGCGTAGGAGAGCGACTTGCCGATCCAGTCTCGCAGCAGGCTATCATCGTCCATCATGCCGTCCGGGACGACCGGATACTCCTTCATAGGACGCCCGCCCATGGGGTCGAACAATTTTGTGCCATAGGTGGCTATGAACAGCTCGCGGTCGTCCGGCGCCAGGCGCAGGATCATGTTTTGCTGATGCAGGCCCATGAACATGTTGCCGTTCACAAAGGCACAGGGATAGCCAAACATCTGCCGCCGTTCGACGCCCGTCTCCGTGGGCAGCACACTGTCGAACAGTTCGACGAGGGATTCAGGTGATTTGGTCCAGGCCATATCTGTCTCCTCGCGGGGCTTGCTAGACGACGACGCAGGTGGCCAACGCGCCCAGCATGCAGAAAAACAGGAACATGATCAGCCAGGGCATAAACGGGTCTCCTGGGGGCAGGTCTCCAGCAGCGGCATTCTAGTTTATCACAAGTTCGAGCGGGGCGCGGGTCAGAGCGGTACAGCCATCCGCGGTCACTTCCACGGTCTGTCCGGTGGTCATCGCCAGGCCCGCGTCGCTGTCGAACAGGATGATGTGGATGAAGAAGACCATGCCCGGCGCCGCTTCCACCGGATTGTCGGTATAGAACATCGGCCAGTCCATCCAGTTGGGGGCATATGTGGTGCCCAGGGAATAGCCGCAGGCGTTCAGGCGGTGGTCGGCCATTCCCGCGTCGTCAATGACGCGGGAATGGGCGTCAAAGACTTCTCCGATGGGGCGGCCGGGTTTAAGCGCCGACTTCGCCGCCTGCAGGGAGTCGGTGGCGATCTGATACATTTCCCGCTGCCGTGGTGGCGGGTCGCCGATGCAGAAGGTGCGCATCAGGCAGGCGTGATAGCGGCGGTAAACGCCCGCGAATTCCAGGGTCAGCTGGTCCTGTGCCTCCAGATGCCGCCGGCCGGTGAAATAGCGGCAGAGCAGCGCGTCGTCGCCGGAGCCGATGATGAACTCGTTGCCGGGATAGTCGCCGCCGCCCTTGAAGACCGCACCCTGCATGGCGGCCAGGATGTCGCCCTCGAAGGCGCCGGGGATGGCCAAACGCGCCGCTTCGGCATGGGCATCGTCTGCCAACTCCGCAGCCCGGCGCACATAGGCGAGCTCCGCCGGGCTCTTGATCAGCCTCAACTCACTGACCACGCGGGAGGCGTCCTCCAGCGTGCAGAAGCTCTCCAGCGCCGCATCGACCATGCGGCCGTTGTTAGCAGTGAGGCCATAGGCTTCCCACTCGATGCCAAGGCGTTGGCCCTTGCAGCCATGCTCTTCCAGGATGTCGCGCAGCTGGTCGCCGGGGGTGGCGCCTTCCTGGTCCATCCAGATGCGCACGTCATCGATCACCGAGGTGTGCCGCGCCTGACGCATATCGGGTGCGCGGGTCAGCAGCGTCATCCGCCCGTCGGCACCCAGATACAGGCACTGAAAATAGACGTAGCCGAAGGTGTCATAGCCGGTGAGCCAGAACATGCTTTCCTGACGAAAACACAGCAGGCCGTCGAGCCCGCGCGCCGCCATCAACGCGCAGGCGCGTGTTCGCCGGTCCGCCAGTTCAGTTTCGGTAAAGTGCAGGGCCATGGGTCACCGGGATTTTTTGAAACGTTGCGATGTGTTGCTGTTTGTTGCGAATTGTTGCTGTGCCTGCGAATCCATGTTCGCCGTTTCGGGTTTTTGGTAATTATTCCTATATAGTCCACGTGGCCTGCAAATCAATTGCCGGCTGCTGGCGTTACGTCAGCACAATCGCGCTGATCATCCGGCCATAGCGTTTTTCACCCTCATGGGTGTTGCGGCGAAAGCTGAAGAATTTTTCGGGGGCCGCATAGGTGTCCTGGCCGGTCCAGCCGCTGTGGATCAGGTCCAGCCGGGCCAAGCGCATCTGGACGTAGCCGGGCAGGTCGAACAGGTGATGCCCGTCCCGTTCGCTGGCCTGGAAAAAACGGTCGTTGCCCGCGTCGTCGGCGACAAAACTCTCGTGAAACTCCGGCCCCACCTCGTAAGACGCCTGGGCGATGGTCGGGCCGAGCACGGCAGCGATACGGCTGCGGGTGGCGCCCAGCTTCTCCATCGCCTCAACCGTGGCGTCCATGACTCCGCCGATGGCGCCCCGCCAGCCTGAATGGGCCGCGCCGATCACGCCGGCCTCCCCGTCTGCAAACAGGATCGGCCCGCAGTCCGCCGCCAGAACGCCGAGGGCGATGCCCTTCCGGTTCGTGACCATGGCGTCTGCCGCGGGGCGCTCTGACGGTTCCCATACGTCATCGACGGTCACCACCTCCGGGCTGTGGATCTGGTGGACCGACAGGAGATGGGAGCCGTGGACGCCCAGATGGTCGGCAACCCGGTTGCGGTTTTCCGCTACTGCGTGGCGCGCGTCCTGGGAGCCGCGACCGCAATTGAGGCTGCCATAGACGCCCTCGCTGACGCCGCCTTCGCGGGTGAAAAATCCATGGGCGATGCCGGGCAGAGCCAGCGCCGGGTCGGTAACGGGATTGAGCGCGGTCATATTTCCTCCGGTGACTCCTCTGGGGCAAAGCCCGGCGGCAGCGGGGCGCCAGGCCCGGTAAGCCCAAGGCACTGGAAGAGGGTGCCCATCTGGTCCGGATCGATCAAGCGTGCGCAGGCGCTTTGTATTTCCCCGGCCTGGCTTTCACCGGCGTTCGCCAGCAGCATGTCCCGCCGGGCCTCGATGCCCAGGTTACGAAGGAATGCGCCCTGTCCGCGCGGACCATGGGCGGTCGCCCCTTCCTGCCCGGCGACATGGGCGATTTCCGGGAAGTTGACCAATGCCGTCAGGTCCGCTTCGCCCGGCTGGTGCAGCGGGTCCACTTTCTGGTGTGCGGCCACTGCCTGAAGGGTGCTGCCTGTCTGGGGCGCCGTGTAGCCATAGTCGATGAACAACGCCGCGCCACCCTGTTCCGCCAGACGCCGGGCGACGGTGCTGACCCATCCGTTGGCGGCCGGATTGGCCTCCAGGATCATGGGCGCATCTTGCCCGGGATCGACAGCGGAATAAGGCAGGGCGCGTCCGGTGGCGAACGCCAGTTGGTCAGTTGCCGGGTCGACAATCACCACCCGTTCCGCCAACTGGCCCTCGGCGCGGATGAACTGTTGTATCGGCAGGGCGTCCAGAAATTCATTGGCCAGCAACAGCATCGGCCCGTCCGGCAGGGTTTCCAGGCTGTCGTGCCAGGCGGGTGCGTGGTCGGCCAGGGCCGACGCCTGCTGGGTCCGCAGCACCGGGCTGGTCTCTACCAGATGCAGGGACAGGTCCTGGGCGAAGCCGGGCATGGCCTGATTGATGGCGCGCAGGGCATCGGCCATCAGGGTGCCGCGGCCAGGCCCAAGTTCCACCAGGCTCACCGGCTCCGGCGCGCCCATTGCACGCCATTGGGCCGCCGCCCACAGGCCCAGCAATTCGCCGAACATCTGGGAGATCTCAGGTGCGGTGATGAAGGCGCCGGCTTTGCCCACCGGTTCGCCGGTCATGTAATAGCCGTGTTCCGGATGATAGAGGGCGAGCGCCATGAACTCGGTGACGGTCACGGGCCCGTCCCGCGCGATGCGGTCGCGCAGTTCCGCCTCGAGCGGTGTCACGCGCCGGCGGCTCCCGGCCCCGCGACGTTGGGACGGGCGGCGCGCACGCGCGCGCGCCAGATCTGGTAGGCGCCAAACAGGATCAGCGGGATCGACAGCAACTGTCCCATGGACAGGTCGAACCAGAGCAGGCCCAAATGGGCGTCTGGCTGGCGCATGAATTCAACCGTGAAGCGCGCCACGCCATAGCCCGCCAAAAACCAGCCGCCGATCTCGCCCGGCCGGTCGAGGCCGCGGAAGCGGGTGCGCACGATCCAAAGCATGGTGAAGAGCACGATCCCTTCCAGAAACGCCTCATACAGTTGCGAAGGGTGGCGGGGCAGCCTGGAGGGGTCTGACGGGAAGACCATGGCCCAGGAGACATCGGTGGTCCGGCCCCACAGCTCGCCATTCACGAAGTTGGCCAGCCGACCCAGACCCAGGCCGATAGGCGTGGCGCAGGCGCCCAGATCCGCCACCGAGAGAGGGCTTAGCTTCCGCCGAAGAGCGAAGATGAGCATGGCGAGGATGACGCCCAAAAGGCCGCCATGGAACGACATGCCGCCGCCCCAGATCTGGATGATCTCTTCCGGATTATTGAAAAAATGGACCGGCTTGTAGAAGAACACATAGCCGAGCCTGCCGCCCAAAATCACACCGAGAGTGACCCAGAATACGGCGTCGTCCACATCCTGTTTGGTCAGGATGCCAGCGCGGCGGATGGCGGCGGTACGGCCTTTCTCTGGCAGCTTGTCCAGATTACCGAGCTTAGCCCGGGCCCGCTGGTCCACGATGCGCCGGATATACCACCAGCCGATGACCAGCCCACCCACATAGGCAAGCGCATACCAGCGGATCACCAATGGCCCCAGTTCGAGGGCGATCGGGTCAATCTTCGGGTAGGCGATCACCAGCAAAAGGGGTGAAAACAGGTTGGCAATCAGATCGGGCAAGGGGCGACTCCGCAGCATCAGACTCGGGCGTCAGGCTCGGGCGTCAGTATCCGCAACCCGATAGGCGATTTCATGGCAGGATATACGCGCGTGCGCGGGATTTCGCCATGAAAAGGGTTGTGGCGGGATATCAGCGCCGCGCCATCCGATCCAATCAATATTGCGGGATCAGGAGGAATTAGCGTTATATTCGTCTGGATATAACGAGCCCTTCCGCCATGCCTCTGATTTCACTGAAAGCGCCCGCGGGCGCCTGCCTGCTTCTCGCGTTGCTCCCCGGAGCAGCCGTTCGCGCGGATACGGTGACTGTGTTCGCGGCGGCCAGCCTTCAGGAAGTACTGCAGCGCGTGGCGACAGGCCATCGGCAGGCAGGCGGCGGCCGGGTGCGGCTGGTGTTTGCCGCGACCTCGACCCTGGCGCGACAGGTGGCGCGGGGGGCGCCTGCGGATATTTTCGTGTCCGCCCATCCACAGTGGAGCCGCTGGCTAGTGGCGCAGCGGCATGTGCGGCTCCTGCAAATGACGACGATTCTCACCAATCGACTGGCGCTGGTCGCCCCTGCTGGATCAACGACTCCGCGCACCGCTCCCTTCACTGACCTCGATTTGCCCGCGGCGCTCAACGGCGGCCGGCTTGCGGTGGGCGACCCCGCTCATGTACCCGTGGGGCTCTATGCCCGCGCCGCACTGCGCCACTACGGTGTCTGGCGGCGGCTGGGCGGGCATCTGGCGCCAACGGCAAACACCCGCGCGGCCGTGGCCCTTGTCGCCCGGGGTGAAGCGCCATTGGGCATCGTCTACCGGTCGGACGCCCTGGCGGAGAAGCGCCTGCGCGTTGTCGCCCTGATCCCCGCAACGTCCCATCCGCCAATCCGCTATCAGGCCGCGCTGGTGGGCCTCAGACGGGGGACGCCCGCGACACCCAGCGTGTCGGCGCGCCGCTTTTTTGACCGCCTGTTGAAGGCTGCGGCGGCGGGCGACTTCACGCGCCTCGGCTTCGATCCCTGGCGGGGCCAACCCGCCTCCGGTGGGCGCTAGTGCTGACCCCGGCGGAATGGCAGGCGGTCGGGCTCAGCCTGCAGGTGGCTGCGCTGGCGCTCGTCATCGTCTTGCCCCTCGCCGTGGCGGTCGCCTGGTTGCTCGCGCGGAAACGCTTTCCCGGCAAGGTGCTGGTCGATGCGCTGGTGCATCTGCCACTGGTGATGCCGCCGGTGGTGACCGGTTATCTGTTGCTTGTCCTGTTGGGCCGGCAGGGCGTGGTCGGTCAGTTCCTGGACGAAACCTTCGGCATCGTCTTTGCCTTCCGCTGGACCGGAGCCGCGGTGGCGGCCGGGGTAATGGCGCTGCCCCTGGTGGTGCGCCCCCTGCGCCTGGCCTTCGAATCCGTGGATCCGCGGCTGGAGCAGGCCGCCGCCACGTTGGGCGCAAGTCCGCTGCGCGTATTTCTCACCGTCACACTGCCGCTCGCCATGCCGGGGCTCATTGCCGGGGTGATTCTCGGCTTTGCCAAGAGTCTGGGCGAGTTTGGCGCCACCATCACCTTTGTCTCCAGCATCCCCGGCGAGACCCGCACCCTGTCGCTGGCGATCCAGACCCTGCTGGAAATACCCGGCCGGGAAGATGCGGCGCTGCGCCTGACGCTGATTGCGGTGGCGATATCGGTCGCGGCACTCGTGGCGTCTGAGTTAGTGGTCCGCAGGCTCCGGAGGGACGTCCATGCTTGAGGTGGACATCCATCTTCGCCAGGGGGACTTCCGCCTGGATGCAGCGTTTGCCGGCAGCGACGGGGTGACGGCGCTGTTTGGCCGTTCCGGCGCGGGCAAGACGACCCTTCTGAACGCGATTGCCGGGCTCGTGCGGGTGGACAGCGGTGCGGTTACCGTCGACGGCGTGGCGCTTTACGATTCTGTCCGCGGCATCGATCTGCCGGTCCATCGGCGGCGGGTGGGCTATGTCTTTCAGGACACCCGGCTGTTCCCGCATCTGACCGTTGCCCGCAATATGACCTATGGCGCCGGACGCCGGCCGGACCGGCAGGCGCTGGCGCATATGGCGTCGCTTCTGGATCTTGAGGCTCACCTGACCCGCCGTCCGGACAATCTTTCCGGCGGGGAACGTCAGCGGGTGGCCATCGGCAGGGCCATGCTTTCCCGCCCGCGTGTGCTGCTGATGGACGAACCGCTGACCGCCCTGGACGTCGCCCTCCGGGCGGAGATTCTGCCCTATATCGAGCGCCTTCGGGACGAAGCCGGCATCGCCATCGTCTATGTCAGCCACACGGTGGAGGAGGTCACGCGCCTGGCCGAACGGGTGGTGTTTCTGGATGCCGGGCAGGTGGCGGCGGCGGGCACTGTGGACGATGTCATGGGCCAGCCGGACCTGATGGCAGTGACCGGCCGGTCCGCCGGCGGCGCCATCCTGCAGGGCGTCATCGACGAGATCGATGCGGATGCCGGGCTTGCGCGCATTGCCATGCCTGGCGGGACTGTCTGGGCGCCGGACGGCGGCTGGCCGCGCGGCACGACCGTGCGCCTGCGCCTGCGTGCCCGGGATGTGGCGCTGGCGCGGGCCGCGCCCCAAGGCACCTCCATTGCCAACGCGCTCCCAGCCACGGTGATGGCAATCGAGGCGGGGGAAGGTGCAGTTGTCACTGTGCGTCTCACCTTTGGTGCGCAGACAGTGCTGGCCCACCTCACACGGCCGGCAGTTGCCGCGCTCGAACTGGCCGAGGGGCATCAGGTCTGGGCGCTGGTGGATGCGGTGGCGCTGGATCCGCCTGTGCGGCTCAGCGGCGCCCCCGCTTGAGCGGGCGGGCGGGCACATCGGCCGTCAAACTGGCAGGCTTTGCGGCAATCGCCTGCAGGCGGGCCATATGTCCGCCAGCGGCGTCATGGGCGGCGGTTTCCACAGCACGATAGCGGGCGATCAGGTCGCGGCCGAAATCTGTCAGAGCGGCCCCTCCGCCTCTCGCGCCACCCGGCTGGCGGGTGAGCACGGGTTCCGCGAAGGTCTGGTTGATGGCGCTGACCAGTCGCCAGGCGCGGGCATAGGACATGCCGAGGGCGCGGGCCGCCGCGGCGATCGAGCCCTCCCGGTCGACCGCCTCCAGAAGCACGATTTTTCCAGGCCCGATGGATCCGCCTTCATCCAGGTCAATGCGTATGGTCAGCCGCGGCATGGGCCCAGCCTAGCAAACCGGGCATCGTCGGGAAACGGGGCGACGCCTCGCCCGCTTTCCATGCCGCGTGGCCGCCGCTAGAGTCCTGGCAACTGAATTCGTTTCCGCCACAATTCCGGAAACGCGCGTCAACAGCAGGTGCCCCGATGCAGACCGAGAACCGTTTCTTCGACGACTTCGCCCGCCTCACCAGTGGCATGGCCGGCCTTGCCGCCGGATTTCGCCAGGAAATTGAGCAGGTGGTGCGTGCCCGCATGCAGTCTGTCCTGGCCGACATGGACCTGGTGCCCCGGGAAGATTTCGAGGCCGTACGGGCCATGGCGGAAAAAGCGCGGCTGGAACAGGAGCAGCTCTCTGCGCGACTTGCTGAACTGGAAGCGAAGCTGGCCGAGCGGGGCTGAACGACGACGGGGCCCATTGCCGGTCACACGTAGGTCTTCCACAGGTATTTGTTCCACAGGGTGCGCTCGACCGCGCCGGAAAAAATTCGACTCTGGATCAATAGCTTAAAGGAGTCCGGCGCCGCGTTGTCGAATCTATATTTAGTAGATATCAGACCTATACTTGGCAAATGCTGTTGCGCCTGATTCTTGAATTTCCTAGTCTCCCTCCAGGTGGTGTGCGACAGGTCCTGGAGCACAAAATGTAGTGCGGCCGACGCGGCCTGTTCGACGCGTCAGGCGCCGCGCCGGACATCGCCGGATTCAGCAGCTTCGGCAGCGCGTTTGAACCGGCGCTGCTGCCGATTCCGGAGGGAGCTTCAATGCCCGCGGTCGCGATCAGTAGCCACAACGCTGTCAATCCCCTGGACCTTCTGGAAGAAATCGTCACGACCAACGAGTGGCCCTTCGAACGGGCCGCCGACGACGAGATGGCCGTAGAGATGAACGGCCAGTGGTGCAGCTATCACCTCTATTTCATGTGGTGCGAGGATCTGAGCGCCATGCATCTTTCCTGTTTCATGGACATGAAAGTGCCGAAGAAAAAGCGGGTCGATGTGGCCGGCCTGCTGGGGCAGATCAACAACAAGATGTGGCTCGGCCACTTCGTGATTCCCGATGACGATACCAGCCCTACCTTTCGCCATACGGTGCTGCTGCGCGGCGCCCAGGGGGCCAGCGTTGAACAGCTCGAAGATTTGGTGGATATTGCCGTTGCAGAATGCGAGCGGTTCTATCCTGCCTTCCAGCTTGTCACCTGGGGGGGCAAGACTCCGGACGAGGCAGTAGCCGCATCGCTCCTGGATACGGTCGGGGAAGCCTGACCGTCGGCCACATTGTTGGGAGGGAATGCGATGGGCTCGCTGGAAACAACTGAAATCGGGCCCCGCTCCCAAAGTCATGGCGGCGACGGCGGACTGTTGCTGGTGGGCTGTGGCAAGATGGGTGGCGCCCTGCTGCGCGGCTGGCTGGAAGGCGGCTACAATCCCGATGAGATTACCGTGGTGGAGCCCAGCCGCGCGTCGGTGGAAACCACCATCGGCGAACATCCCGTCAGGGTCTTCGATTCAATTCAGGAACTCGGCACGGACATCCGCCCCCGCGTGGTGCTGTTTGCGGTCAAGCCGCAGATGATGGACGAGACCGTCCCTTTCTACCGGCCGATTGCAGAAAACGGCGCGTTGATCGTCTCGATCGCTGCCGGAAAGACCATCAATTACTACGAGAACCAGCTGACCAAGGAGGCTGGCATCATCCGCTGCATGCCCAATACGCCGGCGGCAGTCGGCCGGGGCATCACCGCGGCGATCTCGAACAGCAACGTCTCGATCGAGGAGCGCGATCTGTGTGACGAGCTGCTGCATGCGGTGGGCGAGGTGGTCTGGCTCACCGACGAAGGGCAGATGGATGCGGTGACCGCGCTTTCGGGCGGCGGACCCGCCTATGTGTTCCTTCTTGTCGAATGCCTGGCCGAGGCCGGTATGGCGGCGGGCCTGGACGAAGACCTGGCGATGGATCTGGCGCGGGCGACGGTTGCCGGAGCAGGTGAGTTGCTGTTCCAGTCCGACGAGCCTGCGGCCCAGTTGCGCAAGAATGTGACCAGCCCCGCGGGTACCACCGAGGCGGCGATCCGCGTCCTCAGGGACACGGACGCGCTCAAGGATCTGATGACCCTGGCCATCGGCGCCGCGACAGAGCGGTCGAGGGACCTCGGCGGCTGACATGGTTCTGCCGGCGGCGGCCCAGCGGGTGCAGGATCACCTGACAGCGATCGATCCGATGCTCACCGTTCAGGAAATGCCGGACAGCACGGGCACTGCGGAAGAGGCGGCAGCCGCCTGCGGCTGCACCGTCGCGCAGATCGCCAAGTCGATCATCTTCCGGGGCAAGCAGTCCGGCCGTCCAATCCTGGTGATTGCCAGCGGCGTCAATCGGGTGGACGAAAAGAAGGTGCGTGACGTGATCGGCGAAAAACCCGGCCGCGCGGATGCGGAGTTTGTGCGTGAGAAGACAGGCTTTGCCATCGGTGGCGTCCCGCCAGTGGCACACGCCGAGCTGCCTGTTGTGCTGATCGACGAAGATTTATTGGCCTTCGGTCAGATCTGGGCTGCCGGTGGCACGCCCCGTGCGGTTTTCGCGGTGGCGCCCGACAGGCTTGCGGGCCTGACAGGCGGCCAGGTCGCGGAAATACGACAGGACTCGTGAGGAAGGATTCGTGAGAAAGGACTAGGGTCAGCGCGCCGCGGCGCGGTTGAGCTTGGGGCCGAGAAATTTGCGAAGCTTCTCGAGCGCGGCCTGTTCCAGTTGGCGAACCCGCTCTTTGGAGAGCCCGAGTTCCCCGCCGATGGTGCTGCGGGTCTTTTTCAGGTCTGAGAGATAGCGGCCGGCGATGATCACCCGTTCACGGTCGGGCAGGCGGGCGAGTGCGGCGGCGATTGCTTTCTTGCAAAAGCGTGCCTCGCTTTCAGCGGCGACGGCCTCCTCCGGCGTTTCTCCCGAGTCCGGCAGGTGATCGATCCACTCCTGTTCGCTGTCGGCCCGAAGATGCTGGTTCAGGGACGGGTCGGACCGTCCAGCGCGACCCGCCAGGTTCATCGCTTCCTTCAGTGGCACGTTGAACCGCTTGGCGATGGGCCTGACGAGGTCTTCGGTCAGTGCATCCGCGCCGTCGCGCAGGTCCGCCATCATCCGGCGCAGGCGGAAGAACATGGCCTTCTGCGCAGTGCTGGTGCCCACCCGGACCATCGACCAGGACTTGACCACATGTTCCTGTATGGCCGAGCGCACCCACCAGCTGGCATAGGTGGCTAGGCGGGACTCCTTGGACGGATCAAAGCGGCGGATGGCATGGATCAGGCCAATCGTGCCTTCCTGCACCAGGTCGCTCATGGGCACGCCATAGCGGCGGTATTTGCGCGCGATCTTTTCCACATATCTGAGATGGGCGCGGACCAGTTTGTCCACGGCGCCTGTATCACCGCTCTGGCTGAGCGCCGCCAAGTTCCGTTCTTCGTCCAAAGACAGCAATAGCAAATCGCTGCGCCGCTGCCGGGCGGCGGCGCGAAGGCCCATTCTTTCGCCTGATTTCCGTGTCACGTCAGACGCCTGTTGGCCGGTCTCGGTCTCGCGGTTGCCTACTGTCTGTAAACATAAGGCTGCGCATCCGATTTGACTACGTTAGATTTCGCCAGTCGGGTTTGACCAAGTGCCGAATACAGGACCGATTACAGAGCCGATTTCAGGGGCCGGTTACAGAGGTTGCACAGAGGTCCCGCGGGAGAGTCCCAGGATGGAGCTCAGACGCGGGATGGAGATGACATGATGACGGATCAACGAGCAGAATTTTTTGAAGCAGTAATGGAGCTGGCGGCAACCGCCGGCTGGCGGCGGCTGAACCTCTCGGAGATCGCCGACGCAGCCGGCCTGTCCTTGGCAGACCTGCAAAAGATCTATGGCGGCAAGGCGCGAATCCTGGGTGCGTTTGCGGACTTTGTCGACGAGCAGGTGCTGGTCCACCCGGCGGATGACGGCTCGGCCCGCGACCGCCTGTTCGACATCCTGATGCGCCGGTTCGATGCCCTTGGCCCCTACAAGGAAGGCCTAGGCGCAATCCTGCGGGAAGGCGGCGGCGGCGGTGTGTGCGCCGCGGTTTGCGGTGGACAGCGCTTGCTGCGGTCGATGGCGTGGACACTGGAAGCCGCCGGGATCGGCTCCGCGGGAATTGTCGGCGCTCTACGCACAAAGGGGCTGGCGCTGGTCTATGCCGGCACATTCCTGACCTGGCTGCGGGACGATACCGAAGACATGAGCCGGACCATGGCAACGCTGGACCGAAATCTCGCACAAGCGGAGCGGCTGGCGAATGGCCTGCCCAACTGGCGCCGCCGCCGCGGTGCGCCTGAAGGGGAGGAGGCTTCGACGGATGATCCCGTCACACCACCGCCAACATCGCCGTTTGCGGCACCGCCTGGTGGCGCATCGACCACGCCCTGAGGGCGCGTTTTCATTTCAGCTAATGGCGGCCGGCCCGACCGGTCGTCACGTGGTATGCGCCGGGAGGGGGCATGGACCAGATTACGTTTGACGATTTCCAGAGGGTGGACATCCGAGTCGGTACTGTAACAGCGGCGGAGATCAATCCCGGGACGCGCAAGCCGGCCTATATCCTGAGTGTGGACCTGGGGCCGGAGATCGGCGTCAAGCGGTCGTCCGCGCAGTTGACGGCCCACTACCAGCCAGAAGAGCTGGTGGGCCGGCAGGTGGCGGCTGTAGTCAATTTTCCGCCCCGCCAGATTGCCAAAATGGTGTCGGAAGTTCTTGTTCTCGGGTTTCCGGACGCTGACGGCGAAGTGGTGCTGATCAACATCGACCACTCGGTACCGAACGGCGGCAAGCTTTTCTAGGCAGCAGGCCCCAGGTGTTCGCCCTCAGGTGTCTGCCCCCTGGACTAGCCCCCTGGCCTAGAGTGGCAAGCGGACCACTGCGCGGGTGCCGCCCAAGGGCGATACATCGAGGAACACGTCGCCGCCATGGCCGCGGATAATATCGCGGGCGATGGTGAGGCCGAGCCCGGCGCCGCCTGAGTCCCGGTTACGCGAATGCTCGACACGGACAAAGGGCCGGAAGACGTCCTCGCGCCGGGCTTCCGGTATTCCCGGGCCATTGTCGTCGACGCAGATCTCTACAAATTTTGACCTTCGCGCCGCCTGCACCACCACCTTGTCGCCAAAGCGTGCGGCATTGCCGATCAGATTGTTCATACAGCGGCGGAAGGCTGTGGGCCGCAAAGTAACCTGTAGCGCGCCCTTGCCCTGAAGCTCGATGGCATGGCCATTCCGCTGTGCCGTTTCGACAATATCAGCCAGCAGCCCGGGCAGATCGGATTCGACGGCCTGTTCCAGGCCCTCACCACGGGCGAAGGACAGATATTCCTCCACCATCTGCTGCATTTCATCGATGTCGGCTTCCAGGTCCTCCACATCCTTGCTGTCGCCGAGGATCGCCAGCTGCAGCTTCAGCCGGGTAAGTGGCGTTCGCAGGTCGTGGGAAATGCCCGCCAGCATCTCTGTCCGCTGCTGCATCTGGCGATTGATGCGCTCGCGCATGATGATAAAGGCGGTGGCGGCGCGGCGCACCTCCTGGGCGCCCCAGGGCTTGAAACCCGGTACATCCTGGCCCTTGCCGAAACTGTCTGCGGCCCGGGCAAGTTGTCCGATGGGTCGGACCTGATTGCGCATGAACAGCGCCGCAATAATCAGCACGAACACGGAGCTGCCGATCGACCACATAACGAACAGGTCCGTGGTGATGGTGCGCAGTTTCTTGATGTTGGTGGAGATTTCCAGCACGCCGCCGGGAACTTGCAGATTGATCAGCACCTGATTGCGCTTGCTCTCCAAATCCACGTGGAACTTGTTGGACCGCATCCGCTGGCCGAGGATGCGCACCAGCTCTTCGCCGACACCGGAATCTGCACCCCGGTGAACCACCTTACCCAGCTTTTTGCCTCTCCGGTACGTGGCGCGGATGCCCAGATTGGATTGTACCTCTGACAGGATCCAGACCAGATCCGCTGGATTTTTGTAGTAGTTCAGGTGATTGACCGTGACGACGAGCTCGCCCACCAGGCTGTTGGCCATGCGCCGGGTGATGGTGTCCACATGCCGGTCATAAAATACCCAGATGGAGATGAACTGCACGATGATCAGCGGCAGGCCGATGATCAGCAGAGACCGCATGAGCAGACTTTTAGGGGCGAAGCGTTTGAACATGGCGCCGCTGCCTTAGCCGGTGGTCAGCATGTAGCCGACACCGCGAACGGTTTGCAGATGACGGGGGTTGCGGGGATCTGGTTCAATTTTGCGGCGCAGCCGGGTCATTTGTACATCTACAGCACGGCCACCGGCGTCCAGGCCCATTTCCGCCGCCAGCAGGCCGCGTGGAACGGTTGCACCCGGCCGTCGGGCCAGGACGCCCAGCAGGCGGGCCTCCGACTCGGTCAGGCGGATGCGCTGGCCGTTCCGGATCAGGTCAGACGTCGCGGGGTCGAAGCGGCATGTCCCAAAGGCAATCTCGCCCGTTGGCTCAATGGCTGCAGGCGCGCGGCGCAGGATGGTCTGGATGCGCAGCAGCAACTCACGTGGCTCGAACGGCTTGACCAAATAGTCGTCGGCGCCGTGCTCCAGGCCTGCGATCCTGTCATCGGATTCGCTGAGCGCGGTCAGCATCATGATGGGCACGCTGGTGTGTGTGCGCAGCGACTGGGTTAGCTGCAGTCCGGTTTCGCCCGGCATCATCACGTCCACCACCAGCAGGTCGAAGGCGAAGGCGGTCATCTTTTGGCGCGCGTCGGTGGCGTCCCCGGCAGTGGTCACGCGAAAGCCATTTTCGAACAAATAGCGTTGCAACAGGTCACGCAGACGCCGGTCGTCATCGACCACCAGGATATGAGGCAGTTCCTCCATGGGCGGATTATAGGGCGCTGCGGCGCTGAGGGGTACCGAAGCTAGTCGTGGCCCTGCTCGCCTGCAAGCCGGCCCAGCACCTGACGGAAGCCCTCGACCGCTTCCGCGCCGGCCTGGCGGTAGGCGCTGGCGAACAGCTCGCGCTGCGCCTCCGTCGTGTCCCGCTCTACGGTCTCCCCCCGGGGGGTCAGAGATAGCCGGCGCTGGCGCCGGTCCTGCCGGCCTGCGTCGACGGTGATAAAGCCGTCGTCGGTCAACTGGCGCACCACACGGCTGAGGCTTTGCTTGGTAATGCCCAAACGGTCGAGCAGATCCCCGACCGTGATTCCCGGTGTGCGGCCGATGAAATAGATCGCCCGGTGGTGTGCCCGGCCCAACCCGTGGGCCGCCAGCGCTCCGTCCGCGCTTCCAGCCACGTTTCGCCACGCCAGGAACAGCATTTCCATGCCGCGGCGCAGCTCTTCTTCGCGTAGGAACAAGGGATTAATGGCGGGGTTGAAATCTGCCATGGTTGACAGCTCCACATAACAATGTTACGGCAAAGACGTTATTTGGGTAACATTCTAACACATATCCCGATCACAATCGTGGTGCGGGGTTGATGGCCCATAGGGCGGTCCGTGAGGTATCACGTGCGCCGGTCTGTGGGCCAAGTCGTCGAAAGGCAGCCGAAATGTCAATGCTCCCGTTTCATGATCGCGATGGCGTGATCTGGTTCAATGGCGAGATGGTTCAGTGGCGGGACGCCAAAGTCCACGTGCTGACCCATGGCCTGCACTATGGCAGCTGCGTCTTCGAAGGCGAACGTGTATATGGCGGCGAGATCTTCGAGCTGACCCAACATACTGAGCGTTTGCATCATTCCGCTGAAGTTCTGGGCTTTTCCCTGCCCTGGTCGGTGGCGGAGATCGATGAAGCCTGCCGGCAGGTGATCCACGCCATGGATATTGTGGACGGCTATGTCCGGCCGGTGGCCTGGCGGGGCAGCGAGATGATGGGCGTGTCGGCCCAGACGAACAAGATCAATGTGGCGATCGCGGCCTGGGAATGGCCGGCCTACTTCACGCCGGAAGCGCGTCTGGAAGGCATCCGCATGGATTTCGCCAAATATCAGCGGCCTGACCCGAAGACCGCGCCGACGGACAGCAAGGCCGCCGGCCTCTATATGATCTGCACCCTGTCCAAGCACGAGGTGGAAGCGCGTGGCTACAACGATGCGCTGATGCTCGACTGGCGGGGGCAGATCGCAGAAGCCACGGGCGCCAATATTTTTCTCGTGCAGGACGGCGTCATCCACACGCCAACCCCGGATTGCTTTCTGGATGGGATTACCCGGCGCACCGTGATCGACCTGGCCCGCGCCCGCGGCTATGAGGTCGTGGAGCGGGCCATCATGCCGGAAGAGCTGGGCAAGACCGATGAGGTCTTTCTGACCGGCACGGCCGTGGAAGTGACGCCCGTGCGCGAGATTGGCCAGTACAGCTTTACGGTTGGCGAGATCACCCGGAATCTGGTGCACGATTATGACTCGCTGGTGCAGCGCAATGACGAACGGGCCGCGTCCGCCCGCGCCAGCGCGGCCTGACGCCAGCTAGCCCAGCAAGCGTGACCTGGTCTCCCATGGTTCAACCAGGCCGCAAGAACAACTGAGTCTCAAGAGAATGTGAGTATGCGGCGCGTACCCCTGGTGCGCGCCGCAAGCTTGTGCGTCCCAATCTAGGCAGAAACGCGAAGGAATTTATGTGAAATATCGTGTGGGTTGCATAATGCAACTCTGAATCATTTTAACTCAATGCTATCCAATCACGGACCGTTCACATATAGTTGAATAAGGAAACCGGCGGAGACAGGGGCAACGCCTCCGCCGGTCCTTCCTCCGCGGGGGCTCCCACCGGGAGCCCCCGCCGCCGAGGAACCTCTAACGCTTTTCGGTTCTTAGCAGCAGGTGATCGAGCGACAACCAGCCCGGTCCGCGCAGAACCAGCATGGCCGCCAACACGATCCACACATAGTGAATCAGGTTGGCGATGCCGTTTTCCTTACCCTGAGGGGTCTGGGCGGCGACCAACTCGATCACCAGCACCATGATCAGGATGCCCCCCGCGCCAAGGCGCCCAAAAATTCCGAACACCAATAATATAGGCAGAACCAGCTCGCCGACCATGGTCACAGGCGCAATAATGCTTCCCGGGAGGCCGGGCACCGGGTGGATATTGTCGAACAGGAAAATCTCGTTCGACCCCTTGCCGTCCAGCCAGGTCGTCAGCCGCGCCCAGCCCGACTTGAAAATGGTCCAGCCCAGGTAGATGCGGGCCGCCAGCAAGCCGATCGGGAACAGCCATTTGGTCACCCCGTCAGACAGATTGGCGTAAAGGCCGCGAATACCGCCTACGCTGCGATAGCCGTCGCCGGAGTCGACTGCTTCATTCATTGTTTGGGTTCCTTCCCCGTATCGCTATCCGCTCCGGCATCAGCCGTCGCGAAACACGCCCCATTCGAACAGCCGCACCAGTGCGCCCTGCAGGTCAAAATCTTCTTCTTCGGTTTGCGCAACCAGCGCCGCATCTCCCAGCGACTGGCCCGCAGCCAGCGCCGTAAACAACAGATAGCCGCCAGCATCCACGTCCCAGGCGGCAACATCCAACTCGGGCCGCGTGACCAGCGCCTGATATCCGGTCTCCGTGACGTCAGCCAGGGTCTCCGCCGCCCAGATGGCGTGGATGGGATAAGCTGAGGCAATGGCGCGTGTCGCCGGATGGGGCGTGAATGTCAGCGCCAGCATTTCCTCGGGTGCTATTTCGCCCAGTGTTCCCGGGTCAAAGCGCGGCGCATCGGCTGCAAAGTAACTGTCGTGATAGGCCCATTCCAGACGGGCCAAATCCGGCAGCCATGGCAGGTTTTCACGCGCCGGCGCAAAGCCGTCGACAAATTCGGCAAACCCGCCGCCATAGAGATCGAGCCGCGGCCGGGCCGGTGGCTGCGACCGGACAAACGCGCCGGCGATGACAGCAAAATTCTCTTCGCCAACGTGACGTTGCATGGCCGGGAAGGTGTTTTCCAGCACCTCAGTCAATGAACCGACAATGTTGTTGGCATAGACTGCGATGCGATCTTCGGCGGCGATCTCGTCGGCGCGCACCAATTCAGCAGCGGCGGCAATCTCGCCCGCCAGCGCGCTGTCCCGGAATGCTGCCTCCAGTTCATGCAACATGGGCGAGCTTCCCAGTGGCGGCCTGGTCCAGATGGTGTTGCGCGGTTTCGGCGACGGCGGTCAACACGCTCAGTTCTGGAATGTCGCCATCCCATTCCATCAACACCGGCGTTGCTCCCAGGTGGGCCAGGGCATGGTCGAGCAGGTCCCAGACCTGGTCGATTGGCGCGCTGCTGTGGTCGTCGATCAGGATGGTGGCGGCGCCCATTTCCCGCCGGGCGTGGCCGGCAATGTGGATTTCCCCCACGGCGTCGGCCGGAATGGCGTCGATATAGGCAGTCGCGTCGAAGCCGTGATTGTGGCTGCTGACAAAGATATTATTCACGTCCAGCAGGATGCCGCACCCCGTTCGCCGGGCGATCTCGGACATGAACACCCATTCCGGAATGGTCGAGGCGTGGAAGGTTACATAGGAGGATGGATTTTCCACCAGCATGGGCCGGCCGAATGCTTCCTGCGCCTGATCCACATTGCGGCAGATCACGTCCAGGGCTTCTTCCGTGTAAGGCAAAGGCAGCAAGTCATTCAAATAAGTGCCGCCGGTGGTGGTCCAGGACACGTGGTCCGAGACCAGGCCGGGCTCAAAACGGTCAAACAAACTACGGAGTTGCGCCAAGTGGGTCTGATCGTGGCCGCCGACGGACCCAAGAGACAAGGCGACGCCATGGCAACTCAGCGGGTAGTCCTGGCGAATTGCTTCCAGTTGGCGCATCCGGGCGCCGCCTGCCGCGAGATAGTTCTCGCTGTGCACTTCAAGCCAGGCGATATCCGGTGTGTGCTCGATTATTTCAAGCACATGGGGATGCCGGAGGCCGATCCCCGCCTGGGCAGGGATCGGCAATTCGGCAAATGAACCGGAGGACTTTGCCCCGGTTTCGGTCATTTTCCGCCCCTTGGTCCTTTGACTAGGACTTCAGCGCCGGGTTGATGCCGTCGAACGCCTTGGTCTTGCCTTTGGCGCTGTTGCAGGCATTCGCGTCGGCAACCAGTTTCCAGTCGTTGCCGTCGTAAGAAACCTTGTTCTGGCCTTTGCAGGAATGGCCAGCTTTCTTGTTGGCGCAGTCATTCTCGCCCTTTTTGGAAATGCCATAGCACTTCACAGCGGCATTGGCCGGAACGGTCGAGATTGCGAAGGCGCCAGCAACGGCAACCGCGAGGGCGGCAGTGGTCAGTTTGGTCTTCATGTTCAATTCTCCTGAGTCATGGGCAGAACACCCGTGAGCGGTCAGTGCCCCTTCATTGAGGTGTTCACGGTATACATACGCACGCTGGATGATATTCCGGAATCAACTCCATTCACAAAAAAATGAGCATGTCGCGTGCCCCGGAAGTCCCGAACAATTCCTATTCTTTCGGGGCTTTGCCGGCTGACCATCTGTCTGCCGCGGCGTCGTCCGCCGCCCGGGCCGCCACCCACCGGGATCCGGCGGCGGTTTCTTCCTGCTTCCAGAAGGGCGCGCGGGTTTTCAGCCAGTCTACGAGGAACATGTTCGCGTCATAGGCTGCTTGCCGGTGGGCGGAAGCCGTGACCACGTAGACAATCCGGTCGCCGGGCAACAGGCGGCCATGCCGGTGGATAATCAGTGACGCTTCAAGCTGCCAGCGCGCCTGCGCCTCGGCCTCGATTTCGCCGAGCAGCTTCTCGGTCATGCCCGGATAATGCTCCAGCGTCATCGCGGCGATCTCGTCCGACCCCTGCTCGCTGCGCACCAGGCCCAGGAAGGTTGCCACACCGCCCACATTGCTGCGGCCCTGGAGCAAGACCTCCAGCTCAAACCCGGGGTCGAAGTCTTCGGCTTGTACCCGAATCATGAGAAACCTATGCTGCGGTCGTCATCCGGTCTCGGGTGGGCCCGTGACCGGTCAGGAATGCAGGAGTATATGCCATGCGTGTTGTTTTGGTCGTCCTTGTCACCGCAATTACGCTTGGCGGTTGCGCCGCGAAAGAAGCGCCTTGGGTCCGCATGCGCGATGATGCCCAGTCGCTGAAAAGCGCCCGGTATTGGTGCACCACGCAACGGCGTGAGAAGTTTCATAGAATGCATCCCGACACCACCGGCCGCAAAAAAAGCATCGTGGTTAGCGATAAATGCATGAACAGCCGCGGCTGGCGCCGGGGAAAATAGACCGCGCAGGCATTTCAGCCGCCCGTGACGGGCGGGAAGAAGGCCACCTCTTCCGCGTCGCCGAGGGCATCGTCCGGGTCCGCGAAAGCCATATTCACCGCCGCACGCACAGCCCCCGCATTGGCGAACGCGTCGGCATGGCCGGTGCTGCGGCCCTTCAACCACTCAACAAGTTGGGCCACGGTCGTCACCTCCTCTGGTGGCGACACGGACTCCTCGGCAAGGCCGATCTTCTGGCGGAGCCAGGCAAAATACAAAACCTTCATATCTTCTAGAGTCCCACTTCACTGAAGGGCAAAAACTCAATCTGCTGCCCTTCCTGTATCTCGGTCACCGCCTCCGGTATTTCAACCAGTCCATCTGCCGCCACCATGGAAGACAGAATGGCAGCGCCCTGGCGGGGAAATTTCTCCGCGATCAGGCTGCCATCGGATGCAGTTTTCAGGTGCGCCCGTACCCATTCCCGCCGGTCCTTTTTCTTGCGGTGGCTGAAGCCGGCACGGACCTGAAACAGCCGCGGCGCCGTATCGGCGGCGCCGGACAAGCGCAGGATCATCGGCCGCGCGACCCTGAGAAAGGTGACCATCACGGCGACAGGATTGCCCGGCAGGCCGATGAAGGGCGTGCTGCCCACCAGTCCCAGCGCAACGGGTCGCCCCGGCTTGATTGCCAGCTTCCAGAAATGCAACGAGCCCAGCTCTTCAACCGCCGCCTTGACGTGGTCTTCTTCGCCCACCGACATGCCGCCCGAGGTGAGGAGCAGATCGTTCGTCGCGGTGGCGCTTTTGAGGGCGTCGCGAATGTCATTCAGCCTGTCCGGGAGGATGCCAAGATCCTCCACCACGCACCCCAACCCGGCAAGTAGGCCGGCCAGGGTGTAGCGGTTGGAGTCGTAGACCGCGCCCGGCGCCAGATCCGGGCCGCCCGGGTCCTGCAATTCATCGCCGGTAGAGAACAGCGCGACCCTGAGCGGCCGATAGACCGGCAGTGACGTGATACCCACAGAGGCGGCGAGACCTACATCCTGGGGACGAAGCCGGTGGCCCTTGACCAGCAACGTTTCGCCGGCGCGCACATCTTCGGCGGCTTCCCGCCGGTTGGCGTTACGGGCAATGCCCGGCGGGATCTGGACCCGCCCGTCTGCCTCCGTACAGTCTTCCTGCATCATAACGGTGTCGGGTCCGCCGCCATCGGCGTCCGGCATCGGCGCGCCGGTGAAGATCCGAATCGCCTCGCCCCGCCGCGCGGGACGGTCCAGAGGATGGCCTGCCGCGGCCCTGCCTGTCACCGGCAGATCGGCGCCCTTTTCAGGATCGAGGTCGTTGAAATAGACGGCATAGCCATCGACCGCTGAATTGGCATGGGGCGGTACATTCTGGCTGGCCGTGGCGTCCGCCGCCAGAATCCGTCCATTGGCCTGACCCAGCGTAACAGTCTCTGTCTCAGCCACCGCGGTCACGCGCACGGCCAGCAGATCAAGCGCATCCTGCAGGGGGATGAGCGCACCACCGTTCGCGAAACAGTCGTCGCTCAGCTGCGCCATATCAGGCGGCTCCTGCCAGACCAGCCAGGCCACATTGGTCCAGGATGAACGTGGCGATGGCGCCGGCGTCATTCAGATCCATCACGGGCAGGCGGGTTTCCGGCACTGGGCCATCGCTGACCACGGCGATGATCTGCGGGTCGTCAGGGCACAGCAGGGGTTTTCCGACATCGCGCCGGAACACCTCCAGCTTGTCGTGGGATTCCTGCTTGAACCCCTCAACCAGACAAAGATCGGTGGGGCTCATACGCGCCACCAGGTCTACGAGGCTTGGCTCCGGCGCACCTTTGTGCTCCCTCATCAGCGCCCAGCGCTGGGCAGAGGCCAACATGACTTCGGTCGCGCCTGCGCTGCGGTGGGCGTGACTGTCCTTGCCGGGCTGATCCACGTCAAAGCTGTGATGGGCATGCTTGATGGTCGACACCGACAGACCGCGGGCCGTCAGCTCGGGAATCAGGCGCACCAGCAGCGTGGTCTTGCCACTGCCGCTCCAGCCAGCGAATCCAATCAGTTTCATAGGTCTAATCTAGCGCGCCCGGAGAGAGAAGGAAGGCCAAAGGGCGGCGCTCTTTGTCCTCGTTGTATGACGCGCCGCTGAGCCCTTCAGCGTACTACATATCTTGGGATTTGAACTGTTCCGCCAATTCTCCGGAGATACCGCGTTCCTTAATGACCGATTGCTTGCTGATCACCCGGATCTGGCTGGCCAATACCATGATAGCGAGCGCGACGGCACAGGTGACCCAGGAAACCGCCCAGTGAAGCAGAGACAGAAAAACACCCAATGCGAGCACCTGAAGGAGAATCGCCAGGAAGCCAAAACCAATGATAACCTTGATCAGCCTGAACCGGCTATCCGTTGGGACCAGGGGACTCAGCGAGTTTGTGTGGAGCGCGTCTATTAGCGTCAGAACCACCGCCGAGACCGCCAGCAGTCCGACGGCAACATAGGCGCTGACTTCTTGAATCGGATTATCTTTGAACAAATTTGGCCCGGCGGTGAAGATCAGCACGATGATGACAAACACGGCGCTGAAGGACAGCGCTGCATACCCGCTCCAGCCATAGGTCGCATGGTAGGCTCGCATACTCTCTTGGGTAAGCTCCTTCTCAATAACGCCTTGGTTGTCCGGGTCCATTAGGATCTCTTCCGCCACTTGGTACTGCCGAATTTCCTGGTCTTTGTGGATTCTGTTTTGGCCGTACCAAGTGTAAAACCCGCCGTAAATGGCGGTCACCACAGCCGCACCAACGCCGAGCAACTGATTGGTCTTCACCGGCAGGTCCTGCAGCCCGGCCTGATCTAAACCGTAATTGATCCCAGCGTAAAACAGGGACGCACAACCGAATACAAATGCCCAAGAGACGGCGATGTCGAAGGCGAGTTTTCCGGTTGAAATTTTTCGCTGACGTTCCTCAGTCATGAAGATCTCCGGCATTCTGCTTCCTGCTCGATGGCCACCTGCATCGGCGTTGACGCCAGCCTAGCATGTGGACACGCCCACAAAAATCGTGGAAGCAATCGGCTCATGACTTGTTGCCGAAGATTGGCGGTTCGCTGGAATGCCTTTGGATACACTAAATCGCACAGCAGTGGCGCTTCTCACGGCCACTCGCTACGTCCTCTGCGACCTGGACGACACGGTGACGCTGGACGGGCGGCTGCCGGCGGCGAGCTATAGCGCGATGGAGCGGCTGCGTGACAGCGGGCGGCAGGTGATCGTGGTGACGGGCCGGCCCGCCGGCTGGTGCGATCTGATCGCCCGCTGGTGGCCTGTGGCCGGCGTGATCGGTGAAAATGGCGCGCTCTATTACACCTATGACCACGACGCCAAGGTGATGACCCGGGTCTACAGCCGACCAGCTGAAGCGCGGGCGGCGGACCAGGCGGCGATGCGGGAAATGTTCGCCGACGTGCAGACGCGCTATCCGGACGCGCAGTTGGCCGCGGATCAGCCCTTCCGGGTCAGCGACATCGCTATTGATATCTGCGAGGACGTAGCCCCCCTGCCGGTCGCCGACGTGGCGGCAATTGTTGACCTATTGGCCGCGGCGGGAGCGACGGTGAAGGTGAGCTCGATCCATATCAACGCGTGGATCGGCGATTTCACCAAGCGGGAGATGGCGGAACGTTTCTTTCGCGATGAGATCGGCGTCGACCCCCACAGCATCCGAGACCAGATCGTCTATGTGGGCGACAGCCCCAACGACGAGCCCATGTTCGAGGCCTTCGATCTGACGGTGGGGGTGGCAAACCTCGCGGCCTACGCGGAGGCGATGACCCATCTGCCTCGCTGGATCACGTCCGCGCCCGGTGGCCTTGGGTTCGAGGAACTGGCGGCTGCGATCCTCGATGACTGAGGGCTGAGCCGGCATGATAGTTGGACTGACCGGTGCCGCTGGCCATCTGGCGAGCTTGATCCTTGAGCGGTGCCTGTCCGACCCCTCCGTTCAACGCATCAGAGCCCTGGACCTCGTTCCGGTACAGCACCATGACCCGCGGGTAGAGCCCCTGGTGACCGACATCCGCGATGGCGACGCCGTGGCCGAGGCGCTGCAGGGGTGTGACACAGTCATTCACACCGCCTTCAACGTGGACCGACCCGGCAACCGGGCAGCGATGTATGAAACCAATGTCACGGGTTCCGGGCATGTGGTCGCCGCCTGCCAGGCCGCTGGCGTCCGGCACCTGATCTATATCTCCTCAGGCGCGGTCTACGGCTTCGACCGGAGATACCCGGAGCGGTTTGTGGAAACGGATCCGCTCAATCCTCCCGGCGACTTTGCCTATGCCGACCAGAAATGCGCGGTGGAGGAGATCGTTGGCCGGGCCAATGAAGCCATGAAGGTGACGATTTTCCGGCCGGCGATCTGCGTTGGCGCGCGGGGCAAGACCGCCTTTGCCCAGAATATGCGCCGCCGGCGTCTGGTCACCACGTCCCGTGCACCACTGCAGCTGCTGTGGGACGGCGACCTCGCGGATGCGGTGCTGCTGTCGGTACAAAAAGAACAGGGCGGTGTTTTCAATCTGGGGGGGGACGCGCCGCTTTCCTGCGCACAGATGGCCGAGGTGGGGGGGATGCGTGCCGTGCACGTGCCGGCCTGGCTGGCGCTCGCGGGGGTCGCGGTGGTCAACGGGCTGGGTCGCGTCGGTGTGTGCAAAGGAGCGGACAGTGCCTGGATTCGCTATTTGCCGGCAGCGCCTTGGCTGGATGCGGCAAAGGCCCAGCGGGAGCTCGGATGGATGCCGCGTTTTCCCACCTGCGCTGACATTATCCGCCACTTTGCCGAGACCGTGCCGCGGGACTAAGCGCAACATCTGTCGGTGAAATCAGCGTGATCGGCCCATCATCCGTCTCACCCAACTCCTGGGCGCCAGGCGTTGAAGCCAGCCCAGCAGGTGGGTCGGCAGGCCCGCGTGGTAAACTGTCTTCGGCCGGCGAGCCGTGCAGGCGTGGAGAAGCTTGCGCCCCGCGGTGGCATGGGAACAGGCCAAGAGACCACCGCCCTCTCCGGCGAGCGGCCCCAGAATCAGATTGGAGACGCGAATGGCAGGGGCGTCGAACTCCATGGCGAATGAGTCAGCGAATGAGTTCAGCGCCGCCTTGCTGGCGGCATAGACGGCTTTCTCGGGAGCCGGGTGCAGGCCGAGGACAGAGGAAACAAAAATGATCCTGCCGGTTCGCCCTGGCCCGTCCTGCATCGCCCGCGCCGCCTGCAGGCTCAGTTCGACCGTGCCGAAGACGTTCGCCTGGAAGTCCCGGACCATATCTGTCCGATCAGGCGGGGTATCACCGACCAGAGAGCCGAGCACCCCTGTCGCCGCGTTGTTGACCAGCACATCCAGTCGTCCGCCGGTCGCTTGCATCACCTGGTTGAGGCAAGCCGCGACGCTCTTGCTGTCGGTCAGTTCCAGCGGCACCGCCTCAATGCCATGAGTGATGAGCGCCTCCAGATCGGCTGATTGGCGGGCCGTGGCGAAAACCCGCCAGCCACGGGCCAGCATCATCTGGCTGCAGAAAGCGCCAAAGCCGCGGGAAGCGCCGGTGATCAGAACGGTTTGGGGCAAGATGACGTGATCGCGGAGTGGGCCTGTGACTGGACAGGGTGGGGGCAGGGCGTGCGGGTGGCGCCACCTTAACACCAATGCAACGGCCGCCGGCAGTCTTGTGGCCCCCTCGCAGGCCTGAAATGATGGGGCCTTACCGGAAGTTCATTGTGGGGCGACAGCCGCCGCAAGCGCCAGGGAGTTTGCGCTGACCATCCCCAATCTCATCACCTCTGTTCGCCTGATTGCCGGGCCGGTCTGTCTTTACCTGCTGCTGCTGGGCGCCCACTGGGCGCTCTGGCTGGCGCTGGCGGTGATGATCGTGGCCGAGCTGTCGGACATGCTTGACGGTATGGTCGCCCGGGCGCTGGGACAGGTGTCCGACCTGGGCAAATTGCTCGACCCGCTGTCCGACAGCGTCTACCGCGTCGCGGTTTTTCTGGCATTTGTGGCCACCGGGCTGATGCCGGCCTGGATGATGATTGTCATTCTCGTGCGCGATCTGGTGGTCGCCAATGTACGGGTGGTCGCCGCTGCGCGGGGCGAGACCATGGCTGCGCGCACCAGCGGCAAGATCAAGGCGATCGTCCAGGCCGCGGCGCAAATCGCGACGGTGGTGATTGTGGCGGCCTTCGCCGGGACCACCTGGGCATCGGACGCGGTCTGGGCGGTGTTGCTGGTGGCCACAGCCGTGACTGCCTGGTCGATGGTCGACTATGCAGGTGCAGTGATACTCCGCCGCGGGCCGGTGAAGGCAGGAGCGGAGCGGCCATGAACAAACCCGTGTTCGACCGCTTGGGGACATACGGTTTTGTCCATCACCGGGCGCTCAACAGTTTCACAGGTCTGGAGACGGCATTGGCCACCGCCCGAGCCTGGCCGAATGCTGTTCATGTGATGGAAGGGGACATCTGCTGGAACTTCCGTGGGGGGCGAGAGGATTTGTATTTCCGGCATCCAGCATTGCTCTTCGATGTACTGGGTTCGGGGCAGATCGACAGGCGGGTGGCCGCGCGACGGCTGGTGCGGCTGGAGGATACTGCCGCGCTGGTGCCCGACAATGTCCTCCTGATCGTTGAGCTCAAGGTCGGCCGGGGCGATCGTCAGGCCGCATTTGCCAAAATGCTCAGCTATCTGGAAACCCATTTCCCGAGGCGCTACTGGATCGATGGCTTCAGTCTCAAATTGCTAAGAGAGATTCAGGCAGAGCGTCCGGAGACCCCGGTCACACTGCATACGGAATTCCTGCGCGCCGGGCGCGCGCTGCTGCTGGCGCCGGAATGGCCGCTGGTGCGTCTCAGCAAGGTCCAATCTCTGGAGCGGCTCGACGGCATCGCCATCCGCTGGCACGGAAGCGCCGCCACGATGGAACGCAGCGCTGCTGCCGTTACTGACACCGACCAGCGGCTGATCCTGTCCCGCCTGCACGACCAGAAGCGCTTCGAGGCGTCTGTCAGGTGGGGTGCTGCAGCCGGCTATGTCTATGGCGATTTTGCAAACCTGACCTCAACGCTTGCGCGACTACGGGCAAAAGCCGGGGCCAGTTCATGACGGTGGCCCCCCCGGACCCGCAGGATACCAGCCTGGGATGGCTGCCCGCGCTCAGCCTCGTCCGCGCGGTGCTGGGTGTTGCGGCAGGGGTGATGATCGCCACCGGTGCGGCCTGGGCTATCGAGGCTGCGTTCGTCTGCCTGGCCGTCGCCGTGGTGGCGGACCTCGCCGATGGCACCCTGCCACACCGTTTGGGCCGGTCCTCGCAGATGGCGGCTTTTCTCGATCACACTGCAGATACGGTGATTTTTGCGGCGGTGTTTGTGGGTCTGCTGGCGGCCGGGTGGATGTCTGTCTGGGCCGTGCTGGTGGTGGCTGCGGCGGAGGTGACCGTGCCCTATCTACGCAATATTGGCGGCCAGGCGGCGCGGGCATTGGAGATCGGCTGGCCGGAACGGCTGCGCACACTGGCCTATGCGGCCGGGCAGCTCGTCATCGTGGCGTTTGGCGCCGGGCTGATGTCATCAACCATTCGTTTGGAAAGCATCGGCTGGGTGCTGGCCGCGGTGGCGGCGCTCTTCTGGGCCGGGACATTGTTGGAATGCTTGCGCGCTGCCCACCCGGAGTCTCGCCCTAAGTCCGGCTCAGAGGCCGGCCCAGAGTCCCGCTAGGCGAAAGTCGGAGGCCGCTCGCCCTGGTCAGACTTCGCCGTGAAAATGATCGTAGATTTTTTGGGCCACGGTGCGGTTGATGCCGTCTACAGCCTCAAGGTCCGTCAGGCCGGCCCGCGCGACCTCTCGAGCTGATCCAAAATGCAGCAGCAGCGCTTTCTTACGCTTGCCGCCGATGCCCGGCACGTCGTCAAGCGCGGAGCGGGTGGTGGCGGCCTTGCGCCGGGTGCGGTGGGCGCCAATGGCGAAGCGGTGGGCCTCGTCGCGCAGGCGCTGCAGGAAATAGAGCGCCGGATGATTGGGCGGCAGGCGGCGTGAATCGCCATCCGGGTAATAGAAGGTCTCGCGGCCGGCGTCCCGTTCCGGTCCTTTGGCAACGCCGATGATATCCAGATCTTCGATGCCCAAATCCGCCAGTGTTTCCAACGCCGTGTTGAGCTGGCCGCGGCCGCCGTCAATCAGCACCAGGTCAGGCCACGTGCCAGTGTCGCGATCCGGGTCTTCCTTCAGGGCGCGGGAGAAGCGGCGGGTCAGCACCTCGCGCATCATGGCGTAGTCATCGCCGGGCGCTATCGGCCCTTTGATGTTGAATTTGCGGTAGGCGTTCTTGTCATAGCCGTCGGGGCCGGAGACGATCATCGCGCCGACCGCATTGGTGCCCGAGATGTGGCTGTTGTCGTAAACCTCAATCCGCTCCGGCGGGGCGTCCAAGCGCAGGGCGTCGGCGACTGCGTCCAGCAGATCGCGCTGGGTCGCACTTTCCGCCAGCCGCCGGCCCAGCGCCGCCTTGGCGTTGGCAAAGGCGTGGTCGATCAGTTTGCGGCGGTCCCCCCGCAGGGGCACGGAGATCGCCACCTTGCGCCCGGCCTTCGACGTCAGCGCCTCTGCCATCAGCGCGCCTTCGGGGACCTTGTCGCTCAGCATGATCTGCCGAGGCGGGATTTTGTCGTCGTAGAACTGGCCCAGGAATGCTTCCAGTACTTCCGCCGCGCCAACGCTGGAATCGTGCCGGGGATAGTAGGCACGGTTGCCATAGTTGCGTCCCTGTCTGAAGAAGAAAACCTGGACGCAGGTCTGGCCACCTTCCTGGGCCACGGCGACCACGTCGGCTTCCTCGATCTGCGGCAGGTTGATGTCCTGGCGGGAGCGGATATGGGCCAACGCCCGGATACGGTCGCGGTAGTAGGCCGCCCGTTCGAACTCCAGGGTGGCGGATGCGTCCTCCATTTCACGGGCGAAGCGCTTCTGGATGGTGTCGGACTGGCCGTCGAGAAAGGCACGCGCCTGGTCGATCAGCTCGTCATAGGCGGTCGCGTCAATGCGGCCAACGCAAGGAGCCGAGCAGCGCTTGATTTGATACAGCAGACAGGGACGGGTGCGGCTGGAGAAGACGGCGTCCGTGCAGGACCGCAGCAAAAAGGCGCGCTGCAGGGCATTGAGGGTCTGGTTGACGGCCTTGGCGGAGGCGAAAGGGCCATAGTAGGCGCCGGGCTGGGAGCGGCTGCCACGATACTTGCGCAGCCGGGCCCAACGTATCGGTTTGCCCGGGTCATCCCCTTGGGCCTCAGCGATGTGGATGTAGGGGAAGGATTTGTCGTCCCGCAGCAGCACGTTGTAGCGCGGCTTCAGGCGCTTGATGAGGTTGGCCTCCAGCAGCAAGGCCTCCACCTCGGTGTGGGTGGAAACCACCTCCAGCAGGGTTGTCTCCGCCACCATGCGGCGCAGGCGGTCGGGCAACTTGGAAGAATTGGTGTAGTTGGTTACCCGCTTCCGGAGGCTGCGCGCCTTGCCCACATAGAGAGCATCGCCCTTGCGGTTGAGCATGCGATAGACACCCGGCGCGTCAGGCAGGCGTTTGAGCTGGTCTTTCAGAAAGGCGGTGCCGGCCGCAAGCGACTGGCCCAACGCGCGCGCGGGCGGCGGGGAGTCGTTTGTCTCGGGCGTGAGGGGCACCGTCGGGTCAGCCATAGACGCATATTGAGCGGCAGGAGCGGGGCGTCAACCTTTGCCTTGAATACGGAAATTTCAATGATTTCCATGGGTTGCACAAGGTGGGCATTCGGGCTCGAATTTCACTGTAACGCTTATCCACTTTTTTTGTGGGTAAGCCTGTGGGTAGCGGCACGATGGTGAACACGAGTCCCCGGCCTTGCTGGCACTCTATGTGATTGCCTATTTTTTTGGCATATTCGGTAAACTATTGAAATTAAATGATTAATATAGGCGAGATTGTGGCGACAAGGTGAATAAACCGTTAAACGATCAATTCTCCGAATTGTGAGCGGCAATAAATTCCCGGTGTGCACAAGACCGGCGTCGGCCGGCCGCGCGGCGGCGGATTTCCCAGTGTTCTATGGTGCTCTAAACCGCGCGGAAACGCTCAATTTCGATCCCCACGCTCGCGACGTCCACAAACACATCCAGCTTTTCGATCCGGACCCTGACACTCCGCACCGGCGCGTGGGTGAGGCAACTTTCGGCGATCAACTCCGCCAGGGTCTCGACCAGGTTAACGTGCGGGCCTTCGGCGATGGTGCGGATCGTGTTCGTGATCTCCTCGTAGGACAGCACCCGGTCCAGGTTGTCCTCGTGTGGCCCTGCGCCTTCGACGACCGCCATGTCCACATTGACCCGCACCCGTTGTGGCAGGTCGCGCTCATGGCGGTGAACGCCAATGCTGCGGGCGACCACCATGTCGCGAATGAAAACATGGCGCAGGGTGTGCTGGGCGCTGGACAGCTGGCGGGCGTCAAGGGGCAGCGTTTCGTTCATCATGCTTCCAATCGGAGCGGATGGGTGGGTCGCGTTATTCGTCGATCATCTGAGAGTCGGTCGGGTGGCTCCAGCCCAGATGCTGCCCACCGTCCAGGGCGAGCATCTGGCCGGTGACCGCCGGCGCATCCAGAAGATAGGCAACTGCATCTGCGATTTCATCGGGCGCGGTGCCGCGGCCGAGCGGCTGGGCGGACTGCTGCGCCGCAAATAGCGTCGGGCTCTGGCGCTTACTCGGTAGGGTCGGCCCGGGGCCAATGGCGTTCACCCGTATATCCGGCGCCAACGCCAGGGCGAGGGTGCGCGTCAACGTCCACAGTCCAGCCTTGCTGAGGGTGTAGGACATGAAATGGGGCGTCAGGTTCCAGACCCGCTGATCAATCAGATTGATGATGGCCCCCTGCGCGTCGGCCGGCAGATCCCGCGCCATCGCCTGGCACAGGACAAAAGGCGCCCGCAGGTTGGTCTCCATATGCATGTCCCAGCTTTCGCGGGTCGCGTCGGTGATTTCGTCCCGCTCGAACTCGGCCGCATTATTGACCAGGCAGGTAACCGGCCCCAGCATTGCCGCCCGCGCCATCAGGCCTGCAGTCTGTGATTCGATGGCAAGGTCGGCATCCAGCGTTACCGCCGCGCCACCCGCAGCCTCGATCTCGTCGGCAAGGGTCTGCGCATCAGCGTCGGATTCGCGGTAGTGGACGGCCACGGCCCAGCCCAACGTTGCCAGGCGCAGGCTAATGGCCCGGCCGATGCGGGTCGCGCCGCCTGTAACGAGAGCGGTTCCGGGTTTTGTGCCGCGACGGGTCATTGGCCTTGCAGGGAATGCATCATCTGAGAATAGCCGGCAAACTGGGCATAAATATAGGCGACGTAAAGCAGAATGAAGACAATGCCGACAACCTTACCCAGCCGTGGCAGCGCCAGTGCGACGACCACAAAGCCGATGGTAACGCCCAGCATCACCCACAGGTCGAAATCCATAATGACCTGGGGCACGGCGATGGGTTTGACGATGGCCACCGTGCCCATGATGGCCAGAACGTTGAAGATACAGCTTCCGATCGCGTTGCCGAGCGCCACATCGCTGTGTTTGCGCCGTGCGGCAATAATCGATGCGGCGAGCTCCGGCAGGGAGGTGCCAACGGCCACGAGGGTCAGGCCGATAACGGTCTCTTCGATGCCGGCGTGCCGGGCGATGCCAATCGCGCCCCCGACGATCAGTTCCGCACCCACCAGCACACCCACGAGCCCCAGGACCAGCTTGCCGAGAGTCATCCACAGCGAGCCCTCGTTGCCGGCCAGTTCCGCCACTTCGGATTCGATTTCCCGGGCGGCCGCCACGTTTCGCCGGTCCAGCCAGTAGGACGAAAAAATATAGATCGCGAGCATCACGACCATGACGATGCCGTGCCACCGCTCGATCTGCTGGGTCAGGCAGAGCAGCACAAAAAGCCCTGCCGTGGCGACGAAGACAAATCCGTCCCGCAGCACGGATTTGGTATTGCGGACGATCGGATGAATCAAGGCGGCGGCGCCCAGGACCAGCAGAATGTTGGCGATGTTGCTGCCGACGACATTGCCGACCGCGATGCCCGGCGAGCCTTCAAGGGAGGCGATAAGGCTGACTACCAGCTCTGGCGCAGATGTTCCGGCGGAGACCACAGTCAACCCGACGATCAGCGGCGACACACCCAGCTGCCGTGCGAAGGCGACCGCGCCCCGCACAAGAAATTCGCCGCCCAGGAAAAGCAGCAAAAGTCCGCCCGCCACTTCAAGAAAGATGATCATCGGCGGGCGTTTTCCCCCAGAATACAAGTGCCCGCCTGGTATCGCTTCTTGTCAGGCACCGCCGCGGCGGTGTAGCACGCGGTCCACGGGCGAAGCAAAGGGCTGGACGGTCCGGCTGGGAATTTCCCACAGCGACAGGGCACATGCACGACCTCGCATACCTGCAGCAAATTCTGGTGATATTGACGGCGGCGGCGCTTGCCACCTTTGTCGCGCACCGACTCCGGGCCAGCCCGGTTCTCGGCTATCTGGTCGTGGGCATCATCATTGGGCCCCAGGCAATCGCCCTGATCCCCAATACAAAGGGCATTCACGATCTCGCTGAACTTGGTGTCGTGTTCCTGCTGTTCTCCATTGGCCTGGAGCTGTCGTTCCGCCGCCTGACCAGCCTGCGGTTCGAAGTCTTCGGCCTGGGCACGGCGCAACTGGTGCTGACCGCATCGGCGGTAGGGGTGGTGGTGTGGCTGATCCACCCGTCTGTTGAAGCGGCCATCGTCATCGGCTCTGGCGTGGCGCTGTCGTCCACCGCGATCGTCATGCAGCTGCTGTCCGAGCGGGGGGAACTGTCCAACCGCGTGGGCCGGTCTGCCTTCTCGATCCTGTTGCTGCAGGACATGGCTATCGTGCCAATGCTGGCGCTGCTGCCGCTGCTGGGGGACAAGGGGGCGACGGACTGGACCGTGATCGGCCTGGCGGTTGCCAAGGCGGCGGGCGCTTTGGTGGCCATCCTGCTGGTAGGCCGGTTTTTGCTGCAGCCGCTGTTCCGGGCCTTCGCGGCGATGCGTAGCCAGGAGATCTTCGTTGCCGTCACGCTCCTGGCCGTTCTCGGGACTGCCTGGGCGACCGAGCAGGTTGGCCTGTCCCTGACGCTGGGCGCCTTCCTGGCTGGGCTGATGCTGGCAGAGACCGAATTCCGCCATCAGATCGAGACGGATATCCGACCGTTCCAGGGGCTGCTGCTGGGCCTTTTTTTCATCACCATCGGCATGTCGATCAACCTGGAATTCGCCGTCGACCACTGGTGGCAGGTTCTGGTGTTTGTGGTGGGACTGATCACCCTCAAGGCCGGAATTATCTTTGGCCTGGGCCTGGCCATGCGTCAGCCCCTGGGGGTCGCGCTGCGCACGGGCCTGCTGCTGGCCCAGGGTGGCGAGTTTGCATTTGTGCTGATCGGCTTCGCCGTCCGCGATGACCTGGTGCCGGAACCGCTGGAACAGATGACCATTGCCGTGGTCAGCGTCTCGATGGCGCTTACGCCGTTCCTCAACATGCTGGGGCAATGGCTGGTGACCCGCATCCAGCGGGTTACGGCCATCGGCCTGGCGGCCTTGGCGGAGGAAAATGAAGATCTGAAAGATCATGCCATCATCGCAGGGTTCGGTCGTTTCGGTCAGGCGGTGGCGCGGCTGTTGGACGAGCACCGCATTCCCTATGTGGGGTTTGATCTCAATCCCGCAAATGTCATGGCCGCCCGCAGTCAGGGTCGTCCGGTACACTATGGCGACGTCACCCGGCGCGACCTCCTGTGGGCGTCCGGTGTGGACCGTGCCCGGGCACTGATTGTGGCGACCGACGCCAGCCCGGCGCAGGTCACTGACCTGGTACGGCGTATGCATGTAGAACTACCCAATGTGCGGGTGATCGCCCGGGCGCGCAGCGGGTTTCATGCCAAAACCCTGCGGGACGCCGGGGCGGAGGAAGCTGTGCCGGATGTTACCTATTCAGCACAGCAGCTTGCCCGGTCGGTGGCGAAGGCCTTCGACCTGCCGGAAGATGACATTGCCAAGATGCTGGAAGAGGCAGAATTCGGCGGTGACACCCACCATCACTGACGCTACAGACCGGGACTGACCGGGCCTAGGCCTCGTCAGTGTCGCCTTCCGCCTTCGGCTTCAGATCCAGCGACGCGGAGTTCATGCAGAAACGCTGGCCTGACGGCTTCGGTCCATCCGGGAAGACATGCCCCAGATGGGCGTCGCAGCGGCTGCACAACACCTCGACCCGGCGCATGAACAGGCCGCGGTCTTCCTTGTAGCTGACCGCGTCATCGGTGATTGGCCCCCAGAAACTGGGCCAACCTGTGCCGGAATCATATTTTGTCTCCGAGCTGAACAGCGGCGCATCGCAACAGATGCAGTTATAGGTGCCCGGGGTTTTGGCATCGTGATAAACGCCGGTAAAGGCGCGCTCGGTGCCATGCTCGCGGGCGACGTGAAACTGAAGATCGGAGAGCTGCGCCCGCCATTCTTCATCGGTCTTGACGACCTTGTCAGGATTCTCGCTCATGGGGGAACTATATGGGCTGCCGGGCGGCGGCTTCAACGGGTGAAGGATGACAGACGAATGGCAAGGTTGGCAGAAGGACTGATTCTGGGCGAGGACGGCAAGGTGCGTTGCTGGTGGCATGACGGCCTGCCCGACTATCAGGACTATCATGATCGCGAGTGGGGTTGGCCCGTGATCGACGACACCCGACTGTTCGAGAAAATCTGCCTGGAGGGCTTTCAAGCGGGCCTGTCCTGGCTGACGATCCTGCGCAAAAGGGAGAATTTTCGCGCCGCTTTTTCGGCCTTCGACATCGGCAAGGTCGCCCGATTTGACAGCCGCAAGTTAGAGCGTCTGGTCCTGGACGCCGGCATCGTCCGCCACCGCGGCAAGATTGAATCTACTATCAATAACGCCAAACGCGCCCGGGAACTGATCAAGGAACGCGGATCCCTCGCCGCTTATTTCTGGAGCTGGGAGCCGGCGGCATCTGCCCGGCCAAAGAAAGTCACGAAGAAAGCCCTGATGGCGCTCGCCAAGACACCCGAGTCGACGGCCCTTTCAAAAGACCTGAAAGCACGGGGTTGGAGCTTTGTAGGGCCCACCACCGTCTACGCCTTCATGCAGGCCATGGGCCTGGTCAACGACCACCTGGAAGGCTGCATCTGCCGCGCCCCGGTGGAAGCCGCGCGCAAAAAGCTGAAGCGCCCGGCCTAGTGCGCCCGGCGTAGTGCGGCCGGCTATTCGGCAGCGTCACTCGCGGCGGGGCGTTCCGCGGCGATTGCCTTGTGCAGCGCCTGGCGGGCGAGCGTCAGGGCCTTGTCCAGGCCGGTGCTGACCAGTCGGTAGTCAGGATCCAGGTCCAGCCGCTGTTGCTGCACCTCCAAAAGCGCCTTGTCTTCCAGGAAGGTCGGATAGCTCTCGTCGAAAAGCTGCTGGGTCGCTTCCGGTTCGTTCTGCCGATAGCCGTTGGCGACGGACCAAAAATAGTGGAAGGACGTCTCCGTCTCCGGCGTTGCTGTATGCAGGATCTGGAAGTGCAGGCCGGGTTGGTCCTGGTTCTTCCGTGCGTCCTTGCCGACGTCGATGGCGCCGTTGTTCTGAATCACTGTCGACGGCGTGTGGTAGGTGAATCTGTGCCAGCGGTCGATATTGCCCTTGAAACCGACGGCTTTCACGTAGGTCGGCGGCGTGGGGGAATCGATCATCCAGCGCTCATAATGGCAGCCGTTGGCCGTCGGTTCGATCACCATCTCTGCGGCGGCGTGCGCCTCCGGATTGCCGCCGATGGTTTTGCGGTGGACATAGGCCAGATGGGACAGGTCCATCAGATTGTCGATCATCATCATGTAGTTGGCCTCGATCCGGAACGTGGTCTTCTTGTGCGGCCATTTCTCGGGCTGATCGTGCCAGGGGTAGTCGACGATCAACGATTCGTCGGCCGCGTCCGGGTCGCCCATCCAGATCCAGATGCATTGCTGCCGCTCGACGATCGGCCATGCGCCGACACGGGCGGTGGCCGGGACGAAGTCCTGTCCCGGAATCTGCACGCAGGCGCCGGAGCCGTCGAAAACCAGGCCGTGATAGCCGCACTGGATGCCTTGCTCGTGCACCTGACCGTGGCTAAGCGGTGCGCCTCGATGGCAGCAGCGGTCGTCCAGCGCCGCGACCTTGCCGTCGGGACCGCGGAAGAAGACCAGTGGCCTGTCCATGATGGTCCGCGCCACCAGGCCGTCTTCCAGCTCTTCGGGCCAGGCAGCGATATACCAGGCGTTGCGGACATAGGGCTCGTTGGCGGGATGGGACATGAATTACTCCTCCGGGACTATTCCTTTGGGTCGGGCCGGCGGGCGAAGAGAAGGTCGAGAGTGCTGCCAAGTGCAATCTCGTCCCGCTGGTTGAGCAGGTTTTGCTGCACGGTGATGATGCCGCGTTTGCCGCTTTTGGTCAGTTTTTTGTCCAGCACCTTGTAGTGCTGGCGCAACTCGTCGCCGGCGCGCACTGCTTGCGCGAATTTCAGATTCCAGTCCAGCGCAACTTCCACATGCCAGGTGTCGCCGCGGGTGAAGTAGATCTCCTTCAGGGTCCGGTAGTGGAGGGTGATGGTGTAGCCGCCGCTGGCGATGATGCCGCCAAACATGGTTTCGGCAGCTGCCGCCTCATCCACGTGATAGGGCCAGGGGTCGTTTTCCTGTCCATAGGCCAGCATGGGGCCATGTTCGGCGGTCACAGGAGCGCTGAAGAACTCCTGCCCCACCTCCAGATCTTCGTAATAAATGTCCGCCATGTCGGGCCCTTTTTGGTGCGTTCGTCAGGTGGAAATACCGGTCCGCCGTATTTTCCTCAACCAGGCATAGTCTGTGGTATCATGACGTGCCGGTGCGGGCAGACCGCCAGCCGGAGTAACAGGGGCATGTGTCCGGGCCGGTCCGTCAATTGCGGACCATGGGAGGCTCACATGCTCGTTTCCGACATTTTGCGCAAAAAAGGCGGCCTGGTTGTCTCGGTCGAACCTGCCACGTCGATCCGCGAAACCGGGCGAATGATGTCATCCAAAGGCATCGGCTCCGTTCTGGTGCTGGATGGAGATGTCATCGCCGGCATTGTCTCAGAGCGGGACATTGTGGGCGCCGTGACGACCGCGGGATCTGACGTTCTGGACGTTCCCGTCAGCACCATCATGACGGCCGAGGTCATCACCTGCGGGCCGGGGGAATCCATCAAATCATTGATGGAGACCATGACGGCAGAACGGATTCGTCATCTGCCGGTGGTGGATAGTGATGGCGACCTGTGCGGCGTCATCTCCATCGGCGATGTGGTCAAGCACCGCCTGGAAGAGACCCAGGCGGAGGTGGAGCAGATGGAAGCCTATGTGCGGGGCGGTTGACGCAACCGCGTGCGGTTGACGGTTGCGCGCCTCCTGGTTCGCGTTTAAACGGGCGCGGCGACAGGAGGCCCCATGCATTTATCTGACTTTAAAGTTCTGACATTCGACTGCTATGGCACGCTGATCGACTGGGAAACCGGCATCTGGAATGCGCTGCAGCCGCTTATCGCCGCCGGGGGCGTTGGCCACAGCCGCGAAGACGGCATGCTGGCGTTTGCGAAGCACGAATCGGCGCAGCAGGCCGAGACGCCGGAGATGATCTACAGCGAGCTGCTGGGCGCGGTGCACGCGCGCATTTCGGCGGAGTGGGGTGTTCCGGCGGACGCGGGTTCAGATGCTGCCTTCGGCGCGGCGATTGCCGACTGGCCGGCCTTTCCGGACACGGCGGCGGCGCTGCAGTATCTCGGCCAGCACTACAAGCTGGTGATCCTGTCGAATGTGGACCGGGGCAGTTTCGCCCTGTCGAATCCCAGGATGGGCGTCACCTTCGACGGTATCTACACCGCTCAGGACATCGGCAGCTACAAACCCGACCCGCGCAACTTCCGCTACGCCATCGAGCATGCACAGTCAGACTTCGGCGCGGGTCCGGAGACCATTCTGCACACGGCGCAGAGCCTGTTTCACGACCATCGCCCCGCAGGCGCGGCTGGCCTCACCAGCGCCTGGATCCGCCGTCCCGGCGCGATCATGGGCCACTCCGGCGCCCAGGCCGGCGACACGCCTGAAGTCGCCTTCGCCTTCGACACCATGGGCGACATGGCAGCCGCGCACCGGGCTGAAAGTAGCTAGGACCGGGTTAGTAGCGCGGGTGGCCGCGGCGCCAGTGGTTGCCGTGGCGGGGGCCATGCCTGGGTCCGAGACCCCGTCCGCCGCCGCGGCGCATGCCGCGCAAACGCGGGCCGGCGACAAGGCGCACCATTCCCATGCAGTTGCGGCGGAACAGGATGCCCCGGAAGTTGCAGCGGGCGCGGACCAGATGCAGGTTTGCCAGGATGGCGCGGCAGTGGCTGTATTCGAAGGTTTCCTGAGTCGCCGGCCGGTGGTCGCTGATCCAGAAGGTCTCCAGGTTGCCGTCCGCGGCGCGCATCCAGAAACGCGCACCTTGAATGCGCATGGTGCTGCGGTTGCGCAGGACAAAAGTGACCCGGCAGCCCGTTGGCGTCATGTGCATCTCGCGGGCGACGATGGTGATGGGCGCGCGATAGCCCTGGGCGCCGGCCTGGGAGGCGCTTAGCCCCGCGGCCGCACCACCAAAAGCCATCGTGCCGGCCAGAAGGCCGAAAATTGGGCGTTTCACAGCGAATTCTCCTTGTTTGCGGGGGCCGGCCGTCTATTGGCGGCGGCCAGACCCATCCCCGAACCGCAATATCTTCTCTCAATGGATACGGGGCGATGGCGCGGGATTTCCCCACGGTCTATGTTGCTGTCGACTGACAAAGAGGAGCGCCCCATGCACCCGCTGAACCTTCCCGAAGACCTGCGCACCCGTGTGACAGAGCGGATGGGCCGCGATCACGCCTATGACCAGTTGGACCCGGCCAAGACTGCGCTGGTGGTGGTGGATATGCAGAATTATTTCGTGGCGCCCGGCGCGCCGGCGGCCTGCGACCATGGCCCCGCGATTGCGCCCAACATCAATCGCCTGGCAGAGACGCTCAGGGACAAGGGCGGCCACGTCTACTGGATCCAGACCGAGGCGCTGCCGGAAGACGCCAGTGACTGGCAGAATCTTTACGAGATGCTCGGCGCCAAGGGGAAGGAAAGCCGCCTGGCGGGTCTGGACAGTGAATCAGAACTCTACGATCTGTGGCCGGAGATGGACCGGCGCGAAGACGACGAGACGGTCGTCAAGACCCGCTACAGCGCCATGCTGGAAAATTCGTCAGACCTGAAGCGGCGGCTGGACGAGGCCGGGGTCGACACAGTGCTGATTACCGGCGTCGCCACCAATGTCTGCTGCGAGGCGACCGCGCGGGATTCCATGATGATGGGCTATCGCACCGTGATGGTGCATGACGGCATGGCCACCTTCACCGACGCCCAGCACAATGCAAGCCTGGAGACCTTCTACATGCTGTTTGGCGACGTGCAGTCGACCGATGAGGCTGTGGGGTATCTGGATAAAGCATCCGACTAGGACGTCTCCTTTTTGCTGCCACCGAATCCCGTCAGCGGCCCCACAATCAGCCACATGCCGATAACAGACATGACCATGTAGTAGACCAGTGCGGCGAGCAGCAGGCTGCCGGCGTGGGTGGCGGCAATGCTGCGGATCAGGTCTTCCTTGAAGAACACCAGCCAGAAGGGCGGCACCAGCGCGACAAAGCCATAGAGGCCGCTGGCGATCCTGCCAGCCCAGCGCTCACAGGCGAAGGCCAGGGGCGCGCCGGTGGCGCCATAGATGAACATCGAGAGATAGGTGGTGCCGATAACGAAATCGGCGGCGAAGCCGCCTGGCCCGCCCGTGGTTTCCCCGCCGCCCAGCACATAGAAGACCAGGACCGTCAGGATAAGCCCCTCGAACAGGGCCAGATACTGCATCACCCCGCCCGCAGCCTCGCCGGCCGTGCGGAGTATCGGGTTGGAATGCTTCATCAGCCAGATGATCAGCAGGATCTGGCCGGCCAGGAAAAAGCCGATAGGGATCACCAGCAGCAGGCCGATCTGGGTCAGCAGCTGGTAGTAATAGTAGGTGGTCATGAAGGTGGGCACGCCCACTGCGCCCACAAAGACCACATGCCAGAACGGCCGCGAATTGCCGAAGATCACCGGAAGCCCCATATTGCCGTAATATTGAACCACCATACGGGAACAGGACGGCAGGCATGGCCAAAATCGCAATCATGGGCGCCGGGGGCATCGGCGCGGTTTACGGCGCACGGCTGGCGGAGGCGGGGCACGAAGTGGCCTGGATCGCCCGCGGCGACCACCTGGCAGCCTTGCAGAAGGATGGCCTGAAGCTGCAGAGCCCCGCGGGCGACGCCCATCTGCCGGGGCTGGCGGCCAGCGCGGACCCTGCAGAAATCGGTGTTTCTGACCTGGTGCTACACACCACCAAAATGACGGCCCTGGCGGAAGATCCGGACTTTGTTGCGCCCCTGGTGGGCGACGGCACGGCAGTGGTCTGTCTGCAGAATGGCGTCGATGCGCCAGAGATGCTTGCCGAGGCGTTGGGCGAGGCGCATGTGCTCGGCGGGCTTGCCTATATCTCCGCCCACATCATTGCCCCCGGTGTCATCGAACAGGTGGGCACGTTCACGAAGATCGAGTTCGGCGCACCAACGGATGCGGCAAGACCGCTTGAAGCGAAAGTGGAGGAGTGGCTCACCGTCCCCGGCGTTGAGACCACCCTGGTGCCGGACATCCGGCTCGCCCTCTGGCGCAAATTCTGCATGCTCGCCTCCGGAGCGGCGGTGATGTCTGCGGCGCGCACCACCTATGGCGCGCTGCGCGATGACCCTGAAGGCAAGCAGCTTTTCATGGACGCAGTGGCGGAGTCTGCGGCGGTCGGCCGGGCAGAAGGCATGGCCCTGCCGGATGACTATGTGGAATGGGCCATGGGCGTCGTCGACGGTTTCCCACCGGAGATGACCGCGTCCATGCGTGTCGATCTGGAGCGCGGCAAGCCCATGGAACTGCCCTGGTTCAGCGGCACCATCGCGCGCCTGGGCCGGAAGCACGGCGTGCCGACGCCGGTGCACAGCCACCTCGGCACCGTCCTCCGGCTGCAGCAGGAAGCCGCAAACTGACCCGCCCGCGCCAGTACGGCCTGGCGCCGGTAACAAAAAATTAACCATGTGGGCCTAAAGCCGGGCGACATATTGGTCACCGATATGTGACTGGTTCGCGCGCCGCTGGCTGCCTATCTGGCGGGAAGCGGAAGCCCCGTCGCGAAGGCACGGGGCCAGGTTCGGGAGCGGGACGTGGGTCAACAGCCACACGCAGAGAAATTTTCCCAGATGAGTGACCGGCGCAGCCATTATCTGGCGGCGCGTACCGGGGCATTTGCCCTGGCGGTTACTGGAGCCCTTGTTGTGGCGCTGGTCGGCGCCCGGGCCTATGCAGACCAGCCGAACAACAGCAATTCAGCGAAAACCAGCGCACCGGTCAGGGACACCGCGCCGCCGACGGTGGCGGCGCCCGTCCGTTCGACTGTCCGCGTGATCGTCACTGGCCTCCGGAACAACAAGGGCGTGGTCTATTGCAAGCTGCATGAGCGCCGCGCGACCTTCCCGTCCGGCAAGCATGCCAGCATCCGCCACGCCAAGGTGCGCCCGGCAGGCCGCCAGGCCATCTGCACCTTCCCGGGTGTACCCCGCGGCCGCTACGCCGCCGTCATCGCCCATGACGAAAACGGCAACGGCAAGATCGACAGCAACTGGATCGGCATTCCCAAGGAAGGCTACGGCTTCTCAAACAATGTCCAGCCCCTCTTCAGCGCCCCCAGCTTCGGCAGCGCAGGGTTCCCCGTGACGGCGGATGCCAAGGTGACAATCCGGGTGATTTACCGGTAGGGCTCAGGTTCCTGGGCGCGGAATCATTGGCGAGCAATTCGAGGGCCAGCGTCTGCTTTTGGACCGGAAGCGGTCCTTTTTTAGGACGCCAGCTAAAGGCAGCTTGTGACCCTTTGCCAACCATTCGCCAAACGAAAAATGGCCTCGAAGGTCCGACCTGTAACCGTGCATTTATCTGTTTGGTCTGGTAGCCGCAGCAGAATTCCCGCCCTTGGCCGAGCCAATGACAATCGCGTCCTAGTCGTTTGCATCACTGTGCTGCATCACTACCCTCAGCGGCGCGGCTCGAGACGATGTCCCAGACTTCAACAATGCGCCCGTCCAGCACCCGCCAGACGACGACCACGTCCACCGCAACAAACCGATCCTGAATGGTCAGCGTGTTCCGCGACTGAACGACGACCAGATCGTCACCGACAGCAGTGATTGAGACGGGTTCCACCTTGAAGGTCCCACGGCTCTTTTGGCCAATGGCTTCGAAGAAGGATCGGATACCGTCCAATCCCACATGGTCGCCCTGCAAATCGGGCAGATTGGGATTGAAGTAATGAAAGACCACATCTTCGGCGAATAGGTCTTTCGCAGCCGCCATATTGCCTGGGTCGAGCTGCTTCAGCAGTGAGACGTTCGGATGCTCGTTGGTCATCTCGAGGCTCCTGCGCATCATCCCCGCGGGACAGCGCGAAAGCGGTTGGCGATCTGCATACAGGAAATGGCCTATGCTCAGGGGCCATCTCCCATATGGCGAAATCGCCAATACTCTATTTCCTGATGCCGCGGCCTTTATTGAGCAGGATCAAGTGCGTTACGACCTGCGTTCGAGTACTAATACCGGCCTGTGGAATGGGTTGGTCGCTTGTCCGAAAGGGGCTCAAAGCTACTATTCGCTCCACGATGCATGAGTGTCCGCTTCTGGCTATTAGCGGACTCTCCCGTTCCCCAGCCGACACGTCTGGAAGAGCCACAAAAGCGGACAGGGCTAAAGGCAAACCCCCCGCTCTTTCGCGCGGCGCCTGAGCCAGATGGCGGTAATCCGATTTGGCTATCTTCGCCGCCGTTTATGCCCACTCCGCCCCATCCCTCGCGGTTTCGCGCCGGTCTTGATAGGGCTGTTGACCAGTTCGCGGGCGCGGGCGGCTTTTTCGGCGAGTGACTTGGTCGGGCTGAGGCCGAGGTCTTCGGCTTCCAGGCGGCGGAGTTCGTCGCGCAGTCTTGCGGCTTCCTCGAATTCCAGGTTGGCCGCGGCGTCCTTCATGCGTTCTTCCAGCTCCGCCAGATAGTGCTGCAGATTGTGGCCGATCATGGTTGGGTGTTCGTCGTCGCCGGTCTGCACCGTCACGTGGTCGCGCTCATAGACGCTGTCGAGAATGTCGGCGATGCCCTTCTTGATGGTCTCCGGCGTGATGCCGTTCTCGGCGTTGTAGACCTGCTGCTTCTCGCGCCGCCGGTTGGTCTCGTCCATGGCGGCGGCCATGGAGGCGGTGATCTTGTCGGCATAGAGGATGGCGATGCCGTCCACGTTGCGGGCCGCGCGGCCGATGGTCTGGATCAATGACGTACGGGAGCGGAGATAGCCCTCCTTGTCCGCATCGAGGATCGCCACCAGGGTGCATTCCGGGATGTCCAGCCCCTCGCGCAGCAGGTTGATGCCCACCAGCACGTCGAAGGCGCCGAGCCGCAGGTCGCGCAGGATCTCGATGCGCTCCAGCGTGTCCACGTCCGAATGCATGTATCGGACCTTGAGGCCAGCCTCGTTCAGATAGTCGGTGAGGTCCTCGGCCATGCGCTTGGTCAGCGTGGTGACGAGGGCGCGCTCGCCGCGGGCCGCCCGTTCCTTGCATTCGTGGATCAGGTCGTCCACCTGGCTTTCCACCGGGCGGATTTCCACCACCGGGTCGATCAGCCCGGTGGGGCGGATCACCTGGTCGGCAAAGACGCCGCTGGTGCGCTCCAACTCCCAGTCGCCCGGCGTTGCCGAGACGAAGACGGTGTTGCCGCGCATGGCGTCCCATTCCTCGAATTTGAGCGGCCGGTTGTCGATGCAGGAGGGCAGGCGGAAGCCGAATTCCGAGAGCGTCGACTTGCGGGCGAAATCGCCCCGGGACATGCCGTGCAGCTGCGGCACGGTGATGTGGCTTTCATCCACGAAAATCAGCGCGTTTTCCGGCAGATATTCCACCAGGGTCGGGGGTGGTGCGCCGGGCGCGCGGCCGGTCAGATAGCGGGAATAGTTCTCGATGCCGTTGCAGAAGCCGACCGTCTCCAGCATCTCCAGGTCATATGTGCTGCGCTGGTCCAGCCGCTGCGCCTCCAGCAGCTTGCCCTGCTCGGTCAGCTCCGCCAGCCGTTGTTTCAGCTCCACCTTGATGCCCTTGATCGCCTGCTGCAGCGTCGGCCGGGGCGTCACATAGTGGCTGTTCGCGAAGATGACGATGTCTTCCAGCACGTTGGTCTTCTCGCCGGTCAGCGGGTCGAACTCAGTGATCGACTCCAGATCGTCGCCGAACAGGGACAGCCGCCACGCCCGGTCCTCCAGGTGGGCCGGGAAGATTTCGACGCCGTCGCCGCGCACCCGGAAGGTGCCGCGGTGGAAATCGGTGTCGTTGCGTTTGTACTGCAGCTCCACCAGCCGCTTGAGGAGGTCCGAACGGTTGAGGGTCTGGCCGGTCTTCACCCGGACGATCATCTCCGAATAGGTCTCGATCGAGCCGATGCCGTAGATGCAGGAGACCGAGGCGACGATGATCACGTCGTCCCGCTCCAGCAGTGACCGCGTCGCCGAGTGGCGCATGCGGTCGATCTGCTCGTTCACCTGCGCCTCTTTCTCCACGTAGGTGTCTGTGCGCGGGACATAGGCCTCAGGCTGGTAATAGTCGTAATAGCTGACGAAATATTCGACCGCGTTGTCCGGAAAGAAGCTGCGCATCTCGCCGTAAAGCTGGGCCGCAAGCGTCTTGTTCGGCGCCAGGACCAGGGCCGGGCGCTGCAGGCGCTGGATGGTGTGCGCCATGGTGAAAGTCTTGCCCGAGCCGGTGACGCCGAGCAGCACCTGATCCCGTTCTCCCGCTTCGATCCCGGCCACGAGATCGTCGATGGCGGCGGGCTGATCGCCGGCGGGCTCATAGTCAGAGACGATCTTCAGTTCGCTGCCCACCCCCCGCTCGCGCAGCATCGCCAGCCGCTCGGACTTGAGCGGTGGGGCATCGGGGGGGTCGGCCGGTGGGCTAACGGGTGGTGCAGTGATCTCGTTGGGCGCCATAGATCAATTATAGGACGACTTGGGCGCAGGTTAAGACCCCCCGCCAAACACTCCTGACACAAAGTGGACAACAGGAAGAGAGTGCGCCATCGTTGCATCCGAAAACTGACTGACGCGAGGGGGGAATCCATGGCTGAGAGCGTGCTTGAAGGCAAAGTTGTGATGATGACGGGCGCGGCCCAGGGCATGGGCCGGGAGATGTGTCTCGCCCTGGCCGAGGCCGGCGCCAACGTGGTCCTGATCGATATCGAAGAGGACGTGCTGAACGCCACGGCCAAAGAGGTCGAGGAAGCGGGCGGCCAGGGCTGTGCGCTGCCCGTCATTTGCGATGTGTCCAGCACGGAAGCGGCAGCAAACGCGCTGAAGCAAACCCTGGACCGCTATGGCCGGCTGGATGTGCTGGTCAATGACGCGGTCATCGGGCCGGAGAGTATCGGCGAGAATTTCTTTGGCGCGCCGCGTAAGTTTTGGGAACTGGACGACGGCCTCTGGAACGCCATGCTTCGGGTCAACATCTATGGGCCGCAGCTTATGACCAAGACGGTGGTCGGGCACATGATCGACAACGGTTGGGGACGGATCATCAACATCACCACCAGCCTCGACACCATGTACCGCTTCGGGCTCGGCGCCTATGGACCGACCAAGGCGGCTCTGGAGGCGCACACCCACATTATGGCCCACGATCTGGAAGGCACCGGTGTGACGGCCAATGTGTTGATCCCCGGCGGACCTGTCTCCACCCGTATGTTCCCGGAGGACGCAGGCGCGCCGCGTGAACTGTTGCTGAAGCCGGACATCTTGCGGAAGCCAATCGTCTGGCTCTGCTCTGAGGAGTCGGACGGCGTCAACTCCATGCGCTTCCGCGGCGCGTTGTGGGATGACGCGACAGGTGGCGCAGGCTTTGTCGAGAAGGGCGGCGACCCGGTGGCCTGGACCCAGCTCGGCGCGCAGGCGATCTATCCCGATGACCTCTAGGCCGGTTCTGGCAATTGCCGCCGCTCTGATCCTTGCCGCTTGCGGCGACGATGCGGCGGTGGACGGCGGGCTGTCTGGCAGTTGGAAGAACAGCAGCGGCAGCCTTTCCTTTGACGATGGAAACGTCGTGCGCAAAGCCGGGCGGGTCACCCAAAAGGGCCGCTACAAGCTCCACGATGTGAAGGACAAGGCCGGCCGGATCGTTATCGTCATGGATGGCCAAAAGCTGACCTGCCGGTTCAGCATCATGGGTGAAATGCTGACCCTGGCCGAGCCCTGCGCCGCCAACTTCGACGGTGGCAGCTTTACCCGCAGCTAAAGCGCCTCGCCGAACTTCCGGATGTCGTCCAGCAGCAGGTCCGGCTCCTCCATGGCGGCGAAGTGGCCGCCGCGGGGCATGTTCGTCCAGTGGGTGACATTGTAGGCCTGCTCAACGAAGCGGCGCGGCGGGAAGGGCACGATCTCGCGAGGGAAGGCGGCGATACCGGTGGGCACCTCGATCCGTTTGCCCGGCGGCAACAGGCCAGAGCCTTCTTCGCTGTGCCCCCGGTAGGTCCAGGCGGCTGTGTTGAAGCTGTCCGTCAGGATGTAGAGCAGAATGTTGCTCAGCAGCCGGTCGCGTCCGATCACGATATCCAGGCTTTCGTAACTGCCTGCGCTGCCCGCTGATGTGGGGTCGCCGTCTTCGGTCGATGTGCGGTCAATCCAGGTGCGGAATTTCTCACCGATCCATGCTGCCACGCCCACGGGGCTGTCATTCATGGCATAGGCCAGGGTCTCCGGCTTGGTCGCCTGGATATGGTAGTAGCCGCCGCCGACCTGCACCCACTTCTGTGCCTGTCGCTGCCAGGCCAGCTCCTCGCCGCCCTCGGGCGGCAGCGGGCGTGCCTTGTCGCCCACCCGTTCCGTGGCGCGCAGCGCGTACATGTTCAGGTGGATGGCGCGGCAGGCATCATGTTCAAACCCCAGCCAGGAGCAGATGACGGAGCCCCAGTCGCCGCCCTGGGCGGTATAGCGGTCATAGCCCAGTTCATCGGCCATCAGCCGCGCGAGATATCCGGCCATCGCCCGCGGTCCGATGGGGCGGTCGGGCTTGCCGCTGAAGGCGTATCCCGGCAGGGAGGGCACCACCACGTGGAAGGCGGGCGCCCCCGGTGCACCATTGCCGTCCGGGTCGGTCAAATGGGGGATCAGTTCCTCGAACTCAAGAATCGAGCCGGGCCAGCCATGCACCAAAAGCAGCGGCGTCGCGTCTTCGCGCGGGCTCCGCTGATGGATGAAGTGTATGTCCAGGGGGCCACCGTCACCGTCAATCTCCGCCGTGAAGTGGGGCAGACGATTGAGCCGTGCCTGGGTTTCTGCCCAATCATATTCCGCCGCCCAATAGCTGATCAGGCCGCGAAACCAGGCCGGATCCGGTCCCAGGGACCACCCACTGTCTGCGGCCTCATGGTGCCATGCATGGTTGCGGAGGCGGTCCGCCACCCAGTCCAGCTTCGCTTGCGGAATTTCAATCTGATACGGCGTTGCCATCTGAGGCTCCCCTGAAAGAGGGCTCTATACGCCAGTGACCGGCATCTGATTTCAAGGATGAAGTGGGCCGGGAAGTTGAGGGAGGTGAGAGACCGGCCGCAGGACGGGGGAGGGGAAGGGTGGGGAACGTCCTGCGGCCGGTTCATCTCTCCGGCCGGGCGCCGGGGAACGCCGGGATTGGCCGGTTCGTCAGCAGTGGTGCGGCGCATATGCGCTGCGCTCCTGCTCTTGAGATATATCTAGGCATCGGCAGTGGCGGAAATTCAGGCGTAAAGGGGCATTTCGGCGGCAAATTCAGGCCGAATAAGGGCAGGGTTTCCCGGAAATTAAAGTCTTAACGAGGGTCGAAGACTGGCACGTCTTTGGCCATTTCGGCTCCGGTGTCTGACCGGTCGGCTGGCAGGTCGGCTGGCACATCGGGCGTGGCGTATTCCAGGAAGCTGTCCGGCAGGGCGCCGCCCCAGTAAACGCCGGTGCCGCGAGCTTCCTCATCCCACACCACGGGCTTGAAATCCGGCGCAAACACGAGGAATCCGCTGGTGTAGATTTCGACCCGGTTGCCGCCCGGCTCATAGGAATAGAGATAGAAGGCCTGGCTGTTGTTGTGCTTGGACGGCCCTGCTTCGATGAAGATGTCATGCTCGCTGAGGATGTCTGCGGCTCGCAGAACATCGGACTTGTCCTCGACCCACAGGGAGAAATGGTGGAGCCGGCCGTGCTGGCCGCGGATGTCGGTGACATAGGCCAGTTCGTGATGGGTGGCTGACGTACTCATCCACGAGCCAATTTCCTTGGTGCCATTTTCGTAGACCACCTGTTCCCGCAGGCGCAGTCCCAGGGTATCGGAGGCGAACTTGCGATTGGCTGCTACATCCGCGCAACAGACGGCCAGGTGGTCTGTGCGCCGGACGCCGATACCGTCCTTGGGATATTTCATGGGCAGGTTCTTCAGATTGGAGCGCAGGTGCTCCGGCGCCTCGTAGCGGTCTTCCTGATAGTAGATCTCCATCAGGTGACCGTCCGGGTCGCGGAATTGATAGGCGCGGCCATGGCCAAAATCGCCGTTTATCCAGCCGATGCCGAGACCGGTGGCGTCGATTGCCGCCGCCCGCCGCTCCAGTGCGGGCTCGCTCGCCGCGCGCCAGGATATGCAGCCGACACCCGCGTCGTCTCCTTCGCTCAGCTTCAGGGTGGTGGCCGCATAGTCGCCATAGCCGCGCAGGTAGACCGACTGGCCCTCCTGATGGGCGACTTCCATGCCGAGCAGATCGTGGAAATACCACAGGCTCTCCGCCGGCTTGGGCGTCATCAGTTCCACATGACCCAGATGGGCGATATCCTGGAGCAGTTCACCATTGTCGGACATAGGGTTCCCTTTTCGCATAACGCGGCACGGTCAAAGCATGATCGGCGGGTGGCAAGGGGACATTGATGCAGGTCAACCCATGACGTTGTTGCCGGCTTTACCGAGCGGAGTGATCGAAACCGTTGAGATGCACACGGGCGGAGAGCCGGTGCGCATTGTTGTCGGCGGGTGGCCGGAAGTGCCGGGCGCGACACTCCTGGACAAGCGCCGTCACGCAACGGCGGAACAGGACCATCTGCGCCGCTTCCTGATGCATGAGCCGCGCGGGCATTACGACATGTATGGCGTGCTGCCGGTAACGCCGGACCATCCGGATGCGCATCTCGCCGTCTTGTTCATGCACAATGCAGGATGGTCGACCATGTGCGGCCATGCAGTGATCGCGCTCGGCCGCTGGGCGGTAGACCAAGGCATGGTCAGCACTGACGGCGACACGGCGCGGGTCAACATCCAGTGCCCCTGCGGTCTGGTGCCGGCGGATGTGGCGCTGAGCGGGCCGGATGCGGGGCAGGTGACCTTTGAGAGCGTACCCGCCTTTGCTGCGGCGCTGGATCAGAGCATCGACTTGCCCCACATCGGCGATGTGGCTCTAGACGTCGGATATGGCGGTGCTTTTTACGCGATCCTAGCGGCCAGCCAACTTGGGCTTGATGTCCGTGAAAGCCCGGTGCGCGACCTGGTAGACGGGGCAGTTGGCGTGACCGAAGCTGTGAAGGCGCAATGTCCTCCCAGCCATCCAGAGGAACCGGATTTGAGCTTCCTTTACGGCACCATTCTGACTGATGGGGGCAGCGGACAGGGAGCAGCCAGCCGCAACGTCTGTGTCTTCGCCGACCGGCAGGTGGATCGCAGCCCTACCGGCAGCGGCGTCACGGCGCGGGTGGCCCTTGCCCATGCACGTGGAGAAATCGCGACCGGGGACACAGCTGTGTTTGAAAGTCTGACTGGCGCCCGGTTTACGGGTCGGGTCGGCCGCCGGCACCGCGTAGGTGATATCGATGCCGTGACCGTGGAGGTGACGGGCCGCGCCCACTATGCCGGCACGGCGCGCTTCACGTTGGAAGCGGACGATCCATTGGCTTCGGGCTTTCTGCTGCGCTAACCCCTCAGGGCTTCGTCGCCGTAAACATCGCCGCTGGAAATGCCAGGCGGATTTTGCCGTCGCGAAAGTGGCGGCTGGCCTTCTCCATAATTTCATCGTCGATGATTTTCCGGATTACCGGCGTCTGGCGTTCCAGCACCATCGGCGCGCGGACGATGCTCTTGTAGATCATGGTCAGAACATCTTCCGGCTTTTCGCATGTCCATTCCAGGTCCAGCCGGGTGAATTCCGGGTCGCGAAAGCCGGCTTTGGACAGGGCTGCTTTTGAGATTTCCGGATCCGAGTAGCGAAACATCGGCGGCGCCTCCGGCAGGTCCACGTCGAGGTTCGCGTGCTTCCGCATGGAGCCGCCGATCAGACGCATCATCTCCGAGCCCTTGTCTGGCCCCAGCCAGACAGTGAAGCCATAGCGTCCACCGGCTTTGAGTACGCGGCAAGCTTCGGCCATGCCGGCCTCCGGTTCGGAGAAATGGAGAATGCCGAAAGCGCAGGCAACGGCATCGTAGGCGCCATCCGCTGCGGCAAGCGCCTCGCCATCGCCTTCGTTGAAACTGAGGCCGGGATAGTTTTGGCGCGCGTGCGCCACCATGGTGACGGCGAAGTCGATGCCATCCGCGTCTGCGCCCCCGGCGGCCGCCGCGGCCGTCAGGTGCCCGGTGCCGCAGCAGATATCCAGCAGGCGCTTGCCGGTCAGGCCTCCACCAACCGCGTCTAACAGCGGGTCAATGGCCTGGCGGGTGACGGTGGCGAACCAGGTGTCATAGGCATCTGCCTTTTCGGTCCAGCCTTTGTGTTCCAGATCCTTGAAAGTAACGTCCGGCATAAGACGGCTTCTCCTTGCGGGTTGGCACCAGTGATGGACAGGTTGTCCGGTTGATGGCAGCGGGGGGCGGGCGTAGGCTTGACTAAGTTAGGCAACCGAATGGCAACAGGAAAGCCCACGATGTCGCTTGTCGCCCAGCGCATGTCGCGCATCAAACCGTCCGCCACCATGGCGATCACCAACAAGGCGCGGGTCCTCAAGGCTGAAGGCCGGGACATCATCGGTCTTGGCGCCGGCGAGCCCGATTTCGACACCCCGGACAACATCAAGGACGCCGCAATTCAGGCCATCCGTGACGGTCAGACCAAATACACCGCGGTCGACGGCACCCCGGAGCTGAAGCAAGCGATTTGCGACAAGTTCAAGCGCGACAATGGTCTGGACTATGCGCCGGAGCAGGTATCGGTCGGCACCGGCGGCAAGCAGATTCTCTACAATGCCCTGCTGGCGAGCGTTGACCCGGGCGACGAAGTGATCATCCCGGCGCCTTACTGGGTCAGCTATCCCGAGATGGTGGAGATGGCGGAAGGGACGCCGGTTTTTATTTCCTGCCCGCAGAACAACAATTTCAAGATGCTGCCGGAGGACCTGGAAGCGGCGATCACGCCGAAGACCAAATGGCTGATCATGAACAGCCCGTCCAATCCGACCGGCTCTGCCTACAGCCGGGAAGACATGAAGGCGATCACCGACGTGCTCATGCGCCATCCGCAGGTGCATGTGATGACCGACGATATGTATGAAAAGCTGGTCTATGACGATTTCGAATTCGTGACGCCGGCCCAGGTGGAGCCGGGCCTGTATGACCGCACGCTCACGATCAACGGCGTCTCGAAGGCCTATGCCATGACCGGTTGGCGGATTGGCTACTGTGCCGGGCCGGTGGAACTGATCAAGGCCATGGCCAAGATCCAGTCCAACTCCACATCCAACCCATCGTCGATCAGTCAGGCAGCGGCGCTTGCCGCGCTGACCCAGCCAGAGGACTATATCCCTCCGCGCAACGCCGAATTCAAAAAGCGCCGCGACCTTGTGGTCGACATGCTCAACAAGGCGATCGGCCTGCAGTGTCCGAAACCCGAAGGCGCTTTCTACGTCTACCCGTCCTGTGCCGGCTGCATCGGCAAGACCGCACCCACAGGCAAGGTGATCGAGAACGACGAGGATTTCGCAACCGAGCTCTTGGAGGCGGAGGGTGTCGCCGTGGTGCACGGCGCGGCCTTCGGGCTGGAGCCTCATTTCCGCATCAGCTACGCCACCTCGACCGAGTTGCTCGAAGACGCCTGCACGCGCATCCAGAAATTCTGCGCGGCGCTGAGTTAGGGCGACCCGCCCGCATAGCGGGCCGTTAACCCTTTCCCTCTTGCCAAACTGGCGCTTCTGGCGTCACCATGACGGCACCAAAACAGGCGCACCAGCGCCGTCCTATACGTGCCGGTGCGTCCCGGGAGGAAACAAGGGCCTGCGAACAGGTCCTAACCCAGGGAGGTGACGTGTGGCACGTTCTCAACGATGCGCAGCGCTGGTTGGACCGTATTTGAGCGGCAAGACCAGCCTGCTGGAAAGCATTCTCTTAGTAACCGAAAAGATCCATCGCCGGGGCATGGTGCCGGAGGGCAACACCGTGGGCGACGCCTCGCCGGAATCGCGCGCCCGCGAAATGTCCACTGAAATGAACATCGCCAACATGACCTATCTGGATGACCCCTGGGCCATCCTGGATTGCCCGGGATCCCTCGAGTTTTTGCAGGAATCGCGTCATGCGCTGATGGTCGCCGATGTGGCTGTGGTGGTTTGCGAGCCGGACCTGGACAAGGCCATGATGCTCGCGCCCACGCTCAAGTTTCTGGACGAACACGACATCCCGCATATCGTCTTCATCAACAAGATCGACCAGCTGGGCCAGACCAGCATCGCTGATCTGCTGTCCGCCATGCAGGATGCTTCCGACCGGCCGCTCGTGCTGCGTCATATCCCGATCCGTGACGGCGATGAGGTCAAAGGCTATGTCGATCTCGCCTCCGAGCGCGCCTACGAATACAAGGAAGGTCAGGCCTCGGCGCTGATCGAAATTCCCTCGGACGTATCTCTCGAAGAAGAGGAAGCGCGCCAGCAGATGCTGGAGTCGTTGGCCGACTTCGATGATTCGTTGCTGGAGCAGCTTCTGGAAGAGGCCGTGCCGCCTAAGGACGAAGTCTACAAATATCTCACCGACACCATGCGCGACGACAAGATTGTGCCAGTGATGTTGGGCAGCGCGGTCAACGACAACGGCGTGCGCCGGCTGCTGAAGCTGCTGCGCCACGAGACGCCGGATTACGAAGGCGCGGCCATGCGCTGTGAGCTGGAGCCGGGCGACGCACCCTTGGCGACCGTCTTCAAGACCCTGCACATGCCACATACGGGCAAACTGTCGGTGTCCCGCATCTGGGGCGGCACCATCAAGGATGGCATGACGCTCAACGACGAGCGGGTTTCGGGCATCACCCGTCTGAACGGCTACGAACAGGAAAAGCTGAGCAGCGCCGCGCCGGGAGATGTGGTTGGTCTCGGACGCATGGATTCGGTTCACACCGGGAACAGGCTCAGCGAAACCGGTGATGGCCCCACGGGCATCTGGCCGGCGCCGGCGATGCCGCTTTTTTCCCGCGCAATTGAGGCGGAGAATCGCGACGACGAAACCAAGCTGTCGACGGCGATTTCCAAGGTGATCGAGGAAGACGGTTCACTCCGCATCGACCACAATCCGGATACCCGTGAGATGGTCATGTCCGGCCAGGGCGATATCCATATTCGCGTCGCGCTCGACCGGCTGAAGAGCAAATACAATGTCGGCGTCGTCGGCCGGCAGCCGCAGGTGGCCTACAAGGAGACAATCAAGAAGACAATCTCCCAGCATGCCCGTCATAAAAAGCAGTCGGGTGGCCATGGCCAGTTCGGCGACGTGCATATCGACATCAAGCCGCTGCCGCGGGGGACGGGTTTCGAGTTCGCCGAAAAAATTCACGGCGGTTCGGTGCCGAAGCAGTACATCCCTGCCGTTGAGAAAGGCGTGAAGGAATATCTGCAACGTGGCCCGTTGGGCTTTCCGGTGGTCGATGTGGCGGTGGTCCTGACAGACGGTCAGTATCATGCGGTGGACAGCTCGGATCAGGCCTTTTCCCTGGCCGGTTCGCTGGCCATGCGCGAGGGCATGCCGAAGGCGGGGCCTGTGCTGCTGGAGCCGATCTACGATGTGAAAATATCGGCGCCAAACAGTTTCACCTCCAACATCCAGGCGCTGATCAGCGGCCGTCGCGGCCAAATTCTCGGCTTCGACGCCAAGAGCGGTTGGAGCGGCTGGGACGAGGTGTCGGCCAAGTTGCCCGAGTCAGAGGTGCAGGATCTGATCATCGAGCTGCGCTCCCTGACCAAGGGCGTCGGCAGTTTTGAGTCGAACTTCGATCACCTGCAGGAGCTGACCGGCCGTCTGGCGGATGATGTGGTCCAGGCCCGCAACGGCAACGCGGAAGCGTCCTAAGCAGGCTGTTCGAGCGTTGAAAGGGCGGGGTTTCCCGCCCTTTCTGCGTTTGCGTTTGGTGGTGTGCCCGGTGGCGCGCCTGGCGGCGTATCCGGTGGCGTGTCAGGCCCGGCGCTTGCCGCGTGCCCGGTTCCGCGCTACCCCATCCGGGGAGGAATTATCATGACACCAGATCAAGCCCAGGCGGCAGCAGGGCTGCTGCACGCCGCGCGATTGTCCGCGACCGCCATGGTGGCGCTGCCGGAAGACTGCCGGCCCGCGGATGTGGAAGAAGGGCGGGCGATCCAGGAAGTCTGGGCGGCCACCGCAGGTTGGGAGATAGCCGGCTACAAGATTGGCTGCACGTCCGTGCATGCGCAGCATATGCTCGGCACCGATAGTCCTTTTCCCGGCAGGGTGTTCCGGCCTTTCGTCCATGACAGTCCGGCGACCATCGAGAACGGCATGATTTCAATGATGGTGGAGGGCGAGTTCGCCTTTCGCCTCGGCGCTGACCTGTCTGCCCGCGACCGGACCTACGACCGCGCGGAGGTGGAGGAAGCGGTCGCCGCCGTGATCCCGGCCATCGAACTGATCGATACCCGATTCACGGAATTCGTTGGCGTCGGCGTCGCCAATCTGGTGGCGGATATGGGCGCCAATGGTGGCCTGGTATTGGGTGCGGCCGTGGAAGACTGGCGGGCGCTTGATCTCGCGGCTAACCCGGTTTCCATGACCATGGCTGGCGAACTGAAGGCCTCGGGCACCGGCGCAGATGCCCTCGGTCATCCGCTGAATGCGTTGACCTGGCTGGCCAACGACCTGTCCCGGCGCGGCTTCGGGCTGGAGGCCGGCATGGTGGTCACCACCGGCACCTGCACCGAAGTGTTTCCAGTGCCAGCCGGTGCGACGGCAATTGCAGATCATGGCCCGCTCGGCCGGGTGGAGGTGACCCTTGCCGGCTGATTCCGACCCGCCCCAAGATGGACCTGCGGGTACAGGGGACAACGGCCTACGCGCCGACATACAGAACATCGTCGACAAACGCGCGGCCGCACTGGACGACGCCCGACCGGAGGCGGTCGAAAAGCGCCGCGCCCGGGGCCGCCGCACCGTACGTGAGAATATCGACGACTTCCTGGACCGGGAGACCTTCGTCGAATATGGCCGCATGACCAAACCGGCACGGGATGACATGACGGGCGTCGCGGACGGCATCGTCATGGGAACCGGTCATGCGAATGGCCGCCCAGTCGCCGTCATGGCCTATGACTACACGGTCCATGCCGGCACCCAGAGCCTGCACAATCACAAGAAGTCCGACCGCATCTATGCACTGGCCGCCGAGCATCGCTGGCCGATGATCTCCTGGCTGGAAGGCGGCGGCGCCCGGCCCCACGACATCATCGTGCGCTTCTCGGCGGAGACCGACACCTTTGTCAATTTTGCCCGCCTTTCGGGCCTGGTGCCGACCATCGGCATCGTCACCGGCAACTGTTTCGCGGGCAACGCCAACTTGGCCGGCATGTGCGATATCCTGATCGCGACCGACAGCGCCGTTATCGGCATGGCGGGTCCGGCATTGGTGGCCCAGGCGCTCGGCTTCACCCCCAAGCCGGAAGAAATCGGTCCCGCCAAAGTGCATGTGGAATCGGGTGTTATCGACGTCCTGTGCAAGTCGGATGAGGAGGCCGTTGCGCTGGCCAAGCAGGCGCTGGGCTACTTCCAGGGCTCCACAGCGCCGGGCGCCGCGCCGGACGGGACAAAACTGCGGGACATCGTCCCGGAAGACCCGATGCAGGGCTACAACGTGCGCCGGGTCATGGAAAATCTGTTCGACATCGGCAGCATTCTGGAACTCAGACCCCGCTTTGGCGGGGGCGTGGTCACGGCATTCGCCCGCATCGAAGGCATGCCTGTAGGTGTCCTCGCCAACCAGCCGGCCTATCTGGGCGGCGCCATCGATAGCCCGGCATCCGACAAGGCAGCGCGCTTCATCCAGCTGTGCGATGCCCACGACATACCGATGGTGCTGCTCGACGACACGCCCGGCCTTATGGTGGGACCGGAGGTGGAGAAGACGGCCCTGGTCCGGCACAGCGCCCGTGTTCTCATTGCCATCGCCAACGCGGATACGCCCTTCATGACGGTGGTGATGCGCAAGGCGTATGGCCTCGGATACTACGTGCTGGGCTCCAAGGCGCTCGACCCCGCCCTGCTGATCGCCTGGCCGACGGCCGAATTCGGCGGCATGGGGCTGGAGGGCGCGGCCGCGATTATCTGGAAGAAAGATATCGAGGCGATCGAGGATGAGGCGGAGCGGCGCGCCTTCCACGAAGAAAAGACCGACTATCTCATGCGCATGAATACGGCGGAGGAGGTGGCCGGCCGTTTCGAGTATGACGATGTCATCGACCCGGCCGAAACACGGACGTTCCTTGCCAGGACGCTCCGGGCCCTGCCACGCCCCCGGCCGCGGGAGGGCCGCAAGCGCACGGTGGATGCGTGGTAGATGCGTTGGCCGATGCGTCTGAATTGCATTTGACAATAAATTGCAACATGCCGAGCATCATTCTGATGGAGTGAGAGTGGTGCAAGTGTGCTTGAAGGAGGGAGCAGGCGCGCACGGATGGGAGAATGGACGATGACTGATTCTGCTAAGCAATGTATGTGCAAGAGCGCGGTGATGCGGGCCTACCGGGAACTAAGGGCGCGGGACATCCTGGATGTGGACGCGTTCGAATCTGCGGCCCGAATTTTTCGATATCACCATCCGGAGGCTACCCCCCGGCAATCCCGGTTTACCGTTGCCGAATGGCTTGATCCTGTGAACTGAGCGGCCTGCGCCGGACAAGCAATCTCTACAGGGCGCAGCCAGCAGAAAACCCGCCCCGGTTGCCCGGAGCGGGTTTCTAACTTTTGGTGTTGTCGGGAAGAGCCTTAGATGGCGGTCCTGCCGAGATAGACACCGGTCTTGCTGAAGCGCAGCTTGTACTTCTTCCAGAAGAAACCGATCTTCTTGGACCCCTTGATGGTCCAGCGCTGGGTCAGCAGGTTGTACTTGAGCTGGTGCAGGAACTTGTAGCCCATCAGCGAGGCCTTCTGCTTGATCTTCCAGCCGGGGACGATGGCCGGTCCGCCGCCGATCTGTGTGCGGCCGAGATAGGCACCAGTCTTGGTGAAGCGCAGTACATACTTCTTCCAGACGAAGCCGACCTTCTTGAAGCCACGGATGGTCCAGATTTTCACGAAGCCGTTATACTTCAGCATGTGAAGGTTCTTGTAACCCATCAGCGCGGCTTTCTGCTTGATCTTCCAGCCGGGTACGGCCACCGGGCCATTACCGATCAGCGTGCGGCCGAGGTAGAAGCCGACCTTGCTGAAGCGAAGGCGATACTGCCTCCAGATGAAGCCGACTTTCTTGTAGCCTTCAATCGTCCAACGCTTGGTGAACTGGTTGTACTTAAGGGCATGCAGGTTCTTGTAGCCCATCAGCGTGGCTTTCTGCTTGATCTTCCAGCCAGGCACGACCACCGGACCGTTACCGATCAGCGTTCGGCCGAGGTAGAAGCCGACCTTGCTGAAGCGAAGGCGATACTGCTTCCAGATGAAGCCGACTTTCTTGTAGCCTTCAATCGTCCAACGCTTGGTGAACTGGTTGTATTTAAGGGCATGCAGGTTCTTGTAGCCCATCAACGTGGCTTTCTGCTTGATCTTCCAGCCGGGAACGATCGGGCCAGGTCCGGGGCCGAAGCCGAGGGCCTTGGCATAGATCAACTTGCCGGTCTTGATTGAGGACAGCAGGGCGTATTTGACGCCGAACTTCTTGGCGACCGAATAGTAGACGCCGCAATGCGGGCCGAACCGGCGGGGGAAGTAGAACATGTTGGAGATGTTGGTGTAGCCCATCAGTGAGGCTTTCAGCTTGGCAACGTGCTTCGGCGCCTTGGGGCCGATGTGAATGCACAGCTGACCCAACTGGATCTGCACGGACGGGGCGGCGCTGGCGGTGTTCACCGGGCCGATGGCAGCCGAAGCTGCCATCGCGGCGCCGGCTAGCAGGGTGAGGGATGTGGTCTTCATGGTTTTTATCCTTTGCTGCCCCAGTCGTCGGGGCCTCTCTCTGGTTGGTTTGGCCTTGGTGGCCTGTTCGGGGCGGCGTCTCTGCGCCAGTCGATGGCGGGGTTATAGACACCCGGCACTGAACCCAACCTGAGAGCGCCGTTCAGAAACCGTTCAGACACGGCCGGCGCGTTCGGATAAAAATTAGTGTTTATTTACAATAAGATAAATCAGGTAATGAGTGCGAGACCGTCGCGTGGAAAGGCTTGGCGACAGAGGCGTTCCCCGCAGATAAGTCCCTAAATTTTCGATCGTGGTCGATTTTTTTTAATGCTGCCTATCAGGCGGAAAGTCGTCTGTGTGCCTGATGTCGATCTCCAGGGAGGGTCGATTCCACCAGGGCGCTAATCGGCCGTGGACGCTTCCGGTTGATTGATCGTGCCGCCGACGCAATCAAGCCAGCCGCCATTTATATGCAGGACCTGGGCGGTCAAATAACGTGCGGCATCGCTCATCAAAAAAAGAATCGGCGCAACGACATCGTCGGGCACGGCGATCCGGCCAAGGGGCACGGTCTTTACATAGGCTTCCAGGTTCGTGCGCGCCGAGGTCGCGCCTTGCCGGCCGCCGCGCCCGGTACCGCCAGAAAGAAACGCGGTATCCACCGCCGCGGGCGAAACCGCGTTGACGCGGATGGCCGGCGCAAGTTCCGCTGCCAGGGTGCGGGTCAGCGACACGACCGCAGCCTTGGCGGCGGCATAGGCGGCGTAACCCGACCGGCCGATAAATCCGAGATCGGAGGACATGTTGACGATGGAACCGCCGCCGCTGGCCTGCATTAGCGGGATTGCCGCCCGGGAGCACAGCAATGTGCTGCGTACGCTGCCATCCAGAACCTCGTGAAAGTCGTCGGCAGTCAGGTCGGCCACCGGCGTCGCGCAATTGGCGAATCCGGCGAGATTGACCAGATGGTGCACGGCGCCCAACGCGTCATGGGCTGCCGCCATGGCTGCTTGCACCTGCGCCTCGTCGGTCGCATCGCACTCAAATACGGCGGCGGTATCTGGCGGCGGGTTCTCGGCGATGGAGTGGGGCAGGTCGAGGATCGCCACCGGCAATCCGTTCTCGAGGGCGGCCTGGACGAGCCGGCTGCCGATGCCACCGCAACCGCCGGTGACCACAAGCGCCTGTCCGGCAGCTGGCGCCAGTCGTGTCATGTCGAGACGGTCGGGGGTCATGTCATCCTCGCGGCGGCAGCATTGGTCGGTCAGTCGATGGCGGTCAGTCGATATAGTCGTTCAGATCGATCTCATCCATCTGCGGGAAGGATCGGCGAACGAAGGCGTCGCGCATATCCATGGGGACAGTGGCGTCGATCCCGAATTTTCCTTTATGCACGGCGCGCACATCCGCCCGGGGAAAGCTGCCCATCCGCGGCAGGTGATAGAGGCCCGTATCCGGCGTTGAGCGGGTATGGATCGCCCACATCACCTCGCGCAGATCATGGATATTCACATCGTCGTCCACCACGACGACCACCTTCATCCAGGAATGGGCGGCAAGGGCGGCCATCAGCACGGCGCGAGGTTGCTCGTCGTTGGCTTTTTTGATGCTGACAACGCAGCCGAAGATATGGCCGGGGGTCGAGATATCGGTGATATGAGCGAAGGCCTTTACCCGCTTGAGCACCTCGATCTGAAGGTTGAGGCCAAGGAGGGTGATATCCTCGGCGCCGCCGGCCAGCATGGCGTGATAGATGGCGTCTCGCCGGCGTGTGATGGCGGTGACCCGCAGCACATGGTTGGGCGCTGGATCCACATAGGTGTCGGTGAATTCGCCGAAGGGCCCCTCGATCTCGCGTTTGTCGGGCAGCACCTCGCCTTCGATCACATATTCGGCGTTTGCGGGCACCATGACCGGCACAGTTACCGCCGGCACCATCTCCAGCGGCGCGCGCTGCCAGCCGCCCGCAACATCCAGTTCGCTAGCGTCGAGGGGGATCTTCGATGACGCGGCAACCATCAGCGCCGGCGGCGCACCCACCACCATGGCGATGGGCAGCGGCTTGCCTGCAGCCTCTGCAGACGCCTGATACTGGCCCAGGTGCTGCGGCGGCATCATCCGGATGCGGGCATGGTCGCCGCCCACCAGCTGGGTGCGGTTCCAGGAAGCGTTGTAGGTGCCGGTTTTTGGGTCGCGGGCGATGGCGATTCCGGCAGTGATGTAGGGGCCGGCATCTTCCGGGCAATGCACCACCTGGGGCAGGTCACGCGCCACATCGACACCGTCAGTGATGACGACTTCCTGGACCGGCGCGTCGCGCACCTTGATCGGCTTTTGGGGCGTGATCTCGCCGGCCTCAAGAACCGGCAGGATATCAGGGCCGTCAATTCCCAGCGCCAGGCCCACATAGTCCCGCCGGCACAATAGATTGGTGGCCACAGGGCCGGGACTGTCCTTCACCGTCTGGAACAGCAATCCCCGGTTCTCGGTCAGATGCATCTTGCGCGTGACAGCAATGACCTCCAGCCGTGCGTCGACCGGGCGGGTGACGCGGGCCAGGGCCTTGGCCCCGTCAAGACGGTCAATGAGGTCGCGAAAGGATGTTCCCGGTTCAGCAGGGGCAGACATGACACGACCCTCATTTTCGGCGCTGATGCGCTGGAGAGTCATATTTGTATTTATCTAAGGACAATATGTCAATTGACCGACACAGCCTGACGGTGGCGATGGCATGAGATCGGCCCATTTATTGGCTATTTCGTGGACTCCCATGCCAAATGCACTGCCTGTTTCCCGTCGCCTGTGGTCTTCTGCTGGCACGGGTGCAGCAGAATTGACATTATGTATTGTATATAGTACAAATATGGAAATGATGCACGGCTGAACCGCGGCGGAGAAGTCTTGTGTTGATGGGAATTTCAGGCGGCAGGGGCACATGACCTTTCTCAGAAGCGCCTGGTATATGGCGATGTGGGGCGAGCAGTTGGCTGAAGGCGCGCTGGCCCCCCGCACCATGCTGAACGAAAATATCGTCGTCTACCGCACGTCAGACGGTGTGCCGGTGGCGATGGCGGACGTTTGTCCCCACCGGCTCGCCCCTCTGCATATGGGCAAGGTCGTGGGCGGCGACCGGCTGCGCTGTCCCTATCATGGGTTGGAGTTCGACCGGCACGGGGCTTGCGTGCACAATCCGAATGGACCTGGAAACCTGCCGCCCGTGGAGACGCGGGTGTATCCGGTCGTCGAGCGTCATTCCATCGTCTGGGTGTGGATGGGGGATCCCGGGCGGGCCGATCCGTCCCTGATCCCCGATTTCGGCATTCTTGATCCTGATGCGGAGAATCCCGCGATTGGGCGCGACTGGATCCGGATGAAGGCGAATTATCGGCTGATCACCGATAATCTGCTGGACCTGTGTCACGTCTCATTCTTGCACGAAGGCATCCTTGGCAACGAGATGACGCGGGAGGCACCGACCAAGCTGAACCGGAACGGCACCCATGTCTCGGTGCATCGCGAAATGCTGAATGTGTCTCCGCCCGAGATGTTCAATCTGCTGTTCAAGCGCGATGGCGCGCCGGTGGACATGTACGCCAACATGCACTGGGATCCGCCGGGCTGCCTGGTCAATGATGTGCGGATAAACACGCCCGGGGCGCCGGCGAAGGAGGGCACGGGCATCTTCGGTTGTCACTTCCTGACGCCGGAGACCGAGTCTTCGACCCTCTATCATTTCGCCGCTGTCCGTCAGAACCCGCGGCCATTCCCGGAAGACGTGGCAGTGGAAATCGCCGAGCGCATCTCGGAACTGCGCCGGATGGCGTTTATGGAGCAGGACACACCGCTGATCGAAGCCCAGCAGCGCAACATGGAGGCGCGGAGCGCAGGCGACGCGCCCCCGGCCCTGTTCAACGTGGATGTGGGCGGCGTCGCCTACCAACGCATTCTCGATGATCTGATTGCGGCGGAGGATACGCGGTCCTAAGGTCAGTCGCGCGCCGCCATCAGGGCGTCTTGCGGGGCGGTTCGATACTGACCCCCACATCGTTGCCGGGATAGAGCATCTGGCTAACGGCGAAAACATCGCCGTCAACGGTGGTGGTCCACCAGATGGAAATCAGTGGACTGCCGACCGGAATTTCAAACAACAACACCATGTGTGGCTCGGCCAGAATCGCTTCAATCCAGAATTTCCGGGTATCAATCGGGCCGTCCACCCGCGTTGCCAGCGCCCGGTCGAAGTCTGCGTCCGACACCAGGTCATCGTCCAGAAAGGGCAGAATGGCAGGCCTGAAGAAACGTTTGACGCCGCATTTTGGGCCGGCGTCATCCGCATATAGTTTGACGAAGAAAGCGGCCTCCTCCTTGTCTTCCAGCGCAAGTTCCCGCGTCACCACCGCCGGCGGCTGGGCACGGCCGCGGCGGATCACTTCGCCCTTCCGCCGGGACAGGTCCTGCAACAGAGAGCTCAGGTCCACCAGCCGCCGTGGACTGTGACGCCAGTCGATATCCGGCAATTTGCTGAGAAAGGTGCCCCGGCCTGGCTGGCGCGTGATCAGACCTTCGGTCTCAAGCTCGCGCAGCGCCAGACGCACCGTTACGCGGCTGACATCGAACATCTGGCACAGCATGTGCTCGGTCGGGAGCCGGTCGCCCACCTTGAATTCACCGTTGGCAATCTGGTTCAGCAGAACGGCGCGCACCTGCTGGTGGCGCAGCAGGCCGAGGCGCTGGGTGTCGGCGGCGGTCAGTTCCCTATCCTCTTCAGGCTAATTGTCATGCTCTTGATACAATATAGCCTGCCCAGGTGCGGCCAGCACACAGAAATGGCGCGCCGGCGAGGTGCTGCAATGGGCGCTAGATCAACCCGCGATAGGAGCCGCCGTCGAGCTGGATATTCTGGCCGCTGGTGTAGCCGGTGTGGGCGCTGCAGAGGAATGCGCAGGTGCGGCCGAACTCTTCTGGCCGGCCCAGCCGGTCGGCGGCGATCGACGCCACCTGCTCTGCCCGGGCTTCCTCAAAGCTGACGCCGCCCCGTTCGGCCCGCCGCTCCGCCATATAGATCTGGCGGTGGGTGTCCACGCGCTCGGGCAGCAGATTGTTGATGGTGACATTGTCTTTCACACAGTCGCGGGACAGGGCCTTGCAGGCCGATGTCAGGCCTGTCCGCGCGCCGGCGGACAGCGCCATCATGGGAATCGGCGACTTCACCATCTGGGAGGTGATGTTGACGATGCGGCCAAACTTTCGCGCGCGCATGCCCGGCAGGACGCCTTTGATCATCATCAGTGGCGCCAGCATGTTGGCGTTGATCGCCTCGACCCAGTCGTCATAGGTGATGTCCTCGAAGGCCGTGGGCGGCGGCCCCCAGTTGTTGTTGACCAGGATATCGGCCTCCGGGCAGGCGGTCAGCAGCGCGTCCCGCCCTTCCGGCGTGTCGATGTCAGCAGCAATCGGGTTCACGTCAGCCCCCGTGGCCGCGCGGATCTCTTCGGCGGTCTGCTGGAGCACGTCAGTGTCACGGCCATTGATGACGACAGCGACCCCTTCCGCCGCCAGCGCCTCGGCGCAGGCGCGGCCCAGGCCGCGGGAAGAGGCGCAGACGATTGCGTTTTTTCCGGATAGTCCGAGATCCATGGTCAAATCCCCTGTTTTTGAAATCCCGCCCGCCAACGGCCGGGAAGGTCATTGTCCGCAAAAAATATGCCCGGAGGGCTGGAACGCCCCCCGGGCACAGAAATACTCGCCGGTCAAATCGCTTCAGCCGGAATTGGCGGCTATTTCTTGTCCCAGTTCCGTGCGCATTTCACGCCCTGGGCGCGCAACGCGTCCATATACAGCGTCAAGACTTTGCTGCCCGGCAGGCCCTTCTTCTCCATACGCGCCGCCCATTCCTTGGCGATGTTGGGCATGGCATTGGCCCATTTCACTCGCTCAGCCTGCGGAAATTCGCTGAAGGTGGCCTTCTTGAACATTTTCTTGCCGGTGTTCCAGCCCCAGCGCCCAGCGCCGATATGGCCTTTGTCGCCAATGGGACCCCAGGACTTGGCCGCGCCTCTGATGGCTTTCTGAACGTCAGCCGGCAGCTTTTTCATGCTGTCCTTGTTCATGACAAGGGCGACCGCATACATGGCGCCGAAATTGACCCGTGTGACGTAGGGCGCCACTTCCGGATATTTCATCGGCGGGATGGGCGAGCCCATGATGATGAAGCCCTGGTAGATGCCTGTCTTGGTGTCGTTGTAGTAGCGGAACATGTGCGCCTGCACCGAGGTCACGCCGATCCCACGCAGCCACTGCAGGGCGGAGCCTGCAGTGCCGATCTTCTTTCCCTTCATGTCGGCAAGGGATTTGACCGGGAAATTAGTCAGCAGCTGATAGCTGTCGACGCCCGAGCCGTTCAGCCGGATCAGATTGAACTTGCTGTATTGCCCGTCCATCTGCGGCACCTTGGCGTATACGGCATTGATCGCGTTGGTGACCTTGCTCAGATCATCCGTGCAGAACGGCGCCATGAAGGCGACAGCGTCGAGCGGCAGCTTGTCCGGATGGAAGATCGTCGGCACGTAGCCGATATCCGCCACGCCGTCCTGTGTACCCAGGAAGACCTTGGTGGGTTTCAGGAGTGAGCCGGTATAAGCCTGACGCCAACGGATCTTGTGATTGCTGCCCATGGCTTTGAGGCGCTTGTTCACCTCCGGGATAAAGTATTTGCCGAGCATCTTGAGCGATGCCAGCGCACGCGGCGCCTGGCCCGCGGCCACGGTCAGCTTGTAGGTCTTTGCTTGCGTGGCTGATGCCAGGCAAAACGCCATTGCTGCAGTCGCGGCGCCAGTCAAAAGAACTCTTCTCATGTATTCCTCCCTGGAATGCCGACTCGCTGGACGGCAGGTTAGATAGTTTCCCTTTAGTCGAAGAAAGTTTCCGTCACTGTGGGGCCCCATTGGGACAGATTTTCCGGCGTTGCCGGATAGTCCAGGGGCTGATGCTGCTGGTTGACCAGATCGCCATCGGCGTAATGCTCGAACATATGGCCCCACGGGTCGCGCCAATAGTCGAAGACCTGGCTGCCGAGCACGTGACGGCCCACGCCCCACTCCTGATTCCAGCCGCCCTTTTCCATCGCATGATTACCGATGAATACGGCGTCCGGATCTTGTGTCTCATAGGACGTGTGATGGATCTTGACGTCGTCCGGGGCGTTGATGATGAAGATCGAATGGTGATCGGAAAAGTCGTCGCCCCGGTCAACATGCATGAAGGTGCCAAGGGTCTGGTTCGCATCGTCCGGAATGTGGAGCCGGTCGGTTTTCATCATCCCGAGCGTGTCGTTGAGCCAGACCGCCATCGCGTCGGCATCGGCCACCTTGAACACGCAATGGCCCAGTCGAAGAATTTCACAGGGCACCAGATCGGGCCTCTGGAATGTTCCCTGCCGGTTTTTGGAGCGGGCATAGTTGATGGCCAAGGGCTCGCGGATCGACATCTCATCCGCTTCCTCAATGCCGTGAATGACCTGGAACTCGAAACCGTCCGGGGATTTTAGTCTGACGCGCTTGCCGCCGCCCGGCCCGTCGATATCCTCGACGCCGCTCGTCGCATCGCTGTGGCCTGCGATTGTGTCCAGATCCGCAGCCGAACCCGCAACCATCGCGACGGCTTTGAACCCCGGTTCGCCCTTGTGGGTGACGTTGAGATAGGGGTACTTGCCGCGGCCGCGCATATAGAGGCGGTCTTCCGTGCGCTCGACCTTGACCATGCCAAAGTCGGTCAAAAAGGCTTCCTGTTTATCCAGGTCCGGAACGCTGAATTCCGCAAATGCAATATCCTGAACCTTGATCATGCTGCTCCTCCCGTTATTCAGCACCGTTGGTCAGGCGCCGAGCAGTCTTCAGCCATCATGGCGAAATCACTAGTGACGTTTCCCGCATGGAAGCGCTGCTGGCACAAATCATGCCACGCGGACGAAGAAAATCTATAGCAGGATCGAAGCTCCGGCAAGATTTTCGAAATATTGGAAAATCTCGAAATCTGTGATACCTGCGGTCCAGTGCCGGATTGTGTGGATGTCGATCCGGCCGGGGCAGGGGAGCGTGAAAATGGCTGAAACAGCTTCGCCGGAACAGGCCCGGACCCTCAGTGCCGCGGTGCTGCGCGACCTGCGTGACGACATCGTCAATTGCCGGCTGCGCCCCGGCGACAAGCTGCGATTTTCTGATCTGAAAGCGCGCTATGGCGTGGGGCTGAGCCCCTTGCGTGAGGCGCTGCAACATCTGGCGGCGGAGGGGCTGGTGGACGCCCAGGACCAGCGCGGTTTCACGGTTGCTGCCATGTCGGTGGATGATCTGCAGGATCTGGTGCGCATGCGTCTGGAGATCGAATCGTTGACGCTGACGGATGCGCTGTCCTGTGGTGACGATGCATGGGAATCCGAAGTGGTGCGCAGCGCCCATCACCTGCGGCTGACTGGACCGGCGACGGAACAGGCGGGTCCGGACGCCGCCGCGGAATGGTGCCGCCGCCACAAGAATTTTCACATGACCCTTCTCAGCGGCTCCAGCTCACCGCGGCTGCGCAATCTGTGTGACGCGCTGTTCGACCAGTCCGAGCGCTATCGGCTCTGGCTGATTCTCCACGGCACTGTGGCCCGGGATGTGGAGGGTGAACACGACACACTAATGGATGCTGCGCTCGCCCGCGACACGGCCCGCGCGACAGCCCTTTTGAAGCAGCATATCCAGCAGACCGCCGATGAAGTGGCCGATCTCACGGCAACACAGGCAGCCCTGGCTGCAGCTTGAGGAAAGTGGTGCTGTAAGGCGTCAGCCCTAAACGCGTTCCGCGATCGCCTCGACCATCACGCCATTGGCGTCTTTGGGATGCACCAGCCAGCGGGGCTGGGCGTCGGCGGAAACAGGCGCGCGCATCAACACGGTCATGCCACGGTCTTGCAGTTCTTTGCCGCTGCCGGCAATGTCATCCACTTCGAGGCACAGGTGATAGAAACCCTCGCCGGCGGTCGCGAGGCGCTTGGAGAGAGCATTGGTCATATCCGCCTTGTCGAGCGGTTCCATGATCTCGATGACCATCTCGTCCCAGGTGCCGCCGAGAGAGATGAAGACGCTCCGGATGCCCTCCACATCGATGACGAGATCCTTCACCACCTGGAAGCCGAAGGCGCCGCACCAGTGCTCGGTCGAGGCGTCGGCGTCGTGGACGAGGATGCCAAAGTGGCTGATTTTTCTGGGGGTCATCAGGGTGGCTCCGTCGCAGTGATTGCCTGCGACAGAGCCTAGCCCCCTAGTTCAACACCCTCAAGTTCGGCCCGTCGGAGTCGCCGCCGGTAATCCCCCCGGCCCAGTCGGGCTCGACGCGCTGGCCGTTGACCATCAGCGCGCCGCCCTCCACCGCGACCTGCACCGTGTCGCCGTCCTTCACACTGCCTTCCAGGATCTGGTTGGCGAGGGGGTCCTGCAGGTTTTTCTGAATCACCCGCTTCAGCGGCCGGGCACCATAGGCCGGGTCATAACCGGAATTCGCCAGCCAGGTGACCGCGCCATCATCGAGCGCCAGGTCGATCTTCCGTTCCGAGAGCAGCCCACGCAAATGGCGAAGCTGGATCTCGACGATGCCTGCCATGTGCTGCCGTTCCAGCCGGTTGAACAGGAGGATTTCGTCCAGCCGGTTGAGGAACTCCGGCCGGAAGGCAGCACGGACCACGTCCATCACCTGGCTCCGGGCGCTCTCGACGCTGTCGCCTTCCTTGAGCTCAACCAGATATTCCGAGCCCAGGTTGGAGGTCATGATGATGACCACATTCTTGAAGTCGACCGTGCGGCCCTGACCGTCGGTCAGGCGACCGTCGTCCAACACCTGCAGCAGTACGTTGAACACGTCCGGGTGGGCCTTCTCGACCTCGTCGAACAGGATCACCTGGAAGGGCCGCCGCCGCACCGCTTCGGTCAGCGCGCCGCCTTCCTCATAGCCCACATAGCCGGGAGGGGCGCCGATCAACCGGGAAACGGCATGCTTCTCCATGTATTCCGACATGTCGATGCGGACCATGGCGTGCTCGTCGTCGAACAGGAAGCCGGCCAGCGCCTTGGTCAGCTCGGTCTTGCCGACGCCGGTGGGGCCCAGGAACAGGAAGGAGCCGATTGGCCGGTTCGGGTCCTGCAGACCGGCACGGGCACGGCGCACCGCGTTGGCGACGGCATGCACGGCCTGATCCTGGCCGATCACGCGCTCGTGGATCTTGTCCTCCATCTGCAGGAGTTTCTCGCGCTCGCCTTCCAGCATCTTGTCGACCGGAATGCCGGTCCAGCGGGACACGACACCGGCGATATCCTCTGCGGTCACTTCCTCGCGCAGCAGGCCCGTGCGGGTGGCTTCGCCGCCGTCGTCTGCGCTGGCGCCATCGGCCTCGGCAATCTTGCCTTCCAGTTCCGGAATGGTGGCGTATTTCAGCTCTGACGCGCGCTGCAGGTCGCCCTGCCGCTGGGCCGATTCCAGTTCATGGCGGGCCTGATCGAGCTGCTCTTTCAGCTTTTGGGACCCGGCGATCTTCTCCTTCTCCGCCTGCCAGATGCCGGTGAGGTCGGCGCTCTTGCGCTCCAGCTCGTCGAGTTCGGTCTCCAGCTTTTCCAACCGGTCCTTCGAGCCGTCGTCGCTCTCCTTCTTCAGGGCCTCCTGCTCGATTTTCAGCTGGACGATGCGTCGGTCCAGCTCGTCGATCTCCTCGGGCTTGGAGTCCACCTCCATGCGCAGGCGCGAGGCCGCCTCGTCCATCAGATCGATGGCCTTGTCCGGCAGGAAACGGTCGGAGATATAGCGGTTGGACAGGCTGGCAGCAGCCACAATCGCGCTATCGGTAATTCGGATACCGTGGTGCAGCTCGTACTTCTCCTTGAGCCCGCGGAGGATCGAGACTGTGTCTTCCACTGTCGGCTCACCAATCAGCACCGGCTGGAACCGCCGGGCGAGGGCTGCATCTTTCTCGATATGCTTGCGGTACTCATCGAGGGTCGTGGCGCCAATGCAGTGCAGCTCGCCGCGCGCCAGCGCCGGCTTCAGCATGTTGGACGCATCCATTGCGCCCTCGGCCGCACCCGCGCCCACAAGCGTATGAAGCTCATCGATGAACAGCACCACCTCGCCCGCGGCCGCTGAGATTTCCTCCAGAACGGCCTTCAGCCGTTCCTCGAATTCACCGCGGAACTTGGAGCCGGCAACCATCGCGCCCAGGTCGAGCGCCATGATGCGCTTGTTCTTGAGCCCTTCCGGCACGTCACCCTGGACGATGCGGTGGGCCAAGCCTTCGGCGATGGCGGTTTTGCCGACGCCGGGCTCGCCGATCAGTACGGGATTGTTCTTGGTCCGGCGGGACAGGACCTGGATTGCACGGCGGATTTCCTCGTCCCGGCCGATCACCGGATCCAGCTTGCCGTCGCGGGCAGCCTCGGTCAGGTCTTGGGCATATTTGTTGAGCGCGTCATAGGCGGATTCTGCGGACGCACTGTCGGCTGTCCGGCCCTTGCGCAAGTCATTGATGGCGGCGTTCAGTCCCTGGGGGGTGAGGCCGGCATCCTTCAGGATATCAGCAGCCTTTGCGCCCGCCGCCATGTTCAGCGCGAGCAGCAGCCGCTCGGCAGTGACGAAGCTGTCACCTGACTTCTCCGCCAGCTTGCCGGCTGATTCGAAGACTTTCGCCAGCTCAGGCGTCAGGTGCAACTGGCCCGAGCCGCCTTCGATCTTCGGCAGTTTGTTCAATGCCGCCTCGGTGCCACGGATGGCCGATGCAGGGTCGCCGCCCGCGGCGCGCATCAGGTTTGCGGCCAGGCCTTCCGGGTCGTCCAGCAGCACCTTAAGCAGGTGCTCCGGCGTCAGTTGCTGATGATTGCTGGTGAGTGCGAGGGTCTGCGCGGCCTGTACAAAGCCACGCGACCGCTCCGTGAATTTCTCGAAATCCATCGTAACCTTCCCTTCTTCGTCCCCCGATTACGGCGGGACAGGAGTGGTGGACCCGAACATGGCGTCCATACCAGATATTGGGGTTTTGGCGGTGGATTCAAGACTCTGGGCGTGGCCATCAGAACGTCGCAAACTGTGGCGCAAACTGGGTAAACATCATCTGGAATTCCCGCATCCATGGCCGCAACGATCAATCAAATCTGGTGCTTTCCTGTGAAAAGCCTTGCGGGTCAGTCTCTGACGCGCGTGGACCTCACGTCCGCGGGCCTGCCCGGGGACCGTCAATTCGCCCTGGCCCATGGGGCAGGCGATTTCGACCCGCAGACCCCGGCATGGCGGCCCAAGGGGAACTTCGTCAATCTCGTGCGAACCGCCGAACTGGCGCGGCTCACGCCCGCCTACGCGCCGGACAGCGGCAGATTGACAATTGCCCAGGGCGATCAGGTGATTGCTTCCGGGCGTCCGGTGGAAGCCAGCGAACGTGCGGAGATGGAAGCATCGCTAACTGCATTTCTAGGAGACGCCGCACGGGGGCAGGTACGGCTTGCTTGGGGAGAAGGCGTGGCCTTCACCGACGTGCCGGCGCCCCTGCTCTCTATCATCAACCTTGAAAGCGTGCGCGATCTGGCATCCCGGGCAGGCTTATCGCTAGATGCCCGGCGGTTTCGCGGCAACCTTGTGATTGACGGACTCAGGCCCTGGGGCGAGTTCGACTGGCCGGGGCGGCAGGTGCGGGTTGGCGGCGCGGTGGTCAAGATTGTCGAGCCGATTACCCGCTGCGCCGCGACCCACGTGAATCCGGAAACAGCTGTGCGGGACGCCGATGTGGTCGGGGCCCTGGAGCGCGCCATGGGACACGTGGATATGGGCGTTTACGCGGAGATCGTTTCGCCGGGCGAGATTGCGACCGGCGACCCTGTCGTCCTGATCTAGGCGCTGGCGGCGCGGGGTCGGCGTCTTGGGCGTCGGCGGACCGGGCGATCGTCGCCACCGTTGTCATCACCGCTGGCATTGGTGTCGCGGCCAGAGTCGCTGCTCGAGTCGTTGGTGTTGTCGCCGTCCCCATCACCGTCGTCATCCGCCGATTTGGCTGTCAGGTCCTCGGTCCCTGATTCTTCGGAGTCAGACTCATCAGAACCCGCATCCGATGTTGCGGTCAAATCCTCTACGGGCTCCGGCTCTGGCGATGCGCCACTGTCTGGCGCCGTGTCCATATCGGTATTGTCGCCGTCTTCGCCATTGGACTGCGCGTCCTGGTTGCGGCCCCGCCGGTTGCGGGCGACCCGGCGTCCATTTACAGCTTCGCCCCTCTGGGCCCTGTTGCCCTCGGCTTCTTGCCGCTGGTCCTGATCTCGATCCTGGCTCCGGTCCTGGTCCCGATCCTGATCGCGGTCCTGGTCCTGATCTCGATCCTGGTCCCGGTCCTGGGACTGTTCCTGCGGTGGCAGGCTGGCCGCATAGAGGCGGTAATAGTGGTCCGCATGCTGCAGGAAGTTTTCCGCCATGATGCGGTCGCCGGAAGAAAAGGCATCCCGGCCCAACCCCTGGTACTTCTCGTGCAACTGCTGCGCCGTTCCACGCACGCGCCCCTGAGGGCCGTTGCTGTCGAAGGTGCTGTTGCGTTGGTTGCCACCGCTCTTGCGGTTGCTACTGCGACCCCGACCACGTCGGGAATTATTCTGTTGTCTCATGCGTCCCCTGTTTCAGCATGCCGCTTCAGGTGGATGTAGCAAAAGTCCTCTCACGCCTTGCATCAGCGCAGGCGTGGCTGCCAGCCATATTCATCGATCTGCTGTCAGACAGCGTCCAAATCGTTCCGTAGCTGACGGATCGCAACGTTGCAAAATTCCGGAAAACCGGGCTGACGGTCACGTACCGTCGGTTCTGCAATCGCGAGGACCCTGTGGTCTTAGCAAAAAGGTATGAACGTTTCTATAGCTAATCCACCAGGCCGAAACTGGCTGTACACAGCCAATTTGACTTCCTACCCCGGCCGGCACACCAGACAGCGGTCCCGCCCGGCCAGATCGGCGACCGGCGGGTCGACAAGCAGGTCGGCCTTATTCATCAAGGAGGCAACCGCCGCCGCCTGACCTGCGCCGATCTCGAGCACTGCACTACCGTTTAGTGACAGGCGGGGCGCCAGGAGCGGTGCGATGGCACGATAGGCATCGAGCCCATCGGCGCCTCCATCCAGCGCGCCACGCGGATCGTGCCGCGCGACCTCAGGCGCGAGAGTGTCGATCTCGGCCCCCGGAATGTAGGGTGGATTGCTCACAATCAGGTCGAACCGCCCGTCCAGGCCAGCCGTCCAGTCCGCGACTCGAAACGCGGAACGGTCCTGCAGACCCAACGCCGCGGCGTTGCTCGATGCCGTTTCAATTGCTCCGGCGTCGATGTCAACGCCGACCCCTGTAGCGCCTGGCAACTCTGACAGAAGCGCAAGCAGCAGGCATCCCGTGCCGGCGCCCAGGTCGAGCAGGCGCCAGGGTTGGTCCCGGTCAGCCAGCAATCCAAGCGCGGTTTCTACCAGCGTCTCGCTGTCCGGTCTGGGGTCAAGGGTGGCGGGCGAGAGGCTGAAGTCGAGGCTCCAGAATTCCCGGCGGCCGAGTATGCGGGAGACTGGCATGCGCGCCGTGGTGCGCTGCTGTGCCATGTGATCCAGCGTTGAGAGTGCCGCGCCATCGAGCTGGGCATCCGGATGGAGACGCAGATTATCCGGTGCTACGCCCAGTGCCGCCGCCGTTATCAGGCGGGCGTCCAGTGGCGCATTGTCGATGCCGGCATTGGCAAAAATCTGCGTCAGGCGGGCGATGGCACTGCCGGCGGATTCGGGTTTGGAGTCGCTGACCGTTGCCACGACACTATCCCAGGTCAGCCAGCTGCTCTGCGTGATGGTGGGTGGTCAGCGCGTCGATGACCTCGTCCAGATCGCCTTCCATCACCCTGTCCAGCTTGTAGAGGGTCAGGTTGATGCGGTGATCGGTCAGGCGGCCCTGGGGAAAATTGTAGGTGCGAATGCGCTCAGACCGGTCGCCGGAGCCGACCTGGCTGCGCCTGTCGGCGGCCCGTTCGGAATCGACCCGTTCCCGCTCCGCTTCATAAATGCGGGAGCGCAGGATCTTCATCGCCTTGGCCTTGTTCTTGTGCTGGGATTTCTCATCCTGGATTGCGACCACCACACCGGTGGGAAGGTGGGTGATGCGCACAGCACTGTCCGTTGTGTTGACCGACTGCCCGCCTGGGCCGCTGGACCGGTAGACGTCAATCCGCAGGTCGGACTCGACGATGTCCACATCCACTTCTTCCGCCTCCGGCAGTACCGCCACCGTTGCGGCCGAGGTGTGGATTCGGCCACCTGATTCTGTTTCAGGCACGCGCTGGACGCGGTGGACACCGGATTCGTATTTGAGGCGCGAGAAGACGTTGCGTCCGATGATTGTCGCAGTGGCTTCCTTGTAGCCGCCGATGCCGGTCTCATTGACCAGCATCGTTTCGAACTTCCAGCCATGTTCCTCAGCGAAGCGCTGGTACATGCGAAACAGTTCGGCAGCGAACAGCGCGGCCTCGTCGCCACCCGTGCCGGCACGTACTTCAAGAATAGCGTTCTTGGCGTCCGCCTTGTCCCGGGGCAACAGCAAGATCTGCAGCTTTTTCTCAAGCTCTGGAACCTTCTCCTTGAGCTCGGAGAATTCGGCCTCGGCCATCTCGCGCATTTCGCCATCGGTATCCGGGTCGGCGATCAGTTCGGCCAGATCGCCCGACTCGTTCTCGGCCTCACGCAGTTCGCGAATCGCGATGACCACGGGCTCCATGTCCGAATATTCCTTGGACAGCTCGGCGAATTTTGCCGGGTCTTCGCCACCGCCGGCGGCCAACTGGCTCTCCAGCTCCGCGTGATGCTCCAACACCCGATCAAGGCTTTCTTGAAAACTCATGGACGTGATGTAGGGCCAAAGGGGTGGCATTGCCAAGCCTGCCTCATTGAACGGTCTATCGCGTTACCCATTGGCGGGCTCACCGATAGGCCGCCAGGGCATCGACCAACGTGTCCAGATCCAGATCGGATTGCTCGCCACTATCGAAATCCCGGAGGGTGGCTTTGCCGGCCGCCAACTCGTCTTCGCCGATCAAGAGAGCGGCGCGGGCGTTCTGCTGGTCTGCGCGGCGCATGCGCTTTTTCAGGTTGCCGCTGTAGCCGAGTTCAACCGTGTAGCCCGCACGGCGGAGATCCTCTGCCAGCATCAGCGCGCGCGCCTGTGCCGCCTCGCCAATCGGAACAATCGCCACCGGCCGGGGCGCTGGCGCATGCGGGTTCGACAGCATGGTCAGCCGTTCGATGCCGCCGGCCCAGCCGATGCCCGGTGTCGGCGGTCCGCCCATCTGGGCAATCAGGCCGTCATAGCGGCCGCCTGCGATGACCGCTCCCTGGGCGCCCAGCGCCTCGGTCGTAAACTCGAAGGCCGTATGGCAATAATAGTCGAGGCCGCGGACCAGCCGTGGGTTCAGGTCATAGTCCACGCCAATCGCGCTCAGGCCGGCGCACACCTCCGCGAAATAGTCCCGGGCTGCGTCGGTCAGGTGGTCGGAAAAGAGCGGCGCGCCGGCGACGACTTCCCGGTCGCCGGGGTTCTTGGAATCGAGAATGCGCAGAGGATTGCGATCCAGGCGCTCGCAGCTGTCTTCAGACAACTTGTCCAGATGCTGAGTGAAATAATCAACGAGGACAGCCCGGTATCCGTCGCGGCTCTCTGTATCGCCGAGGGTGTTGAGTTCCAGTTTGGTCAGGTGCCGGATGCCGAGCGCATCCAGGATTGCGGCGCCTGCGGCGATGACTTCGATATCGCCAAGTGGCTCCGCCACTCCCAGCAGCTCAATACCGATCTGGTGGAACTGGCGTTGGCGGCCCTTCTGCGGCCGCTCGTGCCGGAACATTGGGCCGGCATAGAAATATTTCAGCGGCAGGTTCTGCTGGAGGCCATTGGAGATGAAGGCCCGGGCAACACCCGCGGTATTCTCGGGGCGCAGGGTGATGCGGTCACCGCCCTTGGTCTCGAAGGTATACATCTCTTTGGTGACGATATCGGACGTGTCGCCGAGCGTGCGGGCAAACACCTCGGTCGCCTCGAAGATCGGGGTCGCCGCCTCCTGATAGCCATAGCGCCCGGCGGTTGCCCGCGCGGTCTCCACCACATGGCGGTGCTGACGCATGGCGTCCGGCAACAGGTCGTGAGTGCCGCGGATGGGCTGAAGTTTTGACATTCGTTTTGGGCCGGTTGGGGCTGCAAAAATGAAGGTAAGGCCGGGGTTATACCCTGCCGGTGGTGATCTGTCCTCAGGCTGATTGAGCGGGTATTAATCCCGCCCGCTGCAAGACACAGTGTGGAGGCTACTCGGCGGCCTCTGCCGCGTCACCGGCGCGTTCGGCGTCCAGCGCCGCGGCTTTCTTCTCGACCAGTTCGACCAGATGCTCCACCAGGTCGCCCTCGCGATGCACGTGATGCCGTTCGCCGTCGATATAGACTTGGTGGCCGCTACCGCCGCCGGTGAGGCCAACGTTGGTCTCGCGTGCCTCGCCGGGCCCGTTGACGACGCAACCGATGACGGAGAGCGTCATGGGGGTGCTGATATGGGCCAGCCGTTCTTCCAGGGCAGCGATGGTCGGAATGACCTGAAATTCCTGCCGGGCGCAGGATGGGCAGGAGATTACATTCACGCCGCGATGGCGCAGGCCCAGCGACTTGAGGATGTCGAAGCCCACTTTGATCTCTTCGACAGGGTCGGCGGAGAGGGACACGCGGATCGTATCGCCGATTCCGGCCCACAGGAGCGCGCCAATGCCAATGGAGCTCTTGATCGTGCCGGACTGCAGGCCGCCTGCCTCCGTGACACCCAGATGCAGGGGATAGTCGCAGACCTCTGCAAGTTGCTGATAGGCAGCGACCGCCAGAAAAACATCCGATGCCTTGCAGCTGATCTTGAAATTGTAGAAGTCGTTGTCTTCCAGGATGCGGATATGGTGGAGCGCTGACTCGACCATTGCTTCCGGGCAGGGCTCGCCAAACTGTTCCAGCAGGTGCTTCTCCAGCGAGCCGGCATTGACGCCAATGCGCATGGAACAATTGTGGTCCTTGGCGGCCTTGACGACCTCCTTCACCCGCTCGTCACTGCCGATATTGCCGGGATTGATGCGCAGACATGCTGCACCCGCCTCCGCCGCCTCAATCGCGCGTTTGTAATGGAAGTGGATGTCCGCGACGATGGGAACCCGCACCTGCTTGACGATGTCTTTCAGCGCGGCCGTGGACTCTTCGTCAGGGCAGGAGATGCGGACGATATCCGCACCGGCATCCTCCAGCGCACGCACCTGGGCAACTGTTGCCGCCACGTCTGTGGTTAGGGTGTTGGTCATCGACTGGACCGTGATCGGCGAGTCGCCGCCCACCGGCACATCGCCAACCCAGATTTTACGGCTCTGCCGTCTGTAGATATCGCGATAGGGGCGAACGCTCATGGTCTCTCTGCCGGAAATGCCGACACCGGTCCGTGAGGAGCCGGCCGGCAGGAATCCTGGCGGATCCCGGTGATGAAATCTTGATGTAACCTAGGTGGCGGCGGAGAAAGCCGCAAGTTGCCGCGACAAATCGGGTGGAAAGAAAAGCCTAGTTGTTGCGGCCGGTATGGGCCGCTTCCTCGCGCTTACGCAGGGACTCCGGACTCAACGAGATATTGTAGACCGGCATGTTCGCTGGCCCCACCGGTTTGAGCACCTTGCCGTTCAGCACTATCTGCAGGCTGCCGGCGTTGCCTATATCGACGACCACACCAGCCTTCTTCGGCACCACATACTGATCGCCCTGGCGCAGGACCCGGGTGAACAGGATGGCGTTTCGCCCGTCGCGAATACGGATCCAGGTGCTGGATGTGGCGCGCAGCAGAACGCGTTGCTTGCCCTCGCCTGCGTGCACCTTCGCGCTGACTGCTCCGCGCCCGGCCCTATAATCGGCCCCGTTATCGGTAGCACCGGTTGCCGATGGAGCAGAAGCTTTTGTCGCGACCTTGTTGGGCGCGCTCGCCTTGCCGGCCACGGTGGATGAGGAGGCGGCATCGGTTGTGCCAGCGGGTTTGACCTTGGCAGCCGGCGCGGCCGCCATGGCGCCCGCATTGTCGGCGCTCTGATCGGTGGATTGTTGTGTGTACAGAACCCAGCTGCCATAGCCCAGGCCCGCCACAACCAGGCAGATGATCGCTAGCAGCCCTACCGGGAAGCGGTTTTCGCGGATCGGTGTGGGGAAGAAAAGGTCGTCGGTGTCCAGTTTCGACAATGCCTCCGCCTTGAAACGGACGATCATCTCTGCGGCGTCCAGGTCCAGATAGCGGGAGTAGCTGCGAACGAAGCCAATGGCATAGGCCGGCTCCGGCAGGCTTTCGAAGTCGTCATTTTCGATAGCGGCCAGGAATTCCTTGCCGATATTGAGGTCGCGGGCGACCGTATCCAGGGTCACGGACTGCCGTTTTCGCGCCCGCTGGAATTCTGCGCCTACTGTCGAATTGCCGGTATTGGGGTTGGGCGTCATGGTCTCGCTATCGAGGGCGCCAGCTTCCAGTCCAATTTTGTCTTTCATCGGTCCCACCGTCTCCGGTCGAGGCTGCCTCCCCAAGGCCGGCCCGAACAATTATTCGGCCAGGCTGCACGCCGTCGGAGTCATCTCCGGAATGGCGTCAACCCTTCTCCCTTGACGCGGGAACGACCTTTCCAGAGGGGCTGTCAGGGGCGTTCTTCCGCGGTCAGTCCAAGTCTCCCTCATCCGGTTTTAAGGCCCGGTTAAGGGGAAAAATGAACGCAGGACATGTGTAGCAGCCCCACCGTTAACGAACAATGGCGGAGCGCGAAAATTCACAATTTCGCCGTAAGATTCTAGAGCGCCACATGGTGGTCGCGGGCGAAGTCCCGCAACTTGTTGCGCAGCGAGTGATCTGAGCTGCCAACCACCTGCGCCAGATAGCTTTGCAACGCCGCCACATCCAGGCTGCGCAGCATAGCCTTGACCGGCTCAATCGCCGGCGCAGACATGGATAATCGGCGAAAACCCAAGCCCAGAAGCGCCATCGCTTCGAGCGGCGTGCCTGCCATTTCCCCACATACGGTCAGGGGCGTTCCGGTGTCGGTGCAACCGTCCGCCACTGTGCGTAACATGGTCAGCACCGGCGGCGACAGGGCATCATAGCGTTGGGCCAGGCGCGGATTTCCCCGGTCGCTGGCGTAAAGGAACTGCACCAGGTCATTGCTGCCCACGGAGATGAAGTCCGCCTCTCGCGTCAGCGCCGGCAGTTGCCAGATCAGCGCCGGAACTTCCAGCATGGCGCCGACCTTGACGACCTCGGGGACTTCACGGTCCGAATCGGCTGCCCGCGCCAACTCTATGTCCAGCAACCGGCGGGCGGTGATGAACTCTGCGACCTCGGATATCATCGGGAACAGAATGTGCAGGGCACGGCCTCTGGCCGCGCGGATCAGGGCGCGCATCTGTTGGCGGAGCATGGCGGGCCGATCCATGCCGATACGAATTGCCCGCCAGCCCATGGCCGGGTTTTCGTCTCGCGGCTCGTTCAGATACGGCAAGGCCTTGTCGCCGCCGATGTCGAGGGTGCGGAAGACCACGGGTTTATCGTCGGCCAGATCGAAAACCCGCTCGTAAAGCTCTGCCTGTTCGTTGACGCCCGGAAAGGCCGAGCGGACCATGAACGGAATTTCCGTCCGGTAAAGGCCGACGCCATCGGCACCGGTCTCGTGCAGTGCAGCCATGTCGACCAGCAAGCCAACGTTGAGATTCATGGAGATCTCAACGCCGTCGGCGGTGACCGCCGGCAGCTCGCGCATCGCGGCCCTGATCTCCGCCCGCGCCTCGCTGCCCTGGATGGTGTCGCGAAATCCGGCCTGAACATCTTCGCCCGGGCGCAGGAAGACCTGGGCGTGATCTCCATCGACGATGATGGTATCGCCAGGTTCCACCTGGGCAAGCAGTCCCTTGACCCGGCCCACGACCGGAATGTCGAGTGCCCTGGCGACGATGGCCACATGGGAAGTGGGAGAGCCTTCTTCCAGCACCACGGCGCGGACCCGTTCACGGTCGTAGTCAAGCAGTTCGGCGGGGCCCATGGACTGGGCGATGACGATCATGTCGTCAGGCGCCTCCGCTAAATCGCTGTCGTCGTCCGGATAATCCTCGGAGAGATGCTGCAGCAGCCGGTTGGCCAGATCGGTGAAGTCGGTCATGCGTTCGCGCAGGAACGGGTCGTTCAACTGGCGCAGCCGGGCCTTGGTTTCGTCCTGCACCTTAAGCACCGCCGCCTCGGCCGTCAGGCCACCCTTGGTCGCCTCCAAAATACGCTTCAGCCAACCGCGGTCTGCTGCGATCAGCCGGTATGTTTCCAGCACGTCGCGATGCTCACCCTGATCCTGAAGGGCCGTGTCCTCGAGCATGGTGTCGAGCGCGGTATGCATGCGGCTGAGCGCTGACTTGAGGCGCTCCTGCTCCAGCTGCACATCGTCGGAGATGACTTCGCGGATCACGGGCCGCGGCTGATGCAGTACTGCCTGGCCAATCGCCGGGCCACCGTTCAGCTTGATGCCGGTGAGGCGGGCGGGAAGGACCGAATCGCTGTCCGCCAGGCGCATCTCTTCGGCGCTGATGAACCCGCGCTGATTGACCAGCTCTGCGGTGACCATGGCAATGGTCTGCAGGGTCTCAATTTCGTCTTCGGTATAATGCCGCTGGGTCCGGTTCTGCACCGCCAGCACGCCAATGACCTTGCCGCCACGCAGGACCGGCACGCCGAGCATCGAATGGAATTCTTCTTCCCCGGTCTCCGGTCGATAGGCAAAATCCGGGTGGGCCCGTGCGTCCGACAGGGCCAGCGCCTTGGCCTGCAGGGCCACGTCGCCGATCACGCCTTCGCCAACCCTCAGGCGGGTGCGGTGTACGGCGTCCGGGTTAAGGCCATGGGTTGCGAACAGCTCAAGGACGTCACCGGCGCGGCGCAAATAGACCGAACAGACTTCCGCCACCATATTGTTGGCGACAAGCCGGACCATCTGGTTGAGGCGCGCCTCGCCCTCCGCCTCGCTGCCCATAACCTCGCGCAGCCGGCGCAGCAGCAACCGTGTGTCGCTCCAGCCAGGGCCGCGCTCTGCAGCGGCCCCCACTGGCATTCCAGCAGATTTGCTTGGGATCTGCGTCATCAATTCCCCGGCATACGTGTGCGCTCATACCGGGTTGGTCCTCGGTACCGCGCTGGCACCAACATTGGTTGCGGCGGGTGATAGTTCAATATTGAGGCCCGATTAGGGCCTTTGAGCCAAATCAGGCTTGGCCAATCACTCCGCATCCAGGCCATAGGCGCTGTGCAGCGCCCTGAGTGCGAGTTCCGTATAATCCTCGGAGATCAGCACGCTGATCTTGATTTCCGATGTGGAGATCACCTGGATGTTGATGCCTTTGTCCGCGAGTGTCTGAAACATACGTTGCGCGACGCCCGCATGACTGCGCATGCCAACGCCGATCACCGATACCTTTACCACACCTGGATCGCTGATGATGTCGCCAATTTCAATGTCGCCGCGGATCTGTTCGAGCACCTCGACCGCCCGGTCCATGTCGCCTCGGGGCACAGTAAAGGTCAGGTCCGTCGTCGCGCCGTCTTCCGAGACGTTCTGGACGATCATGTCGACGATGATATTGGCCTCGGCGAGCGGTCCGAAGATGCCTGCGGCGATCCCCGGCCGGTCCGCCACGTGGGAAAGCACGATCTTGGCTTCGTCCCGGCTATAGGTGATGCCGCTTACGATTTCCTGTTCCACGATTTCATCCTCATCCACCACCAGCGTGCCCGGGGTGTCCTCGAAGCTGGAAAGCACCTGAATGCGCACATGGTGCTTCATGCCCATTTCAACGGCCCTGGTCTGCAGGACCTTGGCGCCTTGTGACGCCATCTCCAGCATTTCCTCGTACGTGATGCGGTCCAGCTTGTGCGCCCGGGTGACAATGCGTGGGTCGCAGGTATAGACGCCATCGACGTCGGTATAGATATCACAGCGGTCTGCATGTAACGCGGCCGCAAGGGCCACCGCTGACGTGTCAGACCCGCCCCGCCCGAGGGTCGCAATCCGCCCGTCATCCGATACGCCCTGGAAGCCCGGCACGACGGCGACGCGGCCGGCCGCCATGTCCGCAAGAACCTTTTCCGTGCCGATATCCTGAATTCGCGCCTTGGCGTGGGCGTCGTCCGTACGCACCGGAAGTTGCCAGCCGGTCCACGAGCGGGCCGGGACATCGATATTGTGCAATGCCATGCATAGCAGGCCGATGGTGATTTGCTCGCCGGTAGAGACCACCACATCATATTCCCGCGGATCTGGACGGTTCGACATCTCGCGGGTATAGCCCACCAGCTGGTCGGTCATCCCCGCCATGGCGGAGACCACAACGGCAACCTGATTGCCGTTGTCCAGCTCGCGCTTGACCTTGGTCGCCACATTGCGGATGCGCTCAATGTCGCCGACGGAGGTGCCGCCGAATTTCTGAACGATGATCGCCATGCCGAGGAAGGCTCCGAAAGGGCGCTGCTGAATGCATTGTCAGGTGTGTCAAAACGGGCGCTGCCGCCCCTTGTCCGCGGCCGCTGCCAGCGGCACATTCATAGACAGTGCACCCGACGCTTTCAACGATCGCCGGAGAGGAGCGACTTCATGTCCGTGACCGCAGATCAGACCGACAGCCCGGGAAATGGCGGCTTTGCTGCCGGCGCCAGCGTTGATCCGGATGAGGTGGCGCGTTTCGCCGCCATCGCGGCGGAATGGTGGGACCCCACCGGCAAATTCAAACCCATCCACAAGTTCAATCCGGTGCGGCTCGGATTCATTCGGGATACGGCGGCCAGTCACTTCGGCTTGCCGGCGGCTTCGATGACGCCGTTTGAAGGAATGACGCTGCTGGATATCGGTTGCGGCGGCGGCCTGCTGGCGGAGCCGATGGCACGTCTTGGTGCAACCGTGACTGCGATTGACGCGGCGGCGGATAATATTGGCACTGCCCGCGCCCATGCCCTGCAGTCAGGGCTGGAAATCGACTATCGATGCCAGACCGCCGAGGCGCTGCAGGCCGAGGGCGCCCAGTTCGATATCGTGCTGAACATGGAAGTGGTCGAGCATGTGGCCGACCGGGACGGCTTTCTGGCGACCTCAGCATCGCTGCTCAAGCCCGGCGGCCTGATGATCGTGGCGACCCTCAATCGCACACCCAAGTCTTTTGCGCTGGCGATCGTGGGCGCGGAATATGTGCTGCGATGGCTGCCCCGGGGCACCCACAACTGGCGCAAGTTCGTCCGCCCGTCCGAACTGGCCCGCGGATTGCGCGAAGGCGGCGCGCACGTCAGCAGCTTTGCCGGCGTCACCTACAATCCGCTGACCGATACCTGGCGCGTTACCCGCGACCTGGATGTGAATTATATGGCGGTGGCCAGTCGATGAGTGACGTTGCGCCGGATCAGGTGCTGGATGCCCGCGACCTGAAATGTCCCTTGCCGGTGCTGAAGGCGCGGCGGGCGATGAAGCCGATGGCTGCCGGTGAGGTGCTGCGCGTGGAGGCGACTGACCCGGGCTCGATGGACGATTTTGTCCATTTCTGCGACGCCACGGGCTACGAACTTCTTGCCCAGTCGGAGACGGACGGCCTGTTCGTCCATGTAATCCGGAAATCGGAATAGCGGCAGGGCAGCCAAACGCACGGGGGCGGGGTGGAGCAGTTTCAAGGCATTGCTGGCGTTGTCGTGATCCTGGCCTTCGCCTGGGCGATCAGCGAAGACCGCCGCGCGATCCGTACATCCCAGATGCTGCGCCTGCTCGGCGTCGGACTGGCGCTGCTGGTGGGACTGTCGTTGCTGTTCCTGTATCTCGACGTTGGCGACTCGGTATTCAGCGCCCTGGGCCTGGTGGTAGGCGCTCTCGATCGGGCAACCACTGAGGGCACATCTTTTGTGCTGGGCTATCTGGGGGGTGGCAGTCCGCCCTTCGAGGTCAAACCCGGCGGATCGGCGGTGGTGCTGGCCTTCCGCTTTCTGCCGCTTATTCTGGTGATAAGCGCCCTCTCCGCGCTGTTGTTCCACTGGCGCATCCTGCCGGTGGTGGTGAATCTGTTCAGCTGGTTGCTGAGGCGGGCACTGGGCATCCGCGGCGCACTGGGTGTTTCGGCCGCGGCGAATGTGTTTGTCGGCATGGTCGAAGCGCCTCTGCTGGTGCGCCCCTATCTGAACCGGATGTCGCGGGGCGAACTGTTCGCGGTGATGACCGTGGGCATGGCCACCGTCGCTGGCACTGTGCTGGTGCTGTACGCCACCATCCTCAAGCCTGTGGTGCCGGACTCCCTCGGCCACGTGTTGACAGCATCCCTGCTCAACGTGTTCTCGGCGTTGATGGTGGCAGGGCTGATGATTCCCTATACCGGCGCCGGCACCGACGGCGGGCTGGACGCCAGTGACCGGGCGGAAAGCAGCATGGAGGCCCTGGCCCGTGGCGTAGCTTCAGGTGTCACCCTGCTGATCAATGTGACGGCAATGCTGATCGTGCTGGTGGCTCTGGTGGCGTTGGTCAACTTGATCCTCGGGGGTCTGTTCGATGTGGCCGGGCGGCCGCTGACCCTGGAGCGTCTTTTTGGTTGGGTATTGGCGCCGCTCGCATGGCTGATCGGCATTCCGTGGGGCGAGGCGGGCACCGCCGGCCAGCTTCTCGGCACCAAAGTGGTGCTCAATGAACTGAAGGCCTATCTGGACCTGGCAGCGCTGAAAGGCGGTGAGCTCAGTCCGCGCAGCCGCACGATCTTGGTCTACGCCATGTGCGGTTTCGCCAACCTCGGCTCCCTCGGCATCATGGTTGGTGGCTTGCGGGTGCTGATGCCGGATCGGCGCGGCGAGGTGGCGGCGCTCGGCGCGCGGTCGGTCCTGGCGGGTCTGTTGTCTACCTGCCTGACCGCGGCGGTGATCTCGGTGATGATTTAGCGAAGCCGTGCGGGGCTGAGATGCTGTGCGGTGACACCGGCGGTCTCAATCTCCGCCGGAAAGTCCAACCCGGCAGCCGCAGCGGCTGTTGCCCGCCCCATCGCCGGGCTGGTCATGATTCCATAGCCACCCTGTCCTGCGCACCAGATGAAGGCCGGTTCTGCAGGGTCCGCGCCGACAACCGGTGTTTTGTCGGCGACGAAGCTGCGCAGGCCGGCCCATTTGTGCTCGATACGGCGGATTTTCAGGGTGCTGGCCCGCTCGATCCGGTCGACTGCGATGGCGATATCCAGCTCTTCCGGCTGGATATCCTGCGGCGCCACAGACGTTTCGTCCGCAGGTGAGCCGAGCAGCTTGCCGGCATCCGGCTTCCAGTAGAATTCCTCGTCGATGTCGATGATGCTCGCCCAGGCGGACGGATCCTGCCCTTCCGGCGGATCGAAGATCATCGCCGTGCGCCGCTTGGGCACCAGACCAACGGGCGTCAGTCCCGCCATCCCGGCGACCACATCACACCAGGCGCCGGCGGCATTGATCAGGACTTCGGCAGTCAGCTCGCCACTCTGGGTCTCGACGCGCCAATGACCGCCTGTACGGGTGACGGCCAGGACTTCGGCGTTCGTGCGGAGCTCACCACCGCCCTGTCGGAAGCCGCGCAAATATCCCTGGTGAATCGCATCCACGTCCAGATCCATGCTGTCAGGCTCAAACATGCCGGCGGCCGGATAGTCAGGGTCGACAGACGGGCAGAGCTCGACCGCGCGGCTGGCGGTGATCTTGTGCATGCTGGGGCACAGCCGCTGCGCCTCCGGCAGGGTCGCGTCCAGCGTCTCCAATTGATCTTGCCGCGCAAGAAACACGGTGCCCCGGGGCGTCATCAGCGGCACCTGGGCAAAGCCCTCCGGCGGCGTTTCCAGAAACGGCCGGCTGGCCAGCGCCAGACTGCGCACAACCGGGTTGCCGTAATATTCGGTGAACAGCGCTGCCGACCGGCCTGTGCTGTGGTAGCCGGGCTGACTTTCCCGCTCGAGCAGGATGGTGTCTCCCTGTCCGGCAAGGAAATAGCCTCCGGAGGCGCCGGCGATGCCGCCGCCGATGATCAGAAATTTGGCGTCCATGGACAGGTTGTAGGTGACGGGCAAATCCCTGTCACGCGGCCTTCCGGTGCTACTCCGCCGCGGCAGCGGGACTTGGCGTCGCGGAAGTCGGCTCCAGGGCAGGCTTTTTCTCCAGGCCCTGTTCCTTGCGGCTGACAAACAGCGTCATCAGCGGCGGAATGATCACCAGGGTCAGAAGGGCGGACAGCGCGAGGCCGCCAACCACCACAGAGCCCAGACCGCGATAAAGTTCTGATCCTGCGCCGGGGAACAAGACGAGCGGCAGCATGCCGCCGACGCTTGTCAGTGTGGACATGAAGATCGGGCGGATACGTGTTCGCGTGGATTCGACAATGCCTTCCGCCACGGTCATGCCGTCCTCGCGCATGTGCCTGAGGCCCTGATGGACCAGTAGGATGGCATTGTTGACGACCGTGCCGATCAGAATGACAAATCCCAGCATGGTCAGCATATCGAGGGGTTGCCGCGCCACATATTCGTTGACCAGGGCGAGGGCGATCACGCCCCCCGCGGTCGCCGTCGGCACGGACAGCATGATGATGAACGGATAGCGGAAGCTTTCAAACAGGATCGCCATGACCAGGTAGACGATTACCACTGCCAGCAGCAGCTGCAGCACCATGGCGTCCCAGGTTTTGGTTAGCTGATCGGCCTCACCGGAGATGGTCAGCTTCATGCCAGGCGGCAGGCCCTGCTTCTCCAAAGGCGCAATGATCTTGTCGCGGACGATCTCCATCGCTGATTCGAGCGGCAGATTGGGCGAGGGCCGGATTTCGATACTGACCGTGCGCGACCGCTCCTTGTGCAGAATCTGCGTCGCGCCGGCGGTGATTTCTATCTTCGCCAGCGATCGCACAGGCACGATCGTGCCTGAACGAGTCACCACGGGAATGTCGCCAATACCCTGGGTTTGCTTGATACGATCTTCAGGACCCATCAGGGTCAAATCAATGCGTCGGCCGCCGACATTGATTTCCACCACCCGCAGGCCGTCGTTGAACACATCCACGGTGTCTGCCAGCTCCCGCGCGGTGACGCCCGCATCCGCGAGTTTCAGCCGGTTGGGCAGCACACGCACCTCGGGCGCGCCCAGCTCCAGTCCAGGCACGGGCCGCAACTGATTGCCTTGGCTGCGCGGCAGCAAGCGGTTCGCCATCAGGAAGGCGCGCAGAGCGATCTGCAGGTTGCGCTCCAGGTCGGGGCCGGAGATGTCGAGCTTGATGACCCGTCCGCCGCCGATGCCCCGGCCAAACAGCGAGGGCTGGAAGACAATGGGGATCGTCCCAGGCTCCGAGAACAGGATCCGGCGGATGAAGGGGATCAGCTCCCGCGTTCTGGTCGGATCCTCCGCGACTGCGCCAACAAAAGTACGGCTGGACAGGGCCACGAAGAAGAAGCGCTTGATTGCCGGTGGATCTTTGCCGGGTACAGACTTGATCACGCGGGTGTCTTTGCCCTCGCCTACAAACCAGCGCCGCATCTGGCCTTCGACCTTGCGGGCGACTTCCGTTGTGGTTGCCAGATTGTAGCCCGGTGGCGGCAGTGCGATCGCGATCACCAGATTGCGGTTGCCCGTGGGCAGGTATTCCAGTTTCGGCAGCAGCAACCAGGTCAGCGTGGCGGTGCCCCCGCACACGGCAAGGACCACAACCAGGGACAGTACCCGGCTTTTTACGATGACCTTGGTGAGCGCGAGGATGGTCCAGGTGAAGGCGCCCGCGAAATGGTCAATGACCGGCAGTTTCAGCCGCCCGCCCGGCGCGATCTTATTTTTCAGTCGGCCAATGCTGGTCTTGGCCGCGGTACTGGCCTTGCCGCCAGCGCCCGCAATGGTGGTCGCGTCGCTGGGGCGCTTGAGGAGAAAGTTGGCCAGCGCCGGAATCAGCGTGACAGCAACCACCAGCGACAGCAGTACAGCTACGGAAATCGCAACCGCAATGTCGCGGAACAGCTGCCCCACCTCGAGGTCCAAGCTCAGGATCGGCACGAAGACCAGGACCGTCGTCAGTGCGGAGACCAGCACGGCGCCCCAGACCTGGTTGGCGCCCTCATAAGCCGCCTGCCGGATGGTTTTGCCTTCTTCGCGTAAGCGAAAAATATTTTCGAGGACGACGATGGCGGCATCCACCACCATGCCCACAGCAAAGGCCAGGCCAGCCAAAGAGATCACATTGATCGACCGGCCCAGCGCGGCCATCGCCACGAACGAGCCGATCACAGAAACGGGGATCGCCAGCGACACGACCAAGGTGGCCCGACCTGAGCGCAGGAACAGCAGCAGGATCACCATGGCGATAAGTCCGCCGACCCAGATATTCTGTTCCACCAGATTGATGGCGGACTGGATATATTCGGTCTCGTCATAGACTTGGGTGATGAACAGTCCGCGGCTTTTGAGGACGTTCTGATTGATGTCTTCGATGGACTTCCGTACGTCGGCCATGACTTTCATGACGTTGGCGCCAGTGGAGCGCAGAACGTTGAAGACCAGGGCAGATTGGCCGTTGGCGCGGATGCGCGCGGTCGGTTTCTTGTAGCCGAACTTGACCTCGGCGATATCGCCGATGGTGACCCGCGCAATGCGGCCTGATGTGGTGTCTCGAATACTCCGTACCAGCACCGCTCTGACGGCACTGGCGCGGACCAGTTCACCTTCCATGCGGCAGGTATAGCTTCGCTTGCCTTCATCCACGTTGCCGCACGTGACCGCAACATTGGCGTTGCGCAGGGAGCGCAGCACATCAGACGTGGTCAGACGATATTCCGCCATCAGCTTTGGTTTGACGACCACACGCAGTTCCCGGTCGCTGCCGCCAAAGAAATTTGTGCCCGAGACGCCTTTGACCCGTTCAACCCGTTCGATCACGAAATCGCGCACCAGATCGCCATAGACATGGATGGGGCGCTTGTCGGCGTTGGCCGGCAGATGCCGGATGATGAACCAGGCTATGGGATTGTCGTCGGTGCCCTGGGTTTTGATCTGGGGCCGCTGAACTTCGTCAGGATAGCTGCGCACCCGGTCCAGGCGGTTCGCGACCAGCAGCAGGGCGCGATCCATATTGGTGCCGATTGCGAAGGTCAGTGTGATGGTGGCTCGACCGGTATCGGACGTCGATTCCATCTCCTCGACGCCTTCCAGGCCCGTCAGCACCTCTTCCTGGCGGTTGATGATCTCGCGTTCGACTTCCGCCGGTGAGGCGCCGCCCCAGAAGGTCTGGATCGACAACACAGGTTTGCGTACGTCGGGTGTAAGCTGGATGGGGATCTGTTGCAGCGCTACGTAGCCGAACAGAATTGTCATCAGCACCGCCGAGATAACGGCGACTGGCCGGTCCAGGGCGGCGCGGATCAGGTTCATGAGCGGCGGCGCAGCGGACGCACGGCCATTCCGGGACGCACCCGTTCATTGCCGCGGACAATGACCAGGTCGCCGGGCAACAGGCCGCGCAAAACCACAAAGCGCGAACCAACGGCGTCGCCAAGCTTTACGATTCGAGGCACCGCGACCATGGTGCCACCAGGCTTTTTGATGACCAGGAAGACCATTTTCGCCGGTCCGCGGGAGATCACGGCATCCTTATGGACGGACACCGCCGTTGCGGCGGCGCCCACAGGGATCTGCAGCGTCACATTCTGGTTGATCGGCGGCGGTGCTTTTTTCCGGTCCCAGACCATGGAAAACCGGACAGCGACGGTGCGGGTCAGGGAATTCTGCTCCGGCACCACCGCGCGAACAGTCGCCTTGAAATTCTGACCGCCAGCCACCTCGAACATCACCACACGGCCCTTGCTCAGGCCCGCGACCCGTGAAATCGGCACGTCCGCTTCCAGTTCCAGGTTACGGTCGTTGATCATGGTCACGACATTGTCGCCCTGGCGCAGAAAGGCTCCGGCCTCGGTGTGCTTTTTGGTGATCACACCGGGATAGGGCGCGCGAATGAAAGCGTAGCTCAGCGCGAGCTTGGCGATGCTCAGGTTGGCTTTGGCTTTGGCCACCTTTTGTTGGGCGTCGTCATAGCGGGCCTTGGGAAAAGCCGCCGATTTGTTGGTGCGCAGCCGTTCAAGGCGGGCCAGTTCCTGCTCGGACAGGCGCAGTTCCGCCTGCTGCAATGCCACCTGGGCGCGGAGCCGCTCTGTGACCAGAACTGCCAGTATCTGGCCCTTTTTCACCCGGTCGCCCACATGGACCCGAATGACTTCAACCGGCCCTGGGGTGCGGGCGGAGATGACACCGCCCTCCCGGCCGACAATTCGGCCAATGACGGGCACAGTTTCCTGCAATGGTCCCTCGATGACCCGGTCGACGCCCACGGCCATGGCGCGTCGCGGGCCGCGCTTGCGGGGCCCTGCTTTGGCGGGTGGTCCCTTGCGTTTGGGCGCAGCCCCGGGCTTGCCGGGCTTTGCCGGCTTGCCTGTCTGCGCGGCGCGTTCACCGCCCCGTTCCGCCACTACAGGCGAAGCGAGGGCAACGCTGGTGGCAAGGCAGGCGAACGCAAATACGCGCAGCCGGGGTGGAGGGGGCATGGGCATGGGCTTGATCGGCCTGTTTGTCGTGGCGTCGGCAATTTGGCGGCCGGTGCACACGGGGTCCCTTTATATGCAACGCCGGACGTGCCAGTTTCCGGCGCAATTAAATTCTCCGGCAACATCTCCGGTAAGCCGAAAATATGTGCTTTCCGGCGGGTCAGACAAGGTTGCTGATTTGCCGGGCGCGCTACCGCATCCCATGTTCAGGGTCGATCCTATCGCAATCTTGCAACAGTTTCCTTCATGACGACGCTGCTGTTCAGCCATCCCGCCTGCGCGGAACATGATACCGGACCGGGCCATCCCGAGCGTCCGTCGCGTCTTGCCGCGGTCCTAGAGGCGCTGGCAGAGCCGGAGTTCGGCGGTCTGGTGCGGCGGGATGCGCCACGCGCCGATCGGGAGATGATCGAGCGAATTCACCCCGCCTGGTTTGTGGACCGCGTGCTGGCGGCGATTCCCGAGACCGGCCTTGGCCATATTGACGGTGACACCCAGGTGAGCCCGGGGTCGGAAGAGGCGGCATTTCGCGCGGCGGGCGCGGTGGTTGCAGCCGTTGATGCGGTGATGGCGGGGGAGGGCGACAACGCCTTTTGCGCCGTGCGTCCCCCAGGGCATCATGCGGAGCCGGATCGCGCCATGGGTTTCTGCCTGTTCAACAACGTCGCCGTGGGCGCGGCCCATGCGCGCGAAGCGCACGGACTGGCGCGGGCCGCCGTTGTGGATTTCGATGTGCACCATGGTAATGGCACCGAAGCAGCGTTCGACCGGGATGGCAGCTATTTTTACGCCTCCACCCATCAGATGCCGCTCTATCCCGGCACCGGGCATTCGACCGACCGGGGGGTGGGCAATATCGTAAATGCGCCGTTGCCGCCACGGGCGGGTTCAGATCAGTTTCGCCAGGCAATGACAGATACGGTGCTGCCGGCGCTTGATTCGTTTCGCCCGGAGTTCGTCTTCATCAGCGCCGGATTCGATGCGCACCATGCGGACCCGCTGGCCCTGCTGGAGTTGCACGACGATGACTATGAATGGGCGACGGCGGAAATCCTGTCAGTCGCCCGCAGCCATGCCGGCGGGCGCGTGGTTTCTTCCCTGGAAGGTGGTTACGACCTGGCCGCGCTGGCAAAATGCTCCGCCGCCCATGTGCGCGCTTTGATGGCAGGTTGATCGGCCCGGCGTGGCTTGCAGGGCGGGGGGCGCTGTGATTTAAACGGCGCCTGCTAAACAGATAAAACAGGCGGCCCACGATGGCAAAAACGACAGGGCCTGAAGCTGAGATCGCAGCCATGAGTTTCGAGGACTCTCTGGCGGAGCTCGAGAAAATCGTGCGCGACCTCGAAGAAGGCCAGGGCAAGCTGGAAGACGCAATTGGCGCCTATGAACGCGGCGCCAGGCTGAAACAGCATTGCGAAGCAAAGCTGCGCGAGGCCCAGGCCAAGGTGGACAAGATCGTCCTGACCCCGGACGGTGAGGCCGCCACCGAGAGCGCCGATATCGGCTGACACCGAAGCCCTCGCAAAACGACAGGGACCCAGAAAAACGTGGAAGCGCTGAAGACAGCGATGGCCAGCATTGCGGCCGATATGGAAACAACGCTCGACCGGCTGATCCCCACGGGTGATGGCCGCGAGCAGCGGGTGTTTGACGCCATGCGCTATGCCTCGCTGGCCGGTGGCAAACGGCTTCGGCCGTTCCTCGCCGTGGCGACCGCTGATCTGTTCGACGTGGACCGCGCCCATTCGCTCCGCGCCGGCGCGGCGGTCGAATTCGTGCATTGCTATTCCCTGGTGCATGACGATCTGCCGGCCATGGACGATGATGAACTGAGGCGCGGCCGCCCCACCTGTCACATCCAATTCGATGAGGCGACCGCGATTCTGGCGGGCGACGGGCTGTTGACGCTGGCCTTCGAAGTCCTGGCCAGCACGGAAACCCACCCCGATCCGCAGGTGCGGAGTGAGCTGATCGCGGCGCTGGCTGCAGGGGCGGGCGCCACCGGCATGGTTGGCGGCCAGATGTTCGACCTTGAAGCCGAGAAACATGGTGACCAGTTTGATTTGAACGATGTCATCCGCCTGCAGGAGATGAAAACCGGCCGGTTGATCGGGTTTGGCTGCAAAGCCGGGCCGATACTGGCGCAGGCGGGGGAAAAGGAGCGCGCCGCATTGGACGCTTATGCCGCCGAATTGGGCCTCGCATTCCAGATCGCCGACGATATTCTTGATGCTGAAGGCAGCGAGGAAGAGGTCGGTAAAAAGGTGGGCAAGGACGCGGATGCGGGTAAAGTGACATTCGTATCCCTGCTAGGGCTCGAAGAAGCAAAAAAGCGCGCAGTAAACTTAACTTTACAATCGGCAGGGCATCTTGATTTATTCGGTGCCAAAGCCGACCTGCTTAGGGATGTGGCGCGCTTTGTCGTGGAAAGACGCGCGTGAGGGAGGAATACTTAGTGACGGAAAGCAAAACGCCGCTGCTCGATACGGTTGATTCGCCGGCGGACCTGCGCGAGCTCGAAGCAAAGCAGCTGCGCCAGTTTGCAGACGAACTGCGGATCGAAACCATCGACGCGGTGTCGGTGACTGGCGGACATCTGGGCGCAGGACTGGGTGTGGTCGAGCTGACGACGGCGATCCACTATGTCTTCAACACCCCCGAAGATGTCCTGATCTGGGATGTGGGTCACCAATGCTATCCTCACAAGATTTTGACCGAGCGTCGGGACCGTATCCACACGCTTAGGCAGGGTGGCGGCCTTTACGGATTCACGAAACGGGCCGAGAGCAAATATGACCCCTTCGGCGCCGCCCACAGCTCGACGTCGATCTCCGCCGGCTTGGGCTTCTCGGTTGCGGGCGATTTGCAAAACAAGAACCGCCGCGTCATCTCGGTGATCGGCGACGGCGCCATGTCAGGCGGCATGGCCTACGAAGCGATGAACAACGCGGGCTCCATGGATTCGCGTCTGATTGTCATCCTCAACGACAATGACATGTCGATTGCGCCGCCAGTGGGCGCGCTGTCGGCCTATCTGTCACGACTGATTTCGTCCCGGCCCTATCGCTCGATCCGCCAGCTGACTAAGTTAATGGCGGAGAAATTTCCGCGCCCACTCCGCAAAGCGGCAGAACGGGCCGAGGAATATGCCCGCGGCATGCTGACCGGCGGCACGCTTTTCGAGGAGCTTGGCTTCTATTACGTGGGGCCAATTGACGGCCACAATCTGGATCATCTGATCCCGGTGCTGAAAAATGTCCGTGATGACAAGGCGGGCGGGCCGATCCTGATCCACTGCGTGACGCAGAAGGGCAAAGGCTACGATCCGGCGGAAAATTCGGACGACAAATATCACGGCGTCAACAAGTTCGACGTTGTCACCGGCGAGCAGGTCAAAGCTTCAAGCAACGCGCCGTCCTACACGAAGGTCTTCGCCAACGCGCTGATCAAGGAAGCGCACAAAGACGAAAAGATTGTCGCCATCACAGCGGCAATGCCGGGTGGCACCGGCATCAATCTGTTCGAGAAAGAATTTCCGGACCGAACCTTCGACGTGGGCATCGCCGAGCAGCACGCCGTAACCTTCGCAGCTGGCCTCGCAGCCGACGGCATGAAGCCCTTTGCCGCCATCTATTCCACCTTCCTGCAACGTGGCTATGACCAGGTTGTCCATGACGTCGCGATTCAGAAGCTGCCGGTACGCTTCGCCATGGACCGCGCCGGCCTGGTGGGCGCTGACGGACAGACCCACGCGGGTTCCTTCGACATCGCCTATCTGGGCTGTTTGCCCAATTTTGTGCTGATGGCTGCGTCAGACGAGGCGGAGCTGACAAATATGGTGGCTACCGCGGTCGCAATTGATGACGGGCCCAGCGCTTTCCGCTATCCGCGCGGTGATGGCATCGGCATTGAGCTGCCGGATGAAGGCCAACCGCTTGAGATCGGCAAGGGCCGTATTGTCCGTGAGGGCAACACGGTTGCGATTCTCTCCTATGGCACCCGGCTGCAAGAGGCGCTGCGTGCAGCTGACATGCTGGGGGCCCAGGGCTTTACCACCACCGTCGCTGACGCCCGCTTCGCCAAGCCGCTGGACGAGGATCTGGTTCGCCGCCTGGCCCGTGAGCACGAGGTGTTGATTACCATCGAGGAAGGCGCGGTCGGGGGCTTTGGCTCTTTCGTGTTGCAGTTCCTGGCGGGCGAAGGCGCTTTCGACTCCGGCCTCAAGATCAGGCCAATGGTGCTGCCGGACATGTTCATCGACCAGGACAAGCCCGAGAAACAATATGATCTCGCCCAACTGACGGCAGAGCATATCGTGGTCCGCGCATTGGGTGCGCTGGGCGTCGATGAATCAAAGGTGACGGAGCTGCCCGCCCGCGCCTGACAGCAACAGCAAAAAGCATTCCGGAAACGCGCGCCGTCTGGCGCGCGTTTCTTTTTTTGCCGCCAGCCACCGGCCTGTGCCAAGGATGCCTTATGACAGAGGGAGCAGGGCAACAGTTTGCGCCGGCGCCGGGCCCCAGCCCGCTGCGCGCCGAGGCACGCGCCATGCTGGCGCTTACCGGCCCGCTGGTGCTAACCCAGGTAGGCCAGATTGCGATTATGACCACTGACGTGATCATGATCGGGTGGCTTGGCGAGAAATTCCTGGCGGCGTCTTCGCTGGGCGGAAGCATCTTCTTCCTGAGCTTCGTCATCATCATGGGGATCGTGATGGCGACAGCACCGCTCGCTTCCCAGGCGTTCGGCGCACGAAATGCGCGGCAGGTTCGCCGCGTTATCCGACAGGGCCTGTGGATCACGTTGATGCTGTCGGTGCCCGGCGTCGTGGTCATGCATTATGCCGAGGAAATTCTGCTGCTGCTCGGCCAGTCAGCGGCACTGGCAGGGAGGACACCTCACTACATGGACGCGCTGGCCTGGTCGCTGCCCAGCGCGGTTGGCTTCGTGGTGTTGCGCAACTTCGCGGCGTCAATCAATCGACCGACACCTGCACTGCTGGTCATGTTGTGCGGGGTTCCCCTGAATGGCCTGCTCAACTATGCGCTTATCTTTGGTGAACTGGGCGCGCCGAAATTGGAATTGCAGGGCGCAGGCATCGCCAGTGCGGCCGCAAATGGTGTAATGTTTGGCGCCATGCTTCTGATCGCTCTATGGCGCCGTCCCTTCCGCAAATACCGCATATTCGGGCGATTCTGGCGGCCGGACTGGACGATCTTCAGACGCATTTTTGTGGTCGGCGGTCCCATCTCGGTGATGTTCCTGATGGAGTTCGGTGTGTTTGCCGCCGCGGTTATTCTCATGGGCTGGATCAGCGAATCGGCGGTGGCGGCCCATCAGGTGGCGCTGCAGATCGCGGCCGTCACTTTTATGGTGCCTTTCGGCATCAGCCAGGCGGCTACCGTCCGGGTCGGGCAGGCTGTTGGCCGGCGGGACGGAGAGGGCGCACGCCGGGCAGGCTGGGTAGCGGTGTTGGTCGGCGCGGTGTTTATGGCATCCACGAGCATTCTCTTTCTCGCGATACCCGACACCCTCGTCGGCGCGTTTCTCGATCCCCAGAAACCCAACAGCGCCGTGGTGCTGGAGTTGGCCGGGCATCTGCTGCTCATCGCCGCGGCCTTCCAGCTCGTCGATGGCGCACAGGCTATCGGCGCTGGCGCGTTGCGGGGACTGAACGACACGGCAATCCCTATGGTCTTTACCGTCTTCGCCTATTGGGTTGTCGGATTTGGTCTGGCCTATGGCCTGGGGATTCACGGCGGCTGGGGGCCGACCGGCATTTGGATCGGGCTGGCGGCCGGGCTTGCGGTGGCGGCGCTCTGCCATCTGGTTCGTTTCTATGTATTGATGCGGAAAGGCGTATTGCCGTCTTTCTCAAAAGCGCCTGGAAGTAGCTGACCCCTGCGGCCGGTTCCGATATGAACGCGCATCACCCTTGCAAGAGATCGTTGGTCCATGACCGCCACCGCCACCGCCACCGCCACCGTCACCGTCTACACCGACTACAAGAGTCCCTATGCCTTTACGGCGAATGCGGAGATCTATGGGCTCGAGGATGCCTTCGACGTGGTGCTCGACTGGCTGCCCTATACGCTCAACATTGACTCATACCTGGATGCGGTGGACGTGCGGACAGAACATAACTGGCGAAAGGTGCGCTACGCCTATATGGACGCTCGCCGTTTTGCCAACCGGCAGGGATTGACCATGAAGGGGCCGAAGGAGATCTACGACACCCGCGCAGCACAGACCGGTATGCTGTTCGCAAAGGATCATGGTGTCTTCCGCGCCTACAACGACGAGATGTTCGAGCGCTTCTGGAGCCACCGAATCGAGATCGAGGACCAGAGCCAGGTCGAAGATGTGCTGGCCCATGCGGGCGCTCCGGCGGACCAGTTCGCGGCCTATCTGAATGGCGCCGGCGGCGACGCCCATGACCGCATCCGGGCAGAGGCGGAAGAGTTGGGCATCTTCGGTGTGCCGATGCTGGTCCACGAAAACGAGCTCTATTGGGGCGGCGACCGGGTCTGGTTGTTGGCTGAGCGGCTGGCGGAAGCCGGCCTGGCGCGATAACGCTGTGGCCAAGCAGCGCGCTGACCTGATGCTCGTGGAACGGGGCCTGGCCGAGAGTCGCGCCAAGGCCCAGGCGCTGGTGATGGCCGGGCAGGTGTTCACCGGCGAGCGGCGGGTCGACAAGGCCGGCCAGCAGATGGCGGAGGATGCGCCGCTGGAAGTGCGTGGCCAGCCTCATCCGTGGGTCTCCCGCGGCGGGCTCAAGCTGGCCCGGGCGCTGGAACAGTTTGCCATTGATCCCGCGGGGCAGACGGTGATCGATGTGGGCGCGTCCACAGGCGGCTTCACCGATGTGCTGCTGACCCATGGTGCAGCGCGGGTCTATGCCGTGGACGTGGGCCGCGGACAACTTGCCTGGAAGCTGCGCCAGGACGATCGGGTGGTGGTAATGGAGAAGACCAACGCACGCCATCTGACGGCCGATGATATTCCGGAACTGGTGGACGCCGTGGTTTGCGACGCCAGCTTCATTGGTTTGTCGACCGTCCTGCCCGCAGCCCTGGCGCTCGCAAAACCGCAGGCCTGGCTGGTCGCGTTGATCAAGCCGCAGTTCGAGGCGGGGAAATCCTTTGTCGGAAAAGGCGGTGTGGTGCGAGACCCATGGGTGCATGTGGCGGTCTGCGCCCGGGTGGCGGTCTGGCTGGAAAACCTCCCTGACTGGCAGGTGGTGGGCCTGACAGAAAGCCCGGTTAAAGGGCCGGAAGGCAACCGCGAGTTTTTGATTCACGCACAGAAGGACGCCTGATGGCCGCGCCAGTTATCGAACTCGACATCGACCGGATCGGCGGCCGTGGGGATGGCATCGGCGACTGGGAGGGCGACCCGGTTTTCGTGCCGGGCGCAGCGCCCGGCGACCGGCTGCGCGTACGTCTGGGCCAGAAGGGCAAGGGACCGATCACCGGAAGAATTCTGGAGGTGCTGGCACCGGGTGCGGATCGTGGTCCGCCGGCCTGCGCTCATTTCGGTGAATGCGGCGGCTGCGCCCTGCAGCACCTCACCGACGACGCTTATGCCGGCTGGAAAGCCAGCTGGCTGGCGGAAACACTCAGGCGCGCCGACCTGCCAACCGATGTGATCCAGCCGTGGCGTCGCTCGCCTCGCGGCAGCCGTCGCCGCGCGGATTTTACGGGCGTCCGCCGCCAGGAGGATGTGCTGCTGGGCTTCAACGAGCGCGCCAGCCACCGGGTGATCGATCTGGGTGAATGCCCGGTCCTGTTACCGGCGATCGTGGACCTGATGCCGGCCCTGCGCGCCTTTCTGATGCGCCAGTTCAAGCCCGGCGACACGGCGGAGATCAAGGTGCAGGCGACCGACAGCGGCCTCGACCTGCTGATCGTGACCCCGGCGCGCCTGGGGCTGGGCGGTCGGGAAGGTCTTGCCGCGCTGGCACAGGACCATGACCTCGCCCGGATTTCCCGCGGCCACCCAAAGCAGAGTGGCTTTGAGACCATCCTCGAGCGCCGGCCTGTCCGGGCTGTCTTTGGTGGCGTTCCGGTAGCACTTGCGCCTCACGCTTTTCTTCAGCCGACGGCGGAAGGAGAGGCTGCATTGCTGGAAGTGGTAATGGCCGCCACCGAGGGCGCGGGACTGGTCGCGGACCTCTACTGCGGCGCCGGTACTTTCACCCTGCCGCTCGCCCAACGGGGAGCTGAAGTCTATGCGGCAGACCGGGACCGGGAAGCGGTGTTTAAACTGGTGCGCGCCGCTCGCGACGCCCGGCTCAACGTCACGGTGGAGGCGCGCAACCTGGATCGTCAGCCAGAGCCCCGGGAGGTGCTCGCCGGCGGCGATGCCATTGTCTTCGACCCGCCCCGCGCCGGCGCCAAGGTTCAGGTGATCGAGATTGCCGCGTCGGCCGTCCCTGTCGTCGTCGCCGTCTCTTGCAACCCGGCCACATTTACCCGTGACGCCCAGGCGCTGCTCGATGGCGGCTATGAAATGGAAAGTGTCACGCCGGTGGACCAGTTCCTCTGGTCGCCGCATATGGAACTGGCGGCTGTATTCCGGAAGAGCTGACGGTGCCGCAGGATCATGGCTGGATCGGTCGCGGCCGGGTGCAGATGGCGCGGGTGGACGGCGCGCTGGTGCTGCGCATCAACCGAGTGACCACCCAGGGCAGCCGCCTGCAGAAGCCCATCCGCGATTTCTTCCGGGCCGAGGGCCGCAAGCTCAATAAGGATTATGCAGGTCGGTTCGATGTCACCATCTGGATCGAGACCACCGGCGCCAAACGTTTCGACGTGGACAATGTCGCCAAGGCCTGCCTCGACGCACTCACCGGCGCCGTCTGGCGCGACGACAGCCAGGTGACACGGCTGTCAGTTGAGAAGCTGGAGGGAGAGCGGGATCAGGTTTTCATCTGCGCCCGGCTGGCAAAGGCAACTGGTCACGCCGAATTTGAAGCCTTACTGAGAAAAATCCCGGCCTAGCTGGTGTCCTACCCACACTGCGCCTTGTGGCGAAGCCAATGGTCGGCGAGGACGCAGGCGAGCATGGCTTCGCCTACGGGTACGGCGCGGATGCCGACGCAGGGGTCGTGGCGGCCCTTGGTGACCACGGTGACGTCTTCGCCTGTGGTGGTGACGCCCTTTTGGGGGCTGAGCAGCGAGCTGGTGGGCTTGACCGAGAAGCGGACGACGATTGGCTGTCCGGTGGTGATGCCGCCCAAGGTGCCGCCCGCCCGGTTGGTCAGGAACTGAACCTCGGGGTTGCCGTCCTTGTCCGTGCCCATGCGCATTTCGTCGTGGGCGTCGTCGCCGGCAACGGCAGCGCCTGAAAAGCCGTCGCCGATCTCAACGGCCTTGACGGCGTTGATGCCCATCATCGCCTTGGCGATATCCGCATCCATCTTGTCATAGACCGGCGCGCCGAGGCCCACTGGCACGCCTTCCGCCTGTATTTCGACCACGGCGCCGGCGGAGGAGCCTTCCTTGCGGACAGCGGTCAGGAATTTCTCCCACAGGGAGACGGAGCGTTGGTCGGTGCACCAGAAGTCGTTGTTCTCGCGCTCTGCCCAGTCCCAGTTGTCGCGGCTGATTGCCAGGGGTCCCACCTTGACCAGCGCGCCGCGTACCTGGAAATCGTCGCCCCAGGCGTCTTTCAGGATCAGCCGCGCGATGCCGCCGGCGGCCACCCGCATGGCGGTCTCCCGCGCCGAGGCGCGGCCGCCGCCGCGATAGTCGCGCACGCCGTATTTTTTCCAGTAGGTGAAGTCCGCGTGGCCGGGGCGCAGCCGGTCCTTGATCTCGGAATAATCGCGCGAGCGCTGATCAACATTATCGATCATCAGGCCGATGGGCGTGCCCGTGGTCTGCCCCTCGAAGACGCCCGAGAGAATGCGGACCTCGTCCGGCTCCTGCCGCTGGGTGGTGAATTTTGACTGCCCGGGCCGTCGCCGGTCCAGCCAGTGCTGCAGGTCGGTTTCATCGAGCGCGATGCCTGGCGGTACACCATCGACGACGGCGCCGATGGCCGGGCCGTGGCTTTCACCCCAGGTGGTGAATTTGAAGAGGGTGCCGAAGCTGTTCCCGGACATGGGACGGCCCTGTTGAATATCGCGGCAACCGCCGCGGGGGGTTGAATGTCGCGGCAAATGCCGCGGGGGTCAGGTGAGGCGGCGGATGCCGCGTTGATCTACTCTTTCTTTTCGACCGACAGGTCCGGCGCGTCCACTGCTTTCATGCCGACAATATGATAGCCACTGTCCACATGGTGGACCTCGCCGGTGACGCCGCCGGACAGCTCCGACAGTAGATAGAGGCCCGCGCCGCCCACATCGTCCAGCGATACGTTGCGTTTCAGGGGCGCGTTATATTCGTTCCACTTGAGAATATAGCGGAAGTCGCCGATACCGCTGGCGGCCAGGGTCTTGATCGGCCCGGCGGAAATCGCGTTGACGCGGATGCCCCGGTCGCCCAGGTCCACGGCGAGATATCGCACGCTCGCTTCCAGCGCGGCCTTGGCGACGCCCATGACGTTGTAGTGGGGCATCACCCGCTCGGCGCCATAGTAGGTCAGCGTCAGCAACGCGCCGCCTTCGTTCATCATCTCGGAAGCCCGGCGGCACACATCCGTAAAGGAATAGCAGGAGATCAGCATGGTCTTGCTGAAATTGTCCTTCGACGTGTTGACGTATTTGCCCTTGAGCTCCTCCTTGTCGGAGAAGGCGATGGCGTGGACGACAAAGTCGAGGCTGCCCCATGTGTCCTTCAGCGCCGCGAAAGTGCTGTCGAGTGATGCGTCGTCGGTGACATCACAGGGCAACACCACGTCCGAACCCACCTTTGCAGCGAGCGGGCGCACGCGGCGTTCAAGCGCCTCACCCTGGAAGGTGAAGGCGAGCTCCGCGCCCTGTGCGGCAAGTGACCGGGCAATACCCCAGGCGATGGACCTGTCGTTCGCGACCCCCATGATCAGGCCGCGCTTGCCGGCCATGAGTGTTTGGCCGTCCGTCATATTCTTGTTCCCGATGGATCGTTTGCCAGACGCAAGCAGACCGCTTGCGGAAGCCGCGCATCCTACACCAGCGCCAGATTGGGTCAATGCGGGGACAGGGCAGGGTCAGGGCCGGGTCAATGTGCCTGGGAACCGGCGCCCAGGCCGCGTGTCAGTTGTTTCCAGCGTCCCACCGGTGCCGCTAGTATGCGCTCATGACAGATGGGATCACCAATCGGGCCCAGGCCGCGTGGCAGGCCTTCAAGCCCTGGAAGCGAACCAAGCTGACGGCCCACTATGTCGGGCATTCCATGGCGCGCTTCTGGAACGACCGCTGTTTCAGCGCGGCGGCGGGGCTCAGCTATTCAATGCTGCTGGCGATGGTGCCGCTGTTGGCCATCGGATTTGCCATTCTGGCCGCATTCCCGGTCTTCCAGGACATCGTTGAAGGCCTGAAAAACTACGTCACCAGCGAGTTCGTGCCCAAGTCGATCAATCTCCGACAATGGATCGACGGCTTTCTGGCCAATACCCAGAGCGTCACGGCCCTTGGCATCATCGGCCTGGTGGTGACGACCATCATCGTCCTCGATTCCATCGAGACCAAATTCAATCAGATTTTCCGGCGCAAAGAGGTCCGTCCCTTCGGGCAGCGGATGATGATGTTCTGGGCCATCGTGACCCTGACACCGGTCCTGGTTGGCGGCAGCATTGCGCTGAGTGAGTTCGTCTTCGCCAAGACTGCACTGAAAGATGATCAAAGTGTGCGCCAGGTGTTCAGCCTTGGCCGGGACGTGGCGCCCTACCTGCTGCTGGTGGCGGCGTTTACGCTCGCCTACATCATCATTCCCTACCGGCGGGTGCCGGTGCTGCACGCCCTCTTGGGGGGCATTGTGGCCGCGGCCATGTTCACCGTGCTGCGTTGGGGCTTTACGGTCTATTTCGAAAATTTCCCGGCCTACAAGACGATTTACGGCGCGCTCTCGCTGCTGCCGCTGTTCCTGATCTGGATGTATCTGGTCTGGTGTGCGGTGCTGCTGGGCGCGGAGATGGTGGCCGCACTTCCGGAATGGCTGGCGCGGCGGCGCATGTTCGGCGGCTCCAAGCCTACCCGCCGGCTGCTGACCGCGTTATCCGTGCTGTATGAGCTCTACGTCGGGCTCAAGGCAGGCCGGCCGGTGCGTCAGGCCGACCTGTCACGCCAGATCGCCATCGAGCCAAGCGAGTTTCGCCCTTTGCTGGACGAACTGCGCGACGCTAATTTCATCACGGCGGGCGACGACGCCACCTGGGTTATGGCGCAAGATCCGCGCCAGATCAGCCTGTTCGATCTCTATCTGGCGCTCAATCTGCACCTGGCCCCGGACTTCGACGACCAGTCTTCGGGCATGCCATGGATCGGCAAGTTCCGCGGTGTGCTGCGTGCGGAGGAAGACGCGACCCAGGGCGCCCTGGGCCTGACCCTGGACGATCTGTTTGATGCCGGCATGGATCAGCCGCCTGCGATTGACGCAAAAAAAGAAGCGGCCGAATAGGCCGCTTCCGCTGCACATGCTGGTGTCAGGCGTTAGCCGAGATATTCCCAACTGCCATCGCGGTTACGGCACCGCATGCCACGTACGTTACGCCGCTCGCCATTCCGCAGGATGACGGTTTCCTCGAAGCGGCGGCAGGCCCGCCCGCCGGGGCCGCGGAAAGTGCGGGTTGTCGGACGGGTATAACCGCCGTTGCCGCTGCGCGGGTTGCGCCAGCTATAGGCGCGCCCAGTGTCGCCATAGTCCATGGCGCGACGGGAATTGTTTTCGTGATAGTAACGGTCGCGCCGGTCCATGGCGGCGCCGATGCGGTTACCAATAAGACCACCGATGACGACGCCGGCCAGGGCGCCAACCAGATGGCCGGATCTGCCGCCGCCGAACTGGGACCCAACCAGGCCACCAATCGTAGCGCCCGTTGCGGTGCCGATCGACTCCTTGCTGGCATAACAACCACTGACACCGCCGCACAGGACGGCGACCATCGCAATTTTGAGGAGTTTCATCTCCAGAGCCCTCTCAATTTCCCCCGGCGCGGACGGCTTTTTATTATGGCCGGGCGTTTCTGAAAATCGCGTGTCACGCGTTGGCTGCCCGCCGTCCCTATAATGCGTTAACCAGATATACGGCGGCGATTTGGTGTGCGTCCCCGGACAACGCCGGGGGTTTCGGTTTTTTCTCCAGGCAGGTAAATCAGCGCTATGGCCATTGATCCGACAAAAGATCCCATCGATCTGTTCCACGCTTGGTATGCCGAAGCGCGGGAAAGCGAGCCGCACGTGCCGAACGCCATGTCCGTGGTGACGGTAGGTGGTGACGGACAGCCCTCCACCCGTCTGGTGCTGCTGAAGGACGCGGACAAGGACGGCTTCGTCTTTTACACCAACCTGGAGAGCCAGAAGGGGGTCGAGTTGTTGGCCCATCCCAAGACGTCGCTGTGCTTTCACTGGAAATCGTTGAAACGGCAGGTACGCATCGAGGGTGAGGCGAAGCTGGTCAGCGAGGAAGAGGCGGACGCCTATTTCGCCACCCGTTCCCGCGGCAGCCAGCTTGGCGCCTGGGCGTCTGATCAATCGCGGCCGATGCCCGGAAAGGCCGAATTGATGAAACGGGTCGCCAGCTATACCGCCAAATTCGGCGTTTCGAAGGTACCGCGCCCGCCTCACTGGTCCGGGTTCCGCGTGCGCCATCATCGGCTGGAGTTCTGGCAGGATGCCCGTTTCCGGCTGCACGACAGGTTGATCTATGACCGTGACGGCAATGATTGGCGCAAGGAAATCCTGTACCCGTGATGGCGCCTGTTGGCGTGCAGACCGGATCACCAAAAGAAAATGGGCCCGCCTGATCAGGCGGCAGGAGAGGGAAAAGGCAATGGCAATCCAGACGGTGAACCCCGCGACCGGCGAAATTGTTCAGACATTCGACGAGCTTGACGACGCCGGTATTGAAGCCGTGCTGGCCCGCGCCGCCGACGTGTTCGAGCGTCATCGCAGGCTCAGTCTCGCCGAGCGCGCCGAGCGCATGAACAAGGCCGCCGACATCCTGGAGCAGGATCAGGACCGCTGGGGCGCCATGATGACCGAGGAGATGGGCAAGCCACTGAAGGCTGCCGTCGCGGAAGCCGTGAAATGCGCCTGGGTCTGCCGCTACTACGCGGAACATGCCAAGGCTTTCCTGGCGGACGAGCCAATGGAAAGTGACGCGTCGAACAGTTTCGTGCGCTATTTGCCCATGGGTCCTGTCCTGGCCGTCATGCCCTGGAATTTTCCCTTCTGGCAGGTTTTACGCTTCGCCGCGCCGGCCCTGATGGCCGGCAATGTGGGGTTGCTGAAGCACGCCTCGAATGTGCCCCAGTCCGCGCTGGCGATTGAGGAGATCTTTGATCGCGCCGGATTTGAGAAAGGCACCTTCCAGACCCTTCTGGTGGGTTCGGGCAAGGTGGAAAAGATCCTCAAAGACTCTCGGGTGAAGGCGGCAACCCTGACTGGATCAGAGGGCGCGGGGGCAGCCGTCGCAGCCACTGCCGGAGAGGAGATCAAACACACCGTGCTGGAACTGGGCGGCAGTGATCCCTTCATCATCATGCCGTCTGCCGACGTGGACAAGGCCCTGGAAACAGCGGTCATTGCGCGCAACATCAACAACGGCCAGTCCTGTATCGCGGCCAAGCGCTTCATCGTCCATCAGGATATCTATGACGATTTCGAAGCGCGTTTCGTGGCGAAGTTCGAAAGCGTCACCGTGGGCGATCCCATGAGCGACGATACCGATATCGGGCCGCTCGCCATGGCGCAGATCCGGGACGAGATTGACGAGCAGGTCGCCCAGTCGGTTGCCAAAGGCGCACGCAAGCTCACGGGCGCAGAGGTGATAGACGGGCCAGGTTATTTCTACCGGCCCGGCATTCTGGCGGATATTCCAGAAGATTCGCCCGCCTACTATGACGAGATTTTTGGGCCCGTGGCCCTGCTGTTCAAGGCCACCGACCTGGACGACGCCATCCGGATCGGCAACGCGACACGGTTCGGTCTGGGCTCATCCGTCTGGACCAATGACGAGGCGGAGATCGAAAAGGCCGCAACGGAACTGGACGCAGGCTGCACTTTCGTTAATTCGATGGTCGCTTCCGACCCGCGCCTGCCGTTTGGTGGGGTCAAGGCGTCGGGCTATGGTCGGGAACTGTCGCGGGATGGTATCCGAGAATTCGTCAACCGCAAGACCATCTCCATCGCCTGACCGCAGGGAAACCGTCGATCTGACACCTGCCTGCAAGCTGTAAATTTTGGGGGATCCATGAAGTTCGGGCTTTTCTATTTGCCGACCTACCTGCCGGAGGTGCGCGATGTGCACACCCATTACCGCAACATCATCGACCAGGTGGTCTATGCGGATGAGATCGGCATCGACTATGCGTGGGTGGTGGAACACCATTTCGTGCGCCACGGCGGCTTCTTCCCCTCAAATTATTCCTTCCTGTCCTATCTTGCCGCAAAAACCGAGCGCATCCGGCTTGGCACCGGTGCCACGGTGCTGCCGTTGAATGACCCGGTGCGGGTAGCGGAACAGGCGGCCATGCTGGACCACCTGTCCGACGGCCGGTTCGATTTTGGCGTCGGCCGCGGCTTTATTCGGGACGAGTTCGACGCCTTTGGCGTCCCCATGGCCGAGAGCCGGGAGCGGGTGGAAGAAGGTGTCGACCTGATCAAAAAGGCCTGGTCCGAGCCAACCCTCGAGTTCAAGAGCAAGTTCCGGCCAGAGATGTCCGGCCTGTCTGTGCTGCCGCCGATCTATCAGCAGCCCCACCCGCCCATCTGGGTCGCCTGTTTCCTGTCGCCGGAGAGCTTTGAGTGGACCGCGGAGGAGGGGCACAACCTGCTCTATGTGGCCTATCACGTGGATCACGAAGTGGCGGTGGAGCGCATCGGCTGGTATCGCGACCACCTGCCGAAGGTGGGCCGCAAGGTGGAGGACCAGGAAGTCTGCTGCGTCTACCACGCGCACTTCACCGACAAGACCGACGACAATCATCTGAAGTCGGTTGTCGATGGCCCGATGCTGGAATATGCCACGGCTGGGAAGGAAGCCGCGTCGAAACCACCTGACCCCACCGCTTACAAAGGCTACGACCAGCGTGAGCAGGGTCAGAGCGAGTTCGGCTTCAACCAGTACTTTCCTAACCGGGTGCTGATGGGCTCGCCGGAGCAGGCGATCGAGCGGATCAAGGTGTTCAAGGAAATCGGCATCACCCAGGTGGCGATGCTGGTAGACTTCGGCTCATTGGCGCAGGAAGAAATCATGCGCTCGCTGGAAATTTTCGGGAAAGAAGTGCTGCCACACGTTCGAGACCTCTAGGAGGGGCGTTCCATGGCTGACAAAGATCAACTGACCCTGTCCGTTCTCCAGTTCACGGCGGTGGACGGTGAGAAGGAAGACACCTTCCGTAAGGTCTCCGATCTGCTGGACATCGCGGGCGAGCGTGGTTCGGACCTGGTGGTGCTTCCGGAAGTATGGACGGGCCTCGGCTACAGCACGCCCGACGCATACAAGGAGGTGGCGGAGCCGATCCCGGGGCCGGCGACCGATCTGCTGGCCGAGAAGGCGAAGAAATACGGCATGTATGTTGTCGGCTCGACTTACGAGAAGGGCAACCGCGCCTACTACAACAGCGCACCGCTGATCGATCCGGAAGGCCAGATCCTCGGCAAATATCACAAGACCCATTTGTTCGACGCGCCCAACCGCACGGACATTCAGGGCGGCATTATGGAATCCAGCAAGGTGGATGCGGGATCGGAACTGCCGGTCTACGAGACGGATATCGGCAGAATCGGCCTTTCTGTTTGCTCGGACCTGCGCTTCCCCGAAATCTATCGGGTGCTGGGTCTGAAAGGCGCGCAGATCATTATCTGCGCCTCCGCCTTCCTCAGCCCAAGGCTGGATCACTGGGAAATTTTCCTGCGCGCACGGGCTGCGGAGAACCAGTGCTTTGTCGTCGCCTCCGGGCAGTATGGCACCGAGCCGAAGTCCGGAATCAGCTTTGTCGGCCGCAGTATGGTCGTCGATCCCTGGGGCGTCATCATCGCCCAGGCGCCGGACGATGAGTGCTGCACCACAGTCCATGTGGACCTGAAGCTTATCGACAAGATACGCCACCGGTATCCGCTGATGGATCAGCGGCGGCCGGAGCTGTATCAGGAGATTACGGCCTAGGCCGCCTCCGCCTTCAGCACGTCGATCAACGCCGAAATTTTTGGCGACAGCGCCCCTTTTCGCCAGAACAGGTAGGTACGCAGGATATCCTTGCCCTTGGGCAGCGGATGGACGCTCAGGCGCTTGGCCTCGGGGAAGGTGCCCAGCACGCTCAACGGCACCATCGCGACCCCCATGCCCACCACCACACAGCCGAGCATGGCGTGGTAGGAGCCCATCTCGATCAGCTTGGTGGGCATCTCTCCCAGCTCGGCGTACCAGGCTTCGAGGCGGCGGCGGTTGGGACAGCCGTTCTCGAAGGCGATCATGGTTTCCGGCGCGGGTGCTTTGGCGTTGATCGGTGGATGACCGGCTGCGGCGACCATCGCGAGCTTTTCTCTGAAGGCGACGATCTTTTCGAAGGGCCCCTCGGGAATGGGCTCCGCGCCAAACGCGGCATCGAGCTCCCCTGCCAGAATCCGGGTCGCCATCTCGATGGGGTTGCCGGTGCTCATTTCCAGTTCCACGGCCGGGTGGTCCTGGATGAATTTCGTGAGCGGCCCGGGCAGGCGGACGGACGCCGTGCTCTCCATTGAGCCCAGCCGGAAGGGTCCACGGGGCCGCGGGTCGCGCACCGCCTCCCGCGCCTCATCTGCCAGGTCCAGCAATCGGTCGGCATAGTCGAGGAGCACCTGGCCGGCGGGTGAGATGTGCAACTTCTTGCCTTCCCGCAGGAACAGCTCAACGCCGAGCTTTTCCTCAAGCTGCTTGACGCGGGTTGTGATGTTGGACTGCACCCGGTGCAGCTTGTTTGCCGCCTTGGTGATGCCCCCTTCCGATACCACCGCGCGGAAGATTTCCAGGTCGTTCAGGTTCATGGCAGATTCATTATCGTCATCATAAAATGAGAACTAATAAATCTTTATAATTCATTTTTAATGATTGTCTAGAGCGCATACCTTCTCCGCCAGCGAACAACATCACGCGGATCAAGACGGAGAACGCCATGCGAATCGAAGATGAGAATTTCTGGCGGGCCATAAGAAACTGGCAGCACGACAACATGGGCCCACTGCCCCCGGCGGTGGTCCAGCAGGTGCTCGCCCATGGACGCAAGGCGCGAAACGCGGAAGTGCGCCGGCTGCTCTCAGGGTGCGGGTTAGGCCGGACCTTCGAGCGATTGAAGGGTTGGCTCTTCAACAGATTTCGCGACCAGAACGCCAAGCCCTCAGAAGGTGAAACTTCCGTCGGCACCATCATCACCCGGGACGGCTTGCGTCCCTTCCACCGGAGAATTGCCCATGACACCCGCACAAAAGGAAACGCTCAGGGAAACCTGGGGAAAGGTCGTTCCCATCGCCGACACAGCGGCGGCAATGTTTTACGACCGCCTGTTCGAGATAGATCCGACATTGCGCCGACTGTTCGGCGGAACGGACATGGCGGGCCAGCGAGAAAAGCTCGTTGAAGCGTTGTCACTGGTTCTCGAAAATCTTGATGATCTTGAAGCCCTGGTTCCCACGCTGGAAGATCTTGGCTGCCGTCATGTGGCCTACGGAGTGAAGACTGGTCATTACGAAACGGTAGGTGAAGCCCTGCTTTGGACGCTCGAGCAGGGCTTGGGAGAAACCTGGTCGCCGACTGCTGCAGACGCTTGGGCTCTTGCCTATGGGTTTGTCGCCGGCGCCATGCAGCGCGGTGCTGCAACGGCGAACGCCATTGCCGCCTGAGCGAGCAGGCAGGACCGGCGCCAATTGCCTTTCTACTTGTCCCGGGTCATGTTCCTGCAATTGGGAAGCCTCCATATCGGACATCCCGATCTGAACTTTTGCGCCGAATGGAGCGCCCATGCTGCACCCCCGTTCGCCCGGCGTTGCGGCCCTGGTCCTGATGCTGGTGATCATGCCGGTTGTGGCCATGGACCTGCAATTCGCCGCCATGCCCGCCATCGGCCACGCCCTCGACGCGCCGATTTCGGCGGTGGGGGTGACGCTGTCCGCCTTTGCCGGTGTTTTTGGTGTGCTTCAGCTCTTCTATGGGCCGGTTTCCGACCGGCTTGGGCGCAAAAATCTTATCGTTGGTGGCATGGTCCTCTTCGGCCTCGCCAGCATCGGCGCCTTCCTGTCCACGTCGATTGAAATGCTGACGGTGATGCGGGTGCTGCAGGCGGTGGGGGTTTGCGCCGGACCGGTGCTGGGTCGTGCCGTGATCCGCGATGTCCATGGCTCCCAGGGTGCGGCGCGCATGTTGGGCTATGTGATGGGCGGATTCGGGATCGTCGCGATTACAGGGCCGTTTCTCGGCGGTGTTCTGGTGGATACGTTCGATTGGCGGGCGCCCTTCGTCGCCATGGCTGGAATTGGGTTTGCCGCGGCGCTTCTGTGCGGGCTGTTGCTGCCGGAAACACGGCCAGCGACCGATGGCGGCGCGCGGCCCGGCCTGGGCGCACACCTGCGCACCTTCGCCGTGCTGCTGCGCACCCGGCCCGTGCTCGTGTTCATGCTCACGGGCGGTTTGATGCAGGGGGCGATGTTCGCCTGGATGGCCGGTTCGTCCTTCATCCTGATTAATGTGTTTGGCTATTCCGGCACGACCTATGGATTGATCCTGCCGGTGACCGTATTGGGTTTCACCCTTGCCTCCTTTGCAGGTGGAAAGCTGGCCGGCAAAGTTTCTTTGCATCGCCTGATCGTGCCCGGTTTGCTCCTGGCTGCTGTCTCAGCACTGGTCGCTGTTGGGCTTGCCCTGGCCGGCGTCAACGCACTATGGGCGGTTCTGGTTCCGATGATCGGTGTGGCGATCGGGCATGGCTTCACACTCGCGTCCAGCGCCGCGGGCGCAATGGCGCGCTATCCCCAGCACGCGGGCGCGGCCTCTGCGTTGGCGGGCTTTTTTCAGTATGCGGGTGTGATGGGATCAGTCGCACTGATCGGGCTGTTCTTTGATGGCACCGCCTTGCCGGTGCTTATGGTGATTGGCGCCTTCGCAGTTACGGCGGCCCTTGTCTTCATATCCAACCTGCGGGCGTTCTCGGAAACGGAGGCTGGCGCTGCGTGAGCCAGTTGAGCGTGAACGCCGCCGCGCTGTGCATTTGCTGCCTCACCGGTTCCCGATGTCGATCCACTCCTTCGGCCCACTTCTTCGGCCCACTAATCAATCGGCTCTTTAAAAATCTACGGGGAATGTTAAATGTATTTACATGAGATATTCCCGGCACGGCAAACGGCATAGCGCCCGGAGTCCTGGGTCCGGCCGACGCGGCTATCACCACGGCAACCTGAAGGAAGCTCTGGTGATGGCGGCCCGGCAACTGATCCTCGACAAGGGCCCGCACGGCTTTTCCCTGATTGAGGCAGCCCGCCTGGCGGAGGTCAGCCCGGCCGCCCCCTATCGCCATTTCAAGGACAAGGATGCGCTGTTGGCAGAAGTGGCCCGGCGCGGCTTCGAGGCGTTTGCTGACGCTCTGGTCGCGGCCTGGCGCGATGGCCAGCCCGACGCCGTTGCCGCGATGCAGCGCCTGGGCGAGGCTTATCTGGAGTTCGCCCGCACCCAGCGCCCGTCGTACACCGCTATGTTCGAGGCCGGAGTGGATACGGCCGGCGACAAGGATCTGGCAGCGGCGGCTGACCGGGCCTATCAGGCGATGGCTCGCGTCTCCGAAAGTTTTGCCGGATCTGACGTTAACGCCGGGGGTGCAACACCCGAAGAGATTTTCTTCCATATATGGTCGCTCGCCCACGGCGCCGCCACGCTCACCTCCGACGTTGCACGGGAGGGGGTAATCAGCCGCGACCGCGCGGAGGAAATGCTGGCCACCGGCGTTGAAACATACCTTCGGGGCCTGCAAACCCCCTGAAAACACGGGAATTCGCGCGAAGTTTGCGTTTCGAAAAATAATGTAAAATATATTTACATTAGACCTTGAACCGGCTACACCAATCCCCACCTATGTAAAGACAATTAACATTGCCGAGAGGAGCGCAAACATGAACGCGGCTGCTGTATCAGAAGACAGAGGTCGGATGAATCTACCGAAGCCGGTGTGGATCGCTTTGGTGGTCCTGGGGTTCATCGCCTTCTGGCCAATAGGCCTGGCGATCCTTGGTTATCTTTGGTGGAGCGGAAAGTTGGGACACATGATGAGCTGTCGGAAAGGCGATATTTCACAGTGGAAGAAATGGCCGGAGCGGGCCCGCGGCACCGGTAACGCCGCCTTCGACGAATATCGCGAGGAAACCATGCGCCGGCTGGACGAGGAAGCGGAAGGTTTCCGCATGTTCCGCGACCGTCTGCGCCGCGCAAAAGATCAGCGCGAGTTTGACCAGTTCATGTCGGAGAGCAACGGCTACAAGCCGCAGCCGACGACGGACTGACACTTTCCGCACTGACCGGAATGGATGCCGGACCCTGTTGGGGTCCGGTATTTCCATTTGTGCATATTTTTCCATTTGAGTGCCCGCGTCTTAATCGGGTTTTGACCTGACGCGTCACGGGCGTACATTCATTCCAAGATGGCCTCTCAATCACTCTCACGGGATGAACAGACGCGGCTGAAGAAGCTCGCGACCTACGCCTCTGTGACCGTGGCCATGATTCTGATCGTGGCCAAGCTCGGGGCGTGGTGGCTGACCGACTCGGTCGCCGTGCTGTCATCACTTGCCGATTCCCTGCTCGATGCAGTCGCATCCATCGTGACCCTTATGGCAGTGCGCTTTGCCGTGGAACCGGCGGACCGGGAACATCGCTTCGGCCATGGCAAGGCAGAGGCGCTTGCTGGCCTGGGTCAGGCTGCCTTCATCGCCGGTTCCGGCTGTCTGTTGCTCATCGAGTCGGTTCGCCGGCTGATCGAGCCACGGCCCGTGCGCGAGGAATGGGTCGGCATTGCGGTGATGGGCTTCTCCATCCTGCTGACGCTGGTGCTCGTTATTGGGCAGCGTTACGTGATCCGCCGCACCGGGTCGATCGCAGTCAGCGGCGATGCGCTTCACTATGAAGGCGATCTGCTGATCAACGGGGCGGTCGCTGTCTCGCTGCTGGCGCACTGGTTTTGGGGCTGGCAGATTCTGGATCCGATCTTTGCCGTGGCCATCGTCGCCTATCTGTTGTGGAACGCCTTTCGCATCAGCAGCCAGTCCATGAGCATGCTGATGGACCGCGAACTGCCGGAAGACGAGCGCGTGCGCATCAAGGACATCGTGATGGCCCATCCCCAGGCGCGGGACTTTCACGATCTGCGGTCGCGGCGATCCGGAGCTGATACCTTCATCCAGTTCCACCTTGAACTGGATCCGGAGATGACCCTGTTTACCGCCCATGAGATTGCCGACGAGGTGGAGGCCAGCATTCTGGTGGAGTTTCCGAACGCGGAAGTGATTATTCACCAGGATCCGGCGGGACTTGAGGAAGACCACACAGTCCCGGCCGTGGGGTAGGCGGCCGGCGGGCGATGGCCATGACCGGCTCCGAGCATGAACAGCAGGACGTCGTCGATTTCCTTTCCCGGCCCGAAACCCACGCGGGCGTGCCTGTAGAGATCATCGTGACCCATATCTCGAGGGTCTTTCTGGCCGGCGACCGGGTCTACAAGCTCAAACGGGCGGTGGCGCTTCCCTACGCGGACTTCTCGACTCTCGAAAAACGGCGCGCCGCCTGCGAGACAGAAATCGAGATCAACCAGCGAACCGCACCAAGCATCTATGATCGCGTGATCCCGGTGACCCGGGAGGCGGATGGTGAACTGGCGCTCGATGGCGACGGCATGCCTGTGGAATGGCTCACCGGCATGCGCAGGTTTCCAGCCGACTGCCTGTTCGACCGCCTGGCGCTGGAGGGTGAATTTACGGAAGATCTGGCGGAGGCGACGGCGCGCACCGTTGCGGCCCTGCACGAAAGCGCCCCGCCTGCTGTTGCCCAACTGGCGCCTGTCTCAGCCGTAGTGCGCGGCATTATTGGTGAACTCAAAGCGCATCAGCAGATCCTTGGCGCCGGAGTCGATCGCCTCGCGGCGGGGCTTGAGGAGGCAGCGGCTGCTGCGGCACCGTTGCTGCAGCGTCGCATCTCATCAGGCTTCGTCCGCGAGGTTCACGGCGATCTGCATCTCGGCAATATCGTATTGTTGGACGGTCAGCCGACGCCCTTCGATGCAATTGAATTCGACCCGGCCTTGCGTGTGATTGATGTCTTCTACGATGCCGCATTTCTGATCATGGATCTGTTGCACAGGGGACTGCCGCGCCAGGCCAACCGGTTTCTCGCAGCTTATTTGCAGGAGCGCCCCGATTTCGAGGCACTACGGCTCCTGCCTCTTTTCCTGGCCATGAGGGCGGCGATCCGCGCCCATGTCACGGCCACCCGCGCCCGCGCGCCGGAGGAACAGGGCGGTGGAATTGACCCTGTCCTCCAGGACGAAGCTGTCGCTTTCCTCGATCTGGCGCAGGACTGTCTGATGCCCCGGCCCCCGCGCCTGGTCGCCGTGAGCGGCCTGTCAGGGAGCGGCAAAACAACACTTGCCCGAAATCTGGCGCCTGACCTTGGCCCCCGGCCCGGCGCGGTCATTCTGCGCAGCGACGAAATTCGAAAGCGTCTTGCCGGCGTGCCCGCAACCCGGCGGTTGGCGCAAAAATGGTATCGCAAATCGGTCAGCAAAGAGGTTTTTCGCCAGTTGGCGGAGACCGCGCAGGTAATCCTCGATGCCGGTCACGGGGTGGTTGCGGACGGGGTCTACGGGGAGGCCGGCCAACGGGCCGAAATTGGCACGGTCGCGAATACCGCCGGCGTTGACTTCTGCGGTCTGTGGCTCGCCGCGGATGCTGACCTTCGCGCTGAGCGGGTGGACGCCCGGCGCGGCGATGCTTCGGACGCGACGGCGGCGGTCGCCTTGCAGCAGAAAGGGCCACCACCAGAAGACGCCGCCTGGGACGTGGTCGACGCCGGCCATGGCGCCGAGGTCACGGAAAAGGCAGCGCGCCAGGTGCTCGAAATCTGAAACCCTGCCCGAAAGTCGACGGCGTTTGTCGATGCTTTGACACGGCGGGCCGTATAACCGAAAACAGGGAAGCATCGCTGATAGCGCCGGGCCGGAAATACTCGGGCCGGTCGTTTGCCACTTTCACCAAAGGAGTCCGCCTGTGACCACCCGCGTCCGCTGTCTTGTCGCGCTGACGAGCGCCATCTGTTTTGTGCCAATGACCATCGCGCCAGCTTCAGCCCAGCAAAAAGACGTCAAGCGCTTCTATCGGATCGTCGGGGTCGGCGACACGATGATGGGCAGCAATTTCCCGCAGCCGATCATGCCGCGCAGCCTGACGCCCGGTGCTGATCCTTCTGCAGTGATGGGCCGGCGGTTGACGCGGATCATCCAGAGCGCCGACGTTGCCTTCGTCAATATGGAAGGCACCATCCATACCCGCCGGAAGCCGCACAAGTTCTGCCGCAACCCGCGCTTCTGCTACGTCTTTCGCAGCCCGCCCCACCACGCCGCTTTCCTGAAGCGGGCCGGCTTCGACATCGTATCGCTGGCGAACAATCATGCCGGCGATTTCCTGGGGCCGGGCCGTGCCGCCACAGTGCGCAACCTGCGCCGCGTCGGGCTGGTGACGGCCGGCATCGATTCCAAAGGCCTGCGTTCGGGCATCTTCAAGCTGGGCGACGGCACCCGCGTCGGTATCATCGCCTTCGCGCCCAATCCGGGAACCATTCAGATCAACAAGATCGCGCGGGCCAAGCGGTTGGTGCGTGCGCTTGCCCGCCGCTCCGACATCACCATCGTGTCCTTCCATGGCGGCGCAGAGGGGCGACGCGCGACCCGGGTCACCCGCAAGCTTGAGATTTTCCTGGGCGAGTGGCGGGGTAATCCCTACGCATTTTCCCACGGTGTCATCGACGCCGGCGCGGATATTGTCTTTGGCCATGGCCCCCATGTGCCCCGGGCGGTGGAAGTCTACAAGCGCCGTCCGATCTTCTATTCGCTCGGTAATTTTTTCACCTACGGGCGCTTCAACCTACGGGGCTATGCCGGTATCGCACCGGTGGCGGACGTGCGCGTCACCCGCAAAGGTCAGCTCATGTCCATGCGCATCCACTCGGTCAAGCTGATTGGCCGGGGCCTGCCGCGCATCGACCCGAAGGCCAAGGCGCTGGCGGCGGTCAAGCTGCTGACCCGCCGTGACTTTCCGCAAAGCGGCCTGCGCTTCCATAAGAACGGCGAGATCACGGGCCCCGGTATCGGGCGGTAGTCGACGTCAATTTCAGCCGAGGTCCGCGGAGGGCCGCAGGGGATCATGTCGGAACTGATTCGGTCGATGCCGGTGTTGCAGGTGGTGGATGTCGCCGCCAGTGAGGCCTTTTACTTGAACCGGTTGGGCTTCACCTCTCACGGCCTCTGGGGAGAGCCGCCGGCATTCTGTATCGTCCAACGCGGCCAGGTGACGATTGCCCTGGACGGATCCCGTGATGGCGCACCGGTTCCCTTGAACCAGTACTGGGCGGCCTACGTCTATGTCGACGATGCTGACGCTCTGCTCACAGAGTTCAATGCAGCAGGCGTGGAAATTGTGCGCGGGCTGGAAGACATGCCCTATGGATTGCGGGATTTCGATATTCGCGATCTGGACGGCCATGTGATTTGTTTTGGCCACGATCTCGCGCCGGTCGCCAACGGACCGGGTCTGGCGAGCCCAGCAGCCTAGCCTAGCCAGGTGCCCTGCTGTCATCGACCCTCAGTTCGACGATTGCTGCGGCAATGATCTGCACCGCCGCCCACAGAGCGAGCCCCGCCATCAGGCTTGCGACCACCAGGTCCGGCCATCCTTCACCGAGCGCAAAGACCCCGCCTGCGGCCGCCACCACGGCGATATTGCCAATCGCGTCGTTGCGGCTGCACAGCCAGACCGACCGCATGTTGCTGTCGCCCGCACGCCACCGGTAAAGCATCACCGCGACCCAGACATTCACTGCCAACGCAAGGACACCGATCAGTCCCATGGTGGTCGCTGCGGGCACGGTGCCGGCGAGCAGGTGACGCACAACCTCGTAACCGATCCATACCCCGAACGCCGCCATGGCGATGCCTTTGGCCAGCGCGGCAGACGCCCGCCAGCGCAGGCTCTTTGCCAGCACAACAAGGCTGAGTGCGTAGTTGACGGAGTCGCCGAAGAAATCCAGCGCGTCGGCTTTCAGGGACTGAGACTGGGCGCCGATGCCGGCAATGATCTCCACCACAAACATCAGCGCATTGATGGCCAGCGCCGCCATGAGCACCCGCCGATAGGCTGGATCGGTGACGTTTGCTGGCGGGGCATGACAGGCAGCGCTCATCAGTTGGGTCTCATCGCTTGTCGTTATCGATCACTGTTGCGATCGCCAGGGTGGTTATCGGGCGTGTTCATCGGGCGCGATCTCTCCCACATGCTCGACCATGTCCTGCAGCACCGTCCGCACATGGTCATCCGCGGCTTGATAGATCATGGACTTGCCTTGGCGTTGGTGACGGACCAGGCGGGCCGCGCGGAGCAGGCGCAGGTGATGGCTGACCAGAGACTGGCTAAGGTCAAGCTCCGCTGCGATGGCGCCCACGGCCACCGGACGGGACAGGCAGCAAAGCAGGATCCGCAGGCGGGTGGTGTCTCCCAGCAGGCGGAATGTGTCCGCAAGCGCACTCAGATGTCCGTCGTCGACCATGGTATTCACTCTTATATATGAACACATATTCATATATTAATTTAAGGCACAAAAGTCAATGTGAACGTTCTTGGTTGCGGCGTGGCGTAGCGGCCATCATCGGCGGACCCGCCCCCGGCAAGCCAATAGATGGCCCCGTAGGAACATTTATCCGGCCCGTTGGGGGCAGGGCTTCAGTGAATCGGGAGGATGTTCAGAAGGCCGGGAGGGTCCGGGCGAGTTACTGCGCGCGACCGTTCTTCGGGCAGGGGCGCTGATCTGTGGGGTCCAGCCGGCGGCCATTTGTGCAGCCATTGTTGGGTGCTTCCGCCTTGACGCGGATCAGTCGACCCGCGCCGCCATTTTTCTTGAGCGCCACATACTGGGTGTCGACCCGCCCACGGAAGCGGATGAAGCGCTTGAGATCATCGCCCTTCAAGCTCTTGAAGGCCGGCAGGGTCAGTTTCATGGGATTCATCTGCTTGCCGTAGCGCAGCACTTCGTAGTGCAGATGTGGTCCGGTCGACCGGCCGGTTGTACCCACATAGCCGATCACCTGACCCTGCTTCACACGCTTGCCTTCGTGCATGCCCTTGGCGAAACGGGTCTGGTGAGCGTAGGCGGTTGAGTATTCCCGGTTATGGCGGATGCGGGTGTACCGGCCATAGCCGCCCCACCACCCCATCTTCTCGATGGTGCCGTCACCCGCAGCATAGATCGGCGTCCCACGGGGCGCCGCGAAATCCACACCGGTATGAAGCTTCGAATAGCCAAGGATCGGGTGGCGGCGAAACCCAAATCCGGATGAGAGGCGCGCACCATCAATGGGCGTCCGCATGAGGGCGCGCCGATTGCTCTCGCCCTTCTCGTTCAAATACAGGGACGATTCCTCGCCATTGGGAAACCGGTACATGCGAATCTTGGACCCGCTCAGGGTCAGGGCCGCGTAAATGATCTCCCCATGCCGCACCACCTGACCGGTGTGGTCCTTGTGGATGCGATAGAGGATTTCAAAGGCGTCGCCCTTCTTGATGTCGCGTTGGAAATCCACCTGGAAGCTGAAGAGATGGATCACCCGTATCATGCGTGACGCGGGCACCCCTGCGGCCAATCCAGCCTGAAACAGACTGGTTTCAATGACCCCATTGCCACGCACCAGCCGCATGGATAAATCCTTGCGGGTTTGCGCTGCCACGAATTCGCCGGTCTTTTGTCGCTGAATCCGGATGGTCCGGTCATAGGTGGAATCGAACCGCAGGCCGAGGAAGCGACTGGCGTCGCCGCTGTAGATGCCGAAGGCAATGGAGATCTTGTGCCCGGGGCGAATCTTGCGCGTATCGTAAATGCCGCCCAGCGTGGTTAGTGCGGCGCGGGCCTCGCCAGCGGGCACGCCGGCACGCCGCAGCACACGCATAAAGTTGTCGCCTTTCAGGACCCGCATGATGCGGGTATGCCGCCGGGCTGCCACGGCGTGTTCCACCCGGGCGAGCGACAGCAGTACCTCAGGCGTGACCTGGCGCACGGCAAGCTTTGCTTTCACCTTGGCCGCCAGTACCGCCGCTGGCGTCACCGTTGGGCGGCGGGCGATTTGAGGTGCGTCCTGCGCCGAAAAATACCAGCCCGCAGCGCCCAGTCCGCCAACAATGCCGACAATGGATGCCGCATTGGCGAGGCGCACAGCCAGGCGTCGTTTCTGCAGGTCGCCGGTCATTGATAGCGCGCTGGTAATCCGCGCGGCATCTACCTTCGGTGCGTTCTCGTGGGCTGTAAGGGTATCATTGGACCCGGGGGACCCGGGCGACATCTGGCCCGGCTTGTAGCTCCGGACATAGTCAAGAAAGCTCCGGTGCCCGGGTTCTGAACTGGCGCCCGTCGCCGGCAAGGCTGACGCATCGTCGCCTGTTTCCGCCGCGACGACAGGTTCATCAACGGCCGGTTCGCCAGGCGAATCCTGGTCGATCGACGAAAAATTGCCGCCAATATATCTGATATAGCCGTCGGTCATACCCAGGCCGAAACCCCCGGAAACACCACATTTGCGACAATCGCCGCCGGCCGGATGTCATCTCCGGCACGATCCGTGCTATTGCCGCTAATGCTGTGGCTCATCCCGCTGCCGATTGATACGCTGGCCGTCGAGCCACCATTCCTATGCACCATGGGCAGTGGACCAGAAAGTTGGTAACGAATATGTTAATGGTGGTTCGAAGATGGGCGCTCGCCGAATCACTGTCAACAGGAACTTGCCGCAAAAACGCCCAAGTTTAGCGCCGATTTCCGGGCGCATTCGATCGGTTTGGCTCCTCAAGACTGCTTGAGGGCGCGCCCACCTGCGGCAGAATGGGTGCAGTGCAAAAAAACTTTGCAAAACCATTTGACAGGCCCTCCCGGCACCCGTATACACCGCCGTCTTGGCACGTCGTTCGTCGGCGGGCCTTTTCGCTCCTGAAGAGACATATATGTCAGGTCCGCCTGTCTGGTGGATTTGGAGCGACGCTCTTTGACAAGTGAAGATTGAGAAGAGATGCGCAGGCGGCGGTGCGCCCTGTATTGGGCGTGCGTCAAATGACGCAGGTATCACAGGCACCCTAGCTTGTGATGCCAGCTGTTCGCACGCGCATCACGCACTACACACAGATGTTTGTGGTGTCGGGTTCTAGCTTCGGCTTGAGCCTGATGTTGGAAATGTCTGCCTGTGTGTGACGCCAAAAATTTGTGCGAGCAGGTCTTCAAAGTCGAACCGGTCCTTTGCCGGTTCGCAATCAAACTTGAGAGTTTGATCCTGGCTCAGAACGAACGCTGGCGGCAGGCCTAACACATGCAAGTCGAACGAGAAATCACCCTTCGGGGTGAGAGTATAGTGGCGCACGGGTGAGTAACGCGTGGGAACCTACCTTGGAGTACGGAATAACTCAGGGAAACTTGAGCTAATACCGTATACGCCCTACGGGGGAAAGATTTATCGCTCTGGGATGGGCCCGCGTTAGATTAGCTAGTTGGTGAGGTAATGGCTCACCAAGGCTCCGATCTATAGCTGGTTTGAGAGGATGATCAGCCACACTGGAACTGAGACACGGTCCAGACTCCTACGGGAGGCAGCAGTGGGGAATATTAGGCAATGGGGGAAACCCTGACCTAGCCATGCCGCGTGCGTGAAGAAGGTCTTAGGATTGTAAAGCGCTTTCAGCGGGGAAGATGATGACGGTACCCGCAGAAGAAGCCCCGGCTAACTCCGTGCCAGCAGCCGCGGTAATACGGAGGGGGCTAGCGTTGTTCGGAATTACTGGGCGTAAAGGGCGTGTAGGCGGTCTATCGAGTCAG
>JAJFFJ010000005.1 GCA_021776685.1 Alphaproteobacteria bacterium
GGAGAGGACCCATGCCGCTCACCAACCTTGATCATTTCCTTGTCCAGACCACGGACATCGACAAAACCTGCGCCTTTTATCAGGACGTGTTGGGCATGAAGGCAGGGCCCACCCCCCATTTCAGGTTCAAGGTTGCCTGGATGTATATCGGCGACGATCCCGTCGTGCACATCACTACCGGCGGCAAGGACGTATCGGAGAACCGCAAGGCCTATCTGGGCCAGCAGTCAACGGATACTGAGGGCACTGGCGTCCTGGACCACATCGCCTTCCGTGCCACTGGCCTGAAGGACATGATGGATCATCTCACCGGTCTGGGCGTCGACTTCCAGCAGCGACAGGTCGACAGCCAGGGTCTCTTCCAGCTGTTCCTGTTCGATCCCAATGGCGTCAAAGTGGAGCTCAACTACGAGAACGCTGAGGCGGAAAACATCGACGCAGAGGTCATGGCTACAGATCTGCCCACCAGCGACTAGCAGAGCCGCATTTTCCAATCACTCCCACCGATGCAACTGAGAGACTAATCCGCATGCCCAAAGCGTCCGTGAACAGCATTGAGCTGAACTACCAGATCGACGGGCCGGAAGGCGCGCCATGGCTCACCTTCTCCAACTCACTCGCCTGCAATCTTTCCATGTGGGACGGCCAGGTGGCCGTGCTCGCGGGGCCATACCGTACGTTGCGCTATGACAAACGGGGCCATGGTGCCAGCGATGCGCCCGCGGGCGACTACAGTTTTCCCGAACTGGCGAAAGACGTGGTTGGGCTGTGGGATGCGCTGGGCATCGAGACCAGCGACTATTGCGGTCTGTCCATGGGGGGAATGACGGGCATCGGCCTCCTGCTGGACCACGCGGACCGCATCGGCAAGGCAGCGATCTGCGATTGCCGCGCCGACGCGCCGCCGATGTTTCACGACATGTGGTTCGAACGCCGCGGCGAATATGAGAAAGACGGCATTGAAGCCGTGGTCGAAGGCAATTTGGAGCGGTGGTTTACCGAGGCCTGCAGGGCGGAGAACCCGTCCTGGCTGGACGCTGTACGCGAAATGATCCGCACCATGTCGGCCAACGGTTTCATAGGCTGTACCGCCGCGCTGATGAACCTCGACTATCTGAAACGTATGGACGCAATTACCGGCGACGTCATGTTTCTGGTGGGTGCTCAGGACGGTCCCCATCCCGGCGCAATGGCGGAAATGCAAGGTAAAGTGGCCGGCTCGAGCCTGGTGGTGATCGAAAATGCCGCCCACTTGCCCAATCTGGAGCAGCCGCAAGCATTCAACGCGGCCCTTAAATCCTATTTCGGCGTCTGAGGTATCTCATGAACCTGCGTGACCGCATCGAATACAGCGCGATTGTCGACCGCAAGCCCCTGAAGCTGCCTGATGGTGGCCGGGTTGTGGTCTGGCCCATCGTTACCGTGGAGGTCTGGGATCCAGCCGGTCCGATGCCGCGCACCGTGCTCTCGCCGCCCATGGGGAAATCCTTCATTCCGGACGTGCCCAACTGGACCTGGGCCGAATATGGCATGCGGGTGGGTTTCTGGCGGCTGATGGATGTGTTCCGTAATCTGGAAATCACCCCGACCTTCTCTCTCAACGGACTGGTCTGTGACCAGTATCCGCGGGTGGCGCAGGCAGCGCTGGATGCGGGCTGGGAGTTCATGGCGCACAGCTACAAACAACAGCCGATGCACACCCTGGACGACGAGCGCGACGCCATCCACAAGACAATCGCCCGGATCAAGGAGTTCACAGGAGTGCATCCGCGGGGCTGGATGGGCCCGGGGCTGACCCAGACCGAGAATACGCCGGAGCTTCTGGTGGAAGCCGGGATTGAGTATGTCACCGACTGGGTGATGGACGACCAACCCTGCGAATTGAAAACCGCTAACGGACCGCTCTACACCATCCCCTACACAGTGGAACTGAACGATATCCCGATCATGTCGTTGCAGAACCACCGTTCCGCCGAATTGCTGGACCGGACCATGGACCAGTTCGAGACCCTTTATGAGGAGGGTGCCGATAACGCGCGGATCATGGCGATCGCCATTCACCCCTATATCCACGGGGTGCCCCACCGCATTGGCCACTATCGCCGGATGCTGGAAAACCTCGCAGCCAAGGACGGCGTGCTTTTCTGGACCGGCGACCAGATCCTCGAGTGGTATCTGGCCGAGCGCTAAATCAAGACGGCGATTCGGGGTGCTGAAGCTGAAAAAGAAAGGGCCGGCATAAGCCGGCCGCCTCCGTCAGTACGCTGAGATTGATCAGTCCTTGATCACATAGTCCACCGGGAATTTATGACCTGATGCCTTCATGTACTTGATGTAGGCGCGCATGATCTTGGGCATGTTGATGCCCTTCTTCGCCTTCACGTCATGGGCGCGCTGGTTGGGCCAGTCCTTGAGCGCCATCGCCCAGGCCTTCTGCGCCGCCCGGCTGATCTTCTTGATCTTCACGCCTGCTTTCCTGAGCATCTTAATGCCCCAGTCGTGATCCCTCATCGAGGCGGCCATGGACTTGGTCTCATATTCCATCGCCACTTCATCGATGATCTTGACCACTTCCTTCGGCAGCTTGCTGCGGGTCCGCAGGTTCATGGTGATGGCGATCTGCGGCGTCGCGCCGAAGTCGGTGGTGGTGTAGACGCCACCCTTGGTCGCCTCATGCAGCTTTAATTTGAACATCGTGTCCGGGAACAGGATGATGCCGTCACCCACGCCGGTCTGGAGCTGCTGAGCCGCTTTTGGAATGGTTGTTCTGACCGGAATGCCACCCTTCACCCATGGCAGGTTCGGGCCGGCGGCCAGGATCTTCTTGCCCTTCAGATCCTGGAAAGTGGTCCAGTCGAAAGAGGTGAGCAGGCCGTAATTGTTGAAGCCGGTGATGGCCAGGAGCTTCTGGTTGTAGCGTTTCTGGAAATCCTGCTGGATTTCCGGGAACTCATTGATTACCCGGCGGAAGATCTTGATCGCCACATTGCCATCCGGCTGGGCGAACGGAACGAAGTAGGCCAGGTTCATGGCCATGGCCTTGTCATCGTCGAAGCAGACGCAGAAGCCGCCGATGTCGAGCCGCCCGTCCTGTACGCCTTCGAGCGTGTCGAATACGTTCACCACCGTGCCCGAATAGTGCTGGCGGAACTTGATCTTGTATTTGGTCTCTTTCTCCACCCGCGCCTTGATCCGCGGCAGCATGAATTTCGACATCTGCTTCACATACATGATGAACGGCGGATGGCCGGAACCAACGCGAAGCGTGATGTTGTTGCCGTTGATGGAGAGCGCGCCTGCGCCGCTTGCCAGCGTCAGACCGGCAAGTCCACCTGCCACGCCCAGGGCCGTGGTGCGTATCAGTTGTTTCATCTTTGGTCCTCCCAAGTTTGTGCCTGCTTTTTTTGTTCCACTGCATCCTAGCGCAAAAACCCGGTTGGGCGAGCGTTTAGCGCTTTGTGATCATTTGTTCCGGCAGCCAGGTGGCAACTTCCGGAACAATCCATATCAACAGCATGACCACCAGCATCAGCATCCAGTAGGGCACCGAGCCGCGGAAAATCTCGCCCAGGCGGACGGACTTGTCCTCCACCGTTCCTTTGACGGTATAGACCAGCAAGCCGAATGGTGGCGTCAGCAGGCCCGCCTCGATCGCCAATATGCCGAAAATCGCAAAGGCGATGGGGTCGAATATACCCGCGGTCAGCGGCACGAAGATCGGCACGGTGATCAGGATAATCGAGATCGAATCCAGCACCATGCCCAAGAGCAGCCAGATCGCGACGATAATCAGGATGACGCCGATAGCGCCAAAATCCGTTGCCAAAAATGTCGCGCGGATTAGTTCGGAAAGGCCGGCCGCTTCCATGAACTTGGCAAACATGTTCGCCGTCAGGAGCAGGAACATGATCGGCGCAATCGCCTTGCCCACGTCCAGAAGGGTGCCGCCAACATCTTTCAGACGCATGCCTTTCAGAAGGCCCAGCAGCATCGCGGCGACACTGCCGACGCCGCCCGCTTCGGTGGGGGTGAACAGGCCGCCCCAGATGCCGCCCATGACCAGGACGATCAGCAGCGCGATGCCAATGCCGCTGAAAACTTCCCGTACAGACAACGGCTCTTCCGTCTTGTCCAATCGGGTTTGAGGCGCCAGCTCCGGTTTCAGGATGGCCGCAACCGCAATATAGATGATGAACAGCATGGCCAGAATCATGCCGGGCACGGCGCCCGCCATAAACAGCTTGGCAATGGACTGCTCGGCGATGATTCCCCAGACGATCAGCAACACGCTGGGCGGAATGATCATTCCAAGACAGGCGCTGCCGGCGACCGAACCCAGAGCGAAGCTCCGCTTGTAGCCATGCTCGCGCATCTGGGGATAGGCGATGCGGCTGAAGGCGGCGGCGGCGGCGAGACTGACTCCGGTGACCGCGGCGAAAACTGCATTGCCCGCGACCGTCGCCACCGCGAGGCGGCCGGGGATCGCCCTGAGCCCCCGGTTGATCAAAATATAGAGATCACGCGCCGCGCCAGAGCGTTTGACAAAGTCACCCAGCAACATGAACAGGGGGATCGCCGCGAAGACCTCGCTGCGTAAATATTCATAGGCGACGCTGCCTGTGCCTTTGAGCGCGATGTCAAAGCCGTCGGACCACTCACCGTCAATGCCACCAAACAGGATCACATTGCCAAGAAATGCCGTGACGCCAAAAGCAAAGCCAATGTGAATACCGGCGAGGATCCCCGCCAGCATCAGCGCCGCAATCAGGAGAAGGACGGTGCCCTGGTCTATGGCCGCCTCCCCCCTGTCCTGACAATTGTGCCGGGCCGACCCGGGATCATCACGGGGTTCATGATCGCGGCTCCGTCAAATCGTCATACATCTCATCGGTCTTCCGCGGATTGAAGATAGCGTGCCAGATCATCAGGAGCGAGACGATCACCCCGAAGCAGGCCACCACAACAACAAGGGTCCGGATCGGATAGACCGGAATCGTGACCACGCCAGAGCCTTCCTGCTCCAGGATATCCCAGCCCTCAAGCATGCGGGACCAGCTGCCAAAGGCGACCACAAGGAACAGGGTCAGAGCAGAAAGGTATGAAATTACGTCAATCACGCCGCGGCCAAACCGCCTCATCAGGCCATAGAGGATGGTGGTGCGGAGCGTCCCCCGGGTCAGAACCGACAAGGGCAGCTGCAGCATCAGGATCGAGAGAACGGAGTTGGAAACGATCTCGTTGGTGCCGTGAAAGGGTGCGTTGAAAAACTCGCGGCCAATCACGTCATAAACGATCAGCACTGCCACGGCGCCCAGCCATACGGCCGAGAGAATATTGAGCGCCACAGCAAAGCGGTGAACCACCATTTCAATCCAGCCGTCCGGGCCGGGGTCGACTCGCGTCTCGGGTGGCGCGTCTGGCGTATCAGCCACCGTTTCTACTCGGCGGCCGCGGTCTGGCCGATGGCTTTGTTGACTGCCGGCATTACCTCTTCCGCCATCAGTTCCATGGAGCGGATCGCCCGTTCCTTGTCCTGCCAGTCATGCCCGGCGTAGAGCAGCGTGCCGAAATCGCCGGTAATCTCATGAAATGCCAGCAGTTGGTCGACAACGCTGTTGACCGAACCGCGGATCACCAACTGGTCAACCACATCGGGCACGTTCAACTCCTCATCCGGCTGATCCCGGTGGGTCTTGAACAAGTTGGCCCGGCCGCCCTTCATCAGCTTGGTGTAGAGCGAGTTGTAATAGAAGTAGTACGGCCCGTCGGCGCCGGTGGCGTAGCGCTCAGCATACTGGTCGTCTTCACAGACAAAGATGCTCTTGGCCACGCGCCAGTTGGCGGGATTGGCCTCCCGATTGCCGGCCTGGCAGCCTTCCACATATTTCGGCCAATGGGAGGCGACCCACTGGGGCTGCAGGAAGTTGGCGCTGATCGGGTCCCAGCCGCGCTTGGCCGCTGCCGTTACACCGGGGCTGAAAGGCGCCACTGCGGTGACCACGATCGGCGGATGTGGCTGTTGGTAAGGCTTGGCGATATAGCCCTGTCCAATATCCGTCATCATCGTCCGCTCGACGGAGATGTTCCAGTAATCGCCTTTGAGATTATAGGGCGGCTCACCCTCCCAGATCGCGAGCACATGGTTCATGGCCTCGACGAACATGGCCGTGCGGTCCTCGTCGATGTTGCCGAAGACCTCCGCGTCGGACATAAGCCCGCCTGGACTGATGCCGAAGATGAAGCGCCCCTCCATCATGTGGTCGATCATGGCGACCTCGGCGGCGACCATCGCGGGATGATGGTTGGTCATGTTGACCGTGCCGGAGCCAAGGCGGATGTTTTTCGTCTGGTGAATCAGGGAGGCGATAAAGATCAGGTTCGACGTGATGTTCTCGGCGGCATCGGTGATGTGCTCGCCGTAATACCCCTCGGTAAAGCCCAGACGATCAGCTATCAGGCACAGATCCCGATCTTCCTTCAACGTCTCCGTCATGGAGCGTGAAGGTGGATGGATGGGCATGGTGAAAAAGCCAAGATCCATGGGGCGTCCCTTCCTGTACCTCTGCCTGAGTCTGTATCCCGCCGGTCATCGCGCGCCAGCGTTTGACGGCGCGTCGGCACCGCTTGCCGGACGCTGCCGTGAAAAAACCCCAAGGGCAACAAAAAACCCCGCGAGCCCGGGGAGCTGCAGGGTTGGGAAAATGGTACGCCCAACAGGATTCGAACCTGTGACCTACTGATTAAAAGTCAGAAAAAGAACCTTGAACGGTTTCGCACTATCTACGCTTTTCTCTGCATTTATCCACAGTTTCTGACAGTTTGCTACGTTCACCACCACACCGTTTTCGTTGCATCGTGCTAACCTTGTGCTAACATTATCTAGGTATTCGTGAACGACCTTCCCTGGCGATCCATGCCACGCTTGACCAAACGCTACCTAGATGCCGCCCAATATGAGGGTGATGGCAAATCCCGTGACGAACGGTGGGATGACACTGTGCCGGCCCTGGGACTCAGGATCGCGCCCAAAGGCAAAAAAACCTTCATTCTGTTCTACCGGGTGGGCCGTCAGCGGGGCAGTCGGCAGCGGCTGGTCAAGCTTGGCACCTATGGCGTCGATATGACGTTGGACCAGGCCCGGACCAAGGCTGGCCAGTGGCTTGGGCTCGCGCGCGACGGGCGCGATCCCTATGCCGAAGCCCGTGCGGACACCTTGGAGACGTTCAGCGGCGTCGCCGCCGAGTTCATCGAGAAATACGCCAAAAAGCAGAACCGCAGCTGGGCGGAGACTGAGCGTATCCTGACTGTCTACGCCACACCCAGGTGGGGCAAACGGCCCATTGCAGAGATTGCCCGGCGCGACGTGATCGCTCTGGTCGAGACGGTTGCCGAAAAGAATGGCCCTTACATGTCCAACCGGGTGCTTGCTGCCATCCGGCGGCTGTTTGGCTGGGCGCTGGAACGGGATATGATCGCGGCCAACCCAGCCGGAGGCGTGCGGCGGGTCGGCAAGGAAGTCAGCCGCGACCGGGTGCTGAGTGACGACGAACTCCACGCCTTCTGGCAGGCCACTGGGGCGATGGACTATCCTTGGCAGCCCCTGCTGCGCGTCTTGGCGCTGACGGCCCAGCGCCGCACAGAGGTGGCCAACTTGCGCTGGCAGGACCTGCAGGACCTGGAAAGCGACACACCCCTTTGGGCGCTGCCGAGAGAGGCTACCAAAGCCGATAGGGCTCACAGCGTGCCGCCGGCGCCCGAGGCCGCCGCGATCCTCCGAATTCTTCCCCGCCATGAAGGTGATTATGTCTTTACCACCGGTGACGGTGGTCGGCCGGTCTCCGGCTTCACGCCGGTCAAGCGGCGGCTGGATAAGGCGATGCTGGCCGCCCTGCAGCAGGCGGCCAAGGCAGATGGCGAGAACCCAGAGAAAGTCGCACTGGCATCATGGAAGCTGCACGACCTGCGACGCACGGCGGCCTCGACGCTGGCCCGGATGGGCACGCCACCCCATGTGGTCGCTGCCATCCTCAATCACGCTCCAGGGGCCACACAGGGCATCACAGCGGTCTACAACCGCTATTCCTATGCCGAAGAACGTCGAACGGCACTGGCGGCATGGGCGCGCCATCTCACGGGGCTGACCTACCCAGACGCGTCAGCCATAGTGGTAGCATTCCCTGGATTGTCGGCCTAGCCTCGTGGTCGGCAACTCTAAAAATGCGCCCGAATTGCCGGATTCCTGTCCCCGACTAACGGATGGGCGCAGACCGTATCTAAGACGCGGAGTTCGTGTAGTTCATTGGTATACAGGTGGGTGCAATGCAAATTGCAGCTTCACGAAATGAGCCGGTTCAGAGTTTGCTTTAACACCTCCCAACTGATGCTCCGCGAGTGAACAACTGAACCGCATCTGCTGGAGCTCATCAGGGAAGGGGACAGGGCACTACGGCAGCTGGCAAAACGTAATTAACAGTTGACATTTGTGAATTAATTCGTTTTATTGCTGTCTACCGAGGTAATCGGAATTAAGAGCCTCGCCCTCAGACTGGGGGCGGGGCTTTTTTGCGTTCTGATCTTCGTTTCGGGCGTAACAGACTGGTCGCCGCAGTCACTAACGTGGACTAACGCGATGTATCCAGAACAGGAAATGGACACTACAGCCAAAGGCGCGGAGATGCTGCCAAAGCTTCCGGATACGGACGGGGTTTCTGATCCGAACTACTGGTTCGCCCTGATCGACGAAAAAGAAGGGGCAGCATTTCTCGGCTTCTCCGTTCGGCACATGCAAGGGCTCCGCTACAAAGGCGGTGGCCCAAAATTTCTCCGACTTTCGGCTCGATGCGTGCGCTACCGGCGCTGGGATCTGTGGAAATGGGCCGGGGCTGGTCGTCCTATGCCCTCACCCTCAAGCTGAACTACAAAGCGCACAGTAACCCTCAGGCTCTTCCATGGCCGCCGGTGGGACCCTTACCCGTTTGATCGTACCATCCGCAGGTGCCGAATTTGTCTGCAAATGGGCAGAGCATGACGTAACCGGTTCACCTTTTTATCTAATGCCGGTTAGGGTGGATATGCAGGTGATCGAGGAAGTGAAAATTCAAAGTCAAAAATGTCCGGTTTAGTGTGGAAAGCGGACCGAAAAGCTGAGGTGCCAGCGCGTCCGCTTGTAGCCAGAAGCAGACCTTACGGGCGCGTTAAAGACTTATGACAGGGGCCATCCACGCGCGAACGTAGTGAAGATCTGACGCTTAGCCGGAGCTGTCACTTATTTGTTCGAGGAATTTCAACGAGGGCTCGGCCGGTTTCGATGGCGAGCCAACGCGGATTTGGCCTGAAGACTAGGCCGGCCTGGGGAATTCTCTAGACTGTGAGAATGCCTTTAGGCTTGATCATCGAGGGCATAGCCCGAGGACCGGACTGTTCGGATTCTGTCCGGTAGATCGCCGGCATTGAGCGCCTGACGCAAGCGTCGGATATGAACGTCCACGGTTCGAGATTCCACATAGACATCCTGGCCCCACACCCCGTCCAACAGTTGTTCGCGGGAGAGTACGCGTGTTGGCCGTTCCAGGAAGTGGCGCAACAGGCGGAATTCGGTCGGGCCCAGGCGGATCGCGCGGTCACCCCGTTTGACCCGATGGGATATGAGATCCATCGTGATATCTGCGAATTCCAGCATATCCGCCGAAAGAGACGGACGGGCGCGACGTAATACGGCGCGAACCCTCGCCACCAATTCGATCGGCGAGAAGGGTTTTGTGATGTAGTCGTCCGCGCCAGTGTCCAGACCACGGACCTGGTCCTGCTCTTCAACCCGGGCCGTCACCATGATGATCGGGATATCCTTGGTGCCGGGCTGACGCCGCAACCTGCGGCAGACTTCGATCCCGGAAACCTGGGGCAGCATCCAGTCCAAGATAATCAGATCCGGCTTGCATTCTTCGACGGAAATTAGTGCCTCTTCGCCATCTAGTGCTTCGGCGACGCGAAATCCGGCATTCTCCAGATTGTAACGCAACATGGTGACGAGCGAAATTTCATCTTCCACCACTAGGAGAAGGGGCTGGTCGCTGGCGATCATGGGGCATCCGGGATTGGCCCAGAGGGCGCCGGACTGGAGACCAGGGAAGGGCTGGTATCGCCTTTCGGGCGTTCATCGGTCAGGGCCGTACCATGGACAAGGAAATAGACATATTCGGCAATGTTGGTCGCATGGTCGCCAATACGCTCAATATTCTTGGCAGCAAACAAGAGATGCGTGCAGGCCGTAATGTCACGCGGGTCTTCCATCATGTAGGTCAGCAATTCCCTGAACACACTGGTGTACATCTCGTCGACCTGTTCATCCGCGTTACGCACTTCGATGGCTTTGTGGGCATCGCGGTCAGCGTAGGCGTCGAGCACGCTTGAAATCATCGATTGGGCCAATCCGCCCATGCGCGGAATAACGTGCACGGATTTGACAACCGGTAATTGGCAAAGTGCGGGCACCCGTTTTGCGATATTGGCCGCATAGTCACCAACCCGTTCAAGATGACTGGCGATTTTCAACGCGGCGATGACCTCTCGCAGATCGTCGGCAATCGGTTGGCGTAATGCCAGCAATTGGACAACAAAGGCATCGATTTGATGCTCCAGCGCATCAATCTGCTGGTCGCTTGCTACGGTATTGGCTGCGAGTTCAACATCCCGCTTGAAGACAGCCTGTACGGCATCGGCGAGTTGCTTCTCGGCAATTCCGCCCATCCGCGCAAGCAGGTCGTTCAGACGCCCAAGCTCTTCGTCGTAAGATTTGACTATGTGGTCGTTGCTCATTGTTGGATCCATTGTCCGTGTAAGCCGTTGCGCCTAACCAAAGCGCCCCGTGATGTAGCCCTGCGTGCGTTCATCTCTGGGATTGGTGAATATTTGGGCGGTTTCACCTATCTCAACGATTTCGCCCAGGTGAAAAAATGCGGTTCTTTGCGATACGCGGGCCGCTTGCTGCATTGAATGGGTTACGATGATGATCGTGTAGTTCTGGCGTAATTCGTCGATCAGCTCTTCGATTTTGGCGGTTGCGATAGGGTCGAGCGCCGAACAGGGCTCATCCATTAGAATGACTTCCGGCTGCACTGCGATCGCTCGTGCGATACACAAACGCTGCTGCTGACCGCCCGAAAGACTGGTCCCGGGTTCATGCAGGCGATCACGCACTTCGTTAGCCAAACCAGCCCGCTCCAAACTGTTCATGACAATCTCTTCAAGGTCCGCCTTATGCCGAACCAGACCATGGATTTTGGGTCCATAAGCGACATTGTCGAAGATAGACTTGGGAAACGGATTGGGCTTTTGGAACACCATTCCAACGCGGGCGCGCAGCTGGACGGGATCGAGTTGGCGTCCATAGATATCTTCGCCGTCGAGCAAAATTCGACCATCTACCCGGCAGATTTCGATGTCGTCATTCATCCGGTTGAGACAGCGCAGATAAGTGGACTTGCCACAACCGGAGGGGCCTATCAGGGCCGTGACCTCGTTCTCATTGATGTTCAGATTGACGGATATGAGCGCTTGATTGTCGCCATAGAAGACGTTCAGCCCTTCAGTGATGATTTTGGGAGTCGTCGGCAAAATGCTGTCCGGCGGGCCGGATGTATCAAGGTCGGTCACAAATTCCATTCTCTTTCCCCAACCTACCATTTTCGCTCGAACTTTTTGCGCAGCAAGATTGCAGCTGCATTCATCGCCAGCAGAAAGACCAGTAGAATCATGGTGGCTGCTGCAGTTTTTTCGACAAACCCGCGCTCAGGACTGTCGGCCCAAAGGTAGATTTGAACCGGCAGTACTGTGGCTGCGTCTTCGAATTTGCTGGGAACATCAACGATGAACGCCACCATGCCGATCATCAACAACGGCGCGGTTTCCCCCAGCGCCCGTGCCATGCCGATGATGGTTCCGGTCATGATGCCCGGCATCGCCAGTGGCAGAACGTGGTGAAACACGACCTGGGATGACGAGGCACCCAATCCGCGGGCGGCTTCGCGTATCGAGGGTGGGACCGACATCAAAGCCGCTCTACTGGCAATAATCACGGTCGGCAAGGTCATGAGCGCCAGTACAATGCCGCCCACCAGCGGCGTCGAGCGTGGCAAACCGAAGAATCCAAGAATTACTGTAAGGCCCAATAGACCGAAGACGATGGACGGGACCGCCGCAAGATTATTGATGTTGACCTCGATGATATCGGTCCAACGGTTCTTTGGCGCAAATTCTTGAAGATAGATGGCCGCCGCGACGCCCAGTGGAAACGCCAACATTAAAGTGATGATCATCGTCAGCGCGGAACCCACAACAGCAGCCCAGACGCCGGCCTGTTCCGGCTCTCTCGAGTCGCCACCAGTCAAAAAACGCCAATTCAAGTGGCGTTCCACGGCACCCTTGACGACAAGGGCGTCGTACCAAGCGACCTGCCGGCGGCTCACTTTGGTTGCGCTGCCATCAGGTTTTCGGCGGGCATAGCCCTTGTTGAGCATGTCAATCTCATCGGATGCGAGCAACCAGACACGCTGGCGAGTGCCGATGAGATTTGGGTTGGCCATCACCATCTCACGCAGTTGATCGCCAGCGCCTGAGGAAATCATCTTGCCAAGGGCACGCCGATTTCGCCGACCACTGACCCCCGGAAAGGCGGCCCGCATTGAGTTTCGGGCGATGCCGTCGTAGTCACCCCTTCGTAGATCTTCGATTTTGCCGGAACCTGCGGGATCTATCTTTTCCCGGTCAAAATTGACCAGAACGGCGATATGGGTTTGCTGAAACGCACTGATGCCCTTCGATACGATGCTCCCGAGAAGCACGACCAACGCCATCAGCACAAAGCTGATTGCGGCAATTCCATAGATTCTGAGCCGGATTTCTGCAGCCCGTCGCCGACGAAGACCCTTTGCGACAGTATCAGCGATCGAAATTGCTGGTTGGTCGTTATTCATATTTTTCGCGATATTTCTGCACGAACTTGAGCGCGATAATGTTGAGGCAGAGGGTGATGCAAAACAGAACCAATCCGAGCGCAAACGCGGCCAGGGTTTTGGCGCTGTCAAACTCCTGATCGCCAACCAGGAGAGTCACGATCTGGACTGTCACGGTCGTGACCGCCTCAAAAGGATTTGCCGTCAGGTTTGCCGCCAACCCCGCGGCCATCACCACAATCATCGTTTCGCCGATAGCCCGGGATACCGCCAGGAGAACAGCGCCGACGATACCTGGCAGGGCCGCTGGAATAACCACACTCCTCACGGTTTCCGCTTTGGTGGCGCCCAATCCATAAGCGCCTTCCCGTAACGATTGGGGTACGGCCCGTATAACGTCGTCCGACAGGGATGAGATGAAGGGTATGATCATGACACCCATGACCACGCCTGCCGCAAGGGCACTTTCGGAGGCGACTGAAAGACCTAGAGAAACGCCAGCGTCACGAATCAATGGCGCCACCGTAAGTGCCGCAAAAAACCCGTACACAACGGTTGGGACGCCTGCCAAAATCTCCATGATCGGCTTGATCGTTGCGCGGGTTTTGGGCTTTGCAAATTCTGACAGGTAGATTGCGGCGAACAGGCCGGTCGGCACAGCCACCGCCATCGCAATCGATGTTATCAGCAGCGTACCGGCAAAGATTGGGATCGCGCCAAAGCTGCCGGATTGCCCGACCTGATCGTCCCGCAATGCTGTTTGGGGGCTCCACTCGGTGCCGAAGAGAAAGTCCCAAAAAGGCACTTTTTCAAAAAAACGCAGGGATTCGAAGAACAGGGAGGCGACGACCCCAAGCGTCGTCAGAACAGCCAAGAGCGACGCGAGGATCAGCACGCCGGTGAGCGCGCGCTCCACCGTGTTTCGCGCTCGCAGCCCGGGGGCAACTTTGTTGCGCGAGAGAATGAGGCCGGCCCCGGCGAGGGCCAAAGCGCAGCAGGCCATTAGCCAGTTTCCAAGGTCGAGCAAGCTGTTGTAACGCTCGGCCGCGGCGATCAGCATGGGCGTTCGCGCACTCGCAGCATCGCCCCGGGCGATATTATGAATATCATTCAGCAACAGGCCGAGGCGGTCGGATGGAAGTTGCTGCTGAGCCGCGGGAAGAGATCCGATCACCATTCCATCGACGATGATCGGCTGCACCACAAGCCAGATCATCAGCAATACGAGGGTTGGCACACCGCACCACAAAGCGACGAAGTAGCCATAGTATCTCGGTAGGGAGTGGAGGCGCGCCGGGAGGTCGTGGCTAATTGATAAGGCCCGGCTTCGACCCAGATAAAAGGCAAGCGCGGTCAATCCCGCGATCACAAGCAGCGTCAATGAGCTACTCATGACCACGCGGCCATTCTGGAGGTCTTATCCTGGGCATCAGGTTTCAGCATTTTTTACGAGACACACTTTCGAACGAAGGGCTCGGCGGCGTATGGGGAATTTGGCGGCGGCTGCTGGGGCGCAGATCAGCCGCCATCTTGCGGTTAGTCCCGAAGAGTCTGTAGCTTTTTGCCGGCATTGCGAAAGCGCGCACGCTCCGCTTTCGGCATCGGGATCAAGCCCTTTTCGCCCAAATAACCATCCGGTCCCCAAGCCTTCTCGCTGGTGAATTCGGCCAAATATTCCTTGATGCCCGGGATTCTCCCCACATGGGCTTTCTTGACGTAGAAATACATGGAGCGGGAGACGGGGTATTTCTGCGCCGCGATGTTCTCGAACGTCGGCGATGTCCCACCCACGATCGCGCCCTGGACCTTGTCGTCATTCTGATCGAGGAAGCCGTAACCAAAAACGCCAAAAGCGTTTGGATTGGCTTCCAATTTCTGAACGATCAGGTTGTCGTTCTCACCAGCATCAATCCAGTGGCCATCTTCCCGGATGCCATGGCAAACGGCCTTGAATTTCCTTTTGCCTTCCCTTTTCTTGATCGCGTTGAGATGCGCGAAGGTTTTGCAGCCATTTTCCATCGCGAGTTCGACAAAGGCGTCGCGGGTTCCGGAGGTTGGCGGCGGACCGAGCACTTCGATCCGTACGTTCGGCAGCGACGGGTCGATCTGCGACCACCGCTTGTAGGGATTGGGCACCAGCTTGCCACCTTCTTTGCCGCCCTCAGGAACGACTTTGGCGAGCGCCAGGTAGAGGTGGCGCAGAGAAATTTTCATCTGTGCAGATTTCTTTGAATTGGCAAGGACGATGCCGTCATAACCGATCTTGATTTCGATAATTTTGGTGACGCCATTTTTGGCGCATCGTTTGATCTCCGACGTTTTGATCCGCCGCGAGGCATTTGTGATGTCAGGGTGCCTGACCCCCAGTCCAGCGCAAAACAGCTTTAGACCACCGCCGGAGCCGGTCGATTCGACAACGGGTGCTTTGAACTTTCGGTAGGATCTGGCAAATTTTTCCGCCACGGCCGTCGAGAATGGGAAGACCGTTGACGAGCCGACGATCTTGATCTGGTCGCGGGCCTGTGCGGGCGATGCGAACGCACCTACGGCAAGGCCTACAATGATCAGAATTCTTCCCCAGGTGGGTGAAGCTTTGAGCACGGGTCTGTCTCCATGGACGCGGTGTTGACAAGCAGTGGCGAGTCTTCGCGACCCTCCACAGCGCCAACGTTAGGTGTCGCGTGAGACGGTACTACTACCGTTGCATTACAGTTTTTTGACACTGTTGCCGCGCGCGCCCAAAACCGGCGAAGTCCCTATTCTGGGTGCTACTCTTCCAGGCTAATATTGTCCGCCGGGGCCGCCGGCAGAATGACGGCAAAGCTGCTGCCCTCGCCCGGGACACTGTCAATCGTCAACCTGCCGCCATGGCGAATGACGATGTGTTTGACGATCGCCAGGCCAAGGCCGGTGCCGCCCAGCGCGCGCGAACGCGCGGCGTCGACCCGGTAAAACCGCTCGGTCAAACGGGGCAAGTGCTCCGGCTCGATGCCTTCGCCTGCGTCCCGCACTGTGATCCTTACTTCCTCGTCGCCTTCTGCGGTCCGGTCACAGCCCACCGCAATGGTGATGTTTGACCCTTCAGGGCTGTATTTGATGGCGTTGTCGAGCAGGTTCTGGATGACCTGTGTAATCTCGTCGTCATCGCCGGCGATTATTGCGGGCCGGCGCCCAATTTTGAGACGCAGGCCAACCGATTTTTTGGCCGCTTTGATCTGCATGAATTCAACGACATGTTGTACGCCGGCAATCGCATCAACTTGACCGCTGGGGCGCGAGTGCTGGTTTAGTTCGACGCGCGATAGAGACATGAGGTCGCCAACCAGCCGCGACATCCGTTCAGACTGCTCCTGCATCAGAACCAAAAAGCGCTCCTGCGCCGCGACGTCGGCACGAGCCGGCCCCTGCAGCGTTTCAATAAATCCGACCAGCGCCGCGAGCGGGGTTCTCAGCTCGTGACTTACATTTGCGATGAAGTCGGAGCGTGTTTGATCAATCCGCTTGGCTTCCGTCAGGTCCGTCAGTGCAATAATGACGGCATTCCCATCGCCCTCCGGTGCACGGACTGGCAGTACGTGGGCCAGAAAATGCCGTGCCAACCCGTTAGCGATAGAAAGCTCCACGTCCTGGCCATCGGCGCCGGCAAGAGCGGCGTCGACGGCGTCGAAGATACTGGGGTCACGGATTGCTGCGGAGAGCGCGGTTCCTTGGCCCGCCTGTCCGAATATTTCGCGTACGGCCTGATTTGCGCGGACAATTTGTTTATCGCTGTCGGCAATCAGGAGAGGCACCGGCAAAAATTCGATGACGAGATCTGCTTTGGCGAGCTGGTGCTCAAGCATCTCGATACGTGCGCTGTAGCTTTGACGTAGGCGCAGCGCCAGCTCTGCGAATTCGCCGAAACCCCCCCGCACTCCGGATTCGGCCCGCGAGGGCATGAGCGAGGCGACCTGGGTCATCAGGGTACGAATCCGCTCCAATCGCACCACAATAAGCCTCGCGGCCACGCCGGAGACGCAGATGGCGATGCAGATCGCGATCAGGATGTGCCACATGCCAATTGCCCCGATCGCGGCAAGTGCGGCAATGACGGCGAGCGCAGGGATCACAGATAAGAAAGTCCATGAAAGCCACCGTCTCATAGGTGCTTTGGTTCCTCCCATTGATCAGGTCTTCTTCTACTTTCCGTGCAGATTGATTGCGGCGCAGATATTCATTGCGCCGGATACTGGGCTCTAGGCAAGGCCCGTTCGTCGGGCGTGACGCGGAGCATGCCAAAGAACCTTAGCGTAGATATGAGATCTGAAACGTGAGTGACCGTTGCGCAGCCACTTGCGAGTGGCGAGCTGTCCGGCGGGTTCGGATTCGACCTTGCGCACTTACAACGGGATATGAGCAGCCGCGGCAGCTTGAATGTACTTTAGATGGTGGCCTGCGTGACGGCGATACGCAGTTGTCCGCTTGGGGTCCAGGCTGTGTGAAAACGCTTCTGGATGTTACGATTCCGGGCTTGGTGATGCGGGGGTCGATATGAAGCGTTTTGTGGCGGGTCTGGACCGTGATCAGACGACCCTGTTTCCCGAATGCCTCGAGGATTGGGTCGGAGACGACAATCCGGTCCGGGTGGTCGATGTTTTTGCCGAAGAGCTGGACCTTGGCGGCCTTGGTTTTAGCAGCGTCATTCCCAAGTCCACGGGTCGGCCGTCCTATCATCCGGCTGTGTTGCTGAAGCTCTACATCTACGGGTATCTGAACCGTGTTCAGTCGAGCCGCCGTCTGGAGCGGGAGGCCGGTCGGAATGTGGAGGTCATGTGGCTGACGGGCCGCCTGGTTCCGGATCACAAGACGATTGCCGACTTCCGCCGGGACAATGGCGCAGCGATCCGCAAGGTCTGCGCCCGCTTCGTCGAGCTGTGCCGGACGCTCGGCCTGTTCGCCGCGGCGGGCGTGGCGATCGACGGGTCCAAGTTCAAGGCGGTCAACAGCCGGGATCGTAACTTCACGCGCGCCAAGGTGGATCGTCGCCGGGCACAAATCGAGACGAGCGTGGCGCGCTATCTGGACCAGCTCGACAGCGCCGACCGGCAGGATCTCTCACCGGCGCGGGAGACGAAGACAATCCGGCTGAAGGAGAAGATTGCGCGTCTGCGGCAGGAGATGAAGCGGCTCGAAGCCCTGGACGTGAGCCTGCGTGCAACCCCTGACCAGCAGGTCTCACTGAGCGATCCGGACGCCCGCTCGATGGCGACCAGTGGCCGGGGCTCGGGCGTGGTCGGCTACAATGTGCAGACGGTGGTCGATACCGGGCATCATCTGATTATCGCACACGACGTGACCAGCGTCGGCAATGACCGCGGGCAGCTGGCCCGGATGGCCAAACAGGCGAAGGCGGTACTCGGGGTCGGCCGGCTCGAGGTTGTCGCCGACCGGGGCTACTTCGGCGGTCAGGAGATCCTGGCCTGCGATAAGGCGGACATCGAGGTCACCCTGCCCAAGCCGATGACCTCAGGCAGCAAGGCGAAGGGCCGCTTCGGCAAGCAGGACTTCATCTACCGTGCTGACGACGACGTCTATCTCTGCCCCGCCGGCGAGCGCCTGGTCTACCGCTTCACCAGTCAGGAGAACGGCATGGCTCTGCGTCGCTACTGGAGCAGCGCCTGTCCGGGATGCCCGATCAGGGACCGCTGCACCACAGGCAAACAGCGCCGCATCACCCGCTGGGAGCACGAAGACGTTCTCGAGGCGGTGCAGAAGAGGCTCGACGAGCACCCGGAGAAGATGCGCCAGCGCCGTGAGACGGTCGAGCACCCCTTCGGCACCATCAAGGCCAGGATGGGCGCGACCCACTTCCTGATGAAGACCTTGCCCCGTGTCGCCACCGAGATGGCCCTGCACGTGCTCGCCTACAATCTCACCAGGGTGATGAATATCCTGGGCATTCGAGCTTTGATTGAGGCCATGAAGGCCTGAATACCGGCTCTTTATCGCTGATCAGCGCCGTGTCTCCGCCTCCGAACGCCCACCAGACCCCAACAGGGTCCCGAAAAGCTAATATCCAGTCAAACTGGCAAATCCGCGTGCCTGACGCTCAATCTCCTGAGGAACCCGATTTACCGACCGAAGAAGCGCGTTATTACACAGCCTGGACCCAAGGCAGACACCCTCACGGTCGTCCCCAACACGCCATCTGGCGGGATGTGAGCTCAATCACATCGGAATGCAAATGAGGCCTTTATCTTTCTGCCAACACCTGCCCAAGGCCAATACCGGCTTATCGGGCATCCATTAGAGCCACGGAGAGAAAACTATGAAGCGCTTCAAGACCGGTCTCGCCATTGTTGCCTTGGTTGTTGCTGCTTCTGGCACAGCCCTTGTCACGGCCGCCCCGCAGGCGGTTGCCGCATCCAAGAAGTCGAACGTGAAAACGTCCAAATCCAAAAAGGGGACGAAGAATGTTTCCGGCCTGGATCTTGGCAGCGGCCGCTAGGGCCCCTCGGCATTTCCTGCTTCGGAGAGGACGGTCTAAAGGGGCCGTCCTCTTTCCTTATGTTTTCGATGTGCATGGCTTCCGGGTCGAAGCGCCAGTATTCCGCTTCTGGCTA
>JAJFFJ010000041.1 GCA_021776685.1 Alphaproteobacteria bacterium
GTTGGCGGCGCCAGCGGCACCCAGGGAAATCGCAACGGCGGCGGCAATCGACAGGATGATCTTTTTCATTGTTCAATTCCTTTGTTGAGCGATGGGAGCGTCATGGCCCCCTGTTTCGATGTTGGGGGGAGTATGACGACCGGGCCGCCATCGCTCAGTGCGAGCCGTCACTGGAGTCAGGGGAAAATGGGTGAGCACCGTCACTAAATGTCGGTTTTTTCAGGCTTTTCTCGCAAAAACCCCAGCCGAGGGGCGACTAATCCTGCTGGATCGTGATCGCCGAATGGATCTCGTTGTTGAGAATGCCGGTGCAGGCCGGGGTGCGCACGCCGGGCAGGATGCACAGGTCAAACAGCTCGGTCACAGCACCCTCGAGCCGGATCCAATGGACAATGTCGCCGGAACGGAGATCGATGATCTGAACGCCGCACCAGGGTTCCGCATCTCGTTTGGCCAGTTCGCCGTCCAGCGCCAGTCCCGAGAACGAGCCGTCCCGCGGCAGGGACAGGCCGACAATCGCGAATCCGTTGTGGAAGGCGAACCCGCGCAGAAAGCCCGGGCAGAATACTTTCGGCTCGAAGGCGCCCGTCTCCAGGTCGACGGTGCCGAGGATAGCCGGTGCCGGAATTCAGCAGCCACAACTCGTCACCCACCATCCGGGGTGAGTGGGGCATTGAGAGATTGTCGGTAATGACCTCGCTGGTGATCACATCGATCAAGCAACCACCTTCGGCGTGCCGGTCCCGCCAGCCATTGACGATGTCTGAGCGGCTGACGGCGGTGACATAGGCTGGCTGGCCATCCTTCATGGCGAGGCCATTCAGGTGGCAGCGGTCCTCTGCCGCCAGCTTTGAGATAAAGGGCGGCATCCAAATTGGCTTGAAGGAATGGGTTTCACTCAATACCGCCAGACACGAATAGAGCGTGTTGACGAAGACAATGACGCCCTCGCTGGTAACGCCGATCTCATGCACGTCTACGTCACCGGTGGTATGCGCCAGCCGCGGCACGTAATAGCGGTCGAAGCCATCTGTTGCTTCGCCGGGCGCCAAGACATTCTCAAGCCGCCAGATCTGGAAGATGGTCGACAAGAGAATCCGCTGGGTGTCGCTCCAAAGACCCATGGCGCGCGCGAAAAAGCGCTCGTGGAAGGAGACCCGCATCTCGCCGTCTACGCCGACCAGATAAAGGCGTCCGGATTGGTAGGAACTGAACCCGAGGCTCATCTGCTGTTGCACAAGCCAGTCCGCCAGCCCGCGGGTGCAGGAAATCTCGACCGCCGAATCCGTGATCGCCGGTTGTCCGTCGGCCGATACGGCGTTGGTTGTTTGATTCTTGTCGTCCATTCGGGGCCGGCCTACTTGGCCACCATTTTCCGGTAGGCGGGTGCAAATCCAGTGAGTGGCAGGAGGATCCGAATGGGCTGCCCCTTCAAATTATGAAGGGTTACGACCATGCGGGCGCCGCGGCGCAGCCGCTCCAATTGAGGTTTTGACACCGGCACGGTGGCGAAACAGCCCTTCGGGTTGCAGGTCCGGTAGGCGAGCTTCATCGCAGGGGCCTTGTCGATCTGATAGGTAACGCCGGCGGTGAGATCGGTCCCAAAGGGCGTGCGGATTACCATGTGCGGCAACGGCTTTTCCCCCGCCATATGGACAGTCACGCCCAGCAGAAGCTGGCCGGTTTTGCGCAAATATGTCCCGAAGAAGACGCGGCATGGGTTGGCGGCCTTGACGGCGAAGCTGCCGCAAACGAGCGACCAGCCGCCGTCCGTCGGTCGATTGGACCGGTTCGCAGGCGACGAGGCGGGTTTCCCGACGGCGGGATTCCCGGGCGTGTTCCCCGGCTTTTTCGCTGGCTTTTTCCTGGGTTCTTCCGGAACCGTGCGATAGGGCCGCTCTGCTGCCGAATTTTCGATCCCGACAGTCAGCATGCCGGTTGCAATCGCGGCGGTCAGCCGAGACGTTATTTGAAAGTGTCGCCGGTATGGCATGCCGGTGTCCTCGTCTCCCGCCATGGCATCGCCACCGGCGCCTCCATCAATCCCGTGGGAAAATATTGAAGCGCCGCAGGCAATTGGTTTCGCGGGGTATTTTGTTACATGTTTCCCAAACGCGACCTACATCTTTGGCAGTGAACGCCTAAGATTTCATTTGCCATAATCAAGCGATGCCCGCGAAGTACGGGTGGGACAACCCTCACCCTCCGGCGTACAAGCGCCGTGAGGGAGTGAATTTCGGAAAGGTGCACCGCCGCATATTTGGCCATCAAGGGTGATCACAGACCAAATTTCCGGATCCGAACGCTGAAATTCCGCTGGAAATCGGCCCAAACGATGTTGCGCCGGTCGCGGCGCCCGGCGGCAAGATCATCTGGCTGTATTAGAGGGCTCGGTTCATCCGGGCATAAGAAAGGCCGCGGTCAATTCTGACCGCGGCCTTTTTTGGGGAATTTCGGGATACGGTCTAGTAACCGTAGAACTTGAAGCAGTTCCAGCGGAAGAACAGCTCTTTGGCCTTCATGTTGCCCAGCACCTTCCAGTTGTAGTGCAGGCGACGGCAGAGTTTTGTGTACTCGTAATGGCTCACACCATATTTGTGGTAGTAGCTGTCGCCACCCAGGCCATAGCCAGGGCGGGCAGAGGCATTGCCGGCGGCGGTGATGGCGCCGAGGGAGATGGCGATGGCGGCGACGGTGGACAGGATCTTGGTCTTCATTGTCTTGGTTCCTTGAATAGAGGGGCTTGGCGGGCTGTTGCCGATCGGCGGGCCCGCGCTCCGTGTTGACGCCATACTGTCCAATCGGCGTCGTCCCCACAGTGAGCCGGGTCACTAGGCAAAAAGTTTTTTCTTCGAAATGCCAAACGCGCAGCAGCGGCCGGATTTCTCCGGCCGCCGCGCCCGGCATCTGTTCAAACCCTGCCCCTGACAGAAGGGTCGATGCCGGTATTCAAGGAAGGTATTTCAGGATATGGGCCGGCTTAGTACCCGCCGTAGCCCGGGCCGTAGCCATAGTTCATCCGGCGATAGGAACGACGCACACAGTGGCGGTAGTAGGCGCGGCGCGCACGCCAGTTGCCGTACCGGAAGGCCAGAATGTAAAGCCGGCGACACATGCGGCGATGACGCCACCCACGGCCATGACGATGGCGCCAGCCACGGAAATGGGCCAGCTGAATGCCATCGGAAGCCTGGCCGCCGGTAAATACGGCCGGGCTGGCGCCCGTGCTGGCATTTGCCGAGGTGGCGATGGCGGCGCCGCCGAGCGAAATAGCGATGGCGGCAAAAATCGAAATAATTTTGGATTTCATGAGAGTCTTTCCTCTGGTGGAAGGGGTTCGACCTGTGGGTCCGTGTTTGTATGGGCGGACTTTGCCCGCGATCGGCTGAACCCAACCTGAGAGGAGAATTCATCTGTGGTTCAGGTTTCTGAAACACCAACAGGGTGTCGAGATTTAGAAAAAAATCTTATATATCAATAAATTACAGGAGGTGTGGTTGAGCCGTTCCGGCCGCGCTTACGGCAAATCCGTCAAGCGCTGGATTCAGGGTCATCGGCCAATTTGTTCAGATAAATCTGGCAGCGCGCCCGTTGGCGAGCCGGGCGTGGCGCGCTACCGCTCTTCGCCTTGATTGTCGATTGGCGACTTCGTGTGCGGTTTCGACCAGAGAAACTTGACCGGGTCGATCTTGATGCCGGCCTGCGGATTGCTGAAGCGTACCTGGGTGATCTTGCCCTGCGCGTCCTTCACCACCCAGCCTATCAACTGGATCGGGTTGCGAATGAACAGGAGTGACATTGAACCCTTTTCCGGCGATTTGCTGCGCACCATTGAAACCGACAGCCAGCGGCCCTCGCGCTTCACTTCGGTCACGGTGACGTTGCCGCTGAGGCGCAGGCGCTCGTTGAGCAACACGGAGACGGGCGTCGCCCCCAGCGGGTGATATTGCGCTTCCTTCATTTCGCCGTCCCAGACGATCAGATAGATGCGGGTGGCGACAATCAGCAATTTCACCGGCGGGTCGAATTCGATGCGCAGGCCGCCGCGCAATTTTCCATGGGGCCGGCGGATATAGATGGTGCCGCGATTGATCCGGCCACTGTTGGTGTATTGGGCAAAACGCGCTTTCAGCGTGGTCAGCGCGTTCAGATAGCGCTCAACCCGTTGCACCTCGTTCTGGTCTTTGCTGTTGAGGCGCGCCTGTGCCGGCGCCTGGATTAAGCAGGCGCCGAGGGCAATCGAGGCGGCGGCGGTCAGGCGGTTCATCTTGATCTCTCGGGGCAAACTCTGGGGCCAATCTCTCGGGCAGCTCTATTCCGGATAAACAGGGCAGCGGTCTTCTGATGGCGCTCAGGCAGCGCCGGCCAGTATTTCGCGTTTCCCCCTGTGGTCGGGGGGGCTGACGATGCCCTCCTCTTCCATTCGTTCTACGAGCCGGGCCGCCCGATTGTACCCGATCTGCAGCTTGCGCTGGATGAAGGAGGTGGAGCATTTGGCTTCGTTCAGTACGATTTCCACGGCCTGGCGGTAGAGATCGGCGTCGGCACCCCCATCGTCACCCCCGGCCAGCAAGTCTGCGGCGGCATCATCTTCGCGCGTTACCTCTTCTATATAGGAGGGCTCGCCCTGACGACGCAGATGCTCGGCCACATGCTCTACTTCAGCATCTGAGACGAAGGGCCCATGCACGCGGGACAGGCGCCCGCCGCCGGCCATAAAGAGCATATCGCCCTGGCCCAGCAGCTGCTCGGAGCCCTGTTCGCCAAGAATTGTGCGGCTGTCGATCTTGGATGTCACCTGGAAGGAAATCCGGGTGGGGAAATTCGCCTTGATGGTGCCGGTGATGACGTCCACGGACGGTCGCTGCGTCGCCATGATCAGGTGAATGCCGGCGGCGCGGGCCATTTGCGCCAAACGCTGCACGGCAGCTTCGATGTCTTTGCCCGCCACCAGCATCAGGTCGGCCATCTCGTCGACGACGACCACGATATAGGGGATCGGCGTCAGGTCTATCGGCCGTTCCTCGACCGTGGGCCGTCCGTCCGGGCCGGCCTCGCCCTGGACTTTCTCTGTCAGCACCTCGCCCTTTTTCTTCGCGTCGACCAGGCGCTGATTAAAACCGTCAATGTTGCGCACGCCGAGTTTCGACATGGCCTTATAGCGGGTCTCCATCTCGCGGACCGCCCAGCGCAGGGCGACGACCGCCTTCTTCGGCTCGGTGACCACGGGGGTCAGCAGGTGGGGAATGTCGTCGTAGACCGATAGCTCCAGCATCTTCGGATCGATCATGATCAGCTTGCACTGCTCCGGCGACAGCCGGTACAGGAGCGACAGGATCATGGCGTTGATGCCCACGGACTTGCCCGAGCCCGTAGTGCCGGCGATCAGCAGATGCGGCATCTTCGAGAGATCGGCCACGATCGGCGCGCCGCTGATGTCCTTGCCCAGAGACAGCGGCAGGCTGCCCTTGTTTTGCTGGAACGATCGGGATGCCAGCAACTCGCGCAGATAAACCGTTTCGCGGTTCTGGTTGGGCAACTCAATGCCGATGACATTGCGGCCGGGAATTACGGCGACACGGGCGCTGATCGCGCTCATGGACCGGGCGATGTCGTCAGACAGATTGATCACCCGGCTGGCGCGCACCCCCGGTTCCGGCTCCAGCTCATAGAGGGTCACCACGGGTCCCGGTCGGACCTTCAGCACTTTCCCCTTGATACCGAAGTCCTGCAGCACCGTTTCTAGGTATCGCGCATTCTGTTCCAGCGAGCTTTCATCGACGCCGTCGCTCTGGCTGGGCGGTGCGTCCTGCAGCAGTTCAAGCCCGGGCATGGTGAACTTGCCGCCGCGCAGGTCCAGCCGTCGTTGCCGGGTGTCTGCGGCTGCCGCTGCGGCGGGCGTCGCCTTGGGGGGCTCAACCCGCGGGGCGGCCTTCTTTCGCGGACGGGGCGGCTCCGGCGGCGCCTCTACGACTGGTGGCGCAGGCCGTGCCTTGCGTTTGCGCGCGGGTTTTTCTGCCACGGTGGCGGGCTTCTCTTTGGACTCGCGGACTGCGCCGGCCGTCTTGCGTCTGCGCCAGACCAACAGCGCGCGTCCCACGGCGCGCCAGTCCGACCAGGTCATACCCAGCACCGGCAGCACCAGCGCAACCGCCAGCAGCAGCGCACAGCCGCCGATAATCAGCGCGCCCAGTCCGGCTTCTGTGGCGGTGCTGATTTGGGCCAGCGCACCATAAAGAAGGTTGCCGACCAGACCGCCGGGCCCGGCCGCGGGCCAATGGCTCGAGGGCGCCGCGGCCTCAAACGCGATGACTGCGAAAACAAGCGCCGCCGGAAACAACAGCAAACGCCAGCCAAACGCGCCCAGATGAAGGCCGCGCAACAGCCGCCCGCCCCAAGCGGTGAGCACGGCGACGATCAAGAGGCTCGCGAGCCCAATCACCTGAAGCAGAAAGTCAGCAACCCATGCGCCAGGGATGCCCAGCAGATTGGCCGCTGGCCGGTCGGTGGCCACATTCATGGAAGGGTCGCCGGGGTTGTAGGTCAGCAGCGCCACCGCCAGCAGGCCGGCGACGATCAGCAGCAGAAGTCCCGCCATTTGATAGAGGCGGCTGCGAAGCAGGTTCGACAGTTCCGGCGACAAAAAGCTGGCGCGCTTGGCCGGCGCCGGATCGCGCTTGCGGCGGACACGGGTGGCCGGACCGGGCGCCGCCCGGGCCTTCTTTTTGCGCGATTGTCCAGCGGCTGCCGCTCGGGCCATGTGTCTCGTCGTCTCCCCGCCGGCCGGCAAAAATTTGGCTGCCGTCTGGCGTCCGGTTTCTAGCGCCCTGTCGGAAATTCAGGGATACCAACATATCCCACAGAGCGGGCGGCGCCCCGTGGCCGCCAATCTTCTTTACAGGGCCAAGATGGCGAGACCATGATGGCCCCGGCAGCCCCTTATTGCCACAGAATGTAGTGTCCTGTGGGCGCTAAACCTACAATTTATGGTGCCCGCATTGCAAATGCTGCGGGATGCCTCCCTTGACCGAAAGGACTTGTCCGTGAGCGATGCGCGCGCCCGTCTGTTCGACATCATCAAAAGCCGCTCGGTGTTGACCGGCGGCGACTTCAAGCTCGCCGGTGGCGGCCAGAGCAGCGTCTTTTTCGACATGAAGATGACGCTTTTGACACCGGAAGGGCTGGATCTCGCTTCGCGCCTGCTGATCGAGCTGATGGGCGACGACCCGGTGGATGCCGTCGCGGGCCTGGTGCTGGGCGCGTGCCCGCTGGTGGACGGCGTCAGTCTGCGCAGCCTGGACATGCGCGCGGCGGCGCCAATCCGCGCCCTTTATGTGCGCAAGGAGCCGAAAGACCACGGCACCACCAAGCTGATAGAGGGCGAGGTCCAGTCGGGCTGGCGGGTGGTGGTACTGGAAGACGTGACCACAAAGGGCGGCTCGTCTCTCAAAGCTGTGGAACAGTGCCGGCAGGCCGGCTGCACCGTCGATACTGTCCTGACCGTGGTTGACCGCCAGGGTGGTGCGGAAGAACGGATGGCGGAGAGCGATGTTGAACTGCGCGCGCTTTACAAGATGGAAGAATTTGTCTAGCCGCCGGTTCGCCGTTTGATCCAGACGGCCGTTGCCTCCATGCCGATGACCGCGGCCAGAGACGCGACGAGGAGGACGGCCTCGGCGGCGGCGAAGCCCCACAAGTCAATCACGGCGGCCAGGATCAACGGGGCCAAGGCGCTCAACAACAAATAGGGCGTGGCGAGGATGCCCAGCACCCCGCCATATCCGCGGGAACCAAACAACGCCAAAGGCACCGCACCTCGAACAATGGTGATCAGGCCATGGGACACGCCCAGCACAAGGGTAAAGGTCAACGCCGTGGCGAATGATGCCTCGCCCAATATCAGCACCAGAAAAGCCACCGGTAACAGCAACACTGCGCCACGGGCCACAGTCACGGCTGGCAATTTGCGGGCAAAGACCAGATCCCAAATGCGGCCGGCAACCTGCCCCACGCCCTTCATTGACGCGATGAAAACGGCGCTGGCCATCGCCAGCCCCGAGGCAGCAATCAGGTCCACCAGATGAACCGACATGGCGCCGATCACAAATCCCGTCGCCGACATAACGCCGCCAAAAAGGATCAATGCCAGCGTGCGGCTGCGGCCATGCAGGGTGGGGGTCGCACCGGCATCTACGATGCTGTTGGCTTCGCTATCCGGTGCCGAATTGGTTGCCGTATCCGGTGAGTTGGCTGGTTGCCGCCGTGCAATGCCTAGGGCGTTGAGCGGCAGCACGATCACCAGATTGAATGCCGCGAAAATCAGAAGTGTGTTGCGCCATCCGACTTCCCCCTCGAGCGCATGGCCGATTGGCCAGAAAATGGTCGACGCAAATCCCCCAAACAGGGTGAGATAGGAAATCGCCCGCCGTCCATGTGAGGGCGTCACCTGTACAAGCGCCGCGAAGGCCGCGTCGTAGAGCGTCATGCGCATGGCCGGCCCCAAGAACAGCCAGGCAGCCAGATAGGTGTAGGGGTCGCGCGCGAAGCTCAGCCAGACCAGACCCACGGCATTCATGGCCGCGCCAAGAACCATGATCCGGCGGGCGCCCCAACGGTCGATCAAGCGGCCAATCCAGGTAGAAACCAGGCTTGCGGCAAGCAGGCCAGCTGTCAGGCCACCGAAGACAAGGCTGCGCGCCCAGCCGGTTTCAGCGGCGATCGGGTTGCCAAGAACGCCAAGCGCGTAGAGCGTCGTGCCCCAGGCGATAATCTGGGTTACGCCCAAAGAGAGCACCGCCCGGACCGCGGTGTCGCCGATCTTCAGTCCGGCGGCGGGTGATGGACCGTCTCCGGATGTGCTCATGAATACGGTTCCAGATGCATCCTTTCAGGAGCCACAGGGATGCCAGTTTGGCAAGCTCCGGTGGCAAAAGAAAAGGCGCGGAACTCCCGCGCCTTTTCCAACCCAATTGTCGATCTAGGCTAGCGCACCAGGTCTTCCTCCGGATAGGCGCTCACCTTATGAATCGAGATGTCTGCGCCCTGGAACTCTTCTTCCTCCGTCAGGCGGATGCCGGTGGTGATCTTGAGCAGGCCATAGACCAGCGCCCCCGCGGCGAAGGCATAGGCAGCGCCCACGACAGAGCCCACCAGCTGACTGAGGAAGGAAACTCCGCCGAGGCCACCGAGCGCCTCAAGCCCGAAAATACCGCATGCAATGCCGCCCCAAAGGCCGCACAGGCCATGCAGGGGCCAGACGCCGAGCACGTCATCGATCTTCCACCGGTTCTGGCAGGCATTGAAGGCGATGACGAACAGCCCGCCGGCAATTGCGCCGGTGGCGAGCGCGCCGATCGGGTGCATCAGGTTAGAGCCCGCGCAGACCGCGACCAGACCGGCCAGCGCGCCATTATGCACGAAGCCCGGGTCGCGCTTGCCAACCACCATCGCTGCGAGCAGGCCGCCGGCCATGGCCATAAGCGAGTTAATGGCCACCAGGCCGGTGACACTGCCGTCCGCACCCGAGGCGCTGGCATTTTGCGCGCTCATGACGTTGAAGCCGAACCAGCCGACGGACAGAATCCAGGAGCCCAAAGCAAGGAACGGGATGTTCGACGGCGGAATGCCGACGACCTTGCCGTTCCGGTAGCGGCCCATGCGCGGCCCCAGCAGCAAGACGGCGCCAAGCGCCATCCAGCCGCCCACTGCGTGAACCACGATGGAGCCGGCGAAATCGTTGAAGGGCGCTCCGAACCAATCCTTCAGCGTTGCCTGGATGTCGAAATTGCCACCCCAGACAATACCCTCGAACAAAGGATAGAAGACGGCCACCAATGCGCCAGAGGCAACCACCTGGGGCCAGAACTTGGCGCGCTCGGCGATTCCACCGGAAATGATTGCCGGGATCGCCGCGGCGAAGGTCAGCAGGAAGAAAAATTTGACCAGGGCGAGCCCCTTGTCCTTTCCCTGAATCTCAGCCGCGCTGTCGAAGAAATCGGTGCCGTAGGCGATCAGATAGCCGATGAAGAAATAGACCAGTGTCGAGACGCAGAAATCGGTGAAGATCTTTACCAGCGCGTTGACCTGGTTCTTGCGGCGCACGGTGCCCACCTCGAGGAAGGCAAAGCCCGCGTGCATTGCCAGCACCATGATCGCGCCCAGCAGCACAAAGAAGACATCGACGCCCGTCGCCAACGACTCAACACTCTTTTGCAGTTTTTCCATTGTCCTCGTCCGGTTGTCCCGTGGCGCCGGTTGAACGTCAGGCGCGCCTGTTTTGTCTGTGCCTGGCGTAACGCGCAGGCGGTCGATACTCAGGAATCAAACTTGGTGCCAATTCAAATCCTCCGGTTCTTGGGGGATTGCCGGAGCAGGTAACGTAATTGCCCAAATAACGGGCAGTATAGGAATTGGCGGCTTGCGCAAATTTTAGGCAAAAAGGAGGCCCGGCTGTCCGCTGCCGGGCCTCAGGAGGGTGCGCCCGCCACTCTGTCTGGGGACAGGGCGGCGGACGACGGGACAGGGTTGTTAACCTGAGGAGCCTTGGGGCCCGAACTCCGGATAGGCCTCCATGCCGATTTCCGCGATATCGAGGCCGTCGTGTTCGTCTTCCTCGCTGACGCGAATGCCGATGGTTCCCTTGAGCAGAGCCCACACGATGGAGCTGGCAATGAAGACAAAGGCGCCAATGGCGATGATACCGACGAGCTGTGCCAGGAAGTTGCCGCCGCCGAAGATGCCGACCGCAAGCGTGCCCCAGATGCCCGCCACCAGGTGGGCGGAGATGGCGCCGACGACGTCGTCGATTTTCAGCTTGTCGAGGAACGGCACGGCGAAGACTACCAGCCCGCCACCGATGCCGCCGATGATGATGGCCTTCCAGTGGGCATCCACGTCTGGTCCGGCGGTGATTGCCACCAGGCCGGCGATGGCGCCGTTCAAAGTCATCGTCAGGTCGATCTTGCCGAACATCACCCGGGTCAGGATCATGGCGATCACCACGCCGGCCGCAGCCGCCAGGTTGGTGTTGACGTAGACGATCGACATGTTGGTGACGTCCGCCGCACTGCCGAGGGCAAGCTGCGAGCCGCCATTGAAGCCGAACCAGCCGAACCACAGGATGAAGGTGCCCAGGGTCGCGAGCGGTAGGTTAGCGCCAAGGATCGGCTGCACCCGGCCGTCGGGGCCGTACTTCCCTTTGCGCGCGCCCAGGAAGATCGCGCCGGCAAGCGCGGCCCAGCCGCCGGTGGAGTGCACCAGCGTGGAGCCCGCGAAATCCTTGAACTCGTCGCCGAATGCTGACTTGAACCAGTCACCGTTCAGCCAGCCGCCGCCCCATTCCCAGGAGCCGATGATGGGATAGATGACAGCGGTCAGGACCGCGACGAAGATCAGGAACGGCCATACCTTGATGCGTTCGGCGAGCGCGCCGGACACGATGGAGGCGGTCGTTGCCACGAAGACCATCTGGAAGAACCAGTCCGAGGAAACCGAATAGTTGGTCTTCGTGACGGCAGCGATGAGCTCCGGCGTCTTCTTGTCCGCGCCGATCAGGGCGAGTTCGGCCGCCGACGGGTCATAAAACAGCGCGAACTTGCCGACGACGCCTTCGACGGTCCAGCCGCCGTCGCCCGGATACATGATAAAATAGCCGATGACGTAGAACATCAGCCCGGCGATGGAGTAGAGGGCAATATTCTTCAGACAGATCGCGGCGGTGTTCTTTTTTCTGACCAGCCCCGATTCGAGCATGGCGAATCCGGCGGCCATGAGCATCACCAGGAAGCCATGGACCAGAAAGCTGAAGGTGTTGAAGATGTAGGCGACCTCGGGGTCCACGGCTGCATGCGCCGGTGTCGTGGTCACAATGAAAACGCCGGCCAGGCCCAGAACAAGGCCAAGGCGGCGCGCCGGTTTGGAACGGGTTGGAAGTGTCATGTTGCTGCTTTCCCTTTAGAGCGCTTCATCGCCCGACTCGCCCGTGCGGACACGCACGGCGGTCGAGACATCCACGACAAAGATTTTGCCGTCGCCGATGGTGCCGGTCTGGGCGGCCTTTGAGATGGCCTCCACGGCGCCGTCGACCTGATTGTCGGCGACGACCACTTCCAGCTTCGCCTTCGGCAGAAAACTGATGGCGTATTCGGCCCCCCGATAGATTTCGGTGTGGCCTTTCTGCCGGCCAAAGCCCTTCACCTCAGACACGGTCATGCCGGCGACGCCAATATCGGTCAGCGCCTCACGTACCTCGTCGAGCTTGAAGGGTTTGACGATGGCCATGACAAGCTTCATGGATCTCTCCCCTGGTTGATTTCGGCCTGCCGGGCGCCAGGTTGACGCCCGTATCGGCTCTTCGGCCGTTGGAATGAATTGCCTGCCAGGGAACAAGCAAATTTGATGCCAGAGAGATGCAGATGAAAAAAGATAAATATTTCAGTCGGCTAGTTGGATACGGCAGTTGCGCCCAGTTGAATTCTCTACGCATGTACTCGTATTTGCCTATAATATGATCACTAAAAAATTCGCCTAATTATTATGCAAATTGGTGATGCCGATCCTGTCACATCGACAGGTTTGGCTTGAATGCATAAGTAATTTGTATGAACGCGCAGGATGCCAGAGGCGACCAGTTCGATTGCTGCATTGTCGGCGGCGGCATGGTGGGCGCGTCTTTGGCCGCCGCGCTGGGCAGCGCCGGTATCACCGTCCTTTTGGTGGATCGCACAGATCCTGGTGTGATGGCGAGCGCCGACCATGACAGCCGCACCACGGCCATTGCCCATGGTTCCAAAATGGCGCTCGACGGGATCGGCGCCTGGGCCGGGATGGCGAACGACGCGGCGCCGATCCTGGATATCCGCATCTCCGACGGCGATGCGCCCCTGTTCCTGCATTTCGACCATGCGGCGGTCAGCGACGCGCCCATGGGCTATATCGTCGAAAATTACGCGATCCGCCGCGCCCTCTATGACCGGATTGGGACGCTCGGCACGGTCACGGTGCGTGCGCCGGCGGCCGTCAGCAGCAATGAGGCGGACGACGGACAGGTGACCGTGCATCTGGAAAGCGGAGAAGAGGTCAACGCCTCACTGTTGGTGGCAGCCGACGGGGCGAAATCACCGCTGCGCGACCAGGCAGGAATCCGCTGCACACGCTGGGCGTACAAACAGTCGGCTATCATCTGCAACATGATCCATGAGCGGCCCCACCGCGGCATTGCCCATGAACGCTTTCTGCCATCAGGGCCCTTTGCCGTCCTGCCCCTGACTGATGATGGTTCGGGCCGGCACCGCTCCTCCATTGTCTGGTCAGAAAAAGAGGAATTGGCGCCCGGCTTTCTCCGGCTGGACGATGAGGCCTTTTCGGCACAGTTGGCCGCCCGCTTCGGGCCCCACTACGGGGAGGTCGCGGTCGCCGGCAACCGCGCCGCTTATCCCCTGCATTTGCAGCACGCCTCAAGTTATATCGCACCGCGATTCGCGCTGGTGGGTGACGCTGCTCATGTGATCCATCCCATCGCCGGCCAGGGCTGGAACCTGGGATTGCGCGACGTGGCGGCGCTGGCGGAGGTGGTGGTGGATGCGCGCCGGCTGGGCATGGACGTCGGCACAGAAACGGTGCTGGCGCGCTTTCAGCGCTGGCGGCGGTTCGACAACGTCCTGCTCGCCGGGATGACCGACGCGCTCACCCGTCTGTTTTCCAACGACATTGCCCCGGTTCGCGCTGCCCGCGACCTGGGCCTCGGCGCGGTCAATAACATCCGTCCGCTGAAGCGCTTTTTCATCCGCCACGCCATGGGGACGGTCGGCGAACTGCCCCGCCTGGTGAAGGGCGAGGCGCTGTAGGCCGCGGCCCACCTTTCAAGGAGAACCTCCGTTGCATCAGGGAATGGAAGGACTTCGTTTCATTGGTGAAGCCGAAGTCGCGGCGGCGCTAACTTGGATGCCACTGATCGATGCCATGGAAGCGGCAATGATGTCCTTCTCCGCGGGAGACGTGGAGCAGCCCATACGCCAAATGGTGCCGGTACCTGGCCACGACGCGATTATTGCCGCCATGCCGGCCGTCGGCGCGGCCATGGCGGTCAAAGTGGTGACGCTTTTTCACGGCAACGCGGGCACCGGTGTCCCCACCCACCAGGCTGTCATCTTGTTGTTCGACAAATCCAACGGTTCACCCACGGCAGTGCTGGACGGCCGCCTGATTACGGAAATGCGCACGGCGGCCACGTCGGCAGCCGCGGCGCGAAAACTGGCGCCCGCCGACGCCCGGGTCCTGACGCTCATGGGCAATGGCGTTCAGGCCCGTGCCCATGCCGAGGCCATCCCCCTGGTGCGTCCGGTGGAAGAGGTTCGCCTCTGGGCGCGCAATCCCGATCACGGGCGCGCCACCGCAGACGATCTGGACGCTGTCTTCTTCGACGACGCGGAGGCCGCCGTCCGGGGCGCGGACATCGTCGCCTGCACCACGTCGGCCACCGAGCCGGTGCTATCGGGGACATGGCTGAAACCCGGCGCCTTTGTCACCTCAGTGGGTTGGAACGGCGCCGATGGCCGGGAGCTTGATGACGCGGCCATGGGCAATATTGTGATTGTCGAATCGGTCGACGCGGCCCTGGATCAGGCCGGCAATGTGCGCCAGTCCGGATGCGAGATCTTTGCCGAGATTGGCGAGGTCCTTGCCGGGACAAAGACAGTCCCCGCCGGCGCCACCGTGATCTACGATTCGGTCGGGATTGCAATTCAGGATGTGGCCGCCGCCCAGCTCGCCTTTGATCTTGTGAACGCGAGCGCCTAGCGAGGCGGTTCACTTTGTGCGGATGCGGGGCCTGCCGAATCACGACGGTCGCGCGGAGCCCCAGTAATTGTAGCCGGCGAAACGCCATGTCTTGGGGAGATACATGGTTTCCATGTTCTCCACCTGAAATCCGTGGCTGTTGATCAGATCTGGAATTACACGGTTCAGGTTGCAGCCACCGCCCAGGCGCTGCCACACCGGGTTGAGGCGGTTCTGCCATTTGCGTACCGAGGCATCAGGGGCTGCGCCATGTTCGCAGAACAACAACCGGCCGCCTGGTGACAATACCCTGCGCATTTGACCGAAGGCGCCGGCGAGGTCACTGATCGTGCACAGTGTGTAGGTAACCAGCACCGTATTGACGATGCCGTCCTCGAGAGGAATTTCCTCGCCCCTGAGCGGTAGAAACTCCACCTCGATGCCGGTCTTCCCGGCCCGGTCACGGGCGCGTTTGATCATCGGTCCGGAAGGGTCGAGCGCGAAAATCTGCTTCACCCGGCTGGCGTCATAGAAGGGAAAGTTCAGCCCTGATCCGACGCCCACCTCAAGGACCCGCCCTTCCGCTGCCGGGACGATCTTCTGACGCTGGCGCGCGATCACGCGGTTGCCACAGGTTGCCTCAATGACGCGCGGAAGCAGGAAGCGTTCGTACAATCCCATGGATGCAGCCTGACCCAGGAGAGTTTATTGCGCAACACTGCTGCGCCCTGGGTAGCCGCTACCTCGCTGGTTGGTCGGGTGCAGGCAGGTCTTTCTTCATAAAGACGGTCGCGCCTTCTCTCCCTGTCTGGCGCCAGCCAAGGTGCTGATAGAGCGCCACGTTGTTCCCCATACTGGAATGAGTGCTCAGC
>JAJFFJ010000042.1 GCA_021776685.1 Alphaproteobacteria bacterium
CTCCGAACGCCCACCAGACCCCAACAGGGTCCCGAAAAGCTAATATCCAGTCAAACTGGCAAATCCGCGTGCCTGACGCTCAATCTCCTGAGGAACCCGATTTACCGACCGAAGAAGCGCGTTATTACACAGCCTGGGTCAATTGCAGACATCAGCGCGGGGGCAGAACGATGTCCCCACTTCATCCAACAGCAGGCGGTAGCTGGAACTAACAGATTGTTGCCAAACACCCCATGGCGATTGATTTGAATCTGTATAACACCCAGCTTCTTGGCGTATGCGCCTGTGGGACCCTATCCGTCACAACCTCCCCCGGGGGGTCCGCCCAATAGGGGGGGTCGAATTAGCGTCAATCGGCTTCATTGTGCTAACAATGTGCTAACAAAAAAACAAGGGCTCAGCGATATTAACCGCTAAGCCCTTGTTCTATATGGTACGCCCAACAGGATTCGAACCTGTGACCTACTGATTAAAAGTCAGTTGCTCTACCAGCTGAGCTATGGGCGCATCGCTGTGAATGCCGGAACATAGGGATGGCCCGGAATGGGGTCAACCACCCCCCTGCAAGGGACCGCAGATGCGCGGTTTTGCAGCGGCACCGGCACAGTTGGCAGTTGAGCGGTGTCGGCCTATGCTGACTTTGGGAGTGAGTATCGTCGGCCAGCCGCAAGAGGATTGGGCCATGGAAAACGCTGACCCCACCCCCCGCACCCGTTCGGGCATCCCGCTAAAGCCCTTCTATACGGCAGCAGACCGCCCGCCCGGCGAGTTCAACGACGCGCCGGGCGAGTTCCCTTTCACCCGCGGCCGATTTGCCCGCATGCGCCACGGCGGCAGCTGGATTCAGCGGGAGCTCTCTGGCGAAGGCAGCCCGGCGGACTCAAATCAGCAATTGCGCGATCTTCTCGCCATGGGCCAGGCCGGGGTGGACGTGATCGGTGACGGGCCAACCATGAGCATGATGGATCCGGATCATCCGCTGGCGGCGCCCACGGCAGGCACCCAGGGCGTCTCCGCCTGCCGCAAGCAGGACTATCTGGAACTGTTCGACGGCGTCGATATTGGTGAAACGTCGGTGTCGAGTTCGATTCCCGCAATATTCTCCATCGCCGGTCTGGTGCACACCGCCAAACACATGGGCGTCGCACCTGAAAAGCTGCGTGGGTCGACTATCCAGGTGCCGCTTTACAACGAAGATTGCAGCTATCGGTTTCACCTGCCGGTCAATTTCCGCACCCGCCTGTCTGCCGATTGCGTTGCCTGGTGTGCAGACCACATGCCGCGCTTCCACGCCTTCCTGGAGGACAGCTATTTCTTCAGTGAAACCGGGCTGAATGGCGTTGAGGAAATGGCCCTGGCGTTTGTCGAAATCCGCCACATCATCCGGCGGCTGCTGGATATGGGCGTGGACATCGACAGCTTTGGGCCGCGCATTGCGATCCTGCTCAACTGTGGCATGGATTTCTACGAGGAGATTGCCAAAATCCGGGCGACCCGTCAGCTATTTGCCCGAATGATGCGGAGTGAGTTCGGCGCCAAAGACCCGCGATCCCAGTCCGCGGTCATCACCTGCCACACCTCGGGCCTATCCCTGACGGCACAGCAGCCGGTCAACAATGTTGTGCGCGGCACGACGCAGGCGATGGCGCTGGTCATGGCGGGTGTCCAGGCGATTGAAATCTCCGCCTTTGACGAGGCCTACCGCACACCCAGCCGCGAAGCCCATATGGTCGGCCTGCGCACCCAGCAGGTGATCGATCTTGAAACCGGCCTGACCAAGGTTGCCGACCCGTTTGGCGGTTCGTTTTTCATGGAATCCCTGACCGACGAGATCGCCACGCGGATCTGGACGAAGGTGGAGGAGATCGAAGCTACGGACGAAATCGAGACGCTGGTGGACCAGGGCTATTTCAGGGACCTGTTCCATTCGGTGATGGAACGCCAGAGCCAGGACATTGCCATGGGCCGGGACCAGGTTGTGGGCCTCAATGTTCACCGGATGCCCGATGAAGAGGACACACTGCTGCGCGACGTGAGCGAGGAGAAGTTTCCGCCCTGTCACGAGCATGTGGCGCGGGTTGCCGCCTTCAGGGAAAGCCGCGATCCCGAGCGTTTGCGCCTTGGGCTGACGCCCGTGCTGGAGTGCGTCAAGTCCGGCAACGGCAATCTGCTGGCCCTCACCATCGACGCCTTCGAGGAAGGCGCGACCATGGGCGAGATCGCCGGCGCCTTCCGCATGGGTCTGGATGAAGCCTGGGATCCATTCGGCAAGATGGCGCCCGTGATCTAACCCGTGGTCCAGAAAATGGCAGAAAGAAAACAATGAGCCGCCCACAAATCCTGATCGCCATCATGGGCGTTGACCAGCACGAGAATGGCGCCATCTCCGTGTCCCGCACGTTGCGCGAAGCGCAGATGGATGTGCGCTATGCCGGCCTCTTTCACACTGCTGACAGCCTGTTGGCACGCGCACAGGCGGAGGACGCCGACGTCATTGGCATTTCATGCCATTCCTGGGAATTCATGCACTATGTGCCAGAACTGATGACGATGCTGGCGTCAGCTGAACGGGCAATTCCGGTGGTGGTTGGCGGTTCAGTGCTGACGCCGAAAGACAAGCAGCATCTGGCGGAACTCGGAGTCGCTGCGTGCTTTTCCGCCGGTGCGGAGCCAGACGCCATCGTCGACGAAATCCGCCGATTGGCCCAACCCCGGGTCGACGCCCGCGTAGCTGCAGACTAGAGCTCCGAAGAGTCCCCTAAGGCGCCTCAGCGCTGGGCGTGTTTGGCGTTGAGTGCGTCGGCAACGCGCGGCGGCACGAAGCTCTTGATTTCGCCCCCCAGCATCGAGATTTCACGTACCAGGCGGGCGGCAATGAACTGTTGGTTTTCCGACGCCATCAGGTAGACCATTTCTACATCGGGATTGAGGCGCGCATTCATGCCCGCCATCTGGAACTCATAGTCGAAGTCCGATACAGCGCGCAGGCCGCGGATCAGGATGTCCGCGTCCACTTCCTCGCAGAAATGCATCAGCAGGCCGTCGAAGGTCGCGGCCTCGGTTTCGGCGGCGTCGCCATTGCCGTTGATACCAACCAGTTCGGCCTGAACCATGGCCATGCGCTCATCCAGGCTGAACAGCGGTGACTTGCCCGGATTGGTGGCCACGCCCACGATCAACTTGTCGCAAATCCGCCGCGCGCGGCGGATGATGTCCATATGGCCATTGGTCAAGGGGTCGAAGGTGCCGGGGTAAACCCCGACACGCGGTGCGCTGCTCATTATGGTCTCTCCCCGTTGACCGTTGTCTACAGCCACGGGAGAGCGGTCCCCACAGCCAGCGCCGCTTGCCTAAAGGGGCAGCGGCACTGTTTCAATCGCGCGAATGTCGCAGAAGGCGCGGCATATCGGATTTGCGCTATGCGTCGTCGGTGTCGGCCGGCGCCTCTTCGGCCCCGGTTGCAGTGGTTTCAGCACCCTCATCGGCCGCACCCTCGGCGCCCTCTGGGCCTTCTTGGTCATTCCCGTCGTCGTCAACGTCGTCATCCTCATCATCTGCCGTCATCGCCGACACGGAGACCACCCGCTCGTCATCCTCCACGCGGAAAACGCGCACACCGCGGGTTGAACGGCCGGCGATGCGGATTTCGCTGACATCGGTACGGATGATCTGCCCGCCATCGGTCACCAGGATCAAATCATCATCTGGGTTTACCGGGAAAGCGCCCACGACCATTGCTTCCGGCTCATCTTTGCCGCGGGACAGATCCAGGTTGGCGATTCCGGATCCGCCACGCCCGGAAACCCGGTACTCATAAGCGGAAGTCCGCTTGCCATAGCCGTCGTCGGTGATGCCGAGGATGAACTCTTCCACCGCCGCCATGTCCCGCCAGGCGGGCTCCTCCAGCCGGCCGGCCAGGTCGGCATCTTCGCCGGAGGGGTCTTCGTTGGCGGCAACGCGGCGTGCGGCGCTGGCGATGCGCAGATATTCGTCCCGCTCTTCCGTCTCCACCTTCGCGTGATGCAGGATCGTCATGGAGATTACTTCGTCGTCTTTGCCCAGGCGAATGCCGCGGACGCCCTTGGACGTGCGCCCGGTAAAAACCCGCACATCTGTAACCGGGAACCGGATACATTTGCCCTGATTGGTAGACAACAACACGTCCTGCTCCTCTGAACAGGCTCTTACTCCCACCAGCCGGTCGCCATCGTCCAGCTTCATTGCGATCTTGCCATTGGCCTTGACGTTGACGAAATCTGCCAGCGAATTGCGGCGAATGTTGCCGCTCGAAGTGGCCAGCATGATGTTCAGATCCGGCCACTCGGATTCATCGGGAAGCGGCAGAATGATCGAAATTGTCTCGCCACTCTGCAACGGCAACACGTTGACCATGGCCTTACCGCGCGCCTGCGGATTCCCGAGGGGCAGCTTGTAGACCTTGAGCTTGTAAACAATGCCTGTGGACGAGAAGAACAGCACCGGCGTGTGGGTGTTCACCACATACACCTGTTCGACAAAGTCTTCGTCCTTGGTGCGCATGCCCGCGCGGCCCTTGCCACCGCGTTTTTGCGCTCGATAGGCCGACAGCGGCACCCGTTTGATGTAGCCCTCATGGGTGAAGGTCAGGACCATGTCTTCGCGCTGGATCAGGTCTTCGATGTCCTGATCGATCCCGCCTTCTTCCAGCATGGTGCGGCGTGGCGTATCGAACTGCTCTTTGATCGAGGCAAATTCCTCGTGCATGATGGCAAAGATGCGCTCGCGGTTGCCCAGAATGTCCAGATAGTCCCGGATGCGTTCGACAATCGCTTCCAGATCGTGGGCGATTTTCTCCCGCTCCAGACCGGTCAGGCGCTGCAGGCGCAGCTCGAGAATCGCCCGGGCCTGCTCTTCCGACAGGCGATAGTGCCCATCCACCACACTACGTCCCGGCTCGTCGATCAAGGCAATCAGCGGCGCGACCATGTCCGCCGGCCAGGGCGTCTCCATCAGCTTTTCGCGGGCCGTCTGCGGGTCGGGTGACTGGCGGATCAATGCAACCACATCGTCCACGTTCGCCACGGCAATCGCCAGCCCAGCCAGGATATGGGCGCGTTCCCGGGCTTTTTTCAGCTCATGGGCCGTGCGCCGGACGATCACCTCTTCCCGGAACTGCACGAAAGCGACAATCACATCGCGCAGGTTCAAAAGCACCGGCCTGCCGCCGTTCAGCGCCAGCATGTTGACGCCAAACGAGATCTGCAGCTGGGTGAAGCGGTAAAGCTGGTTCAGCACCACATCCTGGTCGGCGTCTCGCTTCAGTTCCACGACCACACGGACGCCGTCCCGGTCGGACTCATCACGCACATCGCTGATGCCGTCCACGGTCTTGTCCCGGACGATCTCACCGATCCGCTCAAGCAACCGTAACTTGTTGACTTGATAAGGAATTTCCGTGACCACGATGGCGTGGCGGTCCTTCCGTACCTCCTCGAAATGGGTCTTTGCCCGGATGATGACGCTGCCGCGGCCGGTGCGGTAAGCGTCATAGATGCCCGCCCTGCCCATGATTGATGCGCCAGTGGGAAAGTCGGGCCCGGGAACGATCTCCATCAACTGATCTATGGTGATGTCCGGATTGTCCACATAGGCAGTGCAGGCGTCGATCACCTCACCCAGATTATGGGTCGGAATATTGGTGGCCATACCCACCGCAATACCGCCGGCGCCATTGACCAGCAGATTGGGGAACATGGCCGGCAGAACCGTCGGTTCCTTCTGGGATTCATCGTAATTGAGCTGAAATTCGACGGTATCCTTGTCGATGTCTTCCAGCATGGTTTCGGCGCTTTTGGCCAGCCGCGCTTCTGTGTAACGCATGGCCGCGGGCGGATCGCCGTCCATGGAGCCGAAATTGCCCTGCCCGTCCACCAGCGGCAGGCGCATGGAGAAATCCTGCGCCATCCGCACCATGGCGTCGTAGATCGCCGAATCGCCGTGGGGGTGATACTGGCCCATCACATCGCCCACGATCCGCGCAGATTTCTTGTAGGACTTGTCGGACGTGTAGCCGCCTTCTTTCATGGCGTAGAGGATACGCCGGTGCACGGGCTTCAGACCATCGCGCACGTCGGGGATCGCCCGTGCCACGATCACGCTCATGGCGTAATCGAGATACGAGCGTTTCATCTCGTCTTCGATTGATACCGGCTGAATGTTGAGCGATGGTGGATCGTTGAGGGTGTCGTCACTCACGGGCATTATTCCTTCGCTGACCCCGGCTGAGAGGGCCTTCTATTCGAAAATCGCGCTAATTCTACAGGTCGCGCCTGACCCACATGATCTAGCAGGTATCGCCGGACCAAACAACAATATGGAGGATGGATAAGGTTCCAGAATAACCGTTCTAAAACGGGATTTCGTCATCGAATTCCGGCGCCGGACCACTGGAAGGTCCACCTCCGCCACCGCCGCCGCCACTACCTCCGCCGCTGCCACCGCCGCCGCCGGGGGCATCCTCGTAGCCGCCACCGCCGCCGCCAGTGCGGCCGTCCAGCATCGTCATGTTGGCATTGAAGCCCCGCAGCACCACCTCTGTGCTGTATTTCTCCTGGCCGTTCTGGTCTTCCCATTTCCGGGTCTGCAATTGACCCTCCAGATAGACCTTCGAGCCTTTGCGGAGATACTGCTCGGCGATCTCCGCCAGCCTGTCAAACATCACCACACGGTGCCATTCCGTACGCTCGTTCATCTCGCCGGTATTCTTGTCTTTCCACCGATCAGACGTCGCGACAGAGATATTGGCAACTTTGTTGCCATTCTGCATGGTGCGCACCTCGGGGTCGCGGCCGAGGTTGCCGACCAGAATCACTTTATTGACACTTCCTGCCATAGCGTATTGTCCGGATGATGAGAGTGTGTGATGAGAACGTGTAACGTGAACGGGGCCGCGCAGGACGCGGCAACGGAAAACCGATGAGAGTCTATAGGGTGAACATTGGCCCTGCCATGGAAAAATGGGACCGGCAAACTGACACATCCACAGGCTTGGCAAACGAGACCTCAGAAGGTTTACGCAGTTGCCTCTTTTTATTGGACGCAATGGATTAAATACACCCCATATCTAGTTGTTTTTTCTTTCTTTTATTTAGTATTTTTATTTGCTGAAATTGATCCGGCATTATCCCAATCATCTGCCCCCGGTCGTACCGCACGCCTGGAACAGTTGCAGAGCAACCCTGCGCATTATTGCAAACGCCCTCTGACCGACCTCACCCGGCTGCGCATATCCGGGGAACGGGGCTTCACCCTGGGGTTGGGGCGCTCCATGCTGCCGACCATGAAAGTCGGGGCATTGGCGCTGATTTGGCGGCATCCAAGCGGATTCAAACTGCGCCGGGGAATGATTGTCTATTTTCGCCGACCCAACGGCGAACGTTAGATGAAGCGGGTTATTGGACTGCCAGGCGACCGGATCCGGTATCAACAGTCAAATGAAACCCTGATTTTCCGCCTGAACGGCCAGGATGTATCGCGCTCTCAGAAGGCCGAGGAAGTGGCCCTAAGCTGGATACGGCGCGATGCCAGCGGAAAACGCTTAACGGGGCCTCACGGGGCGCCATTGCGCCGTCAGGAAACCTATCTCCAGTATACCGAGACCCTGCCCAGCGGCCAATCCTACCGGATTCTCCACCGACCGTCAGGCGTGCGCCGCAAATTCAAACGTCGCCTGACCGTGCCGGCAGGCCACCTGTTTGTGCTGGGTGACAACCGGCAACACTCGTTCGACAGCCGGTTCAGCCAATTTGGCGTGGTGCCCCTGCCGACAGTCCTGGGCATTGCGTTGTGCGATGTGACCCGAAAAGAACTTATGGAAAACTAGGAGGCACCCATGCTGCTTGAAGGCTCCTGTCACTGCGGATCCGTCACTTTCCGCGTCGAAAGCCAGACCCCCTACCCGTTCAATTACTGCTATTGCTCAATCTGCCGAAAGACAACAGGCGGCGGCGGGTATGCAATAAATATCATGGCATTATCGGATAGTTTTCAAGTTGTTGGAGAAGAAAATATCGCCACTTACCAGGCGATCAAAAATGGCGAGGAGAGCCCTTGCCAACGGCGCTTCTGCCAGAAATGCGGTAGTCATCTCTGGCTCTTCGATCCCCGCTGGCCGGACTGGATCTACCCCCTGGCAAGCGCGATCGACACAGACCTGCCGGAAACGCCAGACCGGGTCCATCTGATGTTGGGTTCCCGGTCGTCGTGGATTCCCGTGCCGCCAGAAAGCGAAAAGGACGTGCATTTTCCCGAATATCCCGACGGTTCCATCGAAAAATGGCACCAGGACCGGGGCCTGGTCCAGAATTAACGGGCCAGTTACGGCGTTCCTCACGTATAGAATTCACGCGTGCTGACAGGGTGAGGAAAAGCGGAGAGTATGAGAAAACACGTAAAATTTGCCGGGTTATTGGGCGCATTGGCTCTTGCCGCCTGCGAATCTGCGCCGCGGCCGCCTGACTATCGCACCGGCGCGCGATCCCGTCCGGCACAGCCGCTGAAGCTGGCCGACAACCCGGTGGCGCGTATGGAAATCATCCAGGGCATGCGCCGGGATCCGCTGCGCTATTGCCGCCGTCGGTTTGTCAGCGAGCAGCGCATCGTCGATGGGCGCCGGCGCCTTCTGATCGGCATACGCGGTAAATCCATGGCGCCGACCCTGCGGGAAGGCGACCTGGTCATGACCATTCGCCGGGACCGGGACATCGAGGTCGGCGATATCGTCATTTTTTCAAGCCCCGACGG
>JAJFFJ010000043.1 GCA_021776685.1 Alphaproteobacteria bacterium
CGCCTGGAACTGTAGCGGCGGATTTCATCGCAAGATCGACGCCCTGATGGCCCTGCGGCCCGATGTGGCCGTCATTTCTGAATGCGCCGAGCCAGCGCTGCTTGCCCAGCGTGGCCCCCTGCCGGAGATGTCCTGCCCGCCGGCGTGGCTGGGCCGAAACCCCAACAAAGGGTTGGGCGTGTTCGCCTTTGGTGACCAGACCCTTCGCACGATTCCACGTATCAATGCCGGCCTTGTCTGGATTCTGCCGGTGGAGATACTGGGGCCGGTGCGGTTCAATCTGCTTGCGGTCTGGGCCCATAACGCCAACGCGGGTATCCGGAAAAAGCCAAATCCCGGCCCGCTCCGCCAGCCGCTGGATTTCTACCGTGACTTCCTGACCGACGCGCCGGCAATGGCCGCGGGCGATTTCAACAATCACCTTATCTGGGATAAACCCGGCTGGGCCATGAACCATGCGGATGCCGTCGAGGCGCTGGCAGATCTGCGTCTGGTGAGTGGCTATCACGCTCACCGCAACCTCGCCCAAGGCGATGAGACCGACCCGACGATCTACTGGCGGGACCGCAAGAAGGACGGCCCCGTCTATCACATCGACTATATATTCTTGCCGGAGGTCTGGCTGCCGGCCATGACGGCATTCGAGGTGGGCAGCTTTGAGGATTGGTGCGGCAACGGTCTCAGCGACCACGTGCCCTTGATCGTGGACATCGATCCACGCCGCATCCCGGCGGCCTGATCGGGATTCTGGCCATGTATAGTGCCGGGGTCTTTCAGCTTATGAGGCTCCCCATGTGTGCATCCGATGATCACGGCCTTCCTACCCGCAAGGCTCCCGCCCGCAAGATCGACCGCCGCTTGGTGCTCGCCGGCGCCGTGGCCGGCCTAGTTGCCCCATCAGTCGCGCCGGCAGTCGCCCGTGCCGCCGCGCCAAAGCCAATCCCACAGCCGAGCACGCCCGGCCCCAAGGCCTTCATGCGCAGGGCGGAGCGGATGCGTGAGCTGGCAAGCGCCGCCGGCGACCAGGGTTACGGGGCGGTGATCGTCAAGAATAACAAGATCGTCGGCCAGGCGCCCAGCCGGGTGGTCACCGGCAAAGACCCCACCGCCCATGCGGAGGTAGAGGCGATTCGCGACGCGGCCAACCGGCTCGGCACCCGCGATCTCTCTGGCTGTGTCATGTATGGCACCTTCAAGGCCTGTGCCATGTGCGAGACCGCGGCCTACTGGGCGCAGCTCGACCGGGTCTATCACGGCAGCGCCATCACCGACGGCGGCAAGCCGAAATATGGTGGGTGCTAGACACCTGCTCCTGTAACTCTCGCTTGAAATGCCGGAAAAAGGATATAAATCCTATATTGGTTCTTTGAAAAGTGAATACCTGAAGGATGGATCGTGTGTCGTTATGATGAGGCGGCCTGAGCGCACTGAGGCTTTTCCTGAGCAGCTTAGGGGCCGTGCGACTTGCAACGCGCAGTCGGCGGCTAACTGAAGCTAACCCATGCTAACCAAAGCTAACCGTTGACGGCGCAGCGGAGGTTAGCGTCCACGCAGCGAATTAAAGGCAGATTTCACCGCCTCGTAGGCGTCGGTGATGCCTGCGGCGGTCATCCAGTCCTGCCAGGTGTAGGCCAACGGGATCAGCGGGTCGGTCAGGTCGTGTTCCGGTAGGGACTGCGCCACATTGACGACACCGGCGGGAAACAGCGCCGCCAGCGTCACCACCAGCACTGCCATGATGCCGCCTGCACGCCAGGCGGTGGCAGGCGTCATGCCGGCGGTCAGATCCGGGTCGTCCGGCGGCGGCGTTTCGGCGATGTGTGGGTCAGTCATTCTGTCACCTAGAACTGGAAGTAGATGAAGGGTGCGGTGCCGTCCATTCCGAACGCGCGGAACAGCGCCAGGAGCAGGCCGCCGAGGATACCCAGCACCCACCAGGGCAGGCGGCGGGCCCGCGCCTCCACCCGGTTGAGGCTGTCCCGGGGGATGAAGTTGATGCCGACGCCAAAGGCCACCAGCGCTATCGACAGCGGCGTGAACAGCAGCGGCGCCGCCTGCCAGTTGCTGAACAGGCCGCCGATAAAGCTGCCGGCAACGGCCATGTCCTGGGCGCGGAAGAATATCCAGCAGAAGCAGACGAAGTGGAACACCAGGAGCGTCGAGAGCATCGGCGAGCGGAAGATGGGTGCGCCGCCGCGAGCTATCTGGCTGTCCGTGGCGCCGCGCTTTGCAGTCAGCATGCGCTCCAGGGCAAGCGCGCCGCCGTGCAACGCGCCCCAGATTACGAACCGCCATGCCGCCCCATGCCACAGGCCACCAAGGAGCATGGTCAGGGACAGGTTGATATAGGTGCGGACCCTGCCTTTGCGGTTGCCGCCGAGGGGGATGTAGAGATAGTCGCGCAGCCAGCTCGACAGCGAGATGTGCCAGCGGCGCCAGAATTCCGCGATGCTCTGAGACCTGTAGGGCTGGTCGAAATTGCGAGGGAAGCTGTAGCCGAGCAGGGCGGCGACGCCGATGGCGATGTCGCTGTAGGCGCTGAAATCGCAATAAATCTGCACCGCATAGCCATAGAGCGCGAGCAGCAGATCGGCACTGTGGTAGGCGTCCGGGTCCATGAACACCCGGTCCACCAGGTCCACCGCCAGGTAATTGGCGACAATGGCCTTCTTGAAGAGGCCCCAGGCGATCAGCAGCACGCCAAAGGTCACCAGGATGCGCCGCGGGTCTGGCTGGCGGTCGAGCTGGGGCAGGAACTGCTGGGCGCGGACGATAGGCCCCGCCACCAATTGCGGGAAGAAGGAGATGTAGAGCATCACGTCCAGCAGCGAGCGCCGCGCCGTGACATGGCCGCGATAAACGTCCGCCACGTAGGAAATGCCCTGGAAGGTGAAAAAGCTGATGCCGACCGGCAGGATGATCTCAAAAAGCGGCAGGTCGCGCGCAAAGCCGAGGGACGTGAGCGCGCCCTCCAGGGACGCGATGAAAAATTCGTAATATTTGAAAAAGCCAAGGATCACGAGGTTGAGCGCCACCGTCAGGCCAAGCGCCCATTTTCGCGCCCGCGGCACGCCCGCCCGGGCGATTGCCAGCCCGCCCACATAGTTGATCAGACTGCTGGCGAAGAGCAGCGCCATGAAGCGCCAGTCCCACCAGCCGTAGAAGAAATAACTGGCGGCTGTCAGGAAAAGCTTGCGCGGTGTCGCCTGTGCAGACAGCGCCCAGGCGACCGCGAAGACGATCAGAAAGAAGAGCAGAAAGTCGAAGGTGGGGAAAAGCATGCCGCCGGCGGAATGAGGGTTCGCCGGCGGAGGTCCGGCGTCTACCGGCCCTTATAATCCCTCATGATCGCCTCGTAAAAGGCCTGGGCGCTGACGTCATAGCCCGCGGCGGTCATATGCACCCGGTCGGCATAGGCCAGCGGCTTGTCTTTGCGCGCCCAGCGGTCGGTGCCGCACTGGCCCCCCATCACCCGCGACCAGGCCCAATAGTACATGCCCAGCTTGCGCGCGGTGCGGAACTGGATACGCCGAATCTTGGGGAGCGTCGGCGGCGAATGCCAGTAGCAGAGCGCCTTGCTCTTCTTGTCGATCAGCCTTTCGTAGCGGCTGGCATGGGCTTCGCTCAGGCGGTGGCACTTGGCTTTCTCGCGCAGCGCCTTGCGCCGGCGCCAACTGCGTGAGCGCACGCACCATGAGGGCAAGCGCGCCGCATCCGGCGCGCCGACCAGCACGATCGTGGCATTTGGCGCCCACCTGCGCAGGTCGCCGAGCCGCGCTTCAAAGCGCTCCTGATATTCCCGTAGCTTGAGCTTGTGATCGAAGCCCTCGTTGGTGCCAAAGGCGACCAGGATCAAAGCAGGGTTGAGGTGGGCGATCTGCCACTTGGCAATCTTCGGGTCCCACCGCTCAAGGATGTCGATGGTCTCGCCGCTGATGCCCTGATTGACATAAACCAGGCCGCCGCCCTTTTTGTAGGTGGACCATGACAGCAGGCGCACCATGCCATTCCCTTTTGGCCGGATCGCAACGAACCAGGCATCCCGGGGCGCCCGGATCACCGCCCGGGCCATGCCCTTGCGGCCGCGGGTGCTGATCGTGCGCACGATCTTCTTGTTGATCTGCACGGTGAAGGCGCCGCCGCGGCGGCTGGTGAGGTATTCAACCTCCAGAGTGCGGAAACTCTCCGTGCCGCGCATGGACAGGGAAATCACCTCGTCGGGGCTGTCGCTTTCCACCAGATAGCCGGTGATGCCAAACGGGCCGGTATCGTCTTTGCGACGGCTACTCAGGACCTTCCAGCCCTTTGTCTGGCTGGCGCGCACCTGGAACGGCTGGAAGAAGCGGTAAGGAACACCCGCCGCCAGCATGCCACGGCCACCGTTGCCAAAGCGCCGCTGCAACCGCTGGCGCACAAAGCCGCTGAAATTATCGCTGGCCGTGTGGCTGTCGCCGATCTGAAGCACCACGAGACGGCTGCGGCCACCGCCGGCCGAATGGGCGCGAAGCCGGGCGTGGAACGGGGCCAGATAGCTGCGTTCGCGGCTGGCCAGGCGGCTCCGAAAGCCGCGCAGCGCGCGCAGCTGGGTCGATGTCAGGCTGGCCCGGAACTTGCTTTGCTCCCGGTCATTTTCCCGCCGCACGGTGCGAAGGTTCTGCCGCGCCTCACGCCGGCGCTTGTCGATGCGGCGCTGGCGGTCGCGCTGGTCCTTGGCGCGGTCGTGGTCGGGCAGCTCAGCAAGGTCGCCTTCGCCGCCCGCACGTTCGGTGGGGCGTTCGGCAAGACGGTCGGGGGGACGCTCGCCAGAGGGGCGGGAGGCCGCAGTGGCCGTGCCGTTTGTGGAAGCGGCTTTCGCAGGTGTGCCGGCGTCCGCGGTCTTGGTCGGGCCGGCTGGGTCGGTCGCAGGCTTGGCCGCCGTTTGAGGGCGCTTGGCGCGGGCAGCAGATTTGCCCGCAGCCGACGCACCCGGTCGGTCTGCCTGCTGGTCGTTGTTCTGGCCGGCGCAGCCACTCAGCCCGGTAAGGCCGATGACGACGCCGGAAATCAAAAGTCGTGAGGTCATTTCCCTGCGGACGGTGGTGGCACCAATCCGGGCCATTTTTCCCCGGCTACCTTGATTACGTGCTGGGCGACCAGGTCATACCCGAAGTCCGAGAAGTGAATTCCGTCGTCGTGACGAAAGCGGCGCCGCCGATTCCGCTGGTCGCGCTTGAAGGCCACATAGTGGCCTTTCTCGCCCTGGGTGAGCGCACGGCTGGACAGAAAGGCGATGCGGTCGTTGGCCTCGGCAGCGGCTTTGTAGATCAGGTTCATGAACTGATAGTCAGCGTCGTATCGCTTGGCGCGGACAATCGGCAGCCCCACCCAGACCGTGGGGATCTTCGCCTCGCGCAGCCGGGACATGAATTTCTCCACCCGCTCGCGGTATCCTTTTACCCAGCCATCGGAGCGGAAGCTTGGCCAACGCTGACGGCGAATAATCAACCGCTGCCGGTCGTTGGTGCCCATCTGTGCGACGATCAGATCGATCCTCGGATATTTGCGCAGGATCACTTCCAGCTTGGCCTGCCAGTTATAGGCTGTAAATCCGCTTGAATTGAGGGTTTCCCGGACGACCCTGACGTAGCGCTTTTTGATGTAAGCCCGATAGAGCGACGCCCATAGCCCGTCTGCCAGGGAATCGCCGACAACCACGATAATGATCGGCTTGGGCTTGGCGGCCTTGGAGTCCGTGGCATGGGCAGGCGCGTGGGTGGCCAGCGCCGCGGTCAACAGGGTCAGGGCGAAAGTGAAGGATTTCAGGCGCATTGTGCCATTCTGGTTGTTGGTTTGGGGACGGGTACGGGTGCAGGTCTGAGAATAAGTTTGGAGGTGGAAAGCAGGTTCCGGATCGCGCGGGCATGATGCCGCCGGGCCGTTGGAGGTTCAACTGTTCGGCAGCGTCAGCGTCAAGATATCCCGGCGGTCTCCCCAGCGGCTTCCCAGGTGGATTCACTAGTGGGTTCCCTGGAGGTTTCATTGTCTACGCCGCGCCGCCCGCTAGCATCCTTCCGAATGACTGTGTTCCGGTGTGGCATTGTCCCAGAGTGGTTGGCCCCGGAATGGTTGGCCCCGGAATGGTTGGGTCGGATGGTTACCAGGCCGCCAGCGCGCTTTCGCGAAAACATTGCCCGATCACCGGCCGGATTACCGTAAACGATCACTGGACGCGATCACTTACCCTCATCACCTTGTTTGATCATTCGGCCAGAGCCTGATACCCGAGGCCGTTGCCGGTCGGCGGTCTCCTCTGGTTGCTCCAGCGGGCCATGGCGGCTTGCCGCCGCCGGGCGGCTTCACTATCTATGAGCGCCGACCACAGTTGGTCCTGGTGGGGCCCGTAGCTCAATTGGTTAGAGCCGACCGCTCATAACGGTCTGGTTGCAGGTTCGAGTCCTGCCGGGCCCACCACTCTCTTCACTTCGAACCCAGGCTCAGACCATTGTCGGGCAAAAGCCCGCAGTACCGGGCGCTTTTCGGAACCGGAGACGCGCCAGAGACGCAGAATCAGAGACCAAAGGGGCGATTTTGCCGAAAATCTCTGTTCCGCCTTTGTTGTGTCCAGACTATAAAGAAGTGGATGGGTCGGCGTGCGATTCTAGAAGCCAAGCAGGCATTGTCAGACCAAATGGGTAAGCCAGCGAAGGGCTTCCGACTAGCAAAAATTTAGGACGCTAGTTGGCGCCATTCGGCCAGCGCAATGGCGCGTCCTTTCTTGAAGCTAATTCGGCAGGTTAAGTGGCGATCAAGGTTGAAGTGGTTGTGGATCGAGGCGTGGGCAGACGCAAATTTCTGAAGGGTTTTGACGTCGCGAAACTTTGCCATCGTCCGCTCACGTCGTCGAAACGGCTGGTGCGAATTCTCAGCTCGGTTGTTTTTCCACCGCCCACGCTCCTGAGATGCCGCATTCCCTATCACCGTCATTGCGGCTCGATATGATCGGAGGCGATCGGTAACGATCTCGTTCGGCCGGCCGTAGCGTTTCATCGCCCGCTTCAGAAACCTTAGTGCGGCTCGGCGATCTCGCTCCTTCGTGACGAAAACTTCCAGCACCTCGCCTTCGTGATCTACGGCCCGCCACAGATAGTGCGTCTCTCCGTTGATCCTCACGAAAACCTCGTCCAGGTGCCATCGCCAATTCGAAAACGACCGATGGCGTATACGCCGCTTTCTGATCTCCGCAGCAAACAGAGGACCGAAACGGTTCCACCAGAATCGCACGGTTTCGTGGCAGATATCGATACCGCGCTCAGCCAGTAGATCTTCGACTTGACGCAATGAAAGCGGGTAGCGGACGTACATCATCACAGCGAGGCGAATGATTTCGGGCGAGCTGTTGAAATAGCGGAATGGGTTGGTCATCGCCGGACGCTACGGACCGCCGCTAACGGGCTCAAGCAATTTGCTCTGACAATGCCACAAAGACGGTTGCGAGCCCCCGATTTGAACCTACAACCTGGCTGTTCAGGCGTTCCCTGCTCGGCTCCTATAATTCCCTGTAATCGCAATAAAATTACCTGTTCGGTCGAAAAATTTCCCTGTTATCTCCTTTAGGGAATTCACCTCGTAGCCCCGGCATTTCTGGGCGTACTGGCTGGGGAAAAAGCCCGATTCCCTCGAAATTTCGAAAAATTCCCTGTATTTTCCCTGTTTAGCAGGGAAATCCGGCGGAGACGGGTTCGCCTGAGACTGCGTCCACCACCACTCCATTCGCCACGAACCCAGATCCAGACCACCTTCCGGCAAAAGCCCGCGGAATACGGCCATTTTGCAAGGCTTCTCGTAGGGCGGAGACGCGCAATCGGAGGCACAACGCCCGTTTCCAGAAAAAGTCTCTGCTGGCCCTTTTTCGCATACAGACTGTCAGGGAGGGGCAATGTCAGAGCAAAAAGGCTTGAGCGGGTAGAGGACATTTCATAGCGTCCTTTGATGCGCAATCCGTTCCGATATTTCAACAACTCGCCTGATGTAATCCGCCTAACGGTGATGATGTACATTCACTGTCCGCTGTCGCTCAGACAGGTCGAAGATCTTTTGCACGAGCGCGGCATCGATCTTTGTCCTGAGACGGTGCGGTTCTGGTGGAACCGCTTTGGTCTGATGTTCGCCGCCGAAATTCGGAAGCGGCGGGTTCGAAACCGGTCCTTCTCGCGCTGGCGCTGGCACCTGGATGAAGTGTTCGTGAGAATCAACGGCGAGACGCAACATCTGTGGCGTGCGGTCGACCATGAAGGCAAAGTCCTTGAAGCGTTTGCGACGAAGCGTCGGGATCGCGAGGCTGCGCTTCGGTTTCTAAAGAAGGCGATGAAGCGCTACGGCCGGCCGAAGGCCATCGTAACCGCTCGCCTTGGCTCTTATCGGGCAGCCATGAAGTCGATCGGGAATGCGTCGTCCCAGCAGTGCCGGCGCTGGCGGAATAATCGGGCAGAGAATTCGCATCAACCGTTTCGACGAAGAGAGCGTGCGATGGCGAAGTTCAGGAATGCCAAGACCCTGCAGAAATTCGCCGCCGTCCATGCATCAATCCACAATCACTTCAATCATCAACGTCATCTCACAAGCCGCGCAGATTTCAAACGCTACCGATCATCGTCTCTGACTGAGTGGCAAAATCTCATGGTGTGAATAATCAGAGATTCAGGCAGCTTCTTGGCCTAGCTCAAGTTGCTCTGACACTGCCTGCTAATAGCCATAAGCGGCCAAGGCGGGTGAGTGATGAAATGAAATCTTCCCACAATCGGTTTTCTACGTTCATCCACGCATTGTCTATGACCCCTCCCCCCCCCCCCCCCCCAAGTGGCGCTGTCGCTTCCTGAGCTGTAGTTTGATTGGATGAAAGCCATCTTCTGCACGCGCCTGGGCAGTCCCGCCGAATTGACCCTTGAAGAAATTGAGCCGCCGCCGCGTATGCCGGGCGGGGTGCGGATTGCGGTGCATGCGGCGGGGCTCAACTTCGCCGATCTCCTGATGACCCGCGGTGCCTATCAGCACGCACCCGAGGTGCCCTTTATTCCCGGTTTCGAGGCGGCCGGTGTGGTCGAGGAAGTTGACGGCGATGAAGCGCGCCTCAAGGTCGGCGACCGGGTCCTGGCCCTCACTTACGGCGGCGCGTTTGCCGAACAGATCGTGGTCGAGGCGCCGCGGGTTATGCCGGTGCCGGACGACATGCGCTGGGACGTTGCCTGCAAGTTTGGCGGCGCCTATTGCACCGCCTGGATCGCACTCAATCGCCGGACGAGCCTCGAGCCAGGTGAGCGCCTGCTGGTATTGGGCGCAACGTCCGCGGTCGGCCTCGCTGCCATCGATGTTGGTCGGACACTGGGCGCGGATATTTATGCCGTGGCGCGAACCGAGGACGCAGCGGCGGTACTGGCCGAACGGGGTGCTCAGCCTGTCATTGCGGCCACGCCGGAAGCCTTGCGCGATCTGGTTTTCGAGGCCACCGGCGACGGCGTTGACGCCGTGTTCGATCCGTTGGGTGGCGCCTGGTTCGATGCGGCCCTGCGTTGCTGCCGATGGGGCGGGAGACTCCTGGTGGTTGGGTTTGCCGCTGGGGACATTCAGCAGATTCCCGCGAACCTCCTGTTGGTCAAATCACTCTCCTCGGTTGGCGTATTCTGTAACAGCCATGTGGAGCAGGAACCCGACGTGGTGCACCGGGCCATGGCGGAGCTATCCACGTTGTGGAGTGATGGGAAGTTGGCGCCGCTCATCCGGGCGACATTCCTCGCGGACGACATCGACGCTGCAATGGCAGCGCTGGCGTCAAGGGAACAACCTGGTGGCATCTGCCTGACCTTCTAGATCCAGGCCTTTAGCTCTCGAGTCTTCGCGGTTCATTTCCCTACCGACAACCTGGTTGCAACCTCACCTCGGACGATTAGGCCGACGAAGTTTCTCCTTGGCGGCAAAAGAGTCATTGTGTTAAATGAGAAATTCGACCGACTGGTCGGTTTTTTTGAGGGAGAGATTGTGGTCGACTTCAGCCTGTTTTCAGTTCTGGAATGCCCCAACGGTCGCCCTGCCCAGGATGTCTATCGCGAAACCCTTGATCTGTTTGCCTATGGCGAAACCCTGGGTGCGCGGGCTGGCTGGGTGGCTGAGCACCATTTCTCCGACTACGGGACGCTCGGCGGGCCGGCGGTTTTCCTCTCGGCGCTGGCGGCTCGCACACAGAAGCTGCGCCTCGGCGCGGCAATCTCTGTGCTGCCCTTCCATGATCCGATCCGGGTTGCCGAGGATTATGCGGTCGTCGATCTGATCTCCGGCGGCCGGCTGGACTTCGGCGTCGGACGCGGCTACCAGCCGAAGGAATTCGCTGGCTTCGGTATCGATATGGCCGAGGCACGCGGCCGCTTCCTGGAAAGCCTCGACATCATCCAGCAGGCCTGGCGCGAGGGCCGGGTTGACTACCAGGGTGAATTCTACCGCTTCGACGACCTGTTGTTCCGGCCGCCGCCGGTGCAGTCACCCATTCCCACCTATGTCGCTTCGGTCAGCCCAGAGACCTTCGACATGGTGCGGACGTGGGGCTACGGCATCATGGGCTCGCTGCTGACAAACTCGGTGGGGCAGTTGGGTCCGCGCCTGACGGAATTCCGGGACGGTCTGCCTGAGGCCAGCCGCTGGGCGAAGCCGATCCCCGTCATGACCCCGGTCTATGTGGGCGAGACCATGGATTCTGCCTTCGAGGAAAGCCTGGCGGAGTTCACCTGGTATTGGGAAACCGTTGGCAAACTGCTGCCCGCCAAAGGCGAAGTGCTGGACAAGTCCTACGCCTATTTCCAGAAACTGGGCGAGCGTACAGGCGGCGATGCGGACATCCCTCGCGCCATGTCCCGCTGGCCGGTCGGTGACGTTGACCATGTTGCGGCATATCTGACGGATCTGTGCCGCCGCACCACGGCGGACGAGATCATCTGTTTCGCATCCATCGGCGCCATGCCCTACGCTAAGGCAGCCGCCAACGTCGAACGTATCGCTGGCGAGGTTATGCCCAAGGTTCGGGCCGCCCTTGCCGAAGACAGCCCTCTGGAGGCCCAACCCGCATGACTGGTAGCGATCCCAAGCCCGATTTCGGCAGCGACCGGTTCCCGAAACCGCACTATGTCCCCTGGGCTGGACTCTCCGCGCAGGACAGCGAGCCCTGGCCGGAGCCGCTGATCGCGCCGGACGCGATGCAGCCCCTGTCCTGGGACGATGGCGACCCCAAAATCTGGCAGATCTTCCAGACGGCGGTGCGCGATTCCTATGACCTGTTTACGGATGTCGCCTGGGACGAGCTTGACCCGGAGGCCTTTACCTACGAACAGAGGCTCGGGCTCGCCTACTGGTTTACCATCGATTCGGTTTTCGAGCAGGCGGGCACCACAGTCTTCGCCCGCGCTATGATCGGCGCCTACGAGGAGCGTGAGGAAGATGGCCTGCGCCGCATGCTGCAAACCATCGTTCGTGACGAAGGCAATCACGACCTGATCGGCAAGCTGGTCACCCAGCGTCTGCTGCCGGGCTTTCCCTACAATTTCGAACCTAAGACAGAGATGGAATGGGCGGCGATGCGCAATGTCGCCTGGACCCAGGAAAGCGTGCAGCGCTTCTGGGCGGGCTACAAATCCGCCTACGACCGCTACCGCTTCCAGGTGCTGCTCTCCAGCTTTGCCTCTGGCGAGGCGGTCGGCACGCTTACCTATGGCAACCTCGCTAAGAAGTCCGCCAATCCGGTATTCGCCCAGCTCATGGGCTATATGGCGAAGGACGAGAGCCGCCACTTCACGGTTGCTGCCTATCTGATCCGCCGATACATGCCGCATATGCGGGAGGATGAGGTCGCCGCCGCCGTCAAGAATCTCGGCGCCTCCTATGCGTATTTCTCACTCTTCATGGCATCGCGACCCAACCCGATATTCTGGGGTCACCTGCCTGATTCCTGGTTTCAATGGCACGATAAGCTGGAGGAACATGCCCGGTCGGCGGGCCTCGCGATCGCCAGCGCCGAAGAAAAGGACGACTATTGGCGGCAGGGTCTGTTGCGGGTCAAATCGATTACCGACCAGCAGGGGGTGGAATTCCTGGCGATCCCTGAACTGGGGATCGACGGCCGCGAGATGCCGATTTCCGCCGATGACGTTCTGGTCGTCGGTTTGTAAAACAAAAAAGAAAAACAAGAACACCACACACGCTGAGAGAGGAAAGGGCCGGTGTCCACTGCGACGATTGCCGAGAGTCTGAGAAGCGCGGCGCTCCGGCGCCCCGATCACCTGGCCTATGCCTATGACCAGCTCGAACATTCCTGGCGGGAGGTCGACCGGCGGGTTGACCAGTTGGCCAATGCGCTGATCGCCGAAGGGATTGGCAGAGGCGATGTGATCGCTAGCTGTTGCATGGATGGCCCGGTCCTGGTCGAGGTGATCTTCGCCGCCGCCCGCATCGGCGCGGTCCGCGTCGGCCTCAACTATCGCTACGTGCCCGCAGAAATGGCCCGCGTCGTCGCTCATTGCGGCGCGAAGCTGGTGATTACCCAGAATGACTTCGCGCCCTTGATGGCGGAACTGCCCCGCGGCGTCCGTGTCCTGTCCTGTGGTGATGCCCAGGTAGACCTGGCGGAATATGGATCGCTGCTTGCCGGCGGCGTCGCTTCGGATCCGGAGATTGCCGTTACGGAGCAAGATGTCGCCCAGATTTGCTATACGACCGGGTCGACTGGTGTGCCCAAGGCAGCCGTCTGGACACACCGCAACTATATGCACTCGACCGCACATACCCAGCTCGATCTGGGCATGCACGCGGGTGACGTCTGGCTGCACTGCCTGCCGGGCGCAGGCGTGCCCTGCCTGCTCGACACCTGGAACGTCGTGACCGGGTTCACAAACGTCATTCTGAAAGCGTTCGACCCTGTCGCCTGCCTTGATGCGATCCAGAAATATTCAGTCACCAGAACTGTCTGGGTGCCGACCATGCTACTGGCGGTCTGCAACGTGGCGGAGCAGGGCGGCCACGACGTGTCATCGGTGCGGCGCATCTCCTACGGCTCGGCGCCGACGACTACCGCGCTGATTCGGCGCGCGCTGGAGACCTTTGACGGTGCGGAGTTTGACCAGTGGTACGGCTCCACAGAGGGCGCCGGAGGTTGGTACACGCATCTGACGCCGGATGATCATCGCCGGGCGCTGGCGGGCGATGAACACCTGCTGCAGTCCTGCGGCAAGCCCATGCACCACACTGACGTGAAAGTCACCGGTGAGGACGGCGAAACCCTGCCGGCCGGAGAGTTCGGCGAGATCTGCGTGCGCGGAAAATTCGTCATGAAGGAGTATTTCAACGCGCCGGAGCAGACGGCAGAGACCCTGCGCGACGGCTGGCTACATACCGGCGATATGGGCCGGCAAGACGACGAGGGCTACGTCTATCTCGTTGATCGCAAGCAGTTCATGATCATCACCGGTGGTTACAACGTTTACCCGGTGGACGTTGAAAACCGGATCGCCGAACACCCGGATGTCAGCGAAGTTTGCGTCTTCGGCATCCCGGACGACAAGTGGGGCGAGGCGGTCCATGCGCTGGTGGTGCTGCGTGACGGCGCGGATGCGTCGGACGCCGATATAATTGATTTTTCCAGGGATGGCCTCGCCAGCTTCAAGGTGCCAAAATCCATCGAGTTCAAGGACGAACTGATGCGTGGCCCCACCGGCAAAGTCCTGAAGCGCGCTCACAAGGAGCCCTACTGGGCCGAACGGCCTCAGGCAGGGTGACAGCATGAACGCCGCAAAACTCTACGAGGACGCTACCGCCCCGGGACCCGCGCCCAAGGCGACCAAGCGTATGGACAAGGTGGCCCGCGCTGCTGCCCGCCTGTTCAGCCGGCAGACCTATCTGGCGACCTCAATGGATGAGATTGCTGCCGCAGCCAAGGTCAGCAAGGGCGGCATGTACTACTATTTCACGACCAAGGCCGACGTATTGTTCTACATCGTCGACAGGGTTCTGGACGACCTGATGGATGGCCTGGCCGAAGACCTGCGCGCCCAGCCCGATGCCCACGCCCGCCTGCGCCAACTGGTCACTCGCCAGGTCGGCTACTACCAAGGGCACCTGAACGAGGTGCGCACCCTGCTGAATGACCGGCGCTGTCTCGACGGCAAGTTGGCGGACCGGGTCGCGGCAAAGGAGCAGGCGTATTTCGATGTCGCAGCCAGCGTCATTGCGGAGTGGCTGGGCCCCAAAGACCCCCGGAGGGCGCCGGCAACATTCGCCCTCTTCGGCATCCTCAACTGGATTCCCGGCTGGTACCGTCAAGGCGGCCCGGCATCCATCGAGACCCTGACCGATCTCGTCTACGACCTCTTCGTGGGCGGGATCGACAACATCGGAAAGGCACGTCCATGAGCAAACGGCTGCTGGAGCACTGGTTCGACGAAATGCATCTTGGCCAGGAGGAGATCACCCGTGGCCGCACGGTGACGGAGACCGACGTGGTGCAATGGTCGATGTTCACAGGCGACTGGTTCCTGATGCACACCAATAAGGTCTATGCCGAGGACAGTATGTTCGGCGAGCGCATCGCGGCGGGCCTGATGGTGCTGGCGATCTGCGGTGGTCTGGTGCTGCCAGCAGAGACCAACACGGTTATCGCCAACTATGGCTGCGACCGCATCCGCTATCCACGCCCCACTTTCATCGGCGACACGATCAATGTGCGGGTCGAGATTACAGAGTTGGAGGACAGGGAGGACGGCACCGGGCTCATGGCCATGCGGTGGCACATTCTCAACCAGAACGGCTCGGACGTCTGCGTCGCCGACTTCAAGGCGCTGATGGCTCATTCCCCAGACGCCCAGAAGGATGCGTGAGATGGCGGACTATAAGACTCTGATCGTTTCGCTCGACGACGGCCTCCTAACAGTCCTGCTCAACCGGCCGGACAAGATGAACGCCGTCGACCCGCAGATGCTTGGAGACCTAGATGCTGTATTCACCGATGCGGAAGCTTACGATGACGTCCGCTGTGTTCTGATTGGCGGTGAGGGCCGGGCATTCTGCGCCGGGCGAGACCTCTCCTCCGCCAAGCCGGACGAGGACGCCTACGCAATCATCACCGAAGAGATCAATCCGGTACTGGCGAAGATTTATCATTGCCCCAAGCCGACCATCGCGGCGGTCAATGGTGCGGCAATGGGAGTGGGGCTCGGCATCGCGCTCGCCTGCGATGTCATCTACGCAGCAGACAATGCCCGGCTTTCCTCGCCTTTCGCCAACCTGGGTGTCGCGCTGGATTCAGGCGGCCATTTCTTCTTGCCGCGGCTGGTCGGCTACAATCGGGCCATGGAGATGGTCTACACCGCGGACATCATCCGCGGTCGGCAGGCGGCCGATTGGGGGCTGGTCAACCGCTCGGTGCCAGGCGCCAAACTTCGCGAACGGGCCACCGCCCTCGGCAAGCGCATCGCTGCCGGTCCGCTCCGGGCCTACATGGGGCAGAAGGAACTGATGAAGAAGTCGCCCTACCTGGAATACGCTGACGTCATGGACAAGGAAGCACGCTTGCAGGCATCGCTGGTTGGCGGGCCGGAATATGAGGAAGGATTGGCCGCATTCTTCGGAAAACGCCCCCCCGATTTTCAGGGCAAGGGGTAACGCCAAAACCCAGGAAATCGCATTATCGGCGTTGTCCGCGTTGGGTCAAAAGTAGACGTAATCGTTGCCCGCTGATAACGTCCGCTCCTGGAGCAAGATCGGATAAAGTCGCTAGGATGACCGCTTCACCACTTGGAGCGGACAAAATCTCGGTCGGGCTGGATGTCAGGGCCTCCCGTAGGCGTTGTCGGACTAATCCGGCTTGAGGCGGAGAGGGGCGGTGCGTAGCCTCGGCGGATGAGAAATCCGTTCCGCTGTTTCAATAGCTCCCCTGAGATCATTCGCCTCGCCGTGATGATGTACATCCGGTATCCGTTGTCGCTGCGCCAGGTCGAAGATCTCCTCGCTGAGCGCGGCATCGATCTTTGTCATGAGACGGTACGGTTCTGGTGGAACCGATTTGGTCCGATGTTCGCAGCCGAGATCCGAAAGCGGCGCGTGCGAAATCGGTCGTTTTCGCATTGGCGCTGGCACCTTGACGAGGTGTTCGTGAAGATTGGTGGCGAGACGCACTATCTGTGGCGTGCGATTGATCACGAAGGCGAGGTTCTCGAAGTCTTTGTGACGAAACGTCGAGACCGCAAAGCCGCAATTCGCTTTTTGAAGAAGGTCATGAAGCGTTACGGCCGGCCGAAGATCATCGTGACCGACCGCCTTGGTTCATATCGATCAGCCATGAAGTCGATTGGGAATGCGTCATCCCATGAGCGCCGTCGTTGGTTCAACAATCGCGCAGAGAATTCACATCAGCCGTTTCAACGACGAGAGCGAGCGATGGCCAAGTTCCGGAATTTCGAAGCACTGCAGAAGTTTACTTCCGTTCACGCCTCAATCCACAATCACTTCAACCAGCAACGGAACCTGGCAACACGAGCCGACTTCAAGCGGGACCGAGCATTCGCCATGGCGGAATGGCGTCAGCTGGCAACCTGATACCTCGAGCCGTCAAGATTTGGTGCGCCGTACTCGATTAGTCTGACAATGCCTTTTCGGGCAATTGTCTCCGTGGCCCTTTTTGCGTTTCCAGACTTTCGAAGAGATTGTTGCGTGGCCGGGTGGGACTAGAGACTAAGCAGGCATTTTTTGCCAACCAAACAGTCGGCAAATTGGAGCCACGCCTGAGGGATGTTGCTGTTATCTTGACTGGCTGCCCATGAATCCAGGTCGATCTGGCCATATTTGCGCTTGCTGCTTTGGTTCGACAATGCCGTTTCAAGGATACGTTTGAACTTGTTGGGGGTCAGGGGGGATGATCCTATACTTGACGCCCTTTTAGAAAAGCCGCAACAAACGCCGTCTGAATCGGTTATCCGGTTTGGATACGCACCGAGCTATGAATCCAGAAAGCGCAGATGGCAACGGCATGACGGATGATCGTGGGAACTCGGAAAAGGGAGCCTCTGTCGAACCAGGTGGTCTCGGGAAATTCAACCAGCGCATCCAAACAAAGAAGCCATCCGAAGCCGTTCCGAAGGAAATATTTGCACCAGACTTTGCAGATGAACCAAGTGTGCAGGAGGCGTTGGCGGCGATTGATTCCGGGTCCAGCTGTGTCTTCATCCTAGGCCGCGCTGGCACCGGAAAGACAACGCTGGCGCGGTATATTATGCAATCGCATGCGGATACCCGGCAGGTGGTTCTGGCGCCAACCGGAATTGCCGCAATAAACGTGCGCGGACAGACAATTCACTCATTTTTTCGTTTGCCGCCCCGGCTCCTGGACAGGGACAATCTGGAACCTTCTCGTCCGAACAAGCTTTGGCGTCGTATCGAGCGGATTATCATCGATGAAATATCGATGGTCCGGGCTGACATCATGGATGCCATGGATGTGGTGCTGAAAAATGCCCGCGGGAGTGACAAGCCGTTTGGAGGGGTCCAGATGGTATTTGTCGGGGACTTTCTCCAGCTTCCGCCCGTTGTTCCTTCCCAGGAAGAAGAGATGCTTTTTCAAATGGGATATCCGTCCCCTTATTGCTTCAGCGCCAAATCTCTGGCCGGCACCGACATCGATGCCAAATACGTACAGCTCCCCACGGTGCGTCGGCAGTCGGACCCAATTTTCATTGATTTACTGGGAAATCTCCGGGGCGCAGACGAGGTCGAAGATGCGATAGCTGCACTGAACCAGCATTGTGCTGGCCCACACCGGGAGGGCGCGGAACCTATGCTGCTGACTGGCACCAACGCCCGGGCCAATCACTACAATCAGGCTGGTCTGGACGCGATCGAAGCAATGCCAGAGGAGTATGTTGCCAAATCGACAGGAAAATTCGACCAGGGCGCCGACAGGTTGCCGGCCCCAGAGACACTTGTTCTGAAACCGGGTGCCCGGGTAATGGCATTGAAAAATGATCCGGACGGGCGATGGGTCAATGGTTCAATTGGTACTGTCACAGAGCTGGAACCCACCCGCGTATCGATGCGTTTGGATAGCGGCCGCAGTGTTGTTGATGTTGATCGCACGACTTGGGACAAGGTCAGCTACAAGTGGGATGAAGCTGGCAAGAAAGTGGTCACCGAGGTCATCGGATCATTCAATCAAATGCCGCTGATTTTGGCGTGGGCCGCAACCATTCATAAAGCACAAGGACTCACCCTGGACGATGTTCGGATCGATCTTGAAGGCGGAGCCTTTGCCTCTGGTCAGGCCTACGTGGCCTTATCTCGAGCACGTTCCCTTGCTGGGCTCTCTTTATCGCGACCGCTCCGACCAGGTGATGTTTTCATAGACCCCCTGCTGGCAGAGTTTGATGAGTGGACTCAAACTGCCCAGTAGGCGCTGACGAGGGACACAGGAATGGCAGTGTCAGGGCGAACTGGGTTAGCGGAGAGGGGCTTTGCGCATTTGGGTAGTCTACGGATGGGCAACGTTTGGCACACGCAGGTTTACTCTGACAACGCGTGCATGGATTACATAATAGTCGGTTTTCTCTCACCGATCTTCTGCAACACTCCGAGCGGCCAGTCGCCCGGTTGTGAATGCCCAACCAAGGCCATGGCCGTGGCCGGTAATCGTAAATCCTCCCTGGCCGGCGCCCCCTGCCGCATAGAGGCCTGGAATGGCGTCTCCTGCCTCGTTCAAAACTTCAAAGCGGGTATTCACCGCCAGCCCAACCTGAGCGACCATCGTATAGAGCATAACCGGACCGAGAGCGTAGTAAGGCGGAGCCGTGAGGTTTTTGCCCGGCGTCCGATCCTCGTTGGCAGCAGCCACTGCTGCGGCCAACCTGCCGCCGTCGATCCCAACCTTCCCGGCCAGGTCATTGATGGTTTTGCCTTTGTTGAACAGGTCAGGCCGGGTGGCGCGATAGTCACCGAGAAAAGCGAAGGCCACGCCCGGCGCGGTGGAGATGAAGTATGGCCATTTTGTAAACTGCTTTGCAAAGCGGTCATCAAATACAAGATACGCCTTACCCGCCGGCTGGGCGGCCACCAAAAGGTTGGGATTATTCAGCTCGTCGGCGAAACGGTCTCCCTCCATGTTCACCAGAATGGCGCCTTCCTGATAGACAATCTGGTCAGGGCCCAGGGTGGTGGTGAGAAACTTCATCGCGAACGGCCTGATCAACCACTTCGGCAGCCAAGCCATCGCCCAAACCAACGCACGGGTCAGCCACGGGTAAGGCGGTATCTTGTGATAAAGAGAGCGGCGCGGCGGGACAAAGCGGAGATGGGCGGTGATTGCGGGGCCCATGTCTCTGCGCGATGCAATCTTCGCTCCCGCCTTGGCCGCCATCTTTTGGCCGTCGCCGGTATTCATAGGGTTGTAAACCTCGATACCATCCACCCAGTCCGTTGTATGCGCATGCATCAACGACGAGTTTCCACCGATGTCGCCTGAAGCGAGGAGGGTGCCTTTCCGCGCGGTGACTGCGATCCCCCCGTCGGGACTCTCTGCCTCGACACCAATGACCCTGGTTGCCTCAACCATCAGCCTTGTCGCCCGTGTTGATACGCGAAAGTCCACGCCCAGCTTGCGGCAGTGGCGCTCAAGCCGGGCGATATAGGCGCGGGACGTGGGCATGACCTGATGCAGGCGCGGTGCGGTGTGCGGTGGCTGCGGCAGGGGCCCAAGGAAATTAACGCCGATCGAGCGTAGGAACGCGACGGTTTCAGCCACATTCTCTGTCAGAACCCGCCTGAGTTCGGGGTCATCCTCTATGCCGTATGCTCGCCGGATATCGTCAAGGTCCTTGGCGTGGTCCGCCGGTGTGTCAGCAATGCCGGCCTGTAATTGCGCGCGGCTTTGGGCGGCCATGATCGAGCCGACCGACATTGCTGTGGTGCCGCCCACCTGGGCAGCCTTTTCCAGTACGATCACGCTGAGCCCGAGGCGGGCGCCTTCAGCGGCTGCGGCCAAGCCTGCGCCGCCTCCGCCGACAACAACCAGATCTGCCTCGATTTCCGTCCTCGCCGGATCAACCATGTTGGTCACGTGGTCACGGCCGACCGGCCGGCAACATAGCCCGTCACCAGAGACCAGCCGAGGAAGCCGCCATAGGTCCGGCCAAAGACACCGCCAGCATCAACCCCGGCGGCATAGAGGCCGGGAATCGGCTGACCGTCTGGCGTTGTGATCCGGCAGCCAGTGTCGATCGCAATGCCACCGGAGGTCGCCGTGATGCCGGCGCGGCAGCGCAATGCGTAAAATGGCGGAGCGGCGAACGGGATCAGGTTGGCCGACCGGACAGTATCGAGGTCATCCGCCGAGCCCTTTTGGCACGCCGCGTTATAGGTCTCGAACTCGTTGGTGAGTGTTTCAACAGGGAGGCCTGATTCGCCGAGCTTGGAAATCAGCCCAGGTAGAGTGTCCGCCTGCATAAGCGGTGCGCCGTATTCTTTGGCCAGCGCAAACCAGTCGACATCCGGCAGGCTCGCGACCGTGCCCTGATCGGCGCCAATGCCACGATACATCGCATCGTCGAAGAGCAGATAGAAGATGCCGCCCGGCTGCTGGCAGGCAACCTGCGGATTTGTCTCCTCCAGCAGACTTTCGGATTCGTTGGCGAAGCGGCGACCGTCCAGGTTCACGAGAATACCGAGGCGGGCGAAATAGGGGGTGATGGGCTGCCACTTCTCGGGCGGCACCGGACAGTCCGGCATAACATGCCCGTAAAAGCAGGAGAGGTTGGCTGAGGTGCCAGCGCCGAGACCATTGGCAAGTGTCAGGCCGTCGCCCATGGCACGGGGGTGGCTCCGGATCATCAGTGCCTCCGCGGCCTCTTTCCCCAAATAGGTCGCCAGCAGCTTGCGGTTGGCCTGAAACCCGCCTGTGGCGAAGGCTACCGCTTGCGTCAAGAATTTCGCGCCTTGGCTGCCGTTGTCGCCGGATTCGACCAGGAAGCCGCGATCTGTGGCTGTTACACTTGTTACTGGCGAAGATCTCAGGATGGTCACGCCCAGGGCTTCCGCCGTGTCTGCCATCAGTCGCAAAAAGGGTTGCCGCCGGCCCGGTGCGCCCAATCCCATCGGCCGGACAAAGCGAAAATCGCTGAAGTCGAACAAAGGGTCGAGCGGCAGGCCGAGTGCCTCCAGCCAGGCAAAGACCTCGTCATAGCGGCCGCACAACAGCTCCTGCAGGGCGAGATCGCCATCGGGAATGTAGTCATGCAGCGCTTCGGCAGATTTTGCGCCAAGGAGCATGCCCGCCGAATATCGAGCATTGCCGCCGATATCGTCGGATCTCTCAAGGAGCGCTACTTTGGCGCCTGTCTCCGCAGCCGCCAGCGCAGTGGTAAGACCCGCTATTCCTCCACCAGCGACAACCAGATCAATCTGCTCTGGTCCTTCGCCCATTGTAGCCCTCCAACATCACCGCCGACCCGGTGCGCCTCTATCCGTTGCCGCCACCATAGCGAAATCGCCTGCGCTCACAATCGGCCGATGGTCGGTGGGCAATTCTTCGACGTTGAGCAGGCTGAGCGTAAAACGTGCATTCAACTTCATCGAATGGCCAATGATGAAAGGCCAATCGGCGCTAAGCCATCGCCTGAGCCAGCAGCTCGTAGGAGCGCACGCGCGAATGATGGTCCCAGATCGCCGCCGCCACCATCAGTTCGTCCGCACCGGTGGCCTCGATCAGCGGTGCCAGCTTGGCCTTGATCGTCGACGTCGAGCCGTAGAACGAGCAGGCCAGCATCGACGACGCCTGCGCTTTCTCTACCGGTGACCAGAAGCTCTCGATGTCGTCAACCGGCGGCGGTAACTGGCCGCGGGTGCCGCGCACCATGCGCGTGAACTGCTGTTGCGGCGTGGTGAACAACCGCCTTGCCTCATCCTCCGTGTCGGAAACGATGGCGTTGCAGCCGACCATCACATAGGGCTTGGCGAGTTGCGCCGAGGGTTTGAACTGCTCTCGATATATGGACACCGCCTGCATCAGCGCTTGAGGCGCAAAGTGCGAGGCGAAGGCATAGGGCAGGCCGAGCATGGCGGCGAGCTGTGCGCCATACAGGCTGGAGCCGAGAATCCACAGCGGCACGTTGGTATCCTCACCGGGAATGGCGTGGATCGCCTGGTTTTCCTGAGGTGGTCCGAGCAGGGCTTGCAGCTCGACCACGTCCTGCGGGAAATATTCTGACGATTCCGGGCCGCGCCTCAGCGCCGCAAGCGTGCGCTGGTCGGTGCCCGGCGCCCGGCCCAGTCCAAGGTCGATACGGTCAGGGAACAGCGTCGCCAGCGTGCCGAACTGCTCGGCGATCACCATCGGTGAGTGGTTCGGCAGCATGATCCCGCCGGCGCCGACGCGGATCTTCTTGGTACCGCCAGCGACGTGGCCAATGCACACGGCAGTGGCAGCGCTGGCGATGCCGGCGAGGTTGTGGTGTTCGGCCAGCCAGAAGCGCGCGAAGCCAGCGGCCTCGGCGTGCTGCGCCAGGTCGAGGGCGTTGTTCAGCGCGTCGGCCGGAGTGAAGCCTTCACCGATATATGCGAGATCGAGTACGGAGAGTTGCATCATCGCGCCAGTCTAGCCCACCCGCGGGTATTATCATCCAGGTACGCCATGCAGCAGGCGAATAGGCGGCATAGTATTCTGGCTTGGGCCTAGGTGATACTCTGCCTTGAGTTGATTTCTTAATCTTGGAGTAAACACCGATGCCGATCGCGACTGTCGACGATGCCGAAATACATTATGTCGTATCCGGCGGCGGTGAGCCATTACTGCTGATCCCTGGTCTCGGACTGGATCATCAGTATTACCGGCGGGCAATTCCGAAGCTTTCTGAAAGCGTCAAGGTCCATGCGGTCGATCCTAGGGGTATTGGCAAGTCGACCAAATCCGACCCGCCTTACACAGTGGAAGCGTGGGCGGACGACTTCGTCAATTTGATCAAGGAGATCGACACGGGGCCAATGCACATTCTCGGCTCATCTCTCGGAGGGTCGATGGCGCTGGCGCTCGCCGAAATGGCGCCGCATCTCGTCAAGTCGCTTATTGTAGTCGGCGGCTTTAGCGAGCTGGACCGCGCCGCGCAGATGAATTTTGATCTGCGCATGCGTCTGATCATGAAACTCGGTCTGAATGCGGAAGTCGCCGACTATATGGGTTTGTGGACGCTGAGCCGGGAATTCGTCAATTCCGACGAGGGTTACGAGCAGATGATGGCGAACCAGAAGATTATCAAGCAAAACTCGTCCGACATGTATCTATCGTTTGTGCAGTCCGTACTGGCCTGGGGTCGCTGCTTGCCCGAGCAGTCCGGTGAAGCGAAATTTACCGAGAAGCTTGGCAACATCACAGCGCCGACCCTGGTCATCGGTGCTCCCAACGACAACCTTATTCCTCTGTCGCTGAGTGAATTGATTGCCGAACGGATTCCAGATTCGGAACTGCGGGTAATGCCGGACGGTGGACATATACCGTTCATTGAAAAGCCGGATGAAGTCAGCGACATCGTCCTCGAGTTCATCGCCCGCCATGCGTAGGGCTGACTCCCCCGCATCGACGCCCACCACCGTTCGATGAAGTCGCGGAAATGAGCCTTTTCGGAAAGCGCCAGGTGCGGGCAGAAGACGACGCACTCCTCATGGGGCGTGGCCGTTTCATCGACGATATTCGCCTGCCGGGTATGCTGCATGTCGCGATTGTGCGAAGCGCTGCGGCCCGGGCGAAAATCCGCGTGAATGTGGAAGCGGCGCGGGCCTCGGATGATGTTGTCGCCGTCATCACCGCCGGGGACCTGCCGGCCTCTGCCCGGGTGCTTCCGGATTGTCATCCAAACCCGGCTTTGCCCGATCCACGGGAACCGCCCGTCCTCGCCGACGGTGAAGTCCGCTATGTGGGTGAGCCGATTTGTGCCGTTGTTGCCCGCGACCGGTATCTGGCTGAGGACGGCGCCGACCTCGTTGAAGTCGAGTATGAAACAATGCCCGCCATCATCGATATCGAGGCGGCTCTGACTGCGGCGTCACCCCTGGTCCATACCGATGTGCCGCTCAATCGCGCGGCACAGATAAAGCTGGCGACCGGTAATACAGATCAGGCCTTCGGGGCTGCGCACCATATCGTTCGTGACAGGCTCACGATTCAGAGGGGCGCCGGGCAAGCAATGGAAACCCGTGGCATCGTTGCCAATTGGGACCGGTATCAGCAAAAGATGGTGGTCTGGAATGTATCCCAGGTGCCCTATGTGCATCGCGCCGCCATTGCGAAGGCCCTGAAGCTTGACGAGATTTCCGTCCAGGTCCTGAACGGCGATGTTGGCGGCGGGTTCGGTTACAAAGGACTGACTTATACCGAAGACCTTCTGATCCCTGTCATCGCGCAGATGCTTGAGCAGCCGATCAAATGGATCGAGGACCGGGCCGAGCACCTGATTGCCTCCTACCACGAACGCACCCAGATTCATGAACTGGAAATGGCGCTGGATGCAAACGGCAGGATACTTGGCGTTCGCGGCCGTTTTCTGCACGACAACGGTGCTTACGTCCCCTGGGGCCCGGTTGTCCCGCTGCTGACCGCGGTCAACATACCCGGGCCCTACAAGGTCCCGAATTTTACGGTCGAGTGCGATATCGTCTACACGAATACAGTGCCAGTAGCGCCGGTCCGCGGCGCGGGCCGGCCTCAGGCCTGTTACGTCATGGAGCGCCTGCTCGACGCCGCCGGCCGTGAGATGAATATCGATGCGGCCGATCTGAGACGGCTCAACCTGATCCCGCCTGATGATTACCCATATGAGCTTGGCTTCATTTCCCGTGACGGAACGAGGCGTACCTACGATAGCGGCAACGTGCCGGCGCTGCTGGAACGGGCGCTGGACCTGGTCGACTATACCGAGCGGAGGCAACTGCAGGCCAAAGCACCCGCCGACGGACCCATGGTGGGCATCGGCATCGCCTGTTGCGTCGAAGACACTGGCCTTGGCCCCTATGAAGAAGTCGGCATGTCGATCGAAGCCGATGGATCTGTCACTGTGCGCATGGGCACGCCGTCTCAAGGGCAGGGCCAGCGCACCGCGTTCGCCCAGATCGCCGCGGACGCGTTCGACATTCCATTCGACAAGGTGCGCGTGGTCGCCGGCAACACAGAAGAAGTGCGCTACAGCATCGGTACATTTGCCAGTCGTGCCGGCGTGGTTACGGGGTCAGCGGTTCATCAGGCCGCCCAACAAATGAAGGATCGTGCGCTCGGTTTTGCCGCGGCCCTGCTTCAGACAAAGACCGACGCATTGATGTTCAGGGATGGCGCCGTTGTTCTGGCCGATGACACCTCGCGCGGTGTGACGCTATCGGAAATCGTTGAAACATCCCTTGGCGAATCCGGCGCGCCCTTGGCGCTGAGAGAATTTGGCCCTGGAATGAGCGTCACCGGGAGTTTTTCACCTGCGACGAACACCTTCGCCACGGGCTGTCACGTAGCGGTTGTCGAGGTCGATTTGCAGACCTGCAAAGTGAACATTATCAAATATGCAGCCGTTGAGGATTTCGGAAATTTGGCCAACCCGCTGATCACCGACGGACAGGTGCTTGGTGGTATCGCACTTGGCATCGGCAATACGTTCTTTGAAAAAGTCGAGTATGACGAGGACGGACAGATTCTGACGGGTACGTTCATGGATTACTTGATGGCGACCACCATGGATATGCCCCGGGTCGACATCGACTATGTGGCGACTCCCAGCCCGCTCAATCCCCTGGGCATGAAGGGCGCCGGCCAAGGCGGCACTATTCCCGTGCCGGCTGTGTTGTCCGCAGCGATTGACGACGCCGTCAGACGGGAAGGATTTCGACTGCGTCACGCTCCATTTTCCGAAAGCGACCTTTTCCAATTGTTGGCGGAGAGCGGCCCCCCGCTCACAAAGGGTGCCAAATGAAGCCGCCACCGTTTGAATATGCGGCGCCGGAAACCATCGAGGAAATATCTGCGTTGCTGGCGGAATATGGCGACGAGGCACGCATTATCGCCGGCGGCCAAAGCTTGATGCCGTTGCTAGCGCTTCGCGTCGTCCGGCCGACCGTGCTGATCGATATTGGCCGTGTGTCTGCCCTGGACGGCTGGCGCCAGGAAAATGGAATCCTTCGGGTAGGCGCGAACCTGCGCCAGCAGGATTTGCTCGAAGATGAAGACCTTAAATCGGCGCTGCCCCTCTGCGCAGAAGCGGCGCCGCAAATCGGCCACCCTGCCACGCGTAGTCGCGGCACCATTATCGGCTCAATCTGCCATGCCGATCCGGCGGCCGAATTGCCGGTCTGCGCCCTTGCCCTGGGCGCGCTAATGACGGTGCGATCTGCGGATGGTGAAAGACAGATTGCTGCCGCCGATTTTTTTGACGGAGCGCTTTCCACAGCGGTCTCAGATGAAGAGTTTGTCCCTGAAGTCCACATACCTTTGCCAGACGTGCTTACTGGATTTGCTTTTTGCGAGTTATCGCGGCGCCATGGCGATTTTGCTTTGGTCGGGGTCGGCTGCTCGGCATCACTCGACACAGATAAACGCATCGTGACCGCCAGAGTGGGCATTGGTGGCGTGGATGATACGCCCCTATGCTTTGATCTCGATTCCGCCGCAAAGGAGCAGATATCTGACGGCCAGTCCGTCGGCGACGTGGCTGAATCGATTGCTAGCCAGCTTGATCCGGGCACAGACCTCCACGCGACATCGGACTATCGGCGGGCGATGGCAGCGTTGCTGATCGATCGGGCCCTTCAAACGGCCGTCAGCCGCGCTAGCGAGGGATAGACTGTGGGCGCACCTAAACAAATCCTTCACGTAGACCTCGTCGTGAACGGGACCGCCTATAGCCGGGACGTGGAAGCGCGTCGGACCCTGGCGGATTTCCTGCGGGACGACCTCAATCTTACGGGCACCCATCTAGGCTGTGAGCACGGTGCGTGTGGCGCCTGCACGGTGATCGTTGACGGGCAGCCCAATCGCGCTTGCCTGGTTCTGGCTGTGCAAGCAGATGGGAGCGAAATTCAGACGGTTGAGGGGCTGGCCGCAGGCGAGCAATTAAATCCTGTGCAGGAGGCGTTCAAGAAACATCACGCGCTGCAATGCGGCTTCTGTACGCCAGGGTTCCTGATGGCCGCCTCGGCGCTCTTGCAGACGAACTCCGACCCCACCGAGCTTGAGGTCAGAGAATATTTGAGCGGCAACATCTGCCGATGCACCGGGTATCAATTCATCATCGACGCTGTCCTGTCAGCCGCCCACAAGATGCGCGAACCGGGAACAAGCGATTGAGCACCGTAGTGTCTATTTTTTGCTGACAAACGACCATCGTTGGGTCGAACCACTGGCGAGCGCATTGCATGGGTGAGTTGACTACACATTGATCTGTGGCTCGATGTCGATATCGGGCAAAAACAATGCGGGCCTTTCGGCGGCCGGCGTTCATTGACGCGCAACACTGGTAAAAATGTAGGTATTGTGGGCATATTTTGGGCGCATTTGGTGATCATTGCATGGCCTCCCTGACAGTAAAGGCGCCATTACGGGCCCGGGTGACTCTTACGCCGTAGCCTGCGGCTAGCTTTACATCATCCGCAACCAATTCCTTGAGCCCTATTGTGGCCGTTGTGAAGCGGCCGGCGGCGCGGCGGTTTTCGGCCAGTCGGCGGCTAGGGCAGCTCACGGCTGTAGCTCGTCATCCCATCGGTGCGTAGGTCATCCAGGGCAATAGGCGTGGATTGGGCCTGTTCATCGACAGGCGGGAGGTCTTCCTCCACATGCCACCATAACAATAACTCGCGCGCGATGAGAGCTCGATGTAAGGGGCGTCTCGGTCGATCTCGTAGAATTTCCAGCGGTGGTTGCCATAGATCACTGAGAAAAAGATCCGCGGCGCTCCGGTTACGGAAGGATAATGCTGGAGCTGGGGGTAGTAGTGGCTGACAAACTCTTCGTCCTTGGCAAAGCCGGAGACATGCTTGCACTCAATGACGCCGTCGAGAACCCAGCCGTCGATATTGCTAATCACCTATGGGGGCTGGGTGGACAAGGTCAGTGGATCCCAATCGGGCGACCTCGTGGCCGCTGGTTCGTTCGAACCACACCCGGTTCAGCTCCTCGCTGACAATGTCTAGCTGCACCTGCAGTACGGCGGAAAGGTCTTCCGGCTGGCGGCGTCCGGTCTTCTCTTCCCACAACGCCAGCCAGTCGCCGGACATAACCCGCGCTGCATCCGATCCGCCAATTCATTTGTTCGGTCCATTTGTATCCGCTCCATAATTCACCGGTACATAATACAATAGACGAAGTCAAAATAAACAAAAAATATGATGTTTATATATTTTTTTACTTATTATATGATTAAAAACCTAATTAGATCTCAGAGTTTGCACCGATCAATGAGGCTGGAGATTCAAAGGGCTTGGGCAAGAGATTGATGCTGCGCCAAAATTTGGGCTTAACTGGCAAGAAACCTAGGAGGGCGGGCGCTTGATATCTCCGGCTCAAAGTCGCGCGGCGCGGGCATTGCTTGGTTGGCCACGCAAAAAACTCGCCGAGGTGGCTGGGGTAAATGAACGTACATTGATCGATTTTGAGCGAGGGGCACGCAAGCCCCATCCGAAAACCCTAATCTCCATCAAGCACGCGTTTCAAAAAGCTGGAGTTGGTTTTATTGCGGCTGACAACGTTGGTGGAGTGGGCGTTAGATTTGTCGTTAGGTGACGTCGAGGATATTTATTCGTCTGCTACGGCCACAAAATTGATCGATTGCGATTAGCATCGCGACAATACCGTCAGGCAGCACGGCTCGCCGGGCTACATGCACATCCACGTTAAAATCTGTCACTGGTGTAGGCCGACCTTGCCAGGTTAGAAGCATGGTGAGGCGGTCTGGCGGCCGATGCACCTGATTTCAGCGAGGATGCTGTCGAAGTTGGTGGCCTGAAACACCGCCTGAGAAGGAAATGGATACCCACTGGCTGGCCAGATGCGCTTTCGAAATGCGGCCGGATGATCCAGCCTGTTGTTTCCTCGCGGAAGCATGGCACGTAGGATTGACAGCGAAAAGCCTGCTCGAGGGCGAGAATGATGAAAAACCGCCAAATGCGCGACCCCGTGAATCAGCCAAATGTCGAATTTGTCACAAATCGGGGTGAGGTAAGCCTTGGTCTGCTTAAGAGCCGGGAGTGGATCGAGGACCCGAGGCGGTTCCTGTTTTCACTTTCTCGCTACAAGTTCGTGGCGAAGTTGCTGTCTGGAAGGCGCAATGTGCTAGAAGTGGGTTGCGGTGACGCCTTTAATGCACCGTTGGTCATGCAGGAAGTTGCGGCGCTGACCGTCACCGACTTCGACCCCGAATTCATCGCTGACGCTAAGCGCCGGATTCAGCCTGAATATTGCTACTCTGCCATTACGCACAATTTCTTGGACGGCCCCATGGAAGGTGCCTTCGACGCCATCTATTCCCTCGATGTGCTCGAACATATTGTGGCGACCGACGAACATCGTTTCCTCGAGAACATGATGCAGTGTCTGACCACGGAAGGAGTGATGATCATCGGCATGCCGTCCCTAGAATCTCAAACCTACGCGTCAGAGGGCAGCAAACGCGGTCATGTGAATTGTAAGACAGCACCGGATCTGAAAGCTCTGATGGAGAGTTTATTCCACACGGTTTTCATGTTCAGCATGAACGACGAAGTAGTACACACAGGCTATCACAAAATGGCGCATTACATATTTGCAGTCTGCGCCCAGCGACGGCCAGCCTGACACCAAACTGTTCTAGTGTCACAGGCTAACGGTATCTCCAATTTGCCTGCCGATCACAAAGACGCGCCTTGCGTATCTTTCTGATAGCGCTCGATCACGTCTTGCACACCGCCATCGTACAACAGCCGCCCGTGATTCATCAGGATTGCCCGGTTGCATAGGCGCTCGATCGTCTGGGTCGAATGGGTGGCCAGAAGTAAGATGCTGGCACGCCCCATCATTGCCTGCATCCGCTCGTGCGCCTTCTGCAGGAAGCTCGCATCGCCGGTACCGATATTCTCGTCAGCGACCAGGATTTCCGGGTGAATTCCTGTGACTACCCCGAAGGCAAGGCGGGTGATCATTCCGGCCGAATAGGTGGCGACCGGAAGATCGAGGAAATCTCCCAGCTCCGTAAAGGCTTCGACATCGGGATGAAGCTCGGCAATCTCCACACTGGTCAAACCGTAGAGCATCGCGATCTGCCTGATGTTTTCGCGCCCAGTCAGCTCCGGATCTAGACCCACCGACGGGTTGATTACGGCGACTGTTTTTCCGGTGCGCGCAATGCGCCCGCGGTTCGGCCGCAGAATTCCTGCGACTACCTTCAGCAGCGTCGTCTTACCGGCCCCGTTAGGACCCAAGATTCCGATCCGGTCCCCGTCCTCCGCGGCAAGCGAAATATCCGCGAGCGCTTCGACCTCGAGCCGTCCCCAATGGCCCCGACCGATCGTGCCGCCCGCCCTTGCCAGCGTCAGCGCGCCGCCGGATAAATATGATCGCGCGCCGTAAACCGGATAGGTAAGTCCCACATCACACAACTCGAGCTTAGCCATTGAAGCTTTCCACTCAGATCCAGTAGACGACGCGGTCCTTGGTCAGGCAGTGCGTCACGACCGCCATGCACCAGCATAACGCCGTGATGGCGAGGCTGATCACGAGGGAGAGTGTTGGCGGTGGCGAGCCCATTAGCGGATCGCGGACAATGGCCAAAAAATGCGTGAAGGGGTTCACGAGCGCAATCATCACGTTGTTGCCGAGCATTCCTTGCGGCCAGAGAACGGGTGATGCCAGAAACGCGATCAGCATGAGCGGAGAAACAATCTGGTTGAGGTCACGAAAGCGTGCACCCAAAGGTCCGAGAAGCAGGACTACGCTGAAACCGCAGGCAACGAGGATGGCGAGTCCTGGGATGGCCAGAAAGGCATTTTCATTCATGGGCAACGCCACGTAGATAGCCGCCATTGCGAAAACCGCAAACTTCACGAGCAATTCCACGAAGTAACGGAACACGAACCGGAATGCCGAGAGGGCTATCGGTAAGTTCCTTTCCGTCAGGACCCCCCGAGCGCCCTGATAGACCGTCAGTCCACCCTGTATGCATCCGGCAATGAAAAACCAGAGTACCAGACCGCCAGCGATGTAAGGAAACGCGGGTGCTTTTTTGAAATCGAACACCGCGCCGTAGACATAGCCTAGGACAGCGACTGTCACCGCGGTGCCGAAGATCGACCACAAGGGCCCAAGGACTGTCCGGCGGGTTTCCCGGCGAAAGTCCAGCCAGCCGAGGGTGATCCAAATCCGCGACATCGACACTGCGGCCCGGAGATCGCCGAGGCCGTCCACGAACTGCACAGCCAAACCACGATCGGCGTCGAACTCATATCGTTCCTTCGAACTATTCTCACTGCCGGTCGAATCGCATCCGAGCGTCCCGCCCGGATTTTTTTTGGTGCCCGCAGGCATCAGGCCACAACCTTGAGTTCGGGCAGCGGCACCAAGAACCGGCCGCCGTCTGAAATGTATCGGCCTTGCTTGGCCATGATAGGCTCAGCATACCGCCAAGCCAGAATGATCACGAGGCCGGGATGCAACTGGGCGAGCCGTTCACCAGGATGAACCGGCAGATCGTAGCCGGGTCCAGCTAGTCGCGATTTGAACGGCGTGTCGTCAAACAGGCAATCAAGTTGCGCTTCTAGTTCGAACTGGTGAATGAGCGCTGCGCACCCTACGGACGTACCATAGGCGGCCACCGCCTGGCCCTTGGACCGTATCTCATCGCAAACATTCCGCAGCTCCTGCTTCAGGTGCTCGACATGGTCACCGAACTCCTCATGGTACCCTGGATCGTAGAGACGTGCCGTCATCTCCTGTTCGATCAGCTGGTCCACTCGATCTGCACGGAGACGCGGCCCATCACGGTGTTGCAGCCAGAAGCGGACAGAGCCGCCTTTCGTATCAATCCGTTCAGCATCGAACACAGCAAGTCCGAAGCGTTTTGCAGCAAGATCGATGGGCCGAACGGAAAAGCACGAGATGTGCTCATGGTAGATGGTGTCGATAAGCTTCTTTTCGAAAACATCGAGTGCGTACTGAGTCTCAAAGACGAACGCCCCGTCCGGCGCCAGGAGTGTCTTGACACCATGTAGGGCATCAGCGAGGTCGTCGATGTTTGCCATTGCATTGTTGGCGATGATGGCGCGTGCCGAACCGCCGTCCGCCAAGAGGGAATTTGCCAAGGATTGGCCGAAGAAATCGCAGACCGTAGGAATGCCACTGGCCGTCGCTTCCGCGGCGATCCCTTTCGCGGGATCGACGCCCTGCACGTCCATGCCGGCAGCCGCGAAGGCCCCTAGCAACGTGCCGTCATTGCTGCCGAATTCCACGACTCGGTCGCCTGGCACGAGCGCTAGATTCTCCATGATCGCCTCCGCGAGTCGACGGAAATGCTCTGGCAGGCCCAAGGATATCGACGTTCGATAGAGGTAGTTCTGGTAAATCAGGCTAGGATCGACGACATGAACCAGCTGGATCAGGCCACAGGTTCGACACAGGTAATTGTCCAGCGGCGCTGTGACAATCTCCAGGTCCTTGCCCTCACCGGTGTCTGAAATGCCGACATTAGGTGAGATGATCGGCACATTGGCGAGAGGCACACTTCGGATCAGATCTGGCGAACCGCACAAACGGCAACTTTCGCGTACCTTGACCGGTCCGGTCATTGGAGTTGGATCCGGCGCCAAATAGTCTCAATCAGTTCCATGTCCGCCATGCCTTCAATTCCGGGGTTCCGCAGCGGCGCTTCCCCTGTAAGCGCGGACACAAACCCCTCTGCCTGGCGGGCAAAGCTCCAGCCAGAATCGGTTTTACCAATTTTTTCCGAACCGTCCTCCTCCTCGAGTCGAACCTGCGTAACGCCGGTTTTATCCATCGGTGAGGGCACTGAAAACGCAAGTCTGCCTTTTTCGAAAAGAAACTCGCCACCCTCAAGCCACCTGCCGGCTGCAGTTTTGGCAATTTCAAGCATGACGGGAACCCCGTCCGCTTCCAACTGTGCCGCGATAGCACAATCCACATGCATGCGTGCGGCGACGACAGACAGGTTTCCACCCATGAACAGGTGCAGCAAGTTTATGTCATGGCAGCCGGCGTTCATGAACCACGAATAAGCCTCACGATGCTGTGCCTTCAGCCAATTAGGCCAGAGCGGCCACGTCTCGAAGCGCGTCTTCCGGCTTTCGGCCGGGCGCGTATGAGGTGGCGGTGGAACGGCATAGGAGCGTGAATAATCGAAGATTCGCGCGAACAGGAGTGCACCCAGCCGGTCAGAATCACGAAGTTGGCGCAACATCTCCGTCGCCCTCTCGATCCCCGAATCGAATCGTTTCATGTACCCGACGGAGTAGAGGACTCCCGCGTCGCGCGCAGCCGCTACAAGGCGTTCAGCCTGTTCGAACGTATGCGCCATCGGCTTCTCGGCGAGGACGTGCTTGCCTGCGGTCAGGGCCTCAAGGGTCAATGGCCCGGTTGCTGGCCGCGGCGCACTGATTACTACCGCGTCGACGGCAGGGTCTTCCAATACGCTGCGATAGTCATTGACAACCCTGGCTTGCCCAACAACATGCCGGAGTGCCTCGACCAGCGACGGGCGGGACTCGGCGACGGCAACAACTTCGCAATACCGGTTGCCCAGGTAGAACGGGAGATGAGCGACCTGGCACATCATTCCCCCACCGATGAAACCGATCTTCACGCATCTCGACGACGTTGGCATGCCTTTTTCTGTAATTCCTTCCCAAACTTCTAGTTCAAATCGATCGACTGCATCATTTTGATATTGAAATATCTTTCATCGGTCATGGTATCGGCCAGGCGGCCATCCTTGAAGGCAGAAAGAAGGTCCCGGACCGCATCACCGATTGTCTTTTCGGCGACAAATCCCCACTCAGCCGCAATCTTTTTGGACGTGACGCGGTAGGACCGATGGTCGTCAGTCGGGACGACTTCAAGGTCAATGTCTCCGCCCAGTGTGTTGTCCCTGGAGACTATCTCGCGAACCGTCTCTGCCAGTTCGATCACCGACGCATTATCGTGGCCGACATTGTATATCTTTCCATCAATCAGCGAATCCGGAAGCGACACCGACATCTCGTAGGCCCGAACCATGTCATCGATGTGGATGTTCGGGCGTGCTTGTTCGCCGCCGAAAACCTTGATGCTACGCTTCGACACGGCATGGTTTGTCAGAATGTTAACAATCACATCCATTCGCTGCCGGGGAGAATAGCCGCAGACAGTTGCCGGACGGATGGTCAGTGTTGTGAAGCCAGGCTCCCGTTCCTCCTCAAGGATCTGCTCGCAAAGCGCCTTGTAACGCGAATAGTCCGTCAACGGCTCGACGGTCAGGTCTTCCGTGACCTCTTCTTCTTCCTTGATGCCGTACACACTGGATGAAGAAGCGTAGACGAATCTTTTGACATCGGCGGCCTTGGCTGCCTGCACCAGTGGCCGGAACGCGTCGAAGTTTATCGACTTACCCAAGTCAGGATCGAGTTCGAAGGACGGATCATTGGAGATACAAGCCAGATGAATGACCATGTCGCATCCCGCCATGGCCTTGTGTACTGCTGGCGCATTGCGGATATCGCCCTGGACGATGACGAGATTTGGATGATTTCGAACGGCGTCCAGGACATGGTGGCCATAGAGGAACAAGTCTAGGATGGTAACCACGTGGCCCCGTTGCAGCAATCTTGGCACCAGAACGCTACCAACATAGCCGGCACCGCCGGTCACTAAGATGCTACGCGGATCAGCCATCGTTTCTATGGGTCCTTTGTTTAGAGTTGCTGCCGTCATGCAAATTTGCCGACGGTATCCAATCCCATATGCAGGTCAAGGATACCGTGCAGAAGTGCAAGGTGACCGACCTCAACAAATCCATATTCCGATTTCGACATAAAGAAGTTTACGTCACCAAGTCTCCGTAGCGGGTTCTGGTCCGAAAAACCACTAAGTGTGTAGGACTTGCAACCACGATCCCTGGCAACCTCAACGGCGTTGAGTATATTTGCGGATTGGCCTGAACTGCTGATGGCAACCAGAATGTCCCCCCGTCGGGCATGCCATTCGATCTGCTTGGAAAAAACAAACTCGTAGCCATAGTCGTTGGAAATGCACGTCAACACGGATGGGTCATTCAGCGCTGTCGCGCGGATCCCCCCGTTTTTGCTGTAGTCAACGGCCATGTGACTACAGACACCTGCGCTGCCACCATTGCCAATGAACATCACGCGCCCGCCACTATCGTGCACATTCTGCATTTCAATGCCGGCGGAACGGATTGCTTCATCCAGATCGATCCGGTCCCCTGACCGATCGGTCACAACAGTTCCGAGGACGCATTGCGCCAGATTGCGAATGTATTTTTCAATCAATGCTCATCCAATCGGCCCTATTTAAGAAGAGTGGTGAGGTAACGCTGAACCTCTATTTTCTCTAACGGTCTCCTGTGCCCTACTATGCCAATTTTTATTGCGCCTGCGATATTCCCAAGAAAGCCAGCCAACTCACATGATGCGCCAGCAGCAAGTAGGGCTGATGAGATTACGAAAAACGCGTCACCAGCCCCGATCGTATCGACAACGTCTTGTGAAATGGCCGGAATTTGTATGGTCTCTGAATTACCACCTTCCGATACGATGCATCCTCGCGATCCATCTGTAACAATGATGTTATCCCAATTCGGTCGCGCATGACGCAGTTGTCCAACCAGTTCGGCGAGCGGCTCGTGTTTCCCTGACGTCGCCAACCTCGCTTCAAGGGCATCGATACAAACCAAGTCTGCCCTGTTGTATTTGGTAACGAGGTTAAACCCGATGTTTCCGGCGTTCGACTGAGAGTTAACTGCCAGGTAGCCAGGCAGGCTTTCGATTATGCCCACCGTTTCGTCGTTGATTAGCCCATGCCCGAAATCACAGACGATTGTCAAATCTGCGGTACTGCATTTATCTAGGATTCGCTCGTGTAGTTCCTTTCTATTCTCGTCATCAAGCGGCTGGTCATTCATGTCATAAACTTCGAAGAGTTTTCGGACGTAGGTTGGCTCGACGAATCGGGTCTTCCGGACTGTCGGTGCGTCTCCACGCCGTACAAATGATGTGCTCACAGATTCCGGCAGGGCCTCGTTGATTAGCTGCTCGACTTCGTCTAACGCATCGTGCGCGCCGATCACAGAGATCACGTCGACGTTTTCGCAGAAGGATGCCAAGTGACCCGCCGCTGCAATGGCACCCCCCGCAAATATCTCTTCATCCCGTCGCAATGTCGCGATGATGTTTTCTTTCGCTGCCTTCCCCAGCGCCTCCACATAGACGTAGTGATCGATGATCACCTCCCCCACGACGGCGATCTTCATGCCGGCGACAACTTCGAGGAGTTCCGCCAGTGATGTTTCCGCGGCTTGGATAGATCCACGCTGTAGATATTCCCGCGCGGTCGCGCCAACCTTTCCGAAATGCCGGTTGAGCAATCTCGTTGAACTGTAGGTTTCTTCGTGGGTGAAGACGACGCGGCCGCCATTCTCTTCAACGGCAGCCCGCTCGACATCGATCATCCCGGTGATGTCGTCGGAGGCGTTCTCATATTCGCCGCCCTTGACATAGATGTCCGGACGAACGGCTTCGATTGCGGGAACGGCTGTTGGACCTTCCACTACAGCCACATAGTCGACAAGTTCAAGCGTTGCGAGCATCTCGGCTCGAAGCGCGGATGTGAAGGCTGGTCTGTCAGGCCCCTTTGTGATGAAGGCGTCGGCGGTAATTGTGACTACTAGTAGGTCCCCGTGCCGGCGTGCCGCATTGAGATGACGAACGTGACCGACATGCAAGAGGTCGAAGGCGCCATGACACATGACGATCTTTCGCGAACCACGGTGAGGGTCCAAACTCGTCGAAAGCCATGCGAGAGATTGAATTTTTTCTTGAGCATCTCTCAATTTGGCAAAACCCGAGTTAGAATTGATCATTTATGCTTCGCTCGAAGCTCCATCAAATTTGGAGCAAATTTCCAAATCGGCAAATGGAGTGGGCAGATGAAGCGGGAAGATCGATCAAACAGCCGTAGTCAAAACCCCAAGGAAATCGGCTTTTTCTACCACAATGCAGCATCTGGTCCATCGGCAAAAAATGCCCATAAACTGAAAGTGATAACCTAACCTATTTTGCTCTAGTTGGGTTCTCCGGTTCATGCCTCGGAGGGTAGAATGCTAGATTACATTAGCTAATAATCTTTATCCAATTAATTGAATTTTTTAAATAGTTATAGAAAATTTCTAGGTAAAGATAAAGCTAAAATATAGAGTTCCTACAATATGAAGTTTTCTATTTCTATTATAGTACCTTGTAAATCTCAATCCAAATTCGAAGTAATTCCCTTACGTCGTCATGGAGCAAGTTATTCGCGATTTTAATTTGTTCGACAAATGCAGTCAAATGATTGAAAAAGGCAGCGATAAATGCGGGAATGTAGAGATATCGCCGTTCAGCCACAGTTGGTCTTCTCAAAGATGATTGGCTGTGATCAGAACCCCTGGTAACGAATTGTTGTTAACCCGATCCGCGGCACGGTTGTAGTTAGGAGGGCAGGAAATTGCTGTTCGGCAGCAATTCCGTATCGCCCCACATTACGCGAAGATCGCTAATCAAACCGTCGCCGGAGGTGCGATACAAGGCGATGTCGGCGAAGTTCACCTGACATTCGGCCTCTGAGGAAAGCTCAAGCCTGCTGTCGATCTCCAGGCTGAACGCGCCCGAGACCGTAAAGGATTCGACAAACTGGTGGCTTTGCGGGCTTGGATTGTTCCCGTCCCTCGGATGCGAAACCAGATGCGTGACAACCTGGATCTCCGCGTCCCGTTCGCTTACTCCTGATATCGAGATTACAGGTGCGGCCAGTTCGGTGATATTCGCGACCCAGAATGTAAGCGTCTTATCGTGCAGGAACAGCCGATCCGGTTTTCTCAGGATAACAAAGGCCGACCGCGCGCCCCGTGGCCGGAGTTCACTGTCGATGTCTTTGCCGACTTCGCGGGAGCCCGGCACAGGCAAGGTCAGATGAACCGCGACTCCTTCATAGCCTTCATTGTCTCTTAGAAAGTGCCGGCAGGCGTCCATGACACCAAGCTGCTCTGCATTGTCCCCGATGATGATTCCTCCAGGCGCGAGAGTTTCATCGGATGCATATAGATCATGCAAGACGTTCGGGTAACGATGGTTCCCGTCGATAAACACCAGATCGAATCTGGGGTTGTTTGACAGCGGGTCCAGGAACTTGGTCGAGTATTTCGGCTGGAACACGACGCAATCGCCAAGCTCCTTCGGCCAAGCCGCAATCAGCCCCGGCGCACGGTCGGCGCCGTAGGGGTCAATTGTGTATACCCTGCCACTATCCTGATAGGCCGCACACGCCATCAACAGGGTCGTTCCTGCGGTGAAGGTGCCGATTTCCAGCGTGTTTTTCGCCTTCATCTCGCGCATGAAATTATAGAGGAAGGCCCGTTCAGCCGCGCTGATGGTAGAGTCTTTCGGCGTCGCCCACAGCCGATCCTCGAGATCGTTGAATGCGGGATTATCCAAATGGGCCTTCACCCAGTCACGCAGGGACGAGTGATGTTGGCGCTCTAGTTCCGGCGGACAAACGTAATCGCTCACTGGAACGATCGAATCGAGGTTGAACGGTTTGGTCACCTCTGGCGCAATTGGAGCAGGCAGGGGCTGCGTTTTTCCTTTGAAGGGAGAAAATAAACCGAGAACGTCAGAGAGCCGAGGTGCCATAGTGAGGTGCTATAGTAATGTTGCTGAAGATGATCCTCAGCAATTTGTTAAGGTGTCGCGCTTTGCATAACTATCGGGCTGTTTGCTTTTAGATATCACCGATTGCGCCCCCATCTCAATATCACCTTCGAATTTGCAATGTTGGATACAACCCCATCCATTTGCACGAACTGGGCGGTCGGCTAAGTTTTTCGATATTGGCCGATATGCCCGCGGTCTGCGACCTAGGCGCCTAAGATTTTCATTTTCGCGAAGCAGGCCATGCTTCAGCTAGTATCTCGCGTTTTGCCAAAGCGTTCGGTCGATCCTGCCCCAAGCTTGTGCCAATACCCTTAGACCATACAGCTCGCTCGGCTAACGACAACTATCGGTCGTAACATGATCAACTTGCGGTGAAGAACTAGCGCCTATTGGCACAACGCAAGAAATGAGAAATTCCTCTCTCTGGTGGAATTTCTAAGTTTGGATCGTCGCGCGTCGCGGGTGCTTTTTTTTTGGCATCTTGGCTGCGCCGCGTGATGGCATAGCCATCTGTTTGCTGAACAACAGCGAGCAAGTTTGTTTGAGAAAATGCCGATTAGGTTTGACCGTCGTAACGATTGCGCCAGACACTCAAATCTCGGTCGATGAGTTGTTCGAGGCGATCGACATCAGCCCGGAAATACCTGTTAAAAATGTATTGCTTGTATTCTGAGGACGGCTTTTGTTGAAGGCGCCGTCCCAGGTTGATCGCCGATTCCACCAATTTCAGCTCCGGATTAGATTGGTCGATACTCAATTGTTCGGGATTGTCGGACCTCACGACGAGACGCGCGAAGCTTTCCTTCTGGAGGATTTCGGTTGATGTAGGGTTCTGAATTTTGCGGCCGTCATTGAAGAAAAGGTCGATCGACACTGTCGAGGGCGCACGGCTTGCCTGATGATAGCGTTCATGAGCGGACAGTGAGAGGCGCATTGCTTGATCGTCATAGCAGGAGAGATAATCGAAAAGTTTCAGGAGCGTAACGCTGGTCTTAGCCCCGAGATCGGATTCCATTACTATGACGTGTAAATTTTCTGGACCAAATACCGATTGGTATGACTCTATCACATTGGCGTATTTTCCGCGCTGCACATAGGCAAAGTGATTTCTGTATTCTCCAGGTTGCTCAGTCGACCTTTGTTCTTCCAATTCTATCGCTGCCCTAAAATCGAAATTCTCAACAAAGGTGCCATTTGGGCGCAACGTGCGGACTCGCATTTGGTACTCAGAGAACGCTCGCTCAACTGGGTCTCGCAAACAGATAATAATTCGTGGCCTATCGCATACTAGATCCCTGATGGTGTTCGCGCCGCCATCCTGAAAATAGCCATATCCCACTTCAAACTGCGCCACTATCGGGCACTCTTCGTTCACCGTATTCGCGATCTCATCGAATTCACTGAGGCATTTATCAAGGTGGAGCCGATCCAATGCAGCAATATCTTTTGGAAATGCGCTAATCGACGGATGGTCGCGGAAGATTGAGTAAAGAAAGCTCGTCGCTGTTTTTACCGAGCCAATACAAAAAACATTCGGATATCCGGGACGCCTGGGCGCAGGGACCGGCGCCCGCCGTGGTCCGATTTTCCCTAGTTCAGCTCGGTAGTCCTTGCTGGATAAAAGAGTAACAATTGCGTTCTGCCATTCGCCTAGATGCTCTTTATTGATATTTCGGTCGGCTGCCGTGGTTTCGAAGGCATGGGACAGCTCTTCAACTCTTTCATCAAGGCGCGAAACATTTTCAGCGGCCACTTCTAGCTCTTGCGCCAGCCGATCTCGGTCCACTGCCGTGGTTTCGAAAGCATGGGACAGCTCTTCAACTCTTTCATCCAGGCGTGAAACATTTGCAGAGGCCACTTCTAGTTCATGCGCTAGCCTGTCTCGGTCCGCCGTGGTCGTCTCGAAGGCATACTTGTAGGTTTCTAGTTCCGTTTCTAGTTCCGTTTCTAGTTCCGCAGCCCTTCCTGGCTTCAAGCGACTGAGCATCTTCTTAATCACATTCAAGATTTTCTAGGCCCTCCATTGTCTCGGTCCAGCCTCATGCAAAATGCGATTGAGTGCTGAAATAATTTCATGATCGATATTAGACGTATAGATATGTGTGTAGCTTATTTGGTTGCGCTCGATTTGTACTTGGCCTTTGAAATGTTGCCCGCCGTACCAAGAATCGTATTCCCGATTTTATTGGGCGCAATCCTCTTTGTGGCGGCAACCAACGGGTTCGCCCTCCTAGGGCGAGTTTGATTTTCAGTGCTTTGCAAGCGGTTTTGGCTCGTCCATCAGACCGCTTTAGTTGCAGGTACTTTCTTCTCTAGCTTATTTTCTGCTGCCTTTCGCATCCTCCCTACGGTGGGCGACAAACGATACCCAGGCAACGCAATACCAAGGTAATCAGCGATAGGCTTGTCGAGTTCAGCACCTCGTTCTTTCAGTTCGACACATTTGGCTTCGACGGATTCACGAAACGACACTTGTTCCGGAGTCATGGCCTTTTCCGGCTCCCTGACCCACTCGATCATGTCCTCTACTGCCGCGAGCACTTCCCCTGGTCGAGCTTCTTTCACCCGGATTCCGGCGGATCGAAAGTGGAAGGCGTTGTCAAAGTGCTGAGCATTGTTTGAGAGAGCGTCCTCAAGAGCAATGGGCACCCATCGCCCAGCCCGCCTCTGTTCATACCGTTTGAAGCAGGCCATTTCCATCGGCGCCGGAAGGAGCGTGTAGTGCAACACCGCGTTCACCGATAGCAGCGGCTTACCCAGTGCACGCGCGTACGCGCAAGGGCCCGATTGACAACCAATCATGAAGTCGGCGTGGGCAATGAAGAAGGGGTCGTACTCGGGTCGATACCGCCGTTCAAATGGCAGCTCGACATACCGCTTGTTTCGAATTTTTAACCTAGGCATTTGGCCATCTCCAATTCGAACCACTTGGTATCCCTGGTTGAGCAGATGCCGGATTGCTGGAACATAGTTCCTGATTTGGGTGTTTCGAAAGGCTTGGGCGCCTAATCGATGATAGGCGTCGTGGCGCGCGTGGAGGACAACCAATGGCTGATCAACATCAACCTTTATTCGACGCGCAAATTCTTGGCCCCGCCTCTCAAGGCCGGCTGGCAGCATCATACTCCACTCATTATGCCGGAAAGAGTCGTCTGGATCGCGCGTTCGGTGAACCGCTTCACGTAGTAAGCTCCAATAATTCTCGAAACAAAGATTGATCGACCCTTCACTCAATGTCCCAAAGTGCATCCACGAGGCATTCAATATTGGGTCGTCGGTGACAGGAATATATTGGGCGTATTCGTCGATGATCCGGAGGCAAGCTGCAGACCCTGGACGATACGTGGCGCGGCTTGGCCCCAAGAGGAAGACCTGATCATATTCTTGTCTTCGGAGTGCAAGGAAATAGTACGGATCCAAAATAGCATGGCCGAGGGCTTGGGTTGACGAGTGGAAAAATACTCCGTAACGGCGCGACCAATCTTTACGTGCCAAATCAAGGATAACCCTGACCGCCAATGGTCCAGAACAACGTTCCATGATGCGCATATGCAACTGATCTTTAGTTTCCTTGTCGTCGAGCGGTTTTTCCGCATCGACCATCTCGTAGAATCGCCCGAAGTGCGCCTTTGCCCTTTCAACGTCAAGCAGGTGCCCATTAGCAAAAGCCGCGTTAAGCCCTAGGATTGGGATCGAAAGAATTCCAGGATCAAGGTCGTGTGCGATGGAAAAGCTGGCCGCCGACTTGGAGAGGTTACCCGCTGTGTAGTTGGCAACTGCAGCGGCTAGATGAAGGCTGGCGTTCTCAGGATATCGGAGAAGAAGGGCCTGAAACGAATCGGATGAAAACGCCCTGGCGCTTACTTCAGGGCGTGAGGCAAATCCACGAAACAGCCACAGCACCTCAACTACTGATTGCAAGGGAATGAGGTGCCTGACCCAAACGGCGCCCCAAACAATCATTCGTTGTCCAAATGCACCTACTATGAACTCCATCGCACGCGCGGATCCCAGGCGCCGTTGTTGCCGACCGACATTCGCAAGAATTAGGACCAGCAAGATACCTCCCAAAGGCGTTAGGCATAGCAACTTGGCGAAGCCGCGAAAAAAAATGTTCCCTGCAAGGCTTTTGATTGTCTGATAGAGGGCTTCCGCAATCATTCTGTCTGTTACCTCGAGTAGCCTAACGTAAATCGGAGTTGCCTAGATCGCTGGCGATCCAGGTTCCAATATAGGCCTGTGGTTGCTTTAAAAAGCCAATGAACCGCACGGCTCCACGCAAATATGATCCGCGGCCAAATTTTGTACAACTCGTTGAGTATGCGTTGTAGGTCTCAGGAACAGGGGCCAAGGCTGGAGCTGGGTGACGCGAGAAATCCAGTCATGAGTCCGTCGGCCGGCTAGGAAGCTCGGAGAGCGGGCGGCCCGTTGCCGATATCCGTCCGATATAGGCATGTTAAGCAGTGCGCCATTAGCCCCCCTCTTCGAGGCAGTGTGGCAGCGCGATTGCGACGGCATTTTATGCTGCGCTTGGTCCCTTAATGACTATAAGCTTGGCCTATCTCCTGCTGGCTTTGGCCCGGTAATCGCGCTGCATGGAGCTATCATGGCGGGGCACCTTGCGTTTTATAAAGAATACGGCATTTCGCCGGTTCGCTATGCTATGTCCCGGGTTGGCGAACACTTTGAACGCCGCGATGCGCTTTATCGCTCGCTCGGTCTGCCAGCAGTAGCATTCTCAGGCGTGCGTGTGTTGGAGGTGGCGCCTGGGTCTGGGCAGAACAGTCTTTACCTCGCGGCATGCCGTCCCGACGAACTTGTGCTAGTAGAGCCGAATCCTGCTGGACTTCGGGATATCGAGGCGGCCTATGCTGGCTTCGATCGGCCACATACGTCGCCATCCATTCATTCTGTCCGTTTCGAGGAATTCGAAGCTGACAACCTCTTCGATATCGTGCTCTGTGAAAACTGGCTCGGTTCGGAGCCAAACGAACTCGGCCTGATCGGCAAATTGGCAAGTTTGGTTGCGCCGGGCGGGGTTCTGGTAATTACCGCTGTGCCGCTCGCGGGATTTTTTCCCAATGTAATGCGTAAGCTGCTCGCCCTTCGTCTAATGCAGCCTGGGTCGGACATCTATCAGACTACAACCCATCTTCTCACCGCATTTGCTTCACATCTGGCCACAATACCCGGTATGACCCGTAGCGCCGAGGACTGGGTACAGGACTGTATGGTCAATCCCCACTACTTGCGGGTGGCTCTGCCATTCGAAACACTTCTGGAGGTAGTAGGAGGGTCACTGGATGTACTCTCGACCTCCCCCCGTTTCTTTACTGACTGGCGCTGGTTTAAGGCGATATCCGGCGCTGATCGAACTTTCAATAAGCCATTTCTTGAATCTGTGTCGGCGAATTTGCCTAATTTTCTTGACTACCGGCGATTGTTCGAAACCCAGGCGGCAAGCGCGGATGATTCGACGCTGTCCGAAATGTTTGAACGGGCCTATCAGACAGCGCTCGAGTGGGAGGACGCCAATACTTCAAGCGATATGGCGGCTCGTGCGGCAGCAACTGTCGAATTGGGAGAGTTCATCATTGCAGTCGGCCGGAACATGGCTCGGTTCGATCCGTCCTATGAGGAGACCTTCATAGAGCTTGCGGCTGTCTGGGCTCAACCTGACCTATTACCATCCGATGTGGCCGGCATGAAAAAATTTGCCAGCCTGTTCGGCCGGGAGACGGTGTATGTTTCCTTTACCCGGCGTGCTACCTGACCCCGCACACGGCAGCTCGACGACCAATGTTACCGCCAGCCGAACTATCCTGGAGTGGCAAAACGACAAACATCCCAGCACTCACAATCGTTACGTCGGTTCTGAACGGTCTGCCATACGTGAGCGACATGCTGGCATCGATCCCAGTCAGATCCGATGTCGAACATCTGGTCATTGATGCCGGATCCACCGATGGCACCGTCGAATTTCTGGAAGGGCAAAAGGGCCTCCGGTTGGTTCGCCGGCCGTCCCTTCCGCTTTATGACGCGTGGAATCTTGCCCTGGCGGAAATGCGCGGTGCGGCCGTTTGGTTCGTTAACGCGGACGACCTCGTTGCGCCCGGGGCAGTCAAAGCCGTACTGAAGGGCCTATCCAAGTACACGGCGGCTGAGGTAATCCAGGGTCGATCAGAGGCATTCAAGAATTGCGAATCTAGGGACGGGCCTTCGACACCGTATCCAGCGCCTGGAGAAATCCTCCACCTCCTGGATGTCATATTTGGCGCGCCGGTGATAAATGGACGCATATTTCGCCGAAGCCTTATGGAGCGGGCGGGGCCCTTTGATACACGCTATCAATTTGCGGCGGACCGGGAATGGCTGTTGCGGCTCGCGACAGCGCCATCCTCACCGGTTTGTCGGGACCTTGGCGTACTGCTTTACCGCTATCGCATTCATGAAGGTTCAATGACTTTGGCCCAGACACCGGCGAGGCGACTGGCAATTGCCGACGAGCACCGGCAGGTGGCCGCGCGGGCATCAAGGCAGTTGAAAATGCGGTCAAATGGAGATCAATATACAATGCGTATGCTACAAGCCTGGAGCGCAAGGGAAGCCGTTGCTGGCTTGTGGTCGGCGCTGCGTGCATGTCGATTATGGGCAATTACCCGCCTGTCCTTCGTAATCGGCATCCAGCCGGCATTGGCCGTTCGGCTCGCACGCGCGCGAAAATGGCAGCGTGCCTATTTACGCCGCGCGAGAGCGGTTTCACCTAAATGTTGAGACGGATGAGATGGCGGCAGCGATGTGTCATATCGGTCTGGATCTCGACAATACGATAATCGACTACAGCGAAGCCTTTGGTTCCGTAGGTATTCACCATGGTCTGCTCCCTAGAGAGCAGGTCATGGTCTCAAAAAATGCGGCGAAGGACTATTTGCTGGCGCAGCCGAATGGCATGCACGACTGGATGCGACTGCAGGGGCTTGTGTATGGACCGCAGATCCATTCTGCACGCCTGTATGACGGCGTGGAGAAATTCGTCCTCGAAGCCGATCGGCGTGGCCACCGGATTTCCATCGTCAGTCACAAAACCGAAAAGGGGCACTTTGATACCAGCGGCACCAGCCTTCATGATGCAGCCCTCTCTTTTCTGCGAGCTGCGGGGTTGGTTGGTCGCGACGGCACTATTTCGGAAGACGATGTTCACTTCTTGTCAACGCGGGATGCGAAGGTGCGCCGCATTGGCGAGATCGGTTGTGATGTGTTTGTCGACGACCTGCCGGAAGTCTTGCTTCATCCGGAATTCCCGCGGGGCACAAAACCGGTTTGGTTTGCCGAACCTACCGAGAACCAAATGGGGTTGACGGCTGTCAACAACTGGGATCGCCTGCATGCCTTGCTTGAATAACCCCGGACCGTGATGTTCGGCAATTTACGCGCCTAAGACTGGTGCATTAAACTAATATGGGCTTGGTATTTTTGGTGTTCACGTCCGAGCCACATTCTACAGAGGAATTTCAAACTTGCCTGACAAACCGCTGGATGATCGTTCCAAATTTCTCAGACGGCTTGTTGTCCGGGGTCTGGAGGGGGGAAACCGGGGCCATGTCGGCTCATCCATGTCGCTGGTGGAAATTCTCAGGGTTCTCTACGATTCCGTCCTCCGGTTCGATCCGAAGACACCGGCCGATCCTGCCCGTGATCGTTGTATCCTGAGTAAAGGGCACGGTTGCCTCGCCCTCTACGCCATCCTTGTCGACAAGGGATTTGTGGATCCAAAAGAACTCGACCGCTTTTGCCTGCCCGGCGGTATGCTCGGCGGCCATCCCGAGCGGGGGAAGGTGCCGGGTGTGGAAGCATCCACTGGCGCATTGGGGCATGGTCTCTCGATTGGCCTTGGGATGGCGCTTGCGGCCCGGGCACAATGTCGGGACAGCCAAGTTTTTGTTGTGATGGGCGATGGCGAGATCAATGAAGGCTCGATCTGGGAAGCCGCACTCTGTGCAGGCAAGCATGGACTGTCAAATCTCTGGGCGCTCGTCGACTACAACAAGATCCAATCGGCCGGACCAACCCGCGATATTCAGGATCTGGAACCCTTGACGGACAAATGGCGCGCTTTCGGATTTGAGACGCTTGAGGTGGACGGGCACGATGTAGATGCTCTCGAAGCCGTGCTGGGCACCGGTGCTCCGAATCTAGATAAGCCGACCGCGATCGTCTGTCATACGGTCAAGGGAAAGGGCATTCCTTTCGCCGAGAACGATCCGAAGTGGCATCACCACTCAAAGTTTGATCCTCGGGTACTCGAGGAAATGTACGCAGCGCTGGAGCCAGGCTCGTGAGAAAAACCTGTATCAAAATGATCCACGAGCTAGCCCAGAGAGACGAACGGGTTGTATTCATCGGGTCCGATCTCAGCCCCGGTCTCCTTTCCGAGATGAAGGAGGAAATGCCGGAGCGCTACTTCATGGAAGGCGTCACCGAAGCCAATGTGATCGGCATGGCTGCAGGAATGGCCATGGACAACTTTGTTCCCTATGTGAACACGATTGCCACATTCATTACGCGACGTTGTTACGAGCAGGTGGCCCTTGATCTCTGCCTGCACGATTTGCCCGTCAGGTTGATCGGGAACGGCGGCGGGGTTGTTTACGCCCCCCTTGGCCCTACACATCTTGCTGTCGAAGACATGGCGATTATGCGGGCCCTACCCAACATGACGGTTGTTGCTGTCTCTGACGCTGAAGAAATGGTCCGGCTCATGGAGGCGAGCCTAAACTGGCCGCACCCGATATACATCAGGCTGGGTAAAGGTGGCGATCCCGTCATTTCGAGGGAGGAGCACGGCTTTGAGATTGGTCGTGGAATTGTCTTGAAAGCGGCAGCGCGGCCTGGGGCAGCGCTTCTGATTTCAACCGGCGTCATGACCGCCCGGACGCTCGCGGCCGCCGAATCTTTGGCTGGCGACGGGCACGATGTCGAAGTGCTGCACATGCATACTGTGAAACCACTCGATGCGGAACTGCTGCTGGAACGCGCTCGACATGTTCACTGTATTTGCACGGTCGAGGAGCATTCGGTGATCGGCGGGCTTGGCAGCGCCGTTGTCGATGCTCTGGTCGATGCCGGCCGTTTCAGCCTGCCCGTTATGCGGCGACTCGGCCTGCCGGACAGATTTGCCGATTCCTACGGTGTTCAGGATGATCTGCTGGAGCGTTTTGGGCTTCAGCCGGAGCAGATCGCAGAAACCGTAGGCGAACTCATGCGCCTGGATCGCGTGGCATGAATGCGCACCCGCTTGGGTTCGCTGATGCCGGTGACAACACGGCATGCAGGGCCTTTCTTCGCGACGGATTTGTCATCGCAGCGGCAGAAGACCGGTCATCGCTCGACCGAATTAGGTCACACATCGCCTCGGCTGTACGCCATCACCTCGATGCCGGCGAGGATGACGACGACGCTGCCCTCCTCAATCAGGTCCATCGTTATGTCGATAAATCGGGGCTGAATGAGCTTCGGCTGGCGGTCATTAATGGGCTCCGGGCGCAAGACTGGTTCCGGCCCACCTATTTCTCGGTCGCTCGGGGGCTGATTGAGAAGATCGTCGGCAACGAACTGGTCATGCAGCGCGGAGCCGGACTAAGCGTTCAACTTCCCGGCGATCAAAGCTCGCTGTTACCGATCCACACGGACGTCTGGGATGGTGATTCGCCTTTCGAGGTAGTTCTGTGGGTGCCTATGGTCAACTGTTTCGCGACCAAGAGCATGTACATCCTGCCTCTGGATGTAGACAGGGACTATCAATCTCGTGTCGCCGATTTCCGGGAACAAGGCAGCGAGGCGCTTTTCGAGGCCGTAGAGAAAGATGCCCAGTTCCTTAAGATAGATTATGGGTCGGTCCTCTTATTCAGCCAGACGCTAATGCACGGAAACCGTGTCAATGAGGAAGAAACGACGCGGTGGAGCATAAATTGCCGCTTCAAGAGCGTGATGTCGCCCTATGCGGACAAGCGGCTAGGCGAATTCTTTGAACCAATATCGGTCCGGCCAGCGACCCATATAGGTCTCGCCTACGAAATGCCGGGCGGATTTGGTGACTAGTCGCCATGGCCATCGCGGCTATATCGGTTCGCGCCGCTACTTGGGCGACCGAGCGCCGCAACATGTACAGAACCTTGTTATTCGGGACTTCTGCGCCCGAAACGGGCACACCTACCTTCTCTCCGCGACCGAGTATGCGATGGAAGGTTGCTTCATGATTTTGGAAGATCTTGTGGAGGAAGCGCCGGCCCTGGAAGGGGTCGTCCTGTACTCGATCTTCATGCTGCCGGAGAGCCGGAGTAGCCGGACCCAATACCTCCATCGGTTCCTCTCGGCGGGTGTGACCATTCACGGGGCCGTCGAGAATTTCGATCTGCTCACCGAGACAGGACTGCTGGAGCTGGAGGCACTCTGGAAGTTGCGGCAACTTTCTGACCGCGCCGGACCGCTTGCCGGGGTTAGCCGTGAACTCAGAGATTTGATTGGCTGAAAGGCAGAAGAACAGGGAAACCTGCGATTTGAACCGATAACCTTGAACGATCCCCCGGCTCCTTGACATTCAATCCGCAACCGGACATGGCATAGGCCATGTTTGAAATAAGCGTCATAGTGCCAGTCTACAATCGGTCGGAATTGCTCCGGAGAGCGCTGGAGAGTGTGGCGGCGCAGACTCTCCCGCCCGATGAAGTCATTGTTGTGGACGATGCGTCGAGCGAAGATATCCGGGAGGTGGTCGCCGGTATTGGCCTCGACGCGGCGCGCGTCCTCAGACTGCCGCACCGGAGCGGTCCTTCTGGCGCTAGGAATGCCGGGATCTGTGCCGCAAAGGGTAAATATGTTGCTTTCCTCGATTCCGACGACCAGTGGACGGTCGACAAGCTCGCCCTCCAGATGGAACATCTCCTCAGGTCGGGAAACTTCGCATTGTCTTGCACAGCCTATCATTTTCACAATGGAGACGGGTCGGGAACTGTTCGCGCGTTTCGCACCGGCGAGTTCAGGACGCCTGATCTAGCATTCGGCTGCGGCCTCAGCCCCGGAAGCACGCTAGTTGCGCGCCGCCAAATATTTGACGAGGTTGGCCTGTTTGACACGCGATTGGCGCGACTCGAGGACTGGGACTGGTTGATTGGCGCTGGGAAAAAATACTCAATTGGAATCGTTAATGAACCGTTGTCGCATATCTACAGAAGTGCGCCGCCGGACGGACGGCGTGTGGTTTGCTCGTGCCGCCGGATCAGATCACGGCACAAGCAGACCTTCAGGAACTTTGGAGTTCGGTATTCTCTGCGGTTTTCCGCGGCGATCCACCACGAGATCGCAGTCGCAAGATTCAACGACCGGCGATATCTGGCTTCTCTTAGATCGTTCATGATCTCGATAACTATCTACCCCTTTCGGGAAAGCAGCTTTTACAGCCGAATCTTCTCTAGAGTAATGCGCGAACTGTTCAGGTAGTCAGCCTGCGCCGGCGTTGTCTGCAGCATTCTCCCGGAACCACCGATAGGTGGTTTCGAGTCCGGTCCACAGAGTGATTTGCGGTGACCAGCCTAGTGCTGACAGGCGCTCTGTCGACACCAGTTTGCGCGGGGTGCCGTCCGGTTTCTCGACGTTAAATTCGAACTGGCCGGAGTAGCCAACGATTTCGGCGATCATGGCGGCCAGATCGTGGATAGAAATTTCTTCGCCGCTGCCTACATTCAAAGCCTCGCCGGCACGGTCCGAAACTAGCAGGAAGACACACGCATCGGCGCAATCGTCTACATACAGAAATTCGCGCATGGGCCGTCCCGACCCCCAGATTTCTACAGGCGAACGGCCCCAAATTTTCGCTTCGTGGATCTTGCGCATCAGGGCGGCGACGACGTGACCACTTTCCAGATCGAAATTGTCGAATGGGCCGTAGAGGTTGGTCGGTATAGCCGTTACGGTGCTGAGGCCGTGCTGGAGCGTCGCGGCTTCCGCCAGCATCGTCCCGGCGAGCTTCGCCAGGGCATACCATCTATTTGTCGGTTCAAGCGCCCCGGTAAGGAGTGCCTCTTCCGCCATTGGCTGGTTGGCGAACTTGGGGTACATGCAGGACGAGCCTAGGAAGAGGAGGCGCCCCACACCGACCGTGCGGGCGGCTTCAATGATGTTCGATTCGATTGCAAGATTGTTGAACAGGAACTCGTATGGCCGTGACTGATTGGCATGAATTCCGCCAACGGTGGCGGCCGCGATTACAACGGCATCCGGGTTGTTCTGAGCGGCCCATTCGTTCACCGCAGCCTGGTCGCGCAAGTCAAGCTCTTGCCGATCAGCATACAGGAGGTCGCATGGTTCCTCGCGCAGGCGGCGCATCAGCGCCCGGCCCATCATGCCGAGATGCCCGGCAATCCAGACTTTCTTACCTTTAAGATCGAATGGCGCGGGTTGGACTACCTTCATGGACCAGAAAGGCCATTGGCCCGTTCGCGCTGGGCAAGGTCTATGTCGGTTTCTATCATCATGCGGACCATTTCTTTGAACCCCGTCTGGTGGCGCCATCCCAATTCCGCCGACGCCCGCGCGGGGTCGCCGATCAGTGAATCGACATCCGTGGGCCGGAAATACCTCGGGTCGATTTGGACCAGGCACTTGCCACTTCTGGCGTCGATACCAAGCTCTTCCTCGCCAATCCCTTCCCAGTTCAGGCGAATGCCAATTTCCTCAAAGGCGACATTAACGAATTCACGCACGGTATGGGCCTCGCCAGTCGCCAGGACATAGTCCCGGGGCGTGTCCTGCTGCAGCATCAACCACATGCCCTCAGCATAGTCGCGGGCATAACCCCAGTCCCGAAGCGCTTCGAGGTTGCCGAGGTACAAGCAGTCCTGCATGCCAAGAAAAATACGCGCCACCGCGCGCGTGATCTTCCGTGTGACGAAAGTCTCACCCCGAGTGGGCCCTTCGTGGTTGAAGAGGATGCCGTTGACAGCGAACATGTCATAGGCTTCCCGGTAGTTGATAGTCATCCAATACGCGTAGAGCTTGGCGACCGCATACGGGCTTCGGGGCTTGAAGGGTGTGTCCTCGTTCTGTGGCGGCGTGCTTGCCCCGAACATCTCCGAGGAGGACGCCTGGTAAAAGCGAATGTTATTCTGGAGGTCGAGGACGCGGGTCGCTTCCAATATGTTCAGGGCGCCTAATGCGTTTACCTGCGTCGAGTAAACGGGCGTCTGGAAGCTAACTTGGACGTGGCTCTGTGCCGCAAGATTATAGATTTCATCCGGCTGGATTCGACGGATGAGGTCGATCATGTTGCTACTGTCGGTTACGTCGCCATAGTGCAGGCTGAATCGTGAGCCTTCGTCTTGGGGCTCCCGGTAGAGGTGATCGATCCTGGTGGTCGAAATGGTTGAGGTTCGGCGTTTGACGCCATGGACCTCGTACCCCTTTTCGAGAAGGATTTCAGCCAAATGGGCGCCGTCTTGCCCAGTTACACCGGTAATGAGTGCGGATCGATTCTTCATATACAGGTACAGGCTTCTCGTTAGTACAGGTACAGGCTTCTCATTAGGGCCGCCGGCTGGGTAGTTGGGTATTTCTAATTTGAAAGACGCTCAAACCAGGTATGCGTCGCTTCGGCGATTTTTTCTGGCGTCCAGACAGGTGCGTCGCGCCAATATTCAATGTGCTCGAGCATTTTTCCGACGCCTGTTTCGAAATCGATCACGGCGCGCCAGGCTAGATCCCGTTCGATTTTAGAAGTGTCGGCCCAGGTACAGTCGGGCTCTCCCGGTCGTTTTGGGATATGGATCGTTTCTGTTGCACCAAGTTTCTCCACCAACTGGTTTATACTGTAGGTACCGCCGCTGCCGACGTTGTAGATTTCGCCGATCCTGTCTGACGCGGCCGCCGTTATGAAGGCGTCAACAATATCGCTGACAAAGGTGAAATCTCGCGTCTGCTCCCCGTCGCCTACAACCGTCAACGGTTCGTTGTTGAGCAATTGGGCGAGGAAGACGCCGAATACAGCGCCGTAGGTGCCGCTCGTCCGCGCGCGCGGTCCATAAACGTTGAACATCCGCAGTGATACTGCAGGCATCTGGTATACTTGGGCCCAGTGCATCACGATCTGCTCACCCAGATTCTTCGTCAGCGCATAGGGGTACTGGGGCCGGATCGGCGCCTCTTCTGGCGTGGGGAAAGAATCAGGTAATCCGTAGCAGGTCGATGACGCCGCGTAGAGAAATCGACGGACATTCGCGTTACGCGCCGCCTGAAGGGTATTGAAAGTACCGTTTACGTTGGAACGGAAATACTCCGCCGGGCGTTCGATCGACGGGACGATATCGGCGAGCGCAGCGAGGTGGAAAACCCGCTCCGCACGATCAAAAAGTCTATCGACGTCGGTAGGATCAGCAAGGTCTGCAGTAACCACCTCTAGGGAAGGGTGTGCCCTCAGGTGCTCAAGGTTTCGGGGATCGCCATTGCTGAAATTATCGATCACCCGGACGTCGCGGTTTTCGGTCTGGATTAAACGGTCGACAATATGACTACCGATAAATCCGGCCCCTCCCGTAACTATATCTAGTCCCATGACCTGCAATTCCCTTCGGCTGGACACTTGGAGTCTCGGTCCATCGTTGGTCGATATGATCATTCACGCTTTCATACCTGCTTGGCGTACTTATGCCAAACCGGACCTCGCCTGCGGGGGCGCTGTGCGTTACATTCGCATATGAGTTTTCGTCCAGATCAGCTTCGGGAAGTTGCTTCCGGTATCTTCTATCCGCCCAATCCAGAAGACGTCGTCAGCGCCGATGATTCCTTGGTCGCACATTTAAAAGATGTCGCGGCGTCAATTCCACTGCGCCGGGCGCGCCTGTGCGCTCACCCGGACAGCGAAGCAATTCAGCAGGATATGCTGATTGTTAGCCATCGCGACACTTATGTTTGCCCACATCGCCACCTGACGAAGGCAGAGACGATGCTAGTGATTGAAGGATTGGCGGATGTCTATTTGTTCGGTGATTCTGGAGAACTGAAGCGTGTGCTCGGGATGGGGCCACTGGAATCTGGCCGCACCTGTTTCTATCGGATGCCACACCGCCGGTTTCATGGTCTGCGTATCGAAAGTGAGTTTCTCACCTTCGTCGAAAGCACGCGGGGGCCATTTCGCCCGGCGGAGTCCGAGGACGCGCCATGGGCTCCGCCCAAGGAGGACATTGAGGCGGGCCGCAAATTCCTCGAGGAGGTCGCGCGAAAGGGTTCAGCCATATCGCGCCGCCTTTGCTGACCCGAGGATATCAGTTCTGTCCCAGTTCGCGAACCGAGCGAGGGCTAGCAGCAAAGATCGAAAAGAATTCGCCCCCGCATTCAATAAATGGCGCGTTATTGGCAATGATCCGGTCCTCCAGTTCCGGCGATAGGCCGAATAAACAGGCCGTTACGCCGGACACGGGCAGACGGTCCCGTGGCACAATTTCAATTCCTGTGCCTGGTAAATACAATCCCTGTTTCTCGGGCATATCATCAACGATGAACGCAAAATATTTGGCCAGCCGATGAATCGAGACGAACGTGCATGTGAGATGCCCGGCGCCATAGAGGGCTAGCTGTCCGCGGGAGCGCAGAGCCGTGAGAATCTTTTCAAGGCGTTCGGTCTCTTGCTGGAAGCTTGCGGCAAAAACTTTTGCCGTCTGAAGTGAAGGACCCGACGCGGCGGCCTCGCCGATCCCCGTTGATGATTGATCAATTACACCATCGAACTGCTGTGCATAGAGCACGAGTACATCCTCGAAGGCGTAGGTGTGACGCTCGACCGACCGAATGCGAAAGCCGCGGCCTTTGAGGGCCTGGGGTAATGTGTCTTCAGTAAAATAAAGGCTGTGTTCTTCCCAGAGCATTGTAAAGTCTTTGAGCGCGAGACTCCGTGCACAGTCCGGCACCTCGATCACTAGCAAACCGCCAGGTCGAAGCATTTCCTCCACCGAATCGAGGAATTTCGCAGGTTGGCCTGCATGTTCAAGGATGTGCCTCGCCACAACGATGTCTGCTGGCCCATGGCGGGCGACTAGCGACCGGGCCGCGCCTTCACTGATCAATTCCTGAATCGTTTCGACACCGGCATTCCGGTCGGTAGCACCAAGGTCCGTCACGGGATGAATCACCGCAATTCGACCGGCGCCGCGGGCCACCAAACGGTCCAATGTTGACCTGTCCTTGAAGGACAGGCCGTAAGCGAATGTCCCTTCTGCAATTTCGGTCAGGCCACCTATGGTCTCAGCCACATCATCCAGATGGTCTTCCGGCTCCCGGTAGCTTACCCACTCGTAGGCCGGAACGAGGAGGTCCCGTGGGAATGGTGGGGCCAGCTGGATAATGCCGCAGCCATCACAGACCGCAAGCCCGAGACCGGCCGAGCCAAAAGGGCCTTCCGCTGCCTCAGTGAAGTGGCTGGCGACCGGTTGGTAGCCAAAGTCGACCAAACAAATGATCTTTTTTTTGGCGCAGACGAGACAACGGGAATGTTGAGGCATGATCAGGCTTGTCCCGTGTCAGCGTCCGCGCCGCAACCGACGAACCAAGGTGGCGAGGGCGCCCGGGCGCTTTCCGTTCGCCACTTGACCCATCCACCACAAAAGCAGCCGCGCGAGGCGCCCGTAGCGAGCAGGCCGCAAGGCCAATGCAGTCAATGTTGGACGCATGAACGTGGACATGGCATTTGGTGCCCGCATCACGGCAGCGTCGAAATCGCGAAATTCTGGTGTGTTCAGCTTCGACTGAATGCCAAGCGAAACTTCCCTCTGTGCCCGGCGGTCACGCATTCCCTGCCTGGAATAAGAGGCAAAAACCACGCGGTTCTGGGCAAGTGATCGTGGAATGGCACAGAAGCCGTGCCGGAATGCGATCGCGTAGATGGCAAACCAGTCCGCATGCCACTTCAGCCCCGCATCGAAGCCGCCGACTTCCACAAGTTCTTTACGGCTAATACAGGCGGTATTCGCGGCGAGGCCGACGTAACGCTCGCGCATCAGGCATTCCAATTCGTTCGTCGTGAAATAGGCAGGATCGTTACCATCGTGATACCACATGCCCAGGTCCGAATCCGGTCCATGCACCAGTTTTCGGTCGTCTTCCGGCCACCATTCAGTGAATTTCGATATGACTAGCTTCGCCTGCGAAAAGGTGGCCACAGCTTGATGGTAGAACGCACAGGCATTTGGATCGATCCGGTCATCTGCGCTGGCGAGGAAAACGAAATCACCGCTGGCGGTCTCGATACCTCGCTGCACTGCAGCAGCGACGCCTATCTGGTTGTTCAAGGCTACAACCTTCATGGATTGTAAGCGCGGCCGGAAAGAATTGATGATCGAGAGGCTGTCGTCGGTAGATCCATCGTCTACCACAATAATTTCGTATGGTTCCTCCGTTTGCTCAGCCAGCGCGCCCAGGGAGGTCGGCAAAAAGGAAGCGTGATTGTGATTTGGCAGAACGATCGAGATTCGCATCGAACCTTCCAAGCTCATAGATTTTTCTGTTGGATGTCCCACAGCTAGAATGCTGTGCTGACACCGTTTGCGCGATGCTGGCGGATCCGGAGTATCGACAATGTCTACCCGCTAAGCCAGCGACAACGAAGGTTCCGGGTGATAGGCAAGTCGTTTATTTTGCCTCTATGCGGATTACAAAAAAAATTGTCTTCCACTGGCCCCCAATTGGTAGTTTGTGGCGTCTTTTTTCCAGAGAGTACGGCGCTTTGGGTCGCAACTTAGCGCTGGTTCTTTCCGTAAATGTTGTTCCACACTAAACTTTCTTACTTGGGCCCATCAAAATGGCACGCTTCAATTGGTTTGGACGGCGGTCAGGCAACGGCTGGTGTCCCATGAACATGGAGCGCGCAGCCGGAAGACGTGTAGCATTTCGACAAATCATTGCATTCAGGGTGGCTGGAACTCGCTTGGCAGGCTCCGGGTTGGAATTGATCCCTGGCGCCACCAACGACATGATCGACTGAATCAAGAAATTGGCGAAGCAGATGATACAAACCCGGCAGACATCCGCCAACAGATGGAACAGAAGTGCGCTAAACTGAAAGCCAAAAGCAGGGAACTGGATGGGCCGATTAGCGCCCTTCTTGGCATCGCCTCCCATTGTTGTCGCCACGCGCTCAGCAGTGCTGAAATTTGCCGAAGCAGATCTGCTTTCCGCATGCGCCGAAAATAGGAAATCAGTTCAACGCTATGAATGAGCTAAATTTTCTCGAGAAATATCAGAAATCAACAGAGCGCAATTATGTCGAGCGTGTTATTTCGCACGACAAAGCCGAATGCGCGACCGTTGCTGGGCATTGGGGCCGGGATTACTGGGACGGCGAGCGCCAATATGGCTATGGCGGTTATACGTATGACGGCCGTTGGCTGCCAATCGCCGAGGACATTGCTGCCCACTATGAACTCAAGCCCGGCGACCGCATTCTCGATATTGGTTGCGGCAAGGCCTTTCTGCTCTACGAGTTCACTTGCGCAGTTCCCGGCATTGAGGTTACTGGCATCGATGTATCGAGCTACGGCATCGCGAATTCCAAGGAAGAAGTGCGCGGTAACCTGCGGGAAGGCGCCGCGCAGAACCTTCCTTGGGCGGATAACAGCTTCGACTTTGTCTATTCGATTAACACCTTCCACAACTTAGGCCTTCCAGACCTTAAACAGGCAGTTATGGAAATGGAGCGTGTATCAAAGGGTAGTAGCTGGTTGTGTGTCGAATCCTACCGTAATGAGCGCGAGAAAATGAATCTTCTCTACTGGCAGCTTACCTGTCAGAGCTTTCACAATACAAATGCATGGAAATGGCTACTCGCTGAGTGGGGTTTTTCAGGCGATTGTGGGTTCATCTTTTTCGAATAGGAGCGTTGGGATCCTAAAGTTTCGAAGCCGGCGAGGAAAAATGGACTGGTCTTCTGATGGTGTCTGGCGGGATTACACGCTTTTCCGGAAAAGCAACCCAGAAATGTTTCGACCTGCGCCGAACGGCATCTCAATTCTGCGCAAATCCGATGAAATACGGTCGGCGCAGGCGGCTGTCGGACGGGAAAGAACCCATGCCGGCCACGCTACGTCAGACCTGCGTGTGGGCTTGCTAGCCACAGACCCCTACATGACGGTACTCAGGGACGCCGTCCGCTTTCCCGACGGTTCGGTTGGCCTCCACAATCGCATTATTGAGGGCCGCAGTATTGCTGTGCCGCCCATGCTGGAGGATCGAGTCGTGCTGATTCGTATCTTCAGGCATGGCCTTCAGGATTGGTCGCTGGAATTTCCGCGCGGCGGCGTGGCGTCGGGAGAGTCAGCGCCGGCGGCGGCCCGACGGGAGTTGAAAGAAGAAATCGAAGCGAACACGCATGAACTGATCGATCTCGGCCCGTTCACGCCAGGGGGGTCGTCGTTGTCGATCCGCTCCCAACTTTATTTCGCACAAATTGATGGGACGGGCGAACCACAAAGATCTGAAGGGATCAACGAGATCGTGCTGCTGGACTGTGCCGAGTTCGAAGCACGGATCTCGGACGGCACAATATTCGATGGGTTTTCGCTGTCCTTGTTTGCCAGGGCGCCCATCCGGAACCTACTCTAGGGACGGCGCGACCACCGCCGTCACAAACCCCTGCAGACAAAGGAGCTACGACTCCAACTCCAAGATTTGTACCATGCATCGCGGCACCTTTGACAGATGGTCCTGCGTCGCCACAGTAGCATTGCGGTGGATGCCCATGCCTCTTTGGCCCTTTGGTTTGTAGGAACCGCAGCTCGTGCAATTTCATGAGGGTCCGTAAAAATGCTTCCAGTTCGCAGCCGGCAATTGCCTGAATGGAACCGATGACTAGGGGTATCCCGGCAGAGGTCCTTTCCGTGGCCCAATCCTTGTTACCTTCAGCAGTGGACAGGGTTGCCTCGGCAGGATCTGGTGCAAATAGCCATGTATATCGTGTCGAGTGCGAGGGAGCGGTCTATGCGCTGAAGCAGTATCCCCGGCTGGACAAGGACCCGCGACCACGCCAGGAAACAGAATGGCGCGCGTTGACCTTCATGCGCCTGCATGGAATGGAAAATGTGCCGCGCGCAATCAAGCGTTCTGACGACGGCCGCTTCACGCTTCTGGATTGGGTCGAGGGGCGGCCGATCGACAAGTATAGCGACGATGACCTCACTGCCCTGATCCGATTTGTCATTGGCGTGTTTAAACTGTCTGAAAAGGAAGGTGCGCAAGATTTCGGTCCAGCGTCCGAAGCCTGCCTATCCACCGAAGACATTATTGTCCAGGTCAGCTTCCGCTTGAGGCAGCTCCGAGATGTACCGTTTCTGGGGGATTTTATCGAAGGCAATTTGCGCACGGCGTTCGAATATTTATCCGCACGCACAAAACGTTCACGAACAGCAGGGGCGGTGGTTTCGCAGCATCGGCGCCTTGTTCCCGCTGATACAGGGTTTCACAATGCCTTGCGCCAGCGGCACACAGGCCGGCTTGTCTTTCTGGACTTCGACTATTTCGGATGGGATGATCCTGTGAAACTAGCATCAGATATCATGCTTCATCCTGCGATGTTGCTAGAAAAACACGAGGCGATAAGGGTAGCCATGGTCCTCGGCGCAGCAGTGCCGGAAGATAGAGCCTTTCGTGACCGCCTTCAGGATCGACTAAAGCTCTTGGCTTTGCGGTGGGCCCTGATCGTCCTAAAGCCTTTCGCGGCTGCGGCTGGAGCCGTTAGTGGGGCCGAATTTCCTGCGGTAGAAATCGAACGCAGATTGGCGCTGGCAAACCAAATCCTAGATGCTGCCGACAAGATTTGGGCGTCGCTCGAATAGACTCGCATTCCGAAAAATATCTTCGCCGCAAGCGCGTGCCGGCAAAATACACTGCCTTTTTGCTGCCTGTGCGGCACCGCCGGAAGCGCCAGTTTCGTACAGCGATAGGGCGTCCACACGCAGGCTAATCTAAATTGCCAACTTGAACGAAACCAAAATGCTGGGGAAGAGCATTTGGCTTCTGAGTTCGGTTTAGCGGGTAGCTCAACCCGGAAAGAAGATGAGGCCAAACATCAACACTTCACCGGGTAGCCTAATTGCGTATTTTTGGGCCTAACGACCATAGGTGTCATCGATTCTCTCGATGTCATCTTCGCTGATTCGCAGGCCCAACTGAATCTCGATGAGGATCAAGTCTGTAGCACCAGCGTTGGCGATTCGATGGAGTTCTCCTGCGGGAACATGGATTCTGTCGCCCTCACTTGCCGTGTTGGTTAGGTCGCCGACTTTCACTTCAGCCTCACCCTGAACAATCAACCAATGTTCATCGCGGTGCTTGTGGCGCTGCAGGCTCATGGCGCTACGCGGTCGAACAATAATTTCCTTTATCTGGTATCTCTCACCCGCTCCCAGCTTTCGAAAGGTGCCCCATGGCCGCTGTTCTGCCAATGGCTCGTGTGTCTCCCGATGGTATTTGGGCTGAAGGTCATCCACCAAGGTTGACAGGTGGCTTGCTTGATCCCTATGGGCGACGAGCACCGCGTCCGGCGTTGCAACAACCGCGACATCACTGAGGCCAACGGCTGCAACAAGGGGGCCACTCGAAAACAATACGCTTGATCGAACGTTAGAGAGGACAATGTTTCCTTGAGTGAGATTATCTTCGGCGTCTCTGGCCCCGGCGTGCCAAAGCGCGTTCCAGTTGCCTAGGTCAGACCATTCCAGATCCGTGGGCCTGCATACCACGGCATCAGTTTTTTCCATGATTGCGTAGTCGATCGAGATTGCTGGCGCTTGGGCAAAATTATTCTCGTCTATTCGAAGCCTGCCGTCGGCCACAGTTCCTGATGTGACCGCTCGTAAAACTGGATCCCAAATATCGCGAGCATGCCTTTTAAATTGGCGAATCATCGTGCTTGGTTTGAAGCAGAATATGCCTGTATTCCAAAATACGTCGCCATCTGAAATCAGCTGCGCCGCATCGTCGGAAGAAGGCTTTTCGATGAAGCGAGCAACCCTCCGTGTGTTTCCAACGCCATCTCGCGCTGAAAGCTTGATATAGCCAAGTGTTTCATCGGGGCGGTTTGGCTTGACACCGATGAGGCCGATATAGCCTGCGTCCGCAGCAGGTATCAGATCCGCAATGGTTTCGGCAAACTCGTCGACCTTGGGAATTAATTGATCACTGGGCAGCACAACGACCGGTTCATCGCGGCCGCCCAAGGCCAAGTACGCGCAAGCCGCCGCAATGGCAGGAGCGGTATTGCGTCCCGATGGCTCGCCAATAATCATCTCTGTGGTCGCCGCGGCGGCATCAAGGTGCTTCCTCACCAGATACTCATTCTCGACTGTCGAGATCGCGATAATGGAACTGAAAAGGTCACCACTAACTCGTCGAGCGGCTTGTTCGAGCAGTGAGGAGTCGCTCAGAAGGTTTTGGAACTGCTTCGGAGATCTAACCCGGGAAACTGGCCAAAGCCTAGTTCCCGCGCCTCCACAAAGAATGATTGGGGTCACTCGCATACGCACAAGTATAGGGCGTATAGCATCGTCCTGCTAATCCCATCAGATCCGTCGAAATAGCAGAATGAATTTCTCATCTATCGGGCTCTGGACTGCTCATCAGTGCATCGAGCCGGACTGGTTTGACACTTTCCGCGATCGCTATCGCGAGAGCACGCGCTTTGTGAATCAGCAACTGTATCTGGCGGCGCTCGAAAACAAACTTACCGTCGCATATTACTGGCTCGGCCACCCACTCAAGGCAGTGGGAAGATTTTTACTTTCGATCGCAATCTATCCTCTTCGCCGGCCGCAGTATTCTATCCCAATAGCGGTCGGCTTATGGGTTTATCGGCGTGCCCCGGATATCTCGCAGCCCAGCGGTCGAGGAGGTCAGTCCCCGAGATATCTAGGCCGGTTTGGCACGACGCGAATTCCGGCTCATCCAGACGCCAGCGGCGACAATCAATCCAACACCTGCCAGATACTCGAACTTCCAAACGCTGAATGAAGAAGATGAGATCACAGCAATGGTTGCCGCCAAGCTGCCCAGCAAGGCGCGGCCACAGGGCGTAGTTATCCTGCGCATCGCCGCCAACAATCCAAGAACCAATACTGCCAACCATATAGTCAGACCGATGAGTCCGGTCTCGATGGCGATTTCCAGCACGCCGTTATGGGGATGCAAAGGCATGCGTTTCGCGGAGTGGGTGATGGTGCGGCGGGGGGCGCCGCCGACCCGGATTTTAAGAGGCACTGCCTCTGCCCCGCCGGGGAGATGCCGGGAGCTGCCCAGTCCCAGCCAAACAACGGCCGATCAAGGAATCGCCCCTGCGAAAAATTCCAAACGATCATACGGTGCTGCAGCGAACCCGAAAGGTTGGTTGAAATATTCCACTCTGCAACGAGCCTAGCGGTATTTCTGGACGGGAGCAGGGGCAATATAATTGTGGCGGCAACGACGGCGATGAGAGCAAGGGGCAGAAGTCGGGGAAACCAGAAGACAAAAATGAAGGCGATGCCTCCCGCAGCAATAGCGATGGTGTTGGTTGCGCTTTCGAGAAAAAGGCTGAGCCCAAAAATCAGCGCTACAAACAGTCCCGTGCGCCATTTGCACCCAAGTTTCAGCAGGTGCGCTGCGGCTGCCCAGGTCATGAGTGCCAGCATACTCATTGGGAACCCCAGCCAAGCCATGGACACCGGTGGACGCTGATCGAGCATTGGCCATTGCCATTTGGGGAGGCCCAGGTCGGTGGTCCGCTCAAAGGCGATGAGGGAAGCAAGCAGAAGGGTTGAGATTAGTGCCGCCCGACCGACTGCGATATCGCCGCCATCTCGCGCGGAGCTAGTTGAACTGAACGCGAGCGCAAGCGACACAAAGATCAGCGTCGATACTGCAAAAACAAACAGGCTTCGTTCCGGCTGGATCGACCAAAAACCAGGTCATTCCCTGCCACAGCACAACACCCGCGAGTAGAGCAGCAAGCGGCGCGGAAAATTGCGGCCGCCAGTCCCTGCGCACCAGGCTGTTGGCGATGAGCGCCAGCGGCAGTAGGCATACCCAAACCGCAATGAAACGCCAGGAATAAACAGCCATCGGCGCCATGCCGACAAGCCAGATGCAGAAAAATTTTCCTGATATGTATTGCGCGCAGAAGGTGGCGGACGGAGGCCATGTAAGTCACACAACGCTCTCCCAGGAAATGCGATTGCTGAGAGGTTCGGCCATTTGTTCGCCTATGGTCATGGCGTCAGGCGCCTTTTTCCTGCTCCCGCAGGCATTCTCCAACAAAGTCCAGAAGGCTGCCGCCGGAGTACATATAGGCGGGAATACCGGCCGCGTTGCCGGCCGCGATGTCTGTCGGGCGGTCTCCAATGAGAAAGCTGCCCGCTCGGCGGACCGGCCATTCGTCCATTGCCCTCAACAGCATGCCAGGGTGTGGCTTCCGGCACTCACAATGCTGCCGGTAGGCGCCTTTTCCCTCTTCGGGATGGTGCGGGCAGTAATAAAAGGCATCCACATGAGCGGCATCGGTGGTGAGGATTTCGTTCATCCAGCCATGCAGGCTGACCACGGCCTGCTCATCGTAATACCCACGCGCAATACCCGCCTGATTTGTAACAACGAAAACCAGGTAACCCGCGTCATTCAGCAGTGCAATCGCCTCTCCTGCCTGTTCGTTCCAATCGATTTGTTCGGGCAGGTGCGGATAGCCTGTATCGCGATTGATTACCCCGTCCCGGTCCAGAAACGCCGCAGGCCGATGTCGCCAATCCCCAAGCAACCCCTCGGCCCGCGTCAGATCTTCTGGCGTGCCAATATCGATGAACCTGCCGGAAAGCTCCATTGCTTCGATCTTCCGCCTGGCGACCAGATCGGGGAATATTTCATTCTCCAGCGAAACGGGTGGGTCCGATACCAGATCCACAACCTCACGCCGCAACCAGTAAATGCCGCCATTAATCAGTCCTGATTGTCTCCCGATTTTTTCGGCGAATTGCACAACCCTGCCATCAGCGCCGAGGGAAACGCGCCCATAGCGTGAGGTGTCGGCTACTTCTCGAAGGGCGATCCGGCCGACACTCCCTGCCGACATCGGCTTTTCCATGAGGCGAAGCAGGTTGACGTCGAACCAGCTGTCGCCATTGAACATGAGGAAAGTGTCTGCCAGCAGGTCCTGAGCATGGATCAGGGCACCACCGGTGCCAGCTGCTTCGGGTTCCGTCACAAATGTCAGCTTTAGGTCGTCAAAATCGCTATTGCCCAAGATTTCGCGAAAGGGTGCATCGGATGGTCCGGCAAGCACGATGATCTCTTTGATCCCATGGCGCCGCAACTCTTCAAGCAGGAAGGCGATGAAGGGTCGGCCGGCTACCGTGAGCAATGGCTTGGGAGTGCCGCGCGCCAGATCACCCAACCTGGTCCCGCGGCCTCCTGCAAGAATCACGGCCTGCCGCGTCGCTGTCACAAGATGATCGATTGTGCCTCCTGAACCAGGTTCGGGTTTTGGAATGAGGCGGCGGCCCATGGGGCCCCGGTGAGGGCTAGGTCTTGTTGGTTATTGATACCAACGTCGCTATCCATTTCTCAACACGGCGTTTGGTTCTTCAGGTCGTATCCTCGAAATTTCCAAGCCCACATGGCTTGCAGCCTGACACGCAGGATTGTGCCACGAGCGCTCTTGACCGGGACCGGGCGCGAGTGCCGACAGAAGAATTTTCGGGCGAATACGGTGGTCTCGGGGCTAACGATCATCAGGTATGGCCGGTTTGGGAAATCAGCGATATTTGTCGATATGTCGAAGCTGTCGCGCCGTTCTGTGAACGGATTCCATTTGACGATGGTCGGCTTCTGGTCGCGTAGATAGTAGGAAAGCTCTGAAAATACTTTTCGTTCACCAACGACAATAACCGGGTTTTTGTTGGCGCGAGCGGATGCCGCAACTTCTTCTGCGAGATTAGACCAGCCACGCATGCGCGCATGGGGATCGGCGATCCAACCCGAAGTCGTCGGCGCCAGAAGATGCTCGTAGTGGTAGAGGCCGGCCGCAAACACCAGGTTGAGCACGACGGCCAGGACCGTCCAGGCTGGACGGGCAAACGTGGCCAGGCACCAGGCGGCCAGCACGATTGCACTCACTAGGGCAGGTGCGGCCCATCCGCCGTAGGCTTTTGCCAAAAACGCCTGAATGATGATGAGCACAAGAGGCGGCAACGCAAAGCAGAGCAACAGAAGTGTGTTCGGGTCATTGGCAAATCGCCGGAGCCTGAGCAGCACGAAGCAGAAGGCAATGCCTGCAACTGGCCCCGCCAGACCAAACTGAGTGCCGATAAATGTCACCGCGCGCGCCACAGACTTGCCGAGATCAACAACGATGTTGTGCCAGTCAGACACATAGGCCGTGTGTCCGATGGTGATGAAGTCGTTTTGCAGGTTCCAGAGGAGATTTGGCAGGAAGAGCCCAGCCGCGACCAGACAGCCAGCCAGGAACCCTAGGCTCAGCACCATTTTTCTGGCGCCGCGGCATGCCACGAGGTAGATGCCGAGCGAAAGGACGAAGTATCCCATCGCGTACTTGGCAAGCAGTCCGGCGCCGATGCTGCAACCTACCAAAAGCCACCAGGCCTGCGTGCCGCCCTGATGCATCCGAACCAAGCCATAGAGCGCCATTGCCCAGAACAGTAAGAGCGGCGCGTCCGTCGTGATCAGTATCGAGGAAAAGCTGACGCCCGGAGCGCTGAAATAGAGGAGGGCCGATACAAGCGCAATCTTTCTGTCCCAAAGGCGCCCCGCAATTGCTCCCACCACCAGCGCCGTGCACAAGTGGAAGAAAGGAGCAGCCAGCCGAACACAAGCCTCAACTGAGCCACATGCCGAAGTCGATGCAGAGATAATCCAGACAATTAAAGGAGGTTTCGAAAAATACCCAAATTCAAATGAACTAGACCAAACCCAATACTGCGCCTCATCGAAAACAAGTTCAAAATTAGATGAAAATAGAAAAATCACTCTCCAGATAATTATAAATACAATTATAATAACGCCAAATATTTGAAAATTGAATTTATTATTTTCATTTTTCATCGAATTATTTGATCTACTTATCATCTATAATGATTTATTTCTGAAAAATAATTTCCAAAAATAGAAATTAGATTTTCTATTGTGCTTTTTGGAATATACAGCGGTGATTTTATGATTGTTCTTCATAATTCATATTGTATCTGCGATACTACCGTGAAGATATGGGAATATAGATTCCAAAAGACGGTTGTATTAGGAACCTAATAGAGTGCTTGCTGCCTTTATTTGACCCACGAGAACGCCACCCGACCTGGCCGCCGACGGCGCATTCTACAGAATATGGCGACCGATCGCAGGGATATGACGAATGAGATAGTCATTGCCGCGGCGTTACTAACTGCCTCCGTGTCTGGCAGCGCTCCTCAAGCCATTGTAACAGTAACTTGGATTGGCGACAGAGCCACACTCACAGCAAACCGCCGTCGCGCCACTCCTTCTGACGATTTCGCGCGGATGCGTTCGGCATCTTGCGGCGGGGTCGGTCTGCCGATTGACTAGGATCACGATCAAGCTTTCAACGACCGCTGCGGTAAATGGATCAGCGCCTTGGAACGAATGGCAGAGATCGTTCCGATCCTGGGCTGCGGTTTATCGAAGTGGCCGGCCTCCGGATTACCCGTATTCGCGTTTTTCCTTGCGCAGGCCCAGGAAGATCGCGACGCACATCAATACTAGGACAACCGCAAACGGGAGCCCGGTCGATATCGCTGCTGCTTGCAGCGAGACGAGCCCGCCGCCAAGCAGCAAAGCAATCGCCACCAGCCCCTCGAACGTGCACCAGAACACCCTCTGGGAAACGGGCGCGTCGATCTTGCCGCCAGCGGTAATGCTGTCGATGACCAGCGAGCCGGAATCGGATGACGTCACAAAGAACACGATGACCAGCACAATGCCGATGAACGAGGAAATCTGCGTGAGCGGCAGTTGCTCAAGCATCTTGAAGAGCGACAGCTCAGGGGTCCACGCCTTGATCGTCTCCGTGACACCCGTATACCCGTCATTGACGAACTGGTCGATTGCGGTACCACCAAATGATGTCATCCAGATCACCCCGACGAGGGTCGGGATAATCAGCACACATACGATGAATTCGCGCACTGTACGGCCCCTGGAAACGCGGGCGATGAACATACCAACGAACGGCGACCAGGAAATCCACCACGCCCAGTAGAACGTGGTCCAGCCGTGCATGAACTTCTCGTCGGACCGACCGATCCAGTTGCTCAGCTCCGGAAGCGCCTTCAGATAGTTCAGCGTATTGGTGAAAAATCCCGCGATAATATCAAGGGTTGGCCCGGCAATAATCACGAATAACAGGAGGATCAACGCCAGGACCATGTTGATTTCGCTGAGGCGCTTGACACCCTTGTCGAGCCCGCGCAGGACAGAGACTAGGGCAACCGCCGTAATCGCGCAGATCAAGAAGACCTTCATGCCGTCCGAGTCTGAAAGACCGAACAGGTATTTCAGCCCGCCCGCCGCCTGATTGGCGCCGATCCCGAGAGACGTCGCGAGACCGAACAGGGTCGCAAACACTGCCAGGATATCGATGATATGCCCCGGCCAGCCCCAAACGGCCTTGCCGAAGATCGGGTAAAAGGCAGATCGGATGGTCAGCGGCAGCCCTCGATTGTAGGCGAAGAACGCCAGCGACAACCCGACCACGGCGTAGATCGCCCAGGGATGAAGCCCCCAGTGAAACACCGTTGCCGCCATACCCATCGACTGGGCGGCCACCGTATCCTTGGCGTCGATGCCCAGCGGCGGGTTCTGAAGATGAAAAACCGGTTCCAGCACGCCGAAGAACATCAGACCGATGCCCATGCCGGCCGCGAACAGCATTGCGAACCAGCCGGCGTAGGAATATTCAGGCTTGGCGTCCTTGCCGCCCAGCCTGATTTTTCCGTAGGGCGAGATCACCAGGAAAAGGCAGAACAGCACGAAAATATTGGCCGCAATCATGAAGACCCAGTCAAAGGTCGACGTTAGCCACTTTCGCGCCTCATCGAATCCCTCAGCGGACTCCTTCTGAAATGCGAGGACGAACAGTACAAAGGCAACAATGACGAGTCCGGAAATGAAGAACACCGGATTGTGCAGGTCGAGCCCGAAGGGGCGAACATTATCCTGGCCAATCTTGTATCTGTCGGAGGCAGCGGGTTCGCTTGCGCCAGTGCTTTCATCACTCATAGGAAAGACTCCCCTCACAAGGCCATTTTTGGCGGACTTCAGCCTCACCTGCGCCTGTTCACATGACGCTCCCGACGAATCAAATCGATTGCCAGAACTCAGCCGTCCGCTTGAATAGTCTCCTGCACAAGAAACCATACCCTCGCGCGGCACGGCTCCGCCATGTCGCCAAGCGGCAAAGACTGTCCCTGATTCGACGTGTAGGAATTCCCGATGGCTTCGCGAAAGTGACGCCGTTTCGGAAACCCCTATGTCGCATTTCGGCCCGCCTGTGTCGCTGACAAGCACCCCTCCGCCCATGGTCGGGTGTAGCAAGCCAACTCGAAATGACTGAAACTGGCTGGCCGCCGGTCGTTTCCGGCGTCGCATGTTGAAGGGAGGGTAGACCCATGCAGACTTCAGCACGGGTTGTCGTCATTGGTGGCGGTGTTGTGGGCGTCAGTACGCTCTATCACCTGGCGAAGAAGGGCTGGACCGATGTGGTCCTGCTCGAACGCACAGAGCTGACTGCCGGCTCAACCTGGCACGCCGCAGGTCTCCTGCCGCTCTTCAACATGAGCTACAGCGTTGGCCAGATTCACAAATACTCGGTCGCCCTCTATCAGACTCTCGAGGCCGAGACCGAACAACCGGTCGGCTTCGTACAGTGCGGCAACCTCCGGCTCGCGACCAACCGCGACCGCATGGACGAGTACCGCCATTATGCCGGCACGGCACGGACGATTGGCGTCAATGCGGAATTTCTGAGCCCGTCCGAGATCGCGGAGCTCTGGCCGCTGTGCAATACGGATGGGCTGGTCGGCGCGATCTTCCATCCCGAAGATGGCTATATCCAGCCGGCCGACCTGACCATGGCGTTGGCCAAAGGCGCGCGCCAGATGGGTGCTACGATCCACCAGCAGGCCGAAGTCACGGGAATCGAGCAGACACAAAGCGGCGAATGGTTGGTCAGAACGAACAAGGGCGACATTCGATGCGATCACGTGGTGTCGGCGACAGGTAACTATGCGCGCCAGACCGGTCGCATGGTGGGGATCGATATTCCGACGATCCCGGTGGAGCATCAGTTCATTGTGACCGAATCCCATCAGGCGCTGGTTGAACGCCGTGAACAGGGCTTGCCGGAACTACCGGTTTTGCGCGAATCAGACGCCTCCTACTATCTGCGGGAAGAGCGGCAGGGTCTGTTGCTTGGTCCCTACGAGGTCGGTGCGCCTGCCTGTTTTGCGGATGGTGTTCCAGAAACCTTCGAAAAGGATTTGTTCCCGGGAGATCTCGAACGCCTGCTACCGCATGTGGAGGCGTGCATCAATCGCGTGCCGATCTTCGAGGAAGTCGGCATCAAGGACATCGTCAACGGACCGATCGCCTACACTCCCGATGGCAGCCCGCTGGTCGGACCGGCATGGGGTGGGCTGCGCAATTTCTGGATCAACGAAGGCCATTCGTTCGGCATCACAGCGGCGGGCGGCGCCGGCTGGCAGCTTGCTGAATGGATCGTCGAGGGTCAGCCATCGATCGACATGCTTGGCGTCGACCCACGGCGCTTCGGCGACTACGCCTCCAAGTCATTCCTCAAGAACAAGAATGAAGAGGCCTATTCCAACGTTTTCACGATTCATTATCCCGACGAAGAGCGCGCCGCCGCGCGACCGCTCAGACGCACGCCCTGTTATGACCGGATGAAGGACCGGGGGGCGGTTTTCGGCCAGTTGTTCGGTTGGGAGCGACCTAACTGGTTTGCCCCCGAAGGAGTCGCAGCCGAGGACAAGTGGTCGTTCAGACGCGCAAACTATTTTCAGCCGGTCGGTGACGAATGCCTGAACGTCCATGAGAATGCGGGCCTGCAAGACATGTCCGCCTTTGCCAAGACTTATGTGTCCGGGCCGGGGGCGAACGACTGGCTCGACAGGCTTGTGGCCAACAATCTGCCGAAGAAGGTCGGACGCATCGGCCTGTGCCACGCGCTCTATCCTCAAGGTGGGGTGCGATCGGAATTTACTGTCATGCGCGACGGGCCGAACGAGTTTTACCTGGTCTCCGCGGGCGCTTGGCAACGGTTCGATTGGGCCTACTTGGAACGCATGCTGCCTGCGGATGGGAGCGTCCGACTGGACCACCTGACAACACAGATGGGTGTGTTGGTCCTCGCCGGCCCCAAGGCGCGGGACATTCTCGCGGAAGTGACAGACACAGATCTGTCAAACGCCGCGTTCCCCTGGCTCTCAGGTCAAATGGCGGATATCGGCCTGGCGCCGAGCCGGCTCATGCGGGTCAACTTCGTGGGCGAATTGGGGTGGGAGATCCATCACCCCATCGAGATGCAGAACCACATATTTGATGTGCTGATGGATGCCGGTGCGCCGCTGGGGCTGAAGCCATTTGGCATCCGGGCGATGAACGCGATGCGGCTTGAGAAATCATACCGGCTGATCGGCACCGAATTGTCCCTCGAATACGCGGCGCTCGAATCCGGGTTGCATCGGTTCGTTCAATTGAACAAAGGTGACTTTGTTGGCCGGGACGCGCTGACCCAATGGCAGGGACGCGGATTTGACAATCAGTATGTCACGCTTGAGGTCGGCGATATCGACGATGCCGATGCCCTGGGCAACGAGCCTCTTCTCAATCAGGCCGGAGAGATCGTCGGCCGGGCAACTGCAGGCGGGTTTGGCTGGCGCCTTGGTAAGAGCCTTGCGCTTGGTTATGTCCAGCCCGATCTTGCGGAAATCGGCACCGAGCTCGAGATCGACATTCTTGGCAAGATACATCCGTGCCAAATCGTGGAGGAATCTCCGTTCGACCCGACCAACGAGCGACTGCGGGCGTAGTCGGGAAGTTCAAAAAAGCTTTTGCCATATTCGGAAGGTCATGTCGTAATTTGAACAAGAGGTGTAGCAAGGCACCCAATTCGTTCGATTTCACGACTGGGAGGCGCCTGCACGGCGTTGATGCCCATGCCGACCTCCGATCCTGGATGCCGGTTCGGGTTCGTGATGATCCCGAACTTCTCGCTCGGCGCCTTTGCCGCGGCGATCGAGCCTCTTCGGCTTGCCAACCATGTGAGCGGCGAGACGCTGTACGAGTGGCAAACGATCTCGCTGGATGGCGGGCCGGTGACCTCATCAAGCGGTGTCTCTATCAACGCCGACCTTTCGATCGACGATGTAGAGCGCATGCCAACCGTATTCGTTTGCGGCGGCATCGAGACCCATCGATTCGAGGATAAACGCTTGGCCAACTGGCTTCGACAGGTCGAACGACGCGGCACCAACCTCGGCTCACTTTGTACAGGCAGTCACATCCTTGCGCGCCTTGGTCTGCTCGACGGCTATCGCTGTACGATCCATTGGGAGTATCTGCCTGGCTTCGTGGAAGATTTCCCGAATATCGATATCAGCGAAGACATCTTCGTGGTCGATCGCCACAGATTCACCTGCGCTGGCGGAATGGCGGCGTCGGACATGATGCTGAGCTTCATTGATCGCCAGCATGGATACGATCTCGCGGCCGCGATCTCCGAAGAAATGGTCTACGAGCGGATCCGACGTGAGGATGATCACCAGCGAATGGCGCTTCGCTTACGCCTGGCGGTCAGCCAGCCCAAACTGCTCTCGAGCGTCAACAAGATGTCGGACAATATCGAAGCACCTCTTAGCCAGGCCGAATTGGCACGTGAGATAGGCCTGTCGACCAGACAGCTCGAACGCTTGTTCCAAAAATACCTGAGCTGTACGCCGAGCCGCTACTACATGGAAATGCGTTTGAGCCGCGCCCGCTCATTGCTGCAGCAAACCTGTATGTCGGTGATGAATGTGGCGCTTGCGACTGGCTTCGTTTCAGCGTCGCATTTCAGCAAATCCTATCGACTGCATTTCGGCTATGCACCGCGCGAGGAAAAGCGTTCCACGGGACTGCCTGCGCGTGAGATCGAGGCCATCGCTGTCTGACCAGCCGCGCGCCTAAGCTGCCCGCGCCGGAACGCCAGTGCCGTCAGCCGAGCAGATCGAAATTGACCTAAAATTCCCCGGCATCTTACCGTGTTGAGCCCACGGCAGCTGGCGGCCACTGGATTGTCGCGCGCCAGCAACCCTTGGTCGCGTTGGGGATAGTCCATTTCCTCCCCGCGCATTCAAAAGACAACTGGGTTCGCAGTCTATTTTTGAGCCCTGGACGTTAGGCCTGCCTTGATGGCGCTACCTCATATTTGAGTGCATGCGCGGGCATTACCGGAGAAGGACAAGGCCCATGTCAGACGATGAAATCGATCTCAAAGCACTAAGCGACGACGATCTGGTCGGGCAGATGCACGACGATCTCTATGACGGTCTCAAGGATGAGATCGCGGAAGCCGTTATGATTCTCCTCGATCGCGGTTGGGAACCCTACAAGGTCCTGACGGTGGCATTGGTCGAGGGCATGCGTATTGTCGGCATCGACTTTCGCGACGGTATTCTGTTTGTGCCCGAGGTGCTGCAATCGGCGAACGCGATGAAGGGCGGCATGACCATACTGCGCCCGCTGCTGGCAGAGACGGGTGCACCCCGGGTCGGCAAGATGGTGATCGGCACGGTAAAGGGTGACATCCACGACATCGGAAAGAACCTTGTCACGATGATGATGGAAGGCGCCGGTTTCGAGGTCATCGACATCGGCATCAACAACCCGGTCGAAAACTATCTCGCAGCAATCGAGGAGCACCAACCTGATATTCTCGGCATGTCGGCGCTCCTGACGACGACGATGCCCTACATGAAGGTCGTGGTTGAGGCGATGAAGGAAAAAGGTATCCGCGACGACTATGTGGTGATGGTTGGCGGTGCGCCACTCAATGAGGAATTTGCCATGGCCGTCGGCGCCGATGCCTATTGCGCAGACGCCGCAGTCACCGTCGACATGGCCCAGGAGATAATGAAGCGTCGGCACAACCAGCGCGGCGCCGACCCGCGGCCCGCATGAGCGGCGGTGAAGGGGCCGTGATGGCGCCGACAACGCAAATCGATCTTTCAATCGACGATGACGCCGAATTCAAGGCAGAACTCAAGAGTGACGGGGCGGCACGCGCGCTGGTCATCGCCTGCGGCGCGCTGGCGCGCGAGATTGTCGATTTTCGCGCGATGAACGATTTCATCCACCTGGATATAACCTGCCTGCCCGCGAAGCTTCATAACCGGCCGCAACTGATACCCCAGGCGGTCGGCGACAAGATCCGTGCCAACAAAGGCAAGTACCACTCGATCTACGTTGCCTATGGCGACTGCGGCACCGGCGGCACGCTCGACAAGGTTCTTGAGGAGGAAGGTGTCGACCGGATCGGCGGCCCTCATTGCTACGCCTTCTATACCGGGCAGTCGGCGTTCGAGGCGATCACTGACGACGACCCGACCTCGTTCTTCCTGACCGACTATATGGTCCGCCACTTCGACCGATTGATCATCGAGGGACTGGGCCTGGACAGGTTCCCGGAACTGCGTGACGACTATTTCGGCAACTACACCAACGTCATCTATATCGCACAAACCCGGGACGCGGATCTCGAAGCCAAGGCAGAGGCCGCCGCCGAACGCCTGGGTCTCGGATATATTTACCGGCATGTTGGGTTTGGTGAGTTGGAGGCATTCCTCGAAACGGCGGCAGCCAGCAGCGATAAAGGGTAGATGCCATGACCCGCACCGTGATCAGTTCGGCATCCAAAGAAGTCACGATTGGCTTCGACCAACCTTTCTGCATCATTGGCGAGAGGATCAATCCAACGGGTCGTAAGCTTCTGATGGCCGAGATGGCTGCCGGCGATTTTTCGCGCGTTGAGGCCGACGCGCTGGCGCAAGTCGCTGCCGGCGCGCACATGCTCGACGTCAATGCCGGTGTCCCGTTGGCCGACGAGCCCAAGATTCTGGCCGATTGCGTCAAGCTCGTGCAGTCGATTGTTGACGTTCCGCTGTCGATCGACAGCTCGATCGTTGAAGCGCTTGAGGCCGGGCTCGCAGTGTATCAGGGCAAGGCGCTGCTCAATTCTGTAACCGGTGAGGAAGAGCGGCTCGAGGCAGTTCTACCTCTAGTCAAGAAGCATGGTTGTGCGGTCGTCGCGATCTCCAACGATGAAACCGGCATCTCCGAGGATCCTGATGTGCGCTTCGAGGTCGCAAGGAAGATTGTCGAACGGGCGATGGACCACGGCATCCCGAAGGAAGACGTGGTGGTCGATCCATTGGTGATGCCAATCGGTGCGATCAACAGCGCTGGTGTTCAGGCCTTCGCGATCATGCGGCGGTTGAAGGAAGAACTTGGAGTCAATTCGACTTGCGGCGCCTCGAATATCGGCTTCGGCCTGCCCAACAGGCCCAGTGTCAACGCTGCCTTTCTGTGTATGGCAGCGCGCTCTGGTCTGACGTCGGCGATCATGAATCCATTGCACGAAACCGAAGTGGCCGCGGTCATGGCGGCAGATATGATGAACGGCACCGACGCCAATTGTGCCCGCTGGCTTGCTCGGTTTCGTGACCCGGAAGCCAGGGGCAGTTCAGGCCGGCAAGGCCGACGCCAGGGACGCCGGCGGCGAGAGGATGCCGCTGGCGGCGTCTGACCCAATGTCCGCGGACGCCCTTGTCGTCTTCTTGCCATCAGGCAAGCGCGGTCGCTTTGCCATCGGTACACCAGTTCTCGAGGCCGCCCGATCAATTGGTGTCGATCTGGATTCGGTTTGCGGCGGTCGCGGCCTGTGCGGCCGTTGCCAGATCGAGGTCGGGACCGGAACGTTCCCCAAATTTGGGATCGAAAGCGCAGCCAGACATCTGAGCGCTGCAGGTGAGACCGAAGCGCGGTATTCGGAGCGGCGCGATCTCCAGTCCGGAAGACGGTTGGGATGCGCGGCTCGGATCGAAGGCGATCTGGTGGTCGACGTGCCACCTGAAAGTCAGGTTCACAAGCAGGTCATCCGCAAGCGCGCCGAAGTGCGGGATTTCAAGATCGATCCGGCAATCCGCCTCCATTATGTCGAGGTTGCGGAGCCTGAGCTGGACAATCCACGCGGTGATTTTGAACGCCTCGTTGATGCCCTGCGTGACCAGTGGGGATTGTCAAATCTGGAGTGCGATCTGCGTACGCTGCAAAAGCTCCAGCGGGCGCTCCGCGACGGTGCCTGGTCGATAACAGTCGCGGTTCACCGAGGTCTCCGCATTACGGCCGTCTGGCCCGGCTTCCACGACAAGGCATACGGCCTTGCGGTTGACATAGGTTCGACAACGGTGGCCTGCCATCTTGCCAACCTTTCGAGCGGTGAGGTTGTCGCGTCGGCTGGCCTCATGAATCCGCAAATTCGCTTCGGCGAAGACCTGATGAGTCGGGTGTCCTACGTGATGATGAATCCCGGCGGCGAAATCGAACTGACCGATGCGGTGCGGCGCGCGATCAACCAGCTGATCGGTGAGGTCGCGGGTGAAGCCGGCATCGATAAACACGATATTCTGAATGCGACATTCGTCGGCAATCCGATCATGCATCACCTGTTGCTTGGCATCGATCCGACCGAACTGGGCGGTGCGCCTTTCGCGCTCGCCACGTCAAGCGGCCTGACTCTCTGGGCCACCGAGATCGACCTCGACATCAACCCAGATGGGCGGGTCTATGTGCTGCCTTGCATCGCCGGCCACGTGGGTGCGGACACAGCGGGCGTGATTTTGTCGGAATCGCCTCATATCGCTGACGAAATTGTTCTGATCGTTGATGTGGGCACCAACGCCGAGATCGTCCTTGGTAACAAGGATCTGCTGCTGGCGGCGTCATCGCCTACCGGTCCTGCATTCGAAGGCGCACAGATCGCTGCCGGACAGCGGGCGGCGCCGGGCGCGATCGAACGGGTCCGTATCGACCGGGATACATTGGAGCCCAAGGTCAAGGTGATCGGCAGTGACCTGTGGTCAGACGACCCGGGGTTCGCTGACGCAACCGCAACAACCGGTGTGACCGGCATCTGCGGCTCCGGAATCGTCGAAGCACTTGCGGAGATGTATCTGGCTGGCATCCTGTTGCCGGACGGGACGATTGCCGGGGGGGTGAAGCCTGACTCCGGCCGTATCGCGGCAGAAGGCCGAACCTTCAGCTATCTCCTGCACAAGGGGGAACCGGAAATTCGCATCTATCAGACCGACATCCGCGCCATCCAACTTGCAAAGGCGGCGCTGATGGCGGGCGCACGGCTGCTCATGGACCGTTTGGAAGTCGAAACGGTCGAGCGGATCGTCCTGACTGGCGCCTTCGGCAGCCATATCGATCCAGTCTATGCAATGACGCTGGGAATGATTCCGGACTGCCCCCTCGATAAGGTGACGGCTGCCGGTAACGCCGCAGGAACAGGCGCGCTGATTGCCCTCCTGGATAGCAAGGCACGTGACGAGATCGAGGACGTGGTGCGCCGGATCAAGAAAGTGGAAACCGCAGTAGAGCCTGAATTCCAACGCCATTTCGTCGACGCGATGGCGATTCCCCACGGCACGGCGGAATTTCCCTACCTGTCGCAAGCCATAACCTTGCCCGAGCGGGCGCAAGGTGAAGGGGCGCCTTCCGGCCGGCGACGGAATCGACGCCGGCCAGACCGGACCAAGTCACCTGGGACCAACTCCTCCTAGGCGCAAGCTGGCCCTAGGTCATCGAATCGGGCATCGACGCTTTTTTCTTGGCGATGAATTCCTTAAGTGCCTCATCAGTGCCGGGGTCAATTGGCGGCGCTTCATAGTCCGCGAGCATTGACTTGTAGAGGTCATTTGCCCGGGACGTAGCATCCTTCTCGCCGTCGGCCTGCCATTGTTCAAAGCTGGAATTGTCGGCGATCGTGGACCGGTAAAACGCTGTTTCGAAGTTGGCCTGGGTATGGGTGCAACCGAGAAAGTGACTACCTGGTCCGACCTCGCGAATGGCGTCCATGGCCTGGCCGTCGCCGGACAGATCGTAGCCTTTGGCAAGGACCTGCATCATTCCCAGTTGATCTCCGTCCATGACGAACTTCTCATATCCAGCAGCCAGCCCGCCTTCGAGCCAGCCGGCTGAGTGAAGGACAAAGTTGGTTCCGGCGAGCACCGTCGGCAACAAGGTTTGTGCGCTTTCATAGGCAGCCTGTGCGTCCGGCAGCTTCGACCCGGTCAACGAACCGCCGCCCCGATAGGGCACGCCAAGGCGTCGGGCAAGCGCCGCCAGCCCATAGAGCGCCAGTGCTGGCTCAGGCGTACCGAAGGTCGGTGCACCGGTTTGCATCGAAATCGAGCTTGCAAAGCTGCCAAAAATGACTGGCGCACCGGGCCGGCAAAGCTGGGCGAACGCCATGCCAGCCATCGCCTCAGCCAAAGTCTGCGCCATCACGCCTGCAACCGTAACCGGCGCCATCGCGCCTGACAGGATGAACGGGCTGATCACCGTGGCCTGGTTCGCGCGGGCATATACCTTGAGCGCGCCCAACATGGTGGCGTCAAAGGTCATTGGTGAGTTTGCGTTGATCAGGCTGACCAACACCGTGCTGGCATCAACGACATCGGCGCCAAACAGGATGCGCGCCATCTCTACGGTATCTTCCGCCCGCTCCGGGTGCGTGACCGACCCCATGAAGGGTTTGTCGGAATAGCGCATGTGCGCATAGACCATATCGAGGTGACGCTTGTTGACGGGCACATCGACAGGCTCGCACACGGTGCCGCCCGAATGGTGCATCGCCGGTGTCAGGTAGGCCAGCTTGACGAAATTCTGGAAATCCTCGAGTTCCGCGTAGCGGCGGCCTTTTTCCATGTCGTATACGAAAGGCGGGCCATAGACCGGTGCAAACACGGTGTTATCGCCGCCGATTTCGACCGACCGCTCTGGATTGCGCGCGATCTGTGTGAAAGTCGCTGGCGCCGTCGAGATGAGCGCCCGGGCGAGCCCACCGGGGAAGCGTACGCGCTCGCCATCGACGTCGGCTCCTGCGTCCTTGAAAAGCGCGAGTGCTTCGGCGTCTTCGCGGAACTCGATCCCGATTTCCTCGAGAATGATCTCGGCGTTTTCCTCGATTAGCGCGAGGCCTTCCTCACTCAGCAAATTTACCTTCGGAATCTGCCGCGTGATGTATTTCAGGTGTTCGACCGGGCCGCCGCTCCGGGCCGCCCGGCGGGCCGCGCGGCCACCGCCACGCCGGCCACTGCGTTGGCTTTCTTGCCCACCTGCCGCGTCGTCTCGATCCGAGGGTGCAGTCATGCACTGGTCTCCGCGTTTGATATCGCTGTCTATCAGCTTGCTGTCGACCATGATCCAGGCAACGGTCGCTGGACTATCGGAATTACGACCCAAAGAATCCTGACCGCGTCAGATCGAAACCATCGCACAAGGATTTACGCGCGGCGAGCCGAACCCCTAGCCTTCGCACCACGAACCGCGGCGGGCTAGAGCTTTGTCACGACACCTACGACAGGTGACACCGTTGCCCAGCGATTCTGGTTGGCACAACGCAACGTTCGCATAGTGGGCAGGCGCGCCGAGGTAGGTTCCGAATCACCGGGCTGGACTTACTATGCGAGACCAAACCCAAGCTGAAGGATTCCTCTATGTCTCTGCCCCATGTGGACCATGTCGGGAGTTTGATACGACCACCGGAGCTGGTCGAGGCTTGGCACGGCCATGAGGCCGGTGAAGTGGCATCAGAGGCCCTTAGAGAAATTCAGGATGCGGCGATCCGTGATGTGGTCGCGCTCCAGGAAGACATCGGTCTGCAGGTTGTTACCGATGGTGAGTTTCGCAGAGGTGGATGGTCACGCGGTTTCCTCGAGGCGGTTGGTGCGTTCACGTTCAAGCCATCAAAGATGACGTTTCACAATGACGATGGTGTGTCGACCCCTGCGCCAGCGCCGGTGGCGAATAGGAAGATCGAGTGGCGAGGCCCGATTGTTGCCAACGACTACGGATTCATCAAAGAGGTCACCGGCGTGACGCCGAAAGTCACCATGCCAACACCATCGCATATGCATTTCGGGCATTTTCGCGATGCAGCCGATCCGGCCGTCTATGACGATATCGAAGCCTATTGGGCGGATATGACTGAAGTCTATCGCACGGAGATCGCGCGGCTTGGAGAGGCGGGCTGTAATCTCCTGCAGCTTGACGAAGTGCCACTCACATTGTGCTGCGATGAGACCAACCGGCAGGTCGCCCGGGAAAACGGTGAGGATCCGGACAAGCTGGTCGACCGTTATATCGATGCGGTCAACGCTGCCGTCGCCGGGCGTCCGCCCGGGATGCGCGTTCTGATGCACATGTGCCGTGGCAACATGCAGGGCCTGTGGCTGGGCGACGGCGGTTATGCGCCCATCGCGGAGCGGCTGTTCGGCGAGACAGATGTAGACGGTTTCTTGCTGGAATATGATTCGCCGCGCGCCGGCGACTTCGAGCCCCTCAAGTATCTCGGCGCCGGCAAGATCGCCTACCTCGGACTGGTCAGCACCAAGAACCCGGCCGTCGAGTCGGCGGATGATTTGAAGCGCCGCATCGACGAGGCCGCTCAGCATGTTGATATCGGCCAGCTCGGAATATGCCCCCAGTGCGGCTTCGGCTCATCTGCGATGTCCAAATTCAACGTGCTTGAAAACCCGATGACGCCGGACCTGCAGCGTCAGAAGCTGGCACGTTTGGTTGATGTGGCGGCGGATGTCTGGGGTGGAGCAGCCTAGTCGCCGCCTACTTCCGGCGGCACAAATCCTCCAGCTTTCATGCGAATCTCGATTTCCTCGGCAGCCTGGCGCATGGCTGGAAGATACCGATCGGCAACCTCGCTCTCCGTCAGTGCGGAGAGGATGTAATGGATGTTGATGCAGGCGACCACTCGGTCCGCCCATCGCACTGGCACCGCGATGCTGCCGGTTTTCTCCGACATGCCGCCTTCTCTGAAGCCGTAGCCCTTCTTCTCCACTTTGGCTAGCAGAGCATCCACTGCGGCCCGATCACGCGCCTGCTCGGCATCAGGTTGGGCGGAATTGGCAATGGTGCGCAGAATCAGGTCGCGTTCTGCTGCCGGGCACCAGGCCAGATACGCACGTCCCAGCGATGACAGGAGCATGGGGGGTCGAAATCCGGCTTTCTCCCGGTTGATCGACAGGGGGCTTGTGCCATGGGTCGTGTCGCGCACGATCATCGCGTCCCGGTCGAAAGTAGCGATGTCGGTCGGCCACACGATCTCCTGCCCCAGTTCTTCCAGCACAGGCGAGGCGACGTTGGTCAGCCAGGCCTCGTCGGTAAAGCCGTCGCTGAGCGCGCGCACCTGGATCGTCAGCCGATAGGTTTCGCGGCGCCCTCCGCGCGCCACGTAGCCCGAGCGTACCAGCGTTTCCAGCAGCCGATAGATCGTGGCGCGCGGCAACCCGGTGTCGCGGCTCAATTCCAGTGCCGTTGCATGGTTGCGTTCGTTGAGTGCGCGCAGCACCGACAAGCCCCGCACCAAACCCTGTACGATCTGCCCCTGCGCCATAGGCTCACGCCTCGAAAAAGAATTTTCTGAGACTAGGCGTTTGCTCCGGTGAGGCCAAGTCAGCTGGCCAGGATCTGCGCGACTCGGGCACATGATGGGGGGCCGGTGCGGGACATGAGGCTGAGATAGCTGTCGTCGAGGAAATCCGCGATGCCGGTGAAATTCGCGCGCTGTCGCACCCGGTCGAGCCAGGCGATGAGGGCAGGGCGTCTCTCAAACAGCGGCGTGAGCGCGAGTTGGTCAATCCGTACCGCATACGGGGTGAGTGCCGTATCAGCCAAGGTATACTGGTCCCCCATGATCCAGTCCTGACCATCCTGCAGCCGGCTCTCAATTTCAGAAAACACCTTGTCGTGGAGAAGCACCGCACCCTCGACAATGGGTGCGTCCACGCCATGTTTCAGCGTCTGACGCTTGCGTTCTCGGCGGGCTGGATCCGGCGTTTCCGCAATATTGCGCGCCACAGCCTCGTCACCCAGCGCAAGAAGCTGCTCGCGAAAGGCAACCGCGAATGAAATTGCGCCGCAGGCCGCGTGCAGGCCCACGTCCGGCATCATGGCCCATCGGCGCATGTCAGCCCGGTCCCTCAGGTCCTCTGGACGCAGGCGAGGTTCAGGAAACTGTTCGTCGAGATATTCGCAAATCAGCGTCGATTCGATGATCGGCTGGCCGTCTACCAGAAGTGTTGGAACAACACCGGCTGGATTCAGAGCCAAATATTCTGGAGTAAGCTGCTCGCCAGCGCGGATGTTCAGGTGGTGCAGCTCGGTTTCGAGCCTTTTCTCTGCCACAACAAGCCGCACTTTCTGGGCACAGACCGACATGTTGTTGTGAAACAATTCCAGTTTCATGTGCGATTTCCGGTGGCTGTAAGTGTTGTCAAAGCAGTGCCAAGGTGAGGACCGGGAATAAGGTCAGCACCAGCAGCCGGGCAAGATCGGAAATAACAAAAGGCATAACCCCTGCAAAAATGCGAGTCAGGCCAATCTGGGGCGCCAGCGAGTAGAGCATGAAGACATTCATGCCGATGGGCGGCGTAATCATTCCCAACTCGACAACGACAACATTGATGATTCCCCACCAGATTGGATCATAACCGAGCTGTTCGACAATCGGCAGGACGAAGGGCAGGGTGATCAGCATGGCGGAGACGGTATCGAAGACAGCACCCAGAATGATGTACATCAGCAACAGAACGAAGATGATCGCCAATGGCGGCACATCGAGCGACGCCACCCAGCCCGTCAGCGCCGGCGGCACTTCGGCAACTGTGATGAAATAGGTGAATACCGACGCGCCGAAGATGATCACGTAGATCATTGCCGTTGCGGACGCGCTCTCAACCAGTGCACTCCAAAAGGATCGCCAGGTCAGCCGGCGCCGGGCGACAGCGAAGGCCAGCGCCAGGACCGCGCCCAGCGCGGCGGCCTCGTCCACGGTGACGACGCCGCCGTAGATACCGCCAATCACGGCGATCAGCATTATCAGCACCGCCCAGGCGCCGCGGGTTGCGGCCCAACGCTCCCGCCAGCCCATTCGTTCGCCGGGCGGGCCCGCTTCCGGCCGCAGGCGCAGGTAGATCCAGATTGCTGTGAAATGGAACAGAATGGCCAAAATCGCTGGAATGATCGCAGCGACGAACATGTCGAGGATATTTTTGAAGGTGATCACCGAGTAGATGATCATGATCACCGATGGCGGTACCAAAGCGCCCAGTGTGCCGCCCGCAGCAATAGTGCCTGCTGCAAAATGCGGCGCATAACCGCGCTTGAGCATCTCCGGCAGGGCGACGCGTCCGAACGTTGCTGCTGTTGCCGTGGAGGATCCGCAGACCGCACCGAACACACCACATCCGCCCATTGTGGCCATTGCCAGTCCACCGCGTCTGTGGCCAACAAATGCATAGGCGAAGCGGTAGATTTCCGACGACAGCCCCCCGGCTGTGGCGAAACTCCCCATCAGCAGGAACAACGGAATGACGGCGAGCCCTGGGTTTTCAATGTTGCCGCTGACGGCATTGACCATCGACGACAGAGCCGGGCCGAATCCCTCAAGGATCGCGTAGCCGATCACGCCGACGGCCATCATGGCGATGCCAATCGGCACATGCAGTGCGATCAGCACAAACATGGCCGCGAGGCCCAATGCAGTTATCAGAAAGGGGTCCATGAGGCCTTAGCCGCCCGGACTGATCTCAGATGTCTGATCGTCAGGCGCCTGGGTATGTGGAATGGGCAGCCGGCCGCGAACCAGTCCTACAACCAAGCCGGCCACAACCAGTATTTGAACCAGGACGCTCAGGTAAAACAGCGTGGTGACACCCTGCCACCAGGGCCAGATCAGCATGCCGATGTTTTCCGTGGTCTCGCGGTCGATCCTCAGTTCCAGCGTGTAAATCTGCAGCAGCCAGGCCAGCACGCCAAATGCCGTCAGCACAAACAATGCGCCGAACAACTCAAGCACAATATAGACCCGCCCCCCAAAGGCGCCGCCCACATACCGGATCGCAACATTCTGGCGAAGCGCCAGGACCGCCGGCAGGCAGCCGCCCACGGCCACGGCGACCACCAGCTTCACCCAGTCTCTCACCCCCTCGATCGGTTGGGAGAAGATCCAGCGCATGAACGCGTTGGCGAGGATAATGGCAGAAAGGACCAGCAGCGCGATGAGGCCGATGACGGCGACGAGCCGGGCAAACCGGATCGTCGCCGCATCAAGGGCGTCGAGCGACCAAACTGACACGACAGGTCCGCGGTCTTATTTGCCCGCGCGGATTGCGGCCAATTCGGATTTCAACGCAGCCAGGAGCTTCGCACCATTAGGGTGTTTCTTCGCCCATGCGGCGGCGATCGGCGCCAGCGCCGCGTCCCATTTTTTCTGATCGGACGGGGAGGGGTCGACGACGGTGCGCTTGCTGTCCTTCTTCCAAATCCCTTTCAGTTCGGCGTTGCGTTTGTCGGACATATCGCCGAACGCAGCGGATAACGCTTCGCCCCGGTATTTTTCAATCGCCGCCTTTGCCGCTGCCGGCAGGCTGTTGAATTTCTTCTTGTTCATGACGATCGCCAGATTGATCGTGCCTAAGCGCGCGAAGAAATGATGCTTCGCCACCTTCGCAACACCGAAATCATGCAGCGCAATCGGATGAGCCGTTGTGCCGTCAATGACGCCGCGGCTGATCGATTCGACGATCTTGGTGAACGGCATTGCCTCTGGCGCCGCACCGATGGCCTTGATCGAGGACACCATTGCCGGGCCAACTGCGCGGATTTTCTTGCCTTTCAGGTCGGCCATTGAGCTGATTTTCTTGCCCATGTGGATCGTGTAAGGCGACGTGGTGAACAGCGCGATCACATAATATTTGCTGTAGCCACGCAGCATGCCTTTTTGCAGCAACCGCCAGGCCGCGATCGAACCTTCCCTCGAATTGCGGATGATGTTGGGCAACTCGAAAACCGAATTGTCCGGGAAGCGACCCGGCGTGTAGGCAGGAATGATCCAGCCGATGTCGGCAACGCCATCCTGCACCATCTTGAGCTGACGGCCCGGGTGCCGGCCGAGTGCGCCGTTGGGATAGAGCTTGATGGTGAGCGTGCCCTTGGACGCCGCCATGACGCGTTGGGCAAATGGCTTCATGACGACCTGGAACGTACGCTCACGTTCCGGTGTAAAGACTGCAAACTTGATGGTGGATTTCTGCGCGGCCGCGGGCACGGCCATCACAGCCATCAGCGGAAGCGCAAGGATCAGTCGACGCATAGTTTCCTCCCTATGGGCCTTTCGGCCTCCAAGTTACCGGCCCCGGCGTTTACTCGCCCAGGGCCGCTTCAATTCGTTTGGCCAAGCCGCTACGCCAGGATTCTGCCGGCTGAAATCCCGGCATATCGCGAATTGCGGCTTCGGTTTCGCGAAGAATTTCATCGTCCCGCTTAGACAGATCCAGCATCTCAAGGCAGGGTTGCGCCACGTACCACGGGGAATCGACGAAGACTTCGATGCGGTTCCCCTCCGGATCCCGGAAATAGATTGACCAGGCATTGCCGTGTGAGACGGGGCTGAGGTCCGATGCGTCGGGCTCGCTCTCGACCAACCCGGCCAGACCGCGGAGTTCGTCCAATGTATCCACACGCATCGAAATCTGGTTGAGCATCAACTCGTCAGCCGACACCGTCCGGCCTTCCACCAACACGATCTGGTGGTGCTCCGCCGGGTCGCGGGATAGAAAGCAGATCGGGTGGCCGCGGACTTCGCCCTGGTCGGTTTCGACGAAGCCCAGCACGCGTTTGTAGAAGTCACGCATCTTCGCGAGATCCCGCACATAAAAGCCGACGTGACTGAATGCGAGCGACCTGGGTGGCACCGCTTTGGCCATGTATCCGTCCGATTTTCTGCTGCAAGCCGCAATGCACCTAGTGTCGAGGCGCCCGGGTGAGGGTCAACTCTGCGCGATCACATGTCCACTGTGTGGACATTTGCGGGCCCTTTGTTGAGCACCCGCGTGGCGCAAAGGCAGATGGCCCAATGCATGGAGATGGCCTATTTCGTGGCCTCAAGACAGCGCACCACCGGCCGCAGGCTGAGCAGCATGTACCCAATTGATTTTTTTTACCGTGGCGCCGGGCTTGATCCCGAGAGGATCGCCGTCGAAGACGGTTCGCGGGGTTTGAGCTATGGGGATCTGGCGGCACAGGTAGGGGCCATTGCCTCTGGCTTGCAGGACCGTTGGCCACAGCCCGGCGCCCGCATCGGCGTTTGTGCCTACAACACCATCGAACACATGCTGGCGGTGCTGGCGATTTATGCCGCCGGCCATACCTGGGTCGCGCTTAACCCGCGTAATGGCAAGGCCGATCTCGGGGATATCCTGGAGCGTACCGGCCTGGCCACGGTGGTTGCCGATGAGGATTGCCTCGACCTGCTGGGCGCGCCAGAAGCGCCGGTGATCTTGGGACGCCACGACACCGGCGCCGGCGGCGAAGAGACCTTGGCCGGGCTCGCCGAGGCGTTTGCGGGTGCGCGGCCGGCGCCACACACCCAGCCGCTCGATGCCCCACAAACCATCAAGTTCACCGGCGGTTCGACCGGCCGCCCAAAGGGGGTGCTGCAGCCCTATCGTTGCGTCAATACTTCGGTCACCAGTTATCTCCATACCTTTGGATTCAACGGCGATGACGTGAACATGTGCGCCGCGCCGCTGACCCATGGTTCCTCCCATTATCTGCTACCGATTTTGGCAGTCGGCGGCCGGCATGTGCTGGTCCGGGAACCCAGGCCTGCGGCCCTGATCGACGCTTTTTGCGAGATGGGATGCACGACCGCATTCATGCCGCCCACGATGATCTACAACCTGATGGCCGACCCCGGTCTCGACGGGGCTGACGTCCGCCACGTACGGCATCTCCATTATGGCGCGGCGCCTATGCCGCCCGACCAGATTCGGGCGGCCCGGAAACGATTTCCCGGCGCGCTGGAGGTTGTCTACGGGCAGACCGAGGCGCCCATGATGATATCGGCGATGACCGCGTCTGAGTTCGAGGATGAGCGCAATCTGCAGTCGGTCGGACGGGAAACGGTGATGATCAAAGTCGCGATCATGTCCGATGACGGCGCGTTGTTGCCACCGGGCGAGATGGGCGAAATTGTCTGCCGCGGCGACCTGTTGATGTCCGGCTACCTGGACATGCCGGAGGAAACCGGGAAGACGGTGGTCGAAGGTTGGCTGCATACTGGCGATGCGGGCATCCTGGATGAACGCGGCTATCTTTTCATCAAGGACCGCTTGAATGACATGATCATTAGCGGCGGCTTCAACGTCTACCCGACGGAGGTGGAAGCCGCGATTGTCCAACACCCGGCGGTGCGGGAGGTGACCGTGTTCGGCGTGCCTGACGAAAAATGGGGCGAACGTGTTGAAGCGGCGGTGACGGTTTCAGACGCTGAGCAGGTTGACCCGGACGCGCTCCGCGATTTCGTCAAGGAGCGGCTGGGCTCGGTGAGAGCTCCCAAGCGATTCCACCTGGTGGACGAACTTCCCAAGAGTCCGGTCGGCAAGATCTTGCGACGTGAGGCGCGGCGCATCTTCGCCGATAAGGAAGAGTAGGATACGGGCTCGCTTGTCCGCTGAGCGAACAAGTTGCCCGACGGCTTTGACGGTTCCGGTGTTGCGCCGGATCATCAGCCGGTTAAATGAATTGGACGAACCACTTGCGCGAAAGTCGAAGATGACAGGGCAAGGCAGGAAGGATTGAAGATGAACCGGCACCCGGCAAGAAGCATCACAGACGACGAAATCAAGGCTTACGAAGAGGATGGTGTCGTCTGTCTGCGTGGCATGTTCGACAGCGAGTGGAGTGAACGCATGTACGCAGCGTCAGTCGCATTCATGGAAAGCGGCGAAGGACGGGTCCGGGAGGTATTTGATGAGGATTCAGATGGAAGCACCAACGGGCGTTTTTACGGCAACGTCTTCATGTGCGGGAGCGACGAGAACTTCCGCGCATTTCGTGACGAGTCGCCAGCGCCGGAGATCGCGGCTACGCTGATGGGGGTGGACAAAATTCGCTTTTGGTACGATCAACTTTTCATCAAAGAGCCGAAAACAAAAGCTATCACCTTCTGGCACAATGATCTGCCATTCTGGCCTTTCCAGGGCGAGCACCTGATCTCGATCTGGGCTGCCTTTACGCCGGCGACGAAGGAAACAAGCGGCGTGGAATATATTGCGGGCTCACACAAATGGAACAAATTCTACCAGGCGCGCACGCCTGACGATGACCCTGCATTCATCGATCCCAGCCTAGAGCCCTGCCCCAATTTCTCTGAACAGTATGATAATCCCGACCTCCGGTTTCTGAGTTGGGATATGGAGCCGGGCGACTGTCTTTGCCACCATCCAATGGTCGTCCATGGGGCCGGCGGCAACAAGTCTGCAACCCAGCGCCGGGTGGGTCTGTCCGTGCGGTATCTGGGTGAGGACGTGCGCTGGGACCCGCGGCCGCATACTGTCCAGCTTCCCGTAGAACCTGTATGTGCCCCAGGTGAATATCCAGCGGACGATACCCTGTTTCCTGTTATCTGGCAGCGCGAGCAAGCCGCCTAAACGAGCCTTTTTGTGATGAATGAAATGTCGACAGCGGGCGCGGAGCGCGCCCAGGCGCTGGATCTGGTAGATCGAGCCAGGCACTTGTCGCCGGAGATCGCGGAACGCGCTGCGGAGGCCGAAACACTGCGCCGCGTTCCAGACCAGACCGTGCGCGAAATGGAAGCGGCTGGCCTCTGCCGGGCGTGGATCCCGGGGGCCTTCGGCGGCTATGAGCAAGACCTGCATACGGGTCTAGACATCATGTACGAGGTTGCGCGCGGATGTGCGTCCTCGTCCTGGTGTCTGGGAGTTTGGCAGCAACACAGCTGGATTGTGGCCCTGTTTCCCGAGGCGGCGCAGCAATCAACATTGGCAGCGGACGAGAATTTTCATATCGCGGCTGTGTTGGCGCCCCGCGGTGAAGCACGACGGGTGCCTGGCGGATTCAAGGTATCCGGTTTTTGGCCATTCGCCTCCGGCTGCGAGCATGGAAGCTGGATCATGCTTGGCGCCCTGGTCACCGATGAGGCGGGCACGCCTGAGCCTCTGGACCGGGACATATTTGGCGTTCCCGCGGCGAATGCCCGGCTGTGTCTCATGCCGGCGGACAGCATCTCCATAAAGGGAGATTGGAATGCCGCCGGCCTGGCGGGGACCGGCAGCCATTCGGTCGTAGCTAATGACGTATTCGTCGCCGAAGATCATACCCTGCTTATTGCGGATGCGGTCGAGGGGCGGGCGCCCGGAAAGGCCGTGCACGGTGGCACGCTCTTTGAGGCGACGTATTATTCATTCCTCCATACCGCACTTTGCGGACCGGCTCCTGGGATTGCTCAAGGCGCCATCGATCATTTGATAGGGGCTATCGAAGGCAAAGTCCTGATGCCTCAGAACCTGCTTCAGACGGCGATGGCGCGAACCCACCGGCAGATCGGGGAGGCCGAGGCGAAGGTACACACGGCTCGTCTTCTCCTGAGAGAGTCCGCGGACCGGATAATGGAGGCGGCGGCGGCCCGGCGTCAGCTGGATCAGAACGAACGGGCGATATGCCGGCGCAACGGCACGTTATCGACCCACCTTTGTTACGAAGCGACCGAGCTTGCGTTTTTTGCGGGGGGCGGTTCCCAACTGGCATTGTCCAGCCCGGTCCAGCGGGCAATGCGGGATATGCACGCCATCAAGGCCCACTATTTCATGGACCTCGAAACCGCCTACGAGTTGTGCGGCCTCACCCGCCTTGGCCAGCCACCGTTCACCTACGTATTCTAGGGAATGTTCGCGCCAAGGGCGTCCACCATACTGACCCTGCGCAAAACCAAATCCTCTTCCGCTTCCCGCAACCTGTTTGATCCGAAGCCTACTCTGTAGGTTGGGAATGGATTATATGAGTGCCTTGCGTGGTGATCGCCGGCGCAGACAGGTGAGCTAGGCGGAACTGAGATGCATCGCTGATTGTCCAGTAAAAACTACCAAACCCGTCAAGCTATAACAGGCGAGTAAACGGAGCTGATTGTGGTGCAGGTCAAGAAACAGGCGATCGAAGACGCCATCATCGCGGCTGCATTCGAGCTCTTCAGCGAATCGGGATTTCGCAAGACCAAACTCTCCGATATTGCGGCGGTGGCCGGCGTCGGAGTGGGTAACATCTACTCTTATTTCCCGTCAAAGACCCATCTGCTGTATCAGGTGTTTCGGCCGTGGTTCCTTGCCCGTCTTGCTGAGACCGAAAGCCTGGCGCTGCGCGAGCCTGCTCCGCTGTTGCGTATCCAGAGCATTCTCATGAGCCTGTGGCATGGCATACCCGAGACCAACCCGGGTCTTGCCAATAGCCTGATGGAAGCCCTCGCGACCGAAGCGCCTGGGACCGGCAAAATGGATCCGCTGCTCCGCGATGCCGAGGCTCGGATATCCGCCATGCTGGCGGACGCCCTTCCGGCGGACCGGCAAACGCTGGTCGCCGATGATGTGCTGAGCAATCTGTGCCTGATGGCCTATGACGGCTTCGCCATTAACCGGCGGATTGGTGATTTGAAAGATATTGAAGCAACGGCTGCCCTCGTTGCCCGCCTGCTCTTGGGCGAATCGCCCGAAGGGGCGCGGACAAGCCCGATAGATCCGGGGAAAAGCAGGTAGCGGTCTGAAGAAAATGCTGTTCCCTTTGTTGTGGAGTCTAGACATTCAGCTCAAAACCGAATTATATTCGATATACAGATAACCCAAGGCATCCAGGGCCTGAGAATATGAGTGAACCTGCCCCCAAGGCTGCCGCTGACCTTGAGCGTTTTCCCGTTGGCGAGATGATCGGGACGGTCGTCGAGAACACGGCGGTCAACGACGGCTACAATCATCTCGTGCTGGATGCGCCGCGCGGGGCCGCAACCGCAAAGGCGGGGCAGTTTTTTCACCTGCTTTGTCCGCCGACAGGCGAACATACGCCATTCCTGCGCCGCCCGATGAGCATCTACCGCATCGACCGGGGGCAAGGCCGGCTTGAGTTTCTCTACAAGATCGTTGGTGGCGGAACCAAGGCGTTGGCGACGCTGAAAGCGGGCGATGGGCTCAATATCTTTGGCCCTCTGGGGGTGGGGTTCACCCTGGAAGATGGCTGGAAGCATGTGCTGATGGTCGCCCGCGGAGTCGGTCTCGCCACACTCGCGCCCCTTGCCGAACTAGCGGCCGAGCGGGATGTGCGGGTAACAGCGATCCTCAGCGCACGGTCGCCCGAATTCATGATGTCAGAAGAGTATTTGCGCTCCGTCGGTGCAAAGGTCATCACGGTGAACGATGCAGATGGCACCAGCAACGTCGACGATGTCGAGCGGACAGTTCGCGGGATCGTCGAAGCCGAGGGCGTGGATCTCCTCGCGACCTGTGGATCGAACCGGCTGCTTCTGATGCTGCAATGTCTGGCCCGCGAATACGGGATTGCCGGCCAGGTCGCGCTTGAGCAGCTGATGGGTTGCGGCATCGGCATGTGCTTTGTCTGCGTGCTGCCTTTCCGCACGCCGGACGGACTGGCCTACAGGCGCGTCTGCAAAGACGGCCCGGTTTTCCCCATCGAGGAGGCGCTCTCTTGGTAGACATGTCGGTGCAGATTGGGCGGGTCAGTCTCGCCAACCCGGTCATGCCGGGATCCGGGACGTTCGGCGAAGGCCTTGACGATGTGATGGACCTCAACCGCCTGGGTGCGATTGTGGCCAAGACCATCACCCCTGAGCCACGCGAGGGTAGCCCTCTGCCCCGCGTCGTCGAATACAAAGACGCATTTTTGGGGGCGATCGGTATCCCGAACAAGGGCCCGGAGCATTTTGTGCGTGAGATTGCTTCCTTCTACAGGCAATTCTCGCCGCCATTCGTGGCCAGTATTTCTGCCCCGACAGTTGAGGCTTTCGGCAAGATCGCCGCCGATGTCAGCAAGCCCGGCATCGACATCCTCGAAATCAATATTTCCTGCCCCAATCTAGAAAAGGACGGTAAGGCCTTCGCGATGGATCCGGACGCGACCGAGAAGGCGATCCGGCGCATTACCGAATGTACAGATTTGCCGGTCTGGGCGAAGCTTTCACCAAACGCCGGGGACGCCCCGACCGTTGCACAGGCCGCCGAGGCCGGCGGCGCGGAAGCGCTTACGGTCGCCAACGCCATGGTCGGCATGGCGATCGACGCTGAGGCCATGCGGCCCAGGCTTGGCAACATCACCGGCGGCATGACGGGGCCGGCGACGAAGCCCGTGATCCTCTTCATGGCCTATCAGGTGGCGCGCTCGGTCTCGATCCCGGTCATTGGCTGCGGCGGCATCTCCACGGCAGAGGACGCGATCGAGTATATGCTTGCTGGCGCCAGCGCGATTCAGGCCGGCACGGTCAATTTCATCCATCCTGCCGCCATGCTCGACATTATCGACGGCATGGAAGCCTATTGTCGCCGCAAGGGGATTGAACGAGTCAGCGACCTGACCGGCGCTCTCGATGATGACGAGGGCATGAAACTCGAACAACTCGCCAAGTCTGCATAACCCGATGACCGATCGATACTTAAGAGCCGCCGTCGACGTTGGCGGCACCTTCACCGATATTGCGTTGAGCGACGTCCGAACCGGGCGATTGATTTCAGCCAAGGTTCTGACCACGCCGGGCAATCGCGCGGACGGAGTTCTGGGCGGCATCGATGTCGCGCTGGATGTTTCCGGAGCCAAACCCGAAGAAGTCGCCGAAATCGTGCATGGCTCGACAACCGGCACAAATGCCCTGATCGAGCGCACGGGGGCAAAGGTCGGTCTCCTGACCACCGAAGGGTTCCGCGACGTGCTTGAAATCGGACGGTGCATGCGTCCGATGGAAGGCCTTTACGACGTTACCATTGACCGACCGTTGCCTCTGGTGCCCCGCTATCTGAGGCTTGAGGCGCGCGAACGCCTGGACGCTCAGGGTCAGGTTGTTCAGCCGCTTGATGAAGCGAGCGTTGCCGCTGCGGCCGAACTTTTCGCCCTTGAAGGGGTCGAAGCCGTAGCCATCTGCTTCCTCTTCGCATTCCGCAACGCGGTTCACGAAGAGCGCGCGGCGGAGATCATCACGGCAGCGCTCCCGAACGTGCCGATCACGCTCTCCCACCAGATAAGCCCGGAATACCGTGAATACGAACGTAGCTCGACCGCGGTCATGAATGCCTATCTTACGCCGATCATGAATACCTATCTCGACGATCTTGAGCCGCGATTGCAGGCGAGACTGGGACCGTCGCGGCTTTCAATCATCCAGGCCAATGGTGGTTCGACCTCGGTTGAGATCGCCCGCGCAAAGGCGCTGACCACTGTTAATTCCGGACCGGCAGGTGGTGTAGTGGCGGCCGCCTTTTACGGCCGTCGTCATGGCCGGAAGCGCATCGTCTCGGTCGATATGGGTGGCACCTCCTTTGACATCGGGCTCGTCGAGGACGGCGCGTCGACAGTCACGACAGATGGCGCGTTCCAGGACCTGCCTGTCAAAATTCCGATCATCGATCTGCACATTATCGGCGCCGGCGGCGGCTCGATTGCCTGGCAGGATCCCGGCGGCGCACTTAATGTTGGTCCGCGTTCGGCTGGTTCCGATCCAGGCCCGGCATGCTACGGGCGTGGCGGCAACGCACCTACGGTGACCGACGCGAACCTGGTGCTTGGCCGGCTCAATCCCGAGTATTTCAACGGCGGACGCATCAAGCTCGATGCGGATGCGGCCAGGGCTGCAGTCGGCGAACTGGCGAAGGAACTGGACATGGGCCTCGAGGATGCCGCGCTTGGCATTCTCAGGGTAGTCAACGCCAACATGGTCAAAGGTATCGCCACGGTCACGATCCAGCGCGGCATTGATGTGCGTGATTTCTCGCTGCTCTCATTCGGCGGAGCAGGTGGACTGCACGCAGTCGATCTGGCGGTTGAGCTTGGCATGGTCGAAGCGGTGATCCCACCTCTGCCGGGCATATTTTCCGCGGTTGGACTGCTGGTGACTGAAACGCGGCAGGACTACGTGACGGCGCTCGGCAATGTCGATTCGTCTTCAACGGATCTGGACGGACTGGAAACGCATTTCGCGCGCATGGAAGCGGAAGGTGCTGCCGATATGGCAGCCCAGGGCTTTGGTCAGGATGATATTGAGCTGCGTCGGGCAGCTGACCTCAAAATCGCCGGCCAGACCTACGAACTCTCTTTGCCGCTACCTGACCAGGGCACGCTAACCCAGGCTGGGCTTTCGGCGTTGATCGAGGCTTTCAGCGCGCTCTATCGGGAACGTTATGCATTCTTCTTCGAGGGTGAGCCGATCGAGCTGGTCAATCTGCGCGTCACGGCCTTTGGCCGAAATGCGACAGTCGACCTGCCTGAGGATGAGTCTCCCGGCGGTGACCCGGCGGGTGCGATCAAGGACCGGCGCCCGGTCTATTTTGAAGGCGCAGGCTGGGTCGAATGCGCGATCTATGATCGCGACCGGCTTGCCGGCGGCATGATCGTCACCGGCCCTGCGATCATTGAAGAAGAGACTTCGGCAACCCTGGTATCGCCAAAGCGGTCGGCGGAAGTGACGGCCGATCACGGCCTGATCATTGCGCTTGGCCAGGAGGGGAGCAGCACATGACCGACATGATCACAATGCAGGTGATCCGCTATGCGCTGGAACAGATCGCCGACGAGATGGGCTACACCCTCGTTCGCACCGGTCGCTCCACAATCATAACTGAGATCAAGGATATTTCGTGTGTCATCACCGACGCGAAGGGCCAGACCGTCGCCCAAGCGCACCACACGCCGAGCCTGCTTGCCGGATTCGAGATTACGATGCGCGAGCTCGTCTCGAAATTCAGTGCCGACAACCTGTCGCCCGGCGACGTGATCATCACCAACGACCCCTATAAGGGCGGCCAACACATCATGGACCTCTACGCCATCGCGCCGGCGTTCCATGACGGTGAGCTGATCGGGTTCGTTGGCAATATTGCGCATCATTCCGACCTCGGCGGCGTTGCGGCCGGGGGCGTCGCGGGCGGCATTCGCGAGATTTATCTGGAAGGCCTCCGCCTGCCGATGGTCAAGCTCTACAAGGCAGGCGTCGAGGATGAGGAGATCACTGGCATCATCGCCAACCAGATCCGGGTGCCAGACAAAACGCTGGGCGACATCCGCGCCCAGGTTGCCTCGCTGATGGTCGGTACAGACCGTCTGGATCGGCTCTATACCCGGCATGGGGCGAATCTCGTTCAACAGGCTTGCGATGACCTGCTCGACTATTCAGAGCGCCGCATGCGTAAGGGCCTTGAGGCGCTGCCCGATGGAACTTATGAGGCGGAAGATTTTATCGACGACGATGGCATTGTTGACGAACTGATCCGGGTTGCGATCAAGGTCACTATTGCTGGCGACCGGGTGATCGTCGATTTATCCGACAGTGATCCGCAGGCGCAGGGCAACACCAACTCGACCATCGCCAACACCCATGCGGCGATCTACTACACGCTGATTGCCGTGGTTGATCCACACATGCCGCCAAACTCCGGCTGCTACCGGCCGATTGAGGTGATCGCCAAGCCAGGCACCATCGTCAATCCACTGCCGCCCGGCGCGGTTGCTGCCAGGACGAACTGTTCGGCAAAGATTGTCGAGGCGATGTTGTTTGCACTGGCGCCGCTTGCGCCGGACCGGGTGACTGCGGGCTCCCACGGGCAGATTACGACCTGCGGATTTGGCGGTCGGGATCCGGAAACGGGCGAGCCCTTCATCTATACCGACATCCAGGGTGGCGGAAATGGCGGCCGCGCGCACAGCGATGGCGCCGATGGCCAGGACGGACATTTGGCGCGCTTCATGAACACCCCCGTCGAGGCCGTTGAGCAGCGGTTCCCAGTTCGGATTGAGCGCTATGCCCTTATCCCCGACAGCGGCGGCGCCGGGAAATATCGCGGCAGCCTGGCACTTCAGCGCGATATTCGTCTGCTCGCCGACGGGGTCAGCTTTGCCCGCTACAGCGACCGCCACAAGGTCGCCCCGAAGGGCCTGTTTGGCGGTCTTGAAGGGGCGCCGGGCGCGATTATCCGAAATCCGGACTCGAACCACGAGGAACGAATGGCCTCAAAGGGGCTCGATACGCTCGCGCAAGACGATCTGATCAGCATTCGCCTGCCGGGAGCTGGCGGCTTCGGCAGCCCGGGCGAGCGTATGCCCGAAGCCATTGCCGCTGATTTGCGGGATGGCAAGGTCTCGCAAGAAGTCGTCGACCGGGACTATGGCGGCGGGGGAACGCCGGCGGCAGACGAATAGCCGATCCGGACAACTCCGCACGGTTGGCCGGCAACCATCCACCCAGAAGATATCGCTTTGGCCTTGTCACCTTGGTCAGGATCGACGGCAATACAGCGCCCGCATCATGCCGCGCATCGGCACAGTTCAATGGCCTAACCCATCGTCCCCGGCAGCCATATGACCAGGATTGGTAAAAACAGGAACAGGAGCAATCGCAGGATGTCCGCCACGAGGAATGGCATGATCCCTCTGAAAACGGTGGTCAGGGGCGTGCCATCCGAGATGCTCTTGATGACAAAGACATTGAGGCCAAGGGGCGGGGTGATCATGCCGATCTCGATGACCATCACCGTCATGATGCCCCACCAAAGAAGATCGTAGTGGTAGCTGTTTATGAGCGGCAGGACGACCGGCACGGTGATCAGCAGCATGGTGATCGGGTCCATGAACGCGCCGAGAAAAATATAGAGTACCAGGATGGCGAGGATCACCAATATCGGAGACAGGTCGAGGCTTTGGGTCCAGGTGACGATATCGTTGGGCATTTGGGTGATGCCGATAAAGAAGGCGAACGCCATCGCGCCAATCACGATCATGTAGAGCATGCCGGTGCTGGAGGCGGTTTCTTCCAGTACCCGCCACAGGCCGCCTGCGCTTAGCCCTTTTCGCGCCCAGGCGAAAATGAAGGCAACCCCGGCGCCGACTGCTGCGGCCTCTGTCGCGTCGAAGATGCCGCCATATATGCCGCCCACGACAATGCCAAACAGGATCAGAACCGACCAGGCACCCAGCAGGGCGGACAGAATCTCCGACCCTGATGCCGCCTCGCCGGCCGGCGCCGAATTGGGCGACAGGCGTACCGTCAGGAAGATTACGGCCATATAGAAGAACGTCGCGACGATTGCTGGAATGACCGCCGCGATGAACATCTTGTTGATCGATGTGTCCGCCAGAACCGCATAGATGACCATGATGGCGGAAGGCGGGATCAGCATGCCAAGGGTGCCGCCCGCGGCGATGCAGCCTGTGGCCAGGCGGTCCTCGTAGCCCCGTCGGCGCATCTCAGGCAGGGACACCCGGCCCATGGTTGCCGCCGTCGCGACCGATGACCCTGTCACCGCGCCAAATCCTGCACAGGCGCCGATAGTGGCCAGCGCCAGGCCGCCGCGGAACCGGCCCAGGATTGCATTTGCCAGGCGATAGATGTCCGCCGAAACACCTGCGGCACTGGCGAACCCGCCCATCAAGATAAACAGAGGTACGGCGGCCAAATCGAGCTTGACCAGCAGGTCGCCGGCGTCGGTGGCCAGTTTGAACAGCCCGGCTGAATAGCCGCCGGTGACGCCGGCGACGCTTGCAAGACCGACCAGGCCCATAGCGGCGGCAAGGGGCACCTGCAGCATGATCAGGCACAGCATGGCGACAAAGGTGCCGGCAACCAGCCAGTCCCTATTGCCTCCAGGCTCGGCCGACAGCACGATGGCGACTGCGCCCCCGGCGAGCAGTAACAAGATTGCGGTCACCACATTCCAGACGCGTTTTCCGCCGCTGTCCGCGTTGGTGCGCCCCGCCACCAGAGGTGCCAACACCCGCAGCCGGCTGAGCGTGACCGCAGCCTGAACCACCACGCCAAACCCACAAATCGCAGTGACCACCCACCAGAAGGGAGCGACCGGCAACAAGAGGGTGGTGGTCTCACCGTTTCGGGACGCGACGCCCTCCGCGTAAATTGCAAACCGCCATGTCAGAATTATCAGGAATGCCAGAAGGAGGGCAGAGCCGAGCGTCGCCAGAAACTGGCTCGTCGTCAGCGGCAATTTCTCACCCAGGAAGTCTACGGTCAGGCTGCTGCGGGTTGCTAATACCGCCGGAAAACAGGATGCAATAATTACCGCCATCATCAATTCCGCCAGCTCGTAAAAGCCCGGAATCGGCGTGTTAATCAACGCCCGTAGCGATACATCGACAATCGTCAGGAGTGAGATGGCCAGCATGCCGGCAACGGCTGCCAGGGCGATGGCCCGGCTGATAATCTTCAGGATATGCTCAAGCTGGGGAAGCCACGAGCCCGGCGGCCGCGCCTCACCCCGGACGGCGGCTTTCATCGTCCCGGCATTTTGCATTGCTGACTTGTCCCCGGCTCACATTGCGCAGCCACTATGCCGCGTATACCATTTCATCCGCAAACACGGAAAACCCTACCAGGGACCAGATCGATGAACGTGATGAGCAAGAAGTCTGAGGTACAGGGCCGGAGCGCGCCCGCTGTGCGCGGCTATCACCACTATGCCTACAAATGCAAGGATCCCGCGGCGACCCGTGCCTTCTACGAGGATCTTCTCGGACTGCCGCTTACCCATGTGGTCGAAGAGCACGATGTCAAAACCACCACAGGCGATGTGGTCTCCTTCGCCCATTTCTTTTTCGAGTTGAGCGACGGTTCGATGATCGCATTTTTCGATCTGGGCGACGGTCGCGCATCGCAGGCCGATCCTGATACTCCTGCCTTCGTAAACCACCTGGCGCTGAGCGTGGATGGAGAAGACGAACTGCAGGACATGAAGCAGCGCTTAGAGGGTGCTGGTCACGATGTCGTCGGTCCTATGGATCACGATGACTTCGTTCGCTCGATTTATTTTTGGGATCCGAATGGTATTCGAATGGAGTTTGCATATTCCATTGAAACGCCAGATCAGAAGGCCCGGGCCGCGGCTGAAGCGCACCAGATGTTCGAGCGCTGGCGGACCAAGACGTCGCCGGCCGTACAAAAATAATCAAAGGGCCGTCGGCGCACCGTTGCATCGGTATTGGGGGGGGAAATGAAAGCGATCGAACCGCCGCGGATTGACCGGCAGATCGAGGTCCATCTGATGGGCGACTGGGGTTGGGCCAACCTTCACCGCGTGTGCGGCTGGCTTGGCTCCCAGCTGATTGAGCAGAGCGGCAAAGGCTCGAAATACGCGATCTGGAACACGCCCTATTGCGCCGCTGAATCGGTGCACTCGCTGGCTGCGGGAGAGGTCGACATGTCCATGTCGACGCCCGCCCATATGGTGAAGAACGCTGTCGACGGTAAAGGGCTCTACGAAAAGACGCCTTATCCCGATCTCATGTCCCTTGGCACCATGCCCCAGACGGACAGTCTGCTGTTGGCCGTGGACGCCTCGCTCGGGATTCGGACCTTTGACGATATTCGGGAGAAGAAACCGGCGCTGCATATCTCGACTTCGCCCAACGATGGCGTGAACAATATCGGCATTGTCGTCGAGAAGCTTCTGGAAGCGGCAGAAATACCCAAAGAGAAGATTCTCGAGTGGGGTGGATCTTTCGTCCTCGCCGGTCCGCCGGACCAATGTATCCAGGCTGTGCGCGACGGGCGCGCAAATACATTGTTCTACGAAGCAATCATGACGCCCTACTGGCGCAACCTCGCGAAGGACAAGCCGCTTAATTTTCTGCGGTTTGACCCCGAGGTTCTGACCCATCTCAATGATACCTATGACTGGCAAACCAATATCGTCCCGGCGGGCTATCACGTGGGTCAGGATCAAGACATCGAGGCCATCGACTGGTCGGACTGGCTAATGATCGTGCGCCCGGAATTCGACGAAGAGATCGCCTACGTGTTGGCATGGGCCGGGTGCACCACCATGGAAATCATCGAGCGGCAATACCGGCATCTGGATCCGTCGATCAGCCCGCTGACCTATCCGCTCGATCCAGAGAAAATCTTCCAATCGCCGCTGCCGCTGCACCCGGGCGCGGCGCGCTACTACCGCGATGCGGGCCTGATTGACTGAGGATATGCCCATGGCCGATGTGCTGACGATCCCACCGCCTGCCGAAGACGCAGAGCCGCTGAAAGCGAATATCTACGAATTCTCGCGCAGCCTCACCTGCACCCTGGCGCCGATGTTTCCGCATTTGCATGCAGGTGCAATTGTGCCGACGGTAGCCCTTTTCTGGGGACGCAAGGACGGCGACTACGGCTATTTCGAGCACTTCAACACGGTCGATGAGGTGGTCATCATCTTCGGCGCAGACGGCGCTGCCGGACGTGCACGCACCGGATTGGTACGGGTGAACGCCCACACCCACGGCGTCGGTAACTTTCTTCCCGACCCGGACGACCCGGAAGTATTTTCCCTCATCTGCATTACGCAGCGCCAATCCGAAGAGGCGCAGCAGGAAGAGGCCGTCTGGTTCAAGTGTGAGAAATGCCAGCACGACTATGGACGGCTGGAATTTACCTGGGATCCGGTTTGCCCGGACGACGTGGCGCCGACCCATGGCAATTATGCGGCGCTGGAGACGGTGGTGAAATCCGCGCAGGCAGCATCCAAGTATAATGCCGATGACGCCAGCCATACCTGCACTGAATGTGGTCACGTCAACGCGCCTTTCCCCCTCGACCGTTGGGGATGGGACCGTTACGCAGCGCAGACGGTGGCTGTTCAACGCGCTGAGGCTGCCCTCAAGGCCGTTGCTGCGGGAGACTGAGTGATGGCCGGCAAGCAGATGTTTCATACTTTCAAGGAAGCGGCTACCGCTGGCGCCCATGATGAACTGCCCATGCTGCCTGCGGGTGTAGACCCGCAACTACACCTGGGTAAGCATGACCGTCCGCAACCGTTTCACCTGATTTGCGAGAAAGACTGCGTGCTTGTGATGATGTCTGGCGTTGCCAAGGTGCACTTCGCCCAGGGGCCGGTGCGCTATCACAAGGCGGTGGCAGGGGATTTCATCTACGTTCCCGCGCGTATGCCTCACCGGGTGCTGCCTGATGAAGAATGCGTGCAATATCGGTACAAGGCGGAGCATGCCGGGTTGGAAGCTGTTGCCTGGTTTTGCCAGTCCTGCGGCGTGGAACTTCACCGCCACACGTGGGATACGGCGACGACGCCCCCACAGCAGGGGTACGCAGAGGCCTGCGAGGCCTTCGACGGTTCCGATGATCTGCGCCGCTGTGATTGTGGTGCGGCACATCCGGCGACCGGATTTGATACAGCGCGCTGGCGCAAGATCGCCGCTGACATGAAAAACGGCGACGCCTGAGAGGCGCCGCCGCTGTTCCGGAACCCAGGAGAGGGATCCGCTATTTCTTCATTGAACGAACCTTGGCCAGTTCTACTTTCATTGCGGCCAGGATCTTGCCGCCGTCAGGGGTCGACTTCACCCATGACGCCTCGATCGGCTTGAAGCGGGTTTGCAACGCAGAAATCTCGGCCTTCGAGAAACTCATGATCTTGTGACCCTTGAGCGCGGCCACCTTTCCGCGGTTGTAGGCAACGTCCTTGTCGCAAATCTCGCCAAGCGCCCTGGATAGTTTGGCGAATGAATGTTTCGTAAAGGCAGCCTTTGCCTTGGCCGGGAGCCGTTTCCAGGTGGCATTGTTCATCGCGATCATTCCGGCGATGGCGCCCATGGGCACTTCCACGTGGTGGTTGGTAACTTCCTGATGCTTGAAGGCGGTGAATCCGAGCCAGGGGCTCAGGCTGCCCTGGATCACACCTTTGCTGAGCGACTGATAGACCCGGGTGATCGGCAATTGCACGCCACCGGCCTTCAGGCTACCGATAATCTGGGCATTGACCCTGCCGGCAATACGGAACTTTTTGCCCGCCATGTCTGCCACCCGCATAATCGGTGTCCTGCTGTGAATGATGGACGGCGGCAACGCGGCAATACCAAGTGGCTTGACCTGGTCATACTCGCTGGAGATCAAGCCGTCCGAATACAGCTTCCAAAGCGCGACTGAGCCCTCCGTGGAATTCCGTACCAGGAAGGGCAGGGCGACCACGCCGGTTCTCTTGAATTTGCCGCGTACCAGCGGCTGCAGAATCCAGCCAATATCGGCCACGCCTGTACGCACCACGTCATAGACCGTCCGCGCGTTGGCGATGGAGTTCCAGAAGAACTGAATCTTGACGGTACCGCCTGACGCGGCCTCTACTTGCTTAGCCCAGCGCTGGGCGACGATGTTGACGTTGATCTGCGGCGGCGCCCAACCTGCGAATTTGAGCACGATGGGCTTGGTTTGTGCCGAAGCCGCGCCTGACACCAACGCGCCCGCGACGGCAAGAATGGCAATTTTCCTCATGTCTTCCTCCCTCGGGCGCAACACGTAGCAGCAACGACGCGAGACCCACTGTTAGCCGCTCGCAAAATGGCGGCGGGCTATTCTAGTCAGCCCTGATACTACGAAACAACGACCGTTGGCCGGTGGAGCCATGCAATGGTGGCAGGGCTCAATCGGCGCCATTGATTGCGACGATGTCGATGTCCGCGGCATCCAGCCTCAATTCTCGGGCTGCCTGATACTCTGGTGAGTCCCAGAAGGCGCGCAATTGAGCCATGTCCGGGAACTCGATGATCACCATGCGGCGCCCATCGTCGGTACCATCCAGGATTTGGATGTCGTCTGATCGTGCCAGATACTTCGCACCGAAGCGCGCGGCCACAGGTATTGAAGCTTCCCGGTATCTGGCAAAATTCTCTTCGTCGGTTACGGTGATTCTGGAAATCATATAGGCAGCCATAACTGCTCCTCCCTGAGTGCCAAGCCGCCATGACCGGCGAACATGCCTTCGGCGCTCGACAGGCATTTGGCCCGATGGCAAGCTTCTACGAACACGGCGTCCAATCAAGGACAATGCATTTGCGTATCGGTGTATTCGACCATCTTGACCGCGGCCCAGGGGCTGCTGCGGTTTTCTATGAGAACCGCCTGCGCCTGATCGAACGCTACGACGCAGCAGGCATCTACGCCTATCATCTCGCTGAGCACCATGGCACGCCGCTAGGTATGTCGCCGTCCCCCAGCGTATTCCTGTCTGCCGTCGCCCAACGGACCAACCGGCTGCGGTTCGGGCCGATGGTCTATTGCCTGCCGATGTACAATCCACTGCGTCTGCTCGAAGAAATCTGCATGCTTGATCAGATGAGCGGTGGCAGGTTTGAACTTGGCGTCGGCCGTGGCATCTCTCCGGTGGAAGCCGGCTTTTTTGGCCTCGACCCCGCTGAAACCCAAGGCATGTACCAGGAAGCGCTGGATTTCATCCTTAAAGGATTGTCCGGTGGCGATTTCACGTTTGAAGGCAAGCACTATAACGCGTCAGACGTGCCAATGATTCTGGGCCCAGCCCAAACGCCCCATCCGCCGCTCTGGTATGGCACTGCCAATCCAGAGGCCGCAAAATGGGCGGCAGCGAATCACATTCATATCATCAGCAATCAGGCCCCCGCCCGGGTCCGTGAAATTACGGATGCCTATCGGGTGGCATGGCAGGCGGCTGGCCAGGCCGAGACCGAATTGCCAATGATGGGTTTCAGCTGTCACATGGTGGTGGCCGAAACCGAAGCAGAGGCGCTTGAAACCGCGCGCCGTGGCTATCGTCAGTGGCGGGCCAGCTTCATGTATCTGTGGGACCGTGCCGGCCGTGCGCCAATTACGGTTTCCTATCCAGAAGAATTTGATGGTTTGGCAGGGTTGGGCCTGGGTATCGCGGGCACGCCGGAGCAGGTTCGGGTAAAGATCGCTGATTTGGTGGCCGAAACCGGGATCAACTATCTTGTCTGCCGAATGGCGTTCGGCGATTTGTCATTTGATGAATCGGCACGGACGGTGGATTTGCTGACGAAAAAGGTCATGCCAGATCTGCGTGAGGCGGCATGAACAGCCATGTCTTTGGGGATTGCACGAGATGGAAATGACGACCAAGACCGTCGCCACGAGCGCCGGTGAAATTCAATATCATGCCGCCGGCGAGGGACCGCCTTTGCTCTATTTGCATCCGGCAGCAGGCTTCCGTCTGTCGGGGCCGATCGAGCGTTTGGCGACGGCATTTCGCGTGATCGCCCCTGTTGTTCCCGGTTTTGACGGGACGCCGATGCTGGACGGGCTCAGTTCTGTTCCTGGGATTGCTGATCTTTATTCGGAAGTGATCGAGAGTCTTGCCGACGGTAAGTGCGACGTGGTCGGCCAGTCTCTCGGTGCATGGATCGGCGCCTGGCTGGCGATCAAATATCCGGAAAAGGTTGAGCCCCTGGTGTTGGCCTCACCCGCGGGATTCCGGCATCCCGATTCGCCGCCCCTCAGTTTCGAGCCGGAGATTATGCTCAAGCAGCTTTTCGCCTATCCGGAGAAGCGCCCGCCAGAAACCAAGACGGCCGAGCAGCTGGCAGGGAACCGCGAAGCCATCAAACATTATGGGATCGGCGCCGCCTGGGACGAAGATCTCAATAGGCGCATCGGAGAAATCGGGTGCCTCACATTGGTCGTTCATGGCACCAAGGATGTGAGGGTGCCGCTGGAGGCGGTACAGAAACTGCGCCGTGATATCCCCCATTCCCATCTGGTGTTTGTCTACGACGCAGCCCACAGCGTCGAGGTGGATCAGCCGGAGCGGGTTGCCGCCCTCTATATGGATTTCCTGCAGCGCGGCGAAGCCTTCATCGTAAATTCTGACTCCAAATCAGAGGCGGCCTGATGCGGTTCTCCCAAATTCATCACATGCCCTACACGGGCATCGACGAAGCCGGGCTTGGCTGGCCGATCTCTAATCGGCGCTTCGATCCGAAGACCGCGGTCGATCTGTTCAAAACCTACATCGACGTCAAAGCCTACGCAGAAGAGTGCGGCTTTGATGAAATCGGCAGCAATGAGCATCACATGAGCCCCTTCGGCATGATGCCGAACCCGAACATTATCGGGGCAGCGCTGATCGAACGCACGCAGACCGCCAACATTTTCCAGTGTGGCAATCTGCTGCCGCTGACTAATCCGCTGCGTATCGCCGAGGAATACGCCATGCTCGATGTTATGAGCGGCGGCCGTCTGATGGCTGGGCTGATGCGCGGGATCCCCCACGAATATGTCGCCTACAATATCCCGCCGGACGATTCTTGGAGTCTTATGCGCGAAGCGGTGGACCTGATCCTCAAGGCGTGGACCGAGCCTGAGCCCTTCGGCTGGGAAGGTGAGCACTTTCGGTTTCGTGCGGTCTCGATCTGGCCCAAACCAGTCCAAGCACCCCATCCACCCCTGGTCATGTCCGGTGGCAGCGAAACCTCGGCAAGGTTCGCCGCGGAGTACCGCGCCATTATGGGCATCCTGCGAGTGACAGACCTCAGCCAGGCGAAAGACCTGATCGACATCTACACGGCACAGGCGCGCGCGGACGGCTGGGAGCCGGGGCCGGACCGCTTCATGGTGGGGGTGCCCACCGCCGTGGCGGAAACCTTTGAGGAAGCCAAGCAGGTGCTGCATGACGGTACCCAGTATTTCTTCAACGTCCTTCAGGGTGGCATCAACCGGGCGCTGCAACTGGTGATCCAGACCACGAAATTTAACCCAGAGGCACGCAACATCCGCCCGCTCGACAAGGACGAGCAGATGAAGTCGACGCCGGTAGAGGAACGGATTGAAAGGGGTCAGGTTCTGTGTGGCACGCCAGACATGATCGTCGATCAGATCAAAAAAATGCATGCCGTACTGAACCACGGCCACATGAACCTGATCGTCAAGATCGGCAACATGCCCGACGACTTCATCACGCGCGGCATGGCGCTCCTCGGCAGTGATGTATTCCCGCATGTCAAAGGATTGGGTGAGCAGGCCGACGATGGCAGGGCGCAAACGGCGGCCGAGTAGCACACTGCGCCTGAATAACCTGACGCTGGACAATGATGTCTGGCGTCTCATCCATTTCTCCGAACAAATCCCCGCAGGGCCTTGACCTTCCCCCGGGGGATAGCCCCACATTGCGGGCGGAGGTTCGAAATCAGTGATTGATCAGCAAATAGAAGATCCCGGTGATTCAAAGCTGGCGGGCGGGCAGGGTGCCCCGGTTTCGGCGGTGTCCGGCCAATCCTACATTTGCCCCATGTGTCCCGGAGTAGCGTCTGAAAAACCAGACGCGTGCCCGAAATGCGGGATGGCTCTGGAGTCTGAGATGCCGTTTCAGGCCCCTCAAATTCGCTACATTTGCCCGATGCATCCGGAGATAGAGGAGGATGTGCCGGGTGATTGTCCGATCTGCGGAATGGCGCTTGAGCCTGATGCGGTGCCACCAGACCCCGAACCCAACCTGGAACTGATCAGAATGACCAGACGGTTCTGGGTCGGAGCCACCCTCGCGATTCCGCTCTTGATGGTGTCCATGGGAGAAATGGTGCCGGGGCTGGGTGATTTGGTTCGCGGCGACTGGAATCCCTGGGTGCAGCTGGGCCTATCAACGCCCATCGTGCTCTGGTGCGGCTGGCCGTTCTTTGTGCGCGCCTGGCGGTCGTTCTTCGGCTTCAATCTCAACATGTTCACGCTGATCGCGATCGGTACCGGTGCTGCTTTCCTGTTCAGCCTGGGCGCTACCCTATTTCCATCTGGGTTCCCGGCGGGCTTCAAAACAGCCTCCGGGCAGGTGCATCTCTATTTCGAATCTGCAGCGGTAATCATTGTGCTGGTGCTTCTGGGCCAGGTGCTTGAATTGCGGGCGAGGGAACGAACCGGTGATGCTCTTCGCGCCCTGCTGGATCTTTCGCCAAAGACGGCGCGGAGGCTCAAATCAGAAGATCAGGACGAAGAAATTCCGTTGGCGCAGGTTCATACAGGCGATCGTCTGCGGGTTCGGCCGGGCGAGAGCATTCCGGTCGATGGCAGAATCGAAAGCGGCAGCAGCAGCGTCGACGAATCAATGGTCACCGGCGAATCGCTGCCGGTGACTAAAGGCAAGGGTGACGTCGTCATCGGCGGAACGCTGAATCAGACCGGCGGATTTGTGATGATCGCCGAGAAGGTTGGTTCTGCAACGATGCTGGCGAACATCGTATCGATGGTGGCGCAGGCTCAGCGAAGCCGCGCGCCAATACAGGGACTGGCAGATCGGGTCGCGGGCTTGTTCGTTCCTGCTGTTGTCATTGCCGCCGTGTTGGCGTTTGTCGCCTGGGCACTGTGGGGGCCGCCGCCAGCGTTGCTGTTTGGGCTGATTGCGGCCGTCTCCGTCCTGATCATCGCCTGCCCCTGCGCATTGGGGTTGGCAACACCCATGTCGATCATGGTCGGCACGGGCCGCGGTGCCCAAGCCGGCGTTCTGTTGCGCAATGCCGAGGCCCTCGAGCGGCTAGAGAAGGTCGACACCCTGGTGCTGGATAAGACGGGCACGTTGACTGAAGGAAAGCCATCGGTGACGGAAATCATTCCAGCGGGAGATGTGCTTGAGGCGGACCTGCTGGGGATTGCAGCAGGTCTTGAACGGGGCAGCGAACATCCCCTGGCGGCGGCAATATTGAAGTCCGCGGTTGCGAGGAACATTTCGCCAACCATGATTGACGATTTTAGCTCCATCACTGGGAAAGGCCTGGTCGGACAGCTTAAAGGCCAGGAAGTGCTATTTGGTAATCAACGCCTGATGGATGAAGCCAATGTGATTTTTGAAGACGTGGCGTCGGATGCAGATCGGTTGCGGGATGACGGATCGACCGTCATGTACCTGGCGATCGGCGGACATTTGGCCGGAATGATCGCGGTCTCAGACCCCGTGAAGGCGTCGACACCAAAGGCGTTGGACATGCTCCGCCGACAAGGGCTCAATGTCATTATGTTGACCGGTGACAATGAACGAACCGCGATGGCGGTCGGCACTCGTCTCGGCATTCAAAATGTAATTGCAGGTGTGCTGCCGGAAGAAAAACTCAATACGATCAAGGAGCTTCAAGACAGCGGCGCGGTTGTTGCCATGGCAGGGGACGGCGTCAACGACGCACCGGCGCTTGCGCAGGCAGACGTTGGCATTGCGATGGGGACCGGCACCGATGTGGCGATGGAAAGCGCCGACGTCACGTTGGTAAAAGGCGATCTCAAAGGCATTGTGCGGGCGATGATGCTCAGCAAGATGACCATGCGAAACATCCGCCAGAACTTGTTTTTCGCCTTTATTTATAACGGTCTTGGCGTGCCCGTCGCCGCCGGAATTCTGTTCCCGGTCTTCGGTATCCTGTTGAGCCCAATTCTGGCTGCGGCGGCGATGAGCCTGAGCAGTGTTTCGGTAATAGGAAACGCCCTACGCCTCAGGAAAGCGTCGCTGATCACAGAATAAATAGATGCGCGGTTGCTGGCCAGCGCCCAGAAGTTACGACTGGTTCCGGCTGAAATACAGGACAAACCGGAACTACATCACCCGAACATAGGCGCAGATATTCGGCCCGTAAGGGGACGTCTAGCGCACCAGCGGTGATGTTGCCCCGTCCAGCTCGGCGCCGCAAATTTCGGCCTGCCCGGCGAGGATTCGCACATATTGAGCGACGGCCCGGCGCCAGCTTGCCTCCTGCAGATAAGTGCCGATTTTCTCTTGCACCATCTCAAACGGCAGTTGGCGGCCCTCGATCCGTCGGTCGAGGCGCAACACATGCGCGCCATAGCGTGATTTGACCGGCACCGGGCAGATTTGGCCTTCTTCCAGATTGTCAAGGAAGGTCTCCACTTCCGGCACTGTATCGCCGCGGGAGACCTGGCCGAGATTGCCATCGTTCTTGCCGGACGGGCAGTCCGAATTTTCCCGAGCCAGTTCACCGAAGGCGCGGGGCCTCTCGCCCAACAGAATGATGGCCTGCTCCGCCTTCTGCACGGCGGAGCCATAGGCGTCTTTGTCGGCCGGCGCCGCGGCAAACAGGATGTGCGCGGCTTCGTACAGGACCGGGCTGGCGAAGCGCTTTTTGTTGTTGTCGTAATAGCGCTGGCAGACCTCGACATCAGCTTCCGGGGAGTCGACCTCCTGCTCCAGAACCTGACGTATGAGCGCATCTTCGTCAGTCTCGCGGCGGTCTTCGTCGTCTGTTTCCGGCTCGGGCTTGAGGTTCAGTTCGCCGGCTCTCTGCAGGAGCAACTCGCGGATCACAAGGGCGCGGGCGGCTTCGTCGAACGCCAGACCAGGCGCCGGCGCGGGATGGTTCTGCGCTTCCACTGCCACCGCCTCGCCCGGGATCGCGACTCCGTTGACGGTGATCGGCGCTGACGGTGCCTGCTGTGGCGGTTCGCGCAGATCTTCGGGATTGGCCATCGGGATGCGTTCCATGGCCCTAACTCGCTCTTGCCGATCCGCGTGCCCGGCGGTCGCGGGCACGTACAACCTGATAGCCCGAACGCCAGAAGTAGCGCAGCGGTGCGCTGAGCATGTGCACAAGGCGGGTGAAGGGGAAGACCAGGAAGATCGTCAGACCCAGGAACAGGTGCAGCTTGTAGACCCAATGAACGTCCTGGATATATGACGCCGCCGCTAGGTCGAAGGTATAGAGGCCCTGTGCCCAAGCCATGAACTTGACCATCTCCGATCCGTCGAGGTGGGAGAAGGATGCAAACACGGTACCCAACCCGATGATCAGTTGCAGGTTGAGGAGCGCCAGGATGGCGATGTCGCTGAAGGACGACGTCTTGCGGACACGGGAGTCCGTGAGCCGCCGGTGCAGGAGAATCAGTCCGCCGAGGAGGGAAATCACCCCAGCCGCACCGCCCACGGCCATGGAGGCCATCTGCTTGAAACCGTGACCGATGCCCAGGGCGTCAAATATCGCTATCGGCGTGAGCAGTCCGACCAAATGTCCAAGGAAGACGACCAGGATGCCCACATGGAACAGCACCGAGCCCCAGATCAACTGACGCCGGCGTAGCAACTGGCTCGATTGGGAACGCCAGGTATATTGCTCGCGGTCATAGCGGATGATGCAGCCGAGAATCAGCACCGTGATGGCGACATACGGGTAAATTCCAAACAGGACGGTGTTTACGGTGGCGTTCATGACGCGGTCTCCTTCCGCGGGAGATTTTTCCTGTCAGGGGTTGGCCTCTGCGGGGGGTCGATACGGGTGAGCGTATCTCGCGCCACTGGGCAGCCGCCACCGGGCGCCATGGCGCCAGGTGAGTTGTTGCCGAAGGTGACGGGCGCGTCTTCCCAGATGCGGTCCAGCGCTTCGAGGTCGTCCGGGTCGTCATCCGGCGCACTCAAAACTTCCTCAATATCGGCCGCCTCAGCCTCACCGTTGGCGACAATCTCCATCGCCCTGAATACTGCCAGATAGGTACTGCGTCGCTTGCGCAACCGCTCCTTGATGGCGCTGACGATGTGCAGGATTTCGCCCAGATGTGTGCGCGCATCCACCAGCGGCAGGGTCGAGAGGAACTCGAGAAACAGCGGCAGATAATCCGGCAATTCCCTGGCGTCAATTGAAAGGCCGTGCTCGTCATACAACTGCTGCAGATCCACCATTGCCGGGCCACGTTCTCGGCCCTCACCATGCACATGCTCGAACAGGTGCAGCGATAGGGATCGCGTGCGGTCGAATAGCAGCACATACCGTTCCTGCTGGTCGTAGAGATCGCGCCCCTCAATGTCGGAGATAAAGGTAAGAAGCTTGCTCAACTGCGGCTCGGCGATGAGCTTCTCTGCCCGGATCAGTTTTGTGATCTCGGGCAGGGCCGTCCGCAGGTCCTCGCTGGGGTATGTGAGCAAAAGCGACAGCGCTTTCAGAGTGGCGGTCAATGGTCAGCTCCTTTAGTGACGCGGCTCGCCTTACGCTTGCCGAATAGTCCCACATCGCTCATGCCGTCCGAACAGCCGTTGCCGAAGCTGAAGCCGCAAGAGCCGCGCAGGTCATAGGCGTCTTCTTCAACCTCGCGATGGGATGTCGGGATCACGAAGCGGTCTTCGTAGTTGGCGATCGCCATGGTCTGGTACATGTCCAGAATCTGCTGACCGGTGAGGCCGACCTTGGCTGCGATGCTTTCGTCGATGACGCCATCGATGGTCTTGGCCCGCATGAAGGCGCGCATGGCGAGCATCCGTTCTAGGCCCTGCACCACGGGCTCTTCCTCGCCGGCCGTCAGCAGGTTGGCGAGGTAGCGCATGGGGATACGCAGTGAGCGTACGTCCGGCATCTCGCCGTCGATGCCGATCTGCCCTGCCTCGGCAGCTGACTGGATCGGTGAGAGCGGCGGCACATACCAGACCATTGGCAGAGTCCGATATTCCGGGTGCAGTGGGAAGGCGACCTGCCATTCCATGGCCATCTTCCAGACTGGAGATTGACGGGCAGCCTCGAGCCAGGCTTCCGGGACGCCATCCTTGCGCGCCTGGGCAATAACCTCCGGGTCGTTGGGGTCGAGGAAGATATCGCACTGGGCCTTGTAGAGATCGGTCTCTTCCTTGGCCGATGCCGCTTCTTCGATACGGTCCGCGTCATAGAGCATGACGCCCAGATAACGAATGCGGCCAACGCAGGTTTCCGAACACACCGTCGGCTGGCCGGATTCGATGCGCGGATAGCAGAAGGTGCACTTCTCGGATTTGCCGCTATCCCAGTTGTAATAGATCTTTTTGTACGGGCAGCCAGAGACGCACATGCGCCAGCCGCGGCACTTCTCCTGATCGATCAGAACGATGCCATCTTCCTCACGCTTGTAGATCGCGCCTGATGGGCAGGCGGCGACGCAGGTGGGATTCAGGCAGTGCTCGCACAGCCGCGGCAGATACATCATGAAGGAGTTTTCGAAGGCGCCGTAAATCTCCTTCTCGACGCCCTCGAAGTTGTAGTCCTTGGAGCGTTTTGCGAACTCGCCGCCCAGGATTTCCTCCCAGTTCGGGCCCCATTCGATCTTTTCCATACGCTCGCCGGTGATCAGGGAACGCGGCCGGGCAGTGGGCGTGGCCTCCATCTCCGGGGCGGATTGCAGATGGTCATAGTCGAAGGTAAAGGGCTCGTAATAGTCGTCAATTTCCGGCAGGTCTGGATTGGCGAATATCTTGGCGATGATCCGCCACTTGGCGCCCATCTTTGGCTGGATCTTGCCGCTTTTTTTGCGGGTCCAGCCGCCATTCCAACGCTTCTGGTTTTCCCAATCCTTGGGATAACCAATGCCGGGCTTGGTTTCGACGTTGTTGAACCACGCGTATTCCATGCCTTCGCGGTTGGTCCAGACGTTCTTGCAGGTGACAGAGCAAGTGTGACAGCCGATGCATTTGTCGAGGTTCAGCACCTTGCCGATTTGTGCGCGTACCTTCATTGGGCTGGCTCCGGTTGGTCGGTGGAAGGTCGGTCGAGCCAGTCGACCTTGTCCATCTTGCGAACAATGACGAATTCGTCCCGGTTGGACCCAACCGTACCGTGATAATTGAAGCCGTAGGATTGCTGGGCGTACCCACCGATCATATGGGTTGGCTTGACTACGGCCCGGGTGACAGAGTTGTGAATGCCGCCCCGCCGTTTGGTCGTCTCCGCGCCCGGTGTGTTAACGGTCTTCTCCTGGGCGTGGTACATGTAGATGGTGCCTTCCTTGATGCGTTGGGACACCACCGCCCGCGCCGCAAGCGCGCCATTCACGTTGTAGGCTTCCACCCAGTCGTTATCGACGATGTCCGCTTTTTGAGCGTCCACCTCGCTGATCCAAACCACGGGGCCGCCGCGATTGAGCGTCAGCATCAACAGGTTGTCTGAGTAGGTGGAGTGGATACCCCACTTCTGGTGCGGGGTGATGAAGTTCAGCACGATCTGTTTCTGGCCGTTGGGTTTCTGGTCGATGATCGGCTTGACCGTCTTGGTGTCGATCGGCGGTCGGTAGACGCAGAAGCCTTCGCCGAAGGCGCGCATCCACAGATGATCCTGATAGAGCTGCTGTCTACCGGTAAGTGTTCGCCAGGGGATCAGTTCGTGTACGTTGGTATAGCCGGCGTTGTAGCAGACCTTCTCTGATTCAATCCCTGACCAAATGGGCGAGGAGATAATCTTGCGCGGTTGGGCAACCACGTCTCGAAAACGAATCTTCTCGTCTTCCTTCGGGGCCGCCAGGTGGGCGTGTTCGCGGCCGGTGAATTTGCTGAGTGCGTTCCAGGCCTTGACGGCCACTTCACCGTTGGTTTCGGGCGCCAACATCAAAATGACTTCGGTGGCGTCGATGTCGGTTTCAATTTTGGCCATACCCTTGGTCGGGCCTTCTTCCGTAACAGCGCCGTTCAGCTCCCTGAGATGCTCCACCTCCACTTCGGTATTCCAGGCGATGCCTTTGCCGCCATTGCCGGCCTTGTCCATCATTGGCCCCAGGGCGGTGAAGCGTTTGTATACATTGGGATAGTCACGTTCGATGACGGCGATCTGTGGCATGGTCTTGCCAGGGATCGGGTCGATCTCGTCCTTCTTCCAGTCTTTCACGTCCAGCGCCTGGGCGATTTCTGCGGGCGTGTCGTGCAGGATCGGCACCAAGACGACATCCTTTTCGACGCCCAGTACTTCCGGCGCGACCTCCGAGAATTTTTCCGCGAGGCCCTTGAAGATGTTCCAGTCGCTGCGGCATTCCCACACCGGGTCCACGGCCGCTGTCAGCGGGTGGATGAAGGGATGCATGTCCGACGTGTTGAGGTCGTTCTTCTCGTACCAAGTGGCGGTTGGCAGAACGATGTCGGAGTAGACACATGTGGTCGACATGCGGAAATCGATGGTGACGAGGAGGTCCAGCTTCCCTTCCGGCGCTTCTTCATGCCACGCAACTTCGTCGGGTTTCTGTCCGCCGGTGGCGCCGAGATCCTTGCCCATCACGCCATGGCTGGTGCCAAGCAGATGCTTGAGGAAATACTCATGTCCCTTACCGGACGAACCCAGCAGGTTGGAGCGCCAGACGAACATGTTGCGCGGCCAGTTGGCCGGGTCGTCCGGATCCTCGCAGGACATCTGCAGATCGCCGCTCTTCAGGCCATCGACCACATAGTCTTTGGGGTCTTTGCCTGCCGCCTCGGCCGCATCTGCAAGCTCCAGCGGGTTCGATTTGAGCTGTGGCGCCGAGGGCAACCAGCCCATGCGTTCTGCGCGAACGTTGTAGTCGATCAGTGCGCCGTCCCACGGACCTTCCGGCGCGGTTGGTGAAATGATCTCGTCGATGCCCAGGGTCTCATATCGCCACTGGTCCGTATGGCTGTAGAAAAAGGAGGTGGAGTTCATGTGCCGAGGCGGCCGAGCCCAATCGAGGGCGAAGGCAAGGGGTTGCCAGCCGGTCTGCGGGCGCAGCTTTTCCTGGCCCACATAGTGAGACCAGCCGCCGCCGGACTGACCAACACAGCCGCACATGACCAGAAGATTGATGATCCCCCGGTAGTTCATGTCCATGTGGTACCAGTGGTTCAGGCCGGCGCCGAGAATGACCATGGACTTGCCGTTGGTCTTCTCGGCATTGCGGGCGAACTCCCGTGCGACGGTGATGATTGAATCTTTCGGGACGCCGGTGATGCGCTCGGCCCAGGCCGGCGTGTAGGGCGTGTCGTCATCAAAGGACGCCGCGACGTTGCTACCGCCCAGGCCACGGTCGAGGCCGTAGTTGGCGACGAACAGATCGAAGACCGTGGCGACCAGAGTTTCGCCCTCGGCCAGAGCCAGTTTCTTCACCGGTACCTTGCGCACCAGTACGTCTTCATGTTCGGTGCCCTGGAAGTGGTCGTGCTCCCGGTTGCCGAAATAGGGGAAACCCACATCGGCCACATCGTCCCTGTCTGATTCGTCCACCAGTGTCAGGCGCAGGTCGGTTTCCTTGCCCGCTGCGTCACGCTCCTCCAGGTTCCACTTACCATCTTCGCCCCAGCGGAAGCCGACGGAACCGCCGGGCACCACCACGCTGTCGCTTTTGCGGTCGAGCGCGACGGTTTTCCATTCCGGATTGTTATCTTGACTCAGGTCGCCGTCGAAATCGGAGGCCCTGAGCAGGCGTTCCGGCACATAGTGGCCATCCTTTTTGACGAGCCGCACCAGCATGGGCATATCAGTGTACTGCCGGGCGTAGTCCTCGAAATATTTTACCTGCCGGTCTACATGGAACTCGCGCAGAATGACGTGGCCCATGGCCATTGAAAGCGCCGAATCCGTGCCCTGTTTCGGATGCAGCCAGACGTCAGAGAATTTGGCGGCTTCCGAATAGTCAGGACTTACAACCACCGACTTGGCGCCCTTGTAGCGGGCTTCGGTATAGAAGTGAGCGTCCGGCGTCCGCGTTTGAGGCACGTTCGAGCCCCAGAGAATCAGGAACCCGGAATTGTACCAGTCCGCACTTTCCGGCACGTCCGTCTGCTCGCCCCAGGTTTGCGGAGATGCCGGCGGCAGGTCGCAATACCAGTCGTAGAAGGACATGCAGACGCCGCCCAAAAGCGATAGGTAACGCGAGCCGGCAGCATAGGAGACCATCGACATGGCCGGAATTGGCGAGAAGCCGATGATCCGGTCTGGTCCATGCGCTTTTGCGGTATAGGCGTTGGCGCTGGCGATCAGCTCGTTGATCTCTTCCCAGTCCGCGCGGACGAAGCCACCCATGCCGCGCTTTTTGGTATAGGCGTCCCGTTTCTTCGGGTTTTCGACGATTGACGCCCAAGCGGCCACTGGCGCCAGCGTTTTGCGCGCATCCCGCCACAGCTTGATCAACCGCGAGCGGACCAAGGGGTATTTCACCCGGTTGCCGGAGTAGAGATACCAGCTGTAGCTGGCGCCTCGGCTACAGCCGCGCGGTTCATGGTTTGGCAGATCCGGCCGCGTACGCGGATAGTCTGTCTGCTGGGTCTCCCAGGTGACGATGCCGCCTTTGACATAGATCTTCCAGGAGCACGAACCGGTGCAGTTGGTGCCGTGGGTCGAACGCACGATTTTGTCGTGCTGCCAACGCTGGCGGTAGCCTTCTTCCCATTTGCGGTCTTCGCGCGTGGTCACGCCGTGCCCGTCTGAAAACGTGCCGACATTCTTTTTTGAGAAGAAGTTCAGGCGATCAAGCAGGTGACTCATCTGTTTTGTCCCATTCCTGTTTGGACGATTACGCCGGTACCGGGGCGCCACGCCGTGTGTAGAAGAGCCAGGTCAGCACGACGCAGATGCCGTAGAAGCCCATGAATGCCCAAAGGGCCGCAGACGGACCGCCGGTCATGCTGATCGACGTGCCGTAGGCCTTGGGGATGAAGAACGCGCCGTAGGCAGCAATGGCTGAGGTAAAGGCGATGATCGCCGCCGATTCGCGCTCTGCATGCCGATTGAACTCGACGCCCTCCAATTGCGGCTCCAGGCGCTTGACCTCCTGCCCCATGATTGTCGGGATCATCTGGAAGGTCGATGCGTTGCCGATGCCGGTTGCCATGAACAGCACCATGAAGCAGGCGAAGAAGCCCCAGAATGCGTTGGCCTCGGTCTTGATGCTGATGAAGAACAGCACGCCACCGACGGCAACGATCATCGCCAGGAAGCTCCAGAAGGTGACGCGCCCGCCACCATATTTGTCCGATACCCAGCCGGTTGCCGCGCGGCTGAGTGCGCCGACCAGCGGGCCGAGAAAGACATACTGCAGCGAGTCCATCATCGGGAATTGGGTCTTGGCAAGCAGAGGGAAACCTGCCGAATAACCGATGAACGAGCCGAAGGTGCCGGTATAGAGGACACACATGATCCAGTTGTGCTTCCGTTTGAAAATCACGGACTGTTCCCGGAAGGAAGCCTTTGCGGATGCAATGTCGTTCGTGCCGAACCAGGCGAAGATGGCAGTGATCACCAGGAATGGTACCCAGATGTATCCGGCATTCTGCAGCCACAGCTTTTCAGTTCCAGTCGCGGTTTTCGCGATCTGGGGCTCGCCGCCGATGGCACCAAAGACGCCCGCGACAATGACCAGCGGTACGACAAACTGCATGACGCTGACGCCCGCATTGCCCAGTCCGGCATTTAGCGCCAGGGCGTTACCCTTCTCTTTTTTCGGATAGAAATAGGCGATGTTGGCCATGGAGGAGGCGAAGTTACCGCCGCCAAGACCGCATAGCAGGGCCAAGAGCAGAAACACGTAATAGGGCGTCTCCGGGTTCTGCACCGCCAGACCAATGCCGATTGCCGGGAGGATCAGCGACAGGGTGCTGATCGTGGTCCAGAGGCGGCCACCGAAGATCGGGATCATGAAGGAATAGAAAATCCGGAGCGTAGCTCCCGAAAGACCTGGCAGAGCGGCCAGCCAGAACAACTGGTCGACGTCATAGGCAAAGCCAATGGCCGGCAGCTTCCGGACGACCACGCTCCACACCAGCCAGACCGAGAAGGCCAGCAGCAGGCAAGGGATCGAAATCCACAGGTTGCGGTTGGCGATCTTCCTGCCCCGCTGCTGCCAGAACGCCTCGTTGTCGGGTTCCCATTCGGTGAGAACATGCCGCCGGCGACCTTGTGTTCCGCTGTCGGTGGTCATTGTTCGATCTCCTTTTGGGCGGGCCTTATCGGGTATTGGTGGCCCGCCGCTTTGTTGTGATGAGAGATATCAGCCAGCTGGGCGCGCATCGCCGCCACCCGTTGGTGCCGGATGCGGCTGATCGGGAACGTCGCTGAGATAGATTTCTTCGCGAAGTTGCGGGTGACGTCGGCGTTCCATTCGCCGGATAGCGGCATGCATCCAAAGTGTGCTGACGAGCACCAGGAGCGTCAGCAGCATGAAGCAGCTGGTCCAGACATTGGTCAGATCGTTGAGGATGCCGAATGCGATCGGCAGGAAGAAGCCGCCCAGACCACCAATCATGCCTACCAGACCGCCCACCGCGCCCACATGGTGGGGGTAGTAGACCGGGATGTGCTTGTAGACAGCTGCTTTGCCCAGCGACATGACGAAGCCGAGTACCACCGTGACGACGACGAACATCGTCAGACTGATGCCAAAGGTGAACTGGACCGGCTTTTTGTCGATGCCCTGAATAATATAGGTGGTTTCTGGATAGCTGAGGATGAACAGGCAGCCGAGAGAGACGATGAACGTCAGATACATGACGAAGCGGGCGCCCCACTTGTCAGACATCCAGCCTCCCAGCGCACGGAAGACCGAACCGGGCAGGGCGTAGGCCGCCGCCAACATACCGGCAACTGCCAGATCCAGCCCGTAAGCGCCTACGTAATAACGGGGCAGCCAGCTGGCGAGCGCCACGAAAGCGCCGAAGACGAAGAAATAGTAGGTTGCGAAGCGCCAAACCTGCGGGTTCTTGAGAGGTTCCAGCTGCATCATCGCGGAGACCGGCTTTGCGCCACTGGCCTTCCGTTCTTTGTGTGCAGGATCGTCTTCCGTGAAGATGTAGAAAACGATTGCCATGACCGCCAGGACTACCGCGTAAATCTGCGCTGTTTGTTCCCAGCCGAAAGCGATCACGAGGAAAGGCGCGCCGAAGTTGGTCACTGCCGCACCTACGTTGCCAGCGCCGAAGACTCCCAAGGCCGTGCCTTGCGCCTTCTCGGAATACCAGCGCGAAACATAGGCGACGCCGACGATGAAGGAGCCGCCGGCGAGACCGACGCCCAGCGCTGCCACAAGGAACATCTCGTAAGTGGTGACGATCGACAGCAGGAATGCCGCCACCGCTGTCAGCAGCATCTGAATGGTGTAGATCAGTCGCCCGCCATACTGCTCGGCCCAGACGCCCAGAAAAATCCGGCTGACCGAACCCGTCAGCACCGGAGTCGCCACCAGGATGCCGAATTCCGTCTCCGAGAGGCCCAGATTCTGCTTAATCTTGACGCCGATGATTGAGAAAATCGTCCAGACCGCGAAGCACACTGTGAACGCCAGCGTGCTCATACCGAGCATTGTGTGCTGTTTTCGCGGCGTTACGCCTTCTAGGTTATGCATGAGCCTCGTCCCCAAATTTACGGCAGGCCACGGGATTGACCCCCGTTTTCACAACTCTAGGGCGATGGCACCGCGGCAGCCTTGACATCGATCAAGCGCGACCAGACAACCGGTCGATAGGGTGGCGGCGATTGATCGCTGCACATGTGCGAGGAGACAAAAATGACAGAACAGCTACCGTCAGCGGCGGCCGGAATCGCGGAAGACTACCCGGAAATCTGGGCGGCCTATCAACAGCTGGGCGCGGCCTGTGCGAATGCCGGGGGCATTGACGAAAACACTCGCAGACTGGTCAAGCTGGCGCTTGCCATCGGCGCCGGATCCGAAGGCGCCACCCATTCCCACAGCCGCCGCGCCCTTGAGGCGGGACTTTCCCCGGAGGACCTCAAGCAGGTGGCGTTGATGGCGATCCCCACACTTGGGTTCCCGCGATCGATCGCAGCGCTTACATGGATTGAGGACGTCACAGGCAAGTCCGGCGCCTGAACCCAGCCCCTTAAATCAGCAGATACTGCCAATGAAACACCCATTCTGGTCGGAAGGGCTCCGCCCTTTCTTTCTGTTAGGCGCTGCTTTTGCCGCTCTATCCATCCCTCTGTGGGTGTTCCTTGTGAGCGGTACAATTGAATTGCCAATGCGGGGTGGCCCGCTGGTCTGGCATATTCACGAGGCGATATTCGGGTTTGTTGTGGCGGCGATTGCCGGGTTCCTTACCACCGCTGTCCCACAATGGACGGGCCGGCCGCCTCTCAGGGGACCAGCATTGATGCTCCTCGTGCTTCTGTGGCTGACTGGGCGCGCGGCGTGGCTGGTGTCCGAGGTGCTTCCGGTCTGGCTGGTAGCGGCCTTGGATGTGGCGTTTTTACCGGCATTGTGCCTGGCGCTGGCGGCAGGCATCGTCCAGCAGCGGCAATGGCGCAATCTGCCTGTTCTCGTGATGGTGCTGACGCTTGCCGCGGGGAACCTCCTGATTCATCTTTCGTTGGCGGCGGTGATGGTGGACGGCCAGACGCTCGGTTTTCACCTATCCCTGTTCGCGGTGATCCTGTTGGTGACCATCATTGGCGGCAGAATTGTACCGACATTCACCCGCAACGCGCTGCAGAAGGCGGACCGTTCCGGAATCCTCTTCAACAATCCGACCCTTAACGTCGCCTGCAATGCAGCCGTTGCTATGGCGGGATTGCTGATCACATTTGCGCCGGGGTATGAAGTCTCTGGTGTGGCTGCCCTTGTTGCGGCGGCGCTGTCATTGGTCCGGTTGGCGGGTTGGCGGGGCTGGTCTGCCATGGCCATGCCCCTCGTATGGGTTTTGCATCTGGGCTATCTGTGGTTGCCCGTGGGGTTCGCTCTCTATGGCGCTGCAATACTTGGAATAGGCGTGCCCGCGGGTGCTGCGATCCATGCGCTTTCGGTAGGCGCCGCGGCGACGATGATTTTGGCCGTAACCACACGTGCGAGCCTTGGCCATACTGGCCGGGCACTGATCGCGCCTTGGCCTGCTGTCGTCGCCTATCTGTTGCTGACCGTCGCGGCAATCGCCCGTGTGGCGGCGGCCATTGAGCCCGATGCATTCACGCCGCTGCTGCATGCATCCGCTGCGTGCTGGTGCCTGGCATTTCTTATTTTCTTTACGGTCTACCTGCCGATCCTGAGTGGCCGACCCCAGCCGGCGTCTAGTCTGTAGCCGTGAACCGCTGCAGTGCCGGGAGGTCCTGAATCCGAGCTTCGACGCCGTCCACATTCACTCCATGTTTCTTGAGCGACGCCAACGCGCGGGAAAAGGTCTCTGGCTTCATTCCCAGACGGTTGGCGATGAGCTGTTTGTCGTAGGGTAGTTGAACGACCACCATGGGGCTCCCGGCTTCAGGCAGTGGGCTGAACTTGAGCAAAAAATCAGCGACACGCTGGGCTGCGGACTGACTTTTGATCTTCTCGATTCTGCCAACAAAACCTTTCAGCCGACTAGCCATCGACGCCAGCATTCCGAGCGCCAGATCCGGGTCCTGGCGGAGACGTTGGCTGAAGGCATCGGTTGGCACTTCCAGGAGGCGGCCATCCTCAATCATCTCAGCCGTTACCGGATAGCCATCGGTCATATGCATGGCGCCTTCGGCAAAAGACTCCCCGGGGCCAAATATTTCCATGACCACCTCCGTACCGTCCGGGCGCAGCCGAAACAGCTTTACCCAGCCTGACAGCACAACGAAAAAGTGGGTCACCGGCTCGCCCTGCTCGAACACCATCCTGCGCTTGCCGTGCACCCGGACAAGTGCGTCGCCCAGGAGGTCCGACAAGTGGTCAAGCGGCATCCCGTTGAAGAGCGGTAGCTGCCTGAGGCGATCGATTTCATATCCACTTATCGTCATACGCTGGCCTGTGAGCCTGAATCCAGAGGCGCAAAGCTACCATAATCTGTCGAGAATGCAGCGTCAGATATGAATGAGGTGCCCTGTCCGCAGCGGGTCAGGATAGGTTGTCTTTGTACCAGACAAGTAGATGTCGCTGGGCAGCCAGATATCGGCGTATTTCTGCTAACGGATCTGCGGCTTCCGACAACGCATCATCACTTTCCTTGGTCAATTGCGCAGTGGCCTGTGCGGCTGCCTTGGCCAGTCGACGAAGTCTGCTGTGATCTTCGCGGAGAAGATCCAGCCCAACAGCCGAACGCGACTCGTTTGCCTCGAGCAGAGTGGCATACCGCCGTTCAGCGCGGCGCATTAGAAGTGGCAGATCTTTTTCCAGGAACCGGAGGAGGCCGCCGCTATCTGCCACCATGTCCCCGATAGCCGCAGTCTCAACCAAGGCTTCCAGTGAATTACAAGTGAGTTGAAGGCGGAGGAGGTCTTCGCCGCCAAAGGGGCCCGTGTTCGGTTTTCGGTCACCGCGATCGCCGCGCTGGGATGGCTCTAACTGAGCTGGATCGGGATCCTCGTCTGCCGCCATATCTTTTACCGCTTGGAACACCACCACCGTAGAGTCCTCCAGATTTCAACTGTGGATTCTATCTATATTGGCGGTACAATTCCTTGACTGGTGTCAAGGAAACGGGGGCTTCAAGCGATTAGGGTGGTGATTGTCGCTGGTCGGCGAGAGCCGCAGCGATGGACATTTGTCCCTCAGCGTAAAACTCCTCCAGGAGCAGACCCCATGGGTCGGCTCCTTTTTTTTTAGGAGGATGTGGCCTCAGGCGTCAGGTAGAACGGCAGTTGCCTCAAGCTCGATTAGCCCAGGCGAATCCAGCAGGTCAGCGACGAAGATCATACTCATGGCCGGAAAATGCCGCCCCATATGCTTCTGCCATATGGGGCCAAGATCTCTACGGGCGGCCATGTATTTAGGCTTGTCGCAACAGAACGCCGTCATTCGGCAAATATCCTCGGGCTTGCCGCCCGCGGTAGCGAGTATCTCCAGCACATTCTGCAGCGCCTGGTCGAATTGCGGGGCGAGTTCCTCACTATGAAAAGTCTGGCTGGCATCCCAGCCCACCTGTCCCGCGATAAATAAAATCTGTCCGGGTGGTGCAAGAACGCCGTTTGCATACCCGATCGGGTCGGCCCAGCCGGGCGGGTGAATTATCTGTGGCATGGCGGCTACCCTTGGTCCACTGGTTGGTCCCAATCCTCAGGCGGCGGGCCTTCGGCGGGACATTTTTCCAACTCACGTTCGAGCATTTCAACGTGCTCTTGCTCTTCTGCTGCGAAAGTTTTCGCCATTTCGCGAATCTCGTCGAACTCGGTGTCACCGGCCAGCCAGGTGAAAAATTCGCAAGCGGCCTTTTCCGCCCGCAACGACAGTTCAAGTGCCTTACGGGGCGTCATCCTGTAGTCGATCGCCGTGTGTGCGATGGTTTCCGGCGCTTCGTTGCCAACCCAGGACATGTCCCACGGATCGAGAGGAGGCTGCGGCGTTGCCGGTCGTAGCCCTTCTACGTGGGCCGCGTGTTTGCCCTCATACTCCGCCAACAGGCGGAAGAGCGCGGCCACCTCCAGATTGTTATGCACCTCCATCTGGTCCGCGAGGTCCAGATAACGCGCTTCTGCTTCCGCCTCGATTACATAGGCGTGGTAGAGCAAACCGCCGATGGTGCTGACGGATTTATTCTTGCTAGTCATATGGCGAACTCCTCTTCGAGGTCTGCCAATGATTCCGGCGTTTCTGTTCTGGCCGTGCGGTACGGCTCCCTGTCGCCGCGATAGAGGACGCCAACATTGAAGCCGTCGTCGGTCATGATCCGCCGCGCGGCCTGGGCCGCGTCGTCAGTGGGTTCCACCGGCGCCGGGTGCACCACTTCGGACCATCCGCGCTGCTCGGGCCGGAAGGTGACGCAGGGACTCAGAATTTCGACGAAGGAAAAGCCCGGATGCTGGATCGCTTCGGTTAGCACTTTGGTGGTGCCGTTGGGATCGCCGCTAAAGCAACGGGCGACGAAGTTTGCACCCGAGGCGAGTGCGATGACCAGCGGATGAAATGGCCGAAGGCCGGTGCCGCCGGGTGACAACGCGCTGTCCCAGTCCGGTTCCGTCGTGGGGGAGGGCTGACCTTTAGTCATCCCATAGACCCGGTTGTCCATGACGATGTAAGTGAGGTCGATGTTGCGCCGGCAGGCGTGCAGGAAATGATTTCCACCGATGGAGAATCCGTCGCCATCGCCGCCAGCGACCAGCACTGTCAACTCTGGGCGCGCCACCTTGACGCCGGTTGCCAGCGCCAGGCTGCGGCCATGCACACCGTGAAAGCCGTAACAGTTGGTATAGGCGGGAATACGGGACGAGCAGCCGATGCCAGAGACCACAACGGTTTCTTCCGGTGCCAGCGCCAGCTGCGCCATCGCTTTTGTAATCGACAGAAGCACGGTGTAGTCGCCGCAGCCTGGGCACCAGACAGGGGGGATATCGGATTTGTAGTCAGACGCCTTTGGCCTGGCGACGGCGGCCCTGGTGTCGGTCATGTCTGGATCGCCTCCCTGATCTTGTTCAGCACGTCGATGGATTGGATGGGCAGTGGCCCCGGCTGATTGAGCGGCAGCACCCGTCCGGGCAGGTCGTAATGCGCCCGCAGATAGTGGTGGAACTGGGCCCCTTCGCTCTGTTCGACGACCACTACCGCGTCGACGCCCGACAGCTCCGCCTCAAGGCGTGCAGGCTGGGCCGGCAACAGAAGGCGTAGGTTGACGGTTTTCACCGCGATGCCTTCCTGCCGGGCCATATCTGCACCCAGACGAACTGCTTCGGCGGTGGAGCCCCAGGTCAACACCGCAACGGCGCCATCGCCGTCGACCGTCGCCCAGTGATCGCCATAATCGAATTCTTCAATCTTGCGCCGCCGTTTGGCCAGCTGCGCCACATGATCTTCAACCCGACTGGAGGGTGTGCCTCGCGGCGAATGTTCCAAGCCGTCGGCGGTATATTGGCCGCCCTTGGTCCCTGGAACCGCCATGGGGGAAACACCGCCGTCGGTCACGGCATAGCGGTGATAGCCCGGCTCTGGCGCATCGGCCGTGATGCGCCGGGTAATGAACGAAACGTTGGCGGGGGGATCGACCACGGACTTCGCCTGGCCCAAAAACTGATCAGACAGCACGATCGCGGGCGCCTGCATATCTTCCGCCAGGTGTACAGCCCATTGTGTGGTGAATAGACAATCGCCGATGGAATTGGGTGCCACAACAATGTGAGGGGCGTCGCCATGCATGCCATATACCGCGATGTTGAGGTCCGATTGTTCCGACTTTGTGGGTATGCCCGTGGAGGGGCCGCCGCGCATGACATCGACAATCACCACTGGCACCTCAGCGGAGGTCGCCAGCCCGATCGATTCGATCATCAGCGCCAAGCCGGGGCCAGAAGTCGCCGTAATTGATGGTACACCGCCATAGGAGGCGCCAATGATCATGTTGATCGAGGCAAGCTCATCTTCCGCCTGGACCAATATGCCGCCGACCCGGTCGAGCGCAGGGGCGAGCCACTCCAGGACTTCGGTCGCGGGCGTAATGGGGTAGGCGGCGGCAAAGCGTACGCCGCCCCGCACCGCGCCCAGACCAGCCGCCTCGTTGCCGCTGATCAACCAGCGGTCGCGCCGTTGGCCTGCCGGCGCGAGTCGAAACTGCGCGGCGGCGGCATCGTCGAGCACCGACGGCAACATTTCTGCGCCGGACCGAATGCAGTCCAGGCTACTGGCGATCGCCGCATCGCCTTTGCATTTCAATTTCGCACGCACAGCATTCTCGAGGGCGTCGTCGGGAATTCCGAGGAGGGCGCTGAGGCATCCCACGGCGACCATATTGATCCGCCCGCCATCGATTTCAGTTGCCATCTCTTTAAGTGGCATGTCTGCGCGTCTGGCGCCGCTGTCGACGGCAAATGCCGGCGCGTCATCAGGGAGTGCGCTGTCGCCAATAACCAGACTTTCTGGCGTGAGAACGAGTTCTGCCGCAAATCTGTCCGTGTTCATCCAGTCCACTGCTATTAGGACATCGAACTGGGCGCTGTGGAGCCCTACCGGCTCAGCGGCCAAGGTCAGCAACGCCGCCGCTTCGCCGCCGCGAATCTGGGGCCCGGTGGATCGGGTCATCAGCCCGTACCAGCCAGCGGCCGCCGCTGCACTTAACAGCATTTCTCCAGCCGTAATGACGCCAGCGCCGCCGCTGCCACTGATTGCCAGGGAAATTTTCGAACGGGCCTGAACGCCCGTCGTCTCGGGCTCAGGGGCCTTTCTGGTCGCGGTTGTCATCTGCGGGCGCCCTCCATATGGCGTCTGTCTGTGGCGTGGACATTAGGCCGGTTGGCGGGCAACGCGCTTGATGACGGTCAAGGAGCCTGCCCATGGCGTCACCTACTCTCCCGGCTGACAGGAGAGAAAACCATGGCCGTGCAAACCGCAGCTGACGCCCACCGGTGGATGATGACCGAACCCGGAAAACCCCTGGTTCGGGAGCAGTTTCCGGTTCCCAGTCCGGCGGCGGGCGAAGTCGTGGTGCAGGTCGCCGGTTGTGGCGTCTGCCATACCGACCTTGGCTACTATTATGACGGCGTCCGCCCCAACCACGATTTGCCGCTGGCGCTTGGCCACGAGATCAGCGGAGTCGTTACCGCAGCGGGCAGGGACGCAGAAGACTGGGTCGGCCAGAGCGTCATCGTTCCTGCAGTGATCCCCTGCGGCAGCTGCGATTTCTGCAAGCGCGGCCGCGGCACCATCTGCCCCAACCAGAAAATGCCCGGGAACGACATCCAGGGCGGATTTGCCAGCCACGTGGTGGTTCCGGCATTTGGCCTCTGTCCCGTTGACCTTGAGCGACTGACAAATATCGGTATGAGCCTGGCGGATCTGTCGGTTGTGGCTGATGCCATGACCACGCCATATCAGGCGGCCGTGCAGGCCGGCGTCAAGGAGGGTGACTTTGCGGTCGTGATCGGCGCCGGCGGTGTGGGTGGTTACGCGGTTCAGATTGCGGCGGCGCTGGGCGCCACCGTGGCGGCTCTGGATGTGGACGACGCCAAGCTTGCGGCAGTTGCAGAATTCGGCGCCGGCTTCACGCTGAACACCCGTGGCATGGACCCGCGTGACATCAAAAAGACCGTGGGTGGCTTCGCCAAAGAGGCCGGCTGCGCACCAACCGAGTGGGTTATTTTCGAATGCTCCGGTTCGGGCGCAGGGCAGTCCACCGCCTATGGTCTGCTCAACCGGGGGGCAACGCTGTGCGTCGTCGGTTTCACCATGGACAAGGTGGAGGTCCGCCTCTCCAACCTGATGGCCTTCCACGCCCGGGCGCTCGGAAATTGGGGCTGCCCACCGGAGTTGTATCCCGGCGCGCTCGATCTGGTGCTCGACGGCAAGGTCAAGGTGGCGCCCTTCGTCGAGCAACATTCTCTGAACGACATCAACCAGATCTTTGAGGCCGCCCACCACGGCGAACTGAAACGCCGCGCCGTAATGGTGCCCTGATCGGGTGCAACCCGGCCTGTCCAGACTGAATAGAGGCAAGAGATGAACAGCAACTGGCAAGAAATTTCTAAACGAGACGCACCGCCCACGTTGGTGGATCACAACCTTGTGGACACCGACATAGAATCGCTGGCTGGCGGTATGGTCCTGTACGACAAGCGCCCAGCCAAACGGCTCGACGGCAGCGAAGTCGCCGGCCTCTACAACGCCTGGATCGTTCTCAACAACCCCGGCCAGTACAACTCCTACACAACAGACATGGTGAAGGCGTTGATTCTGGCCTTCCGGCGTGCGTCCGCAGACCGTGAGGTCAATGCCGTTGTCTTTACAGGCGCCGGCGACCGGGCCTTCTGCACCGGCGGCAATACCAGGGAATATGCAGAATATTACGCCGGTAATCCGCAGGAATACCGGCAGTATATGCGCCTTTTCAACGACATGGTCTCGGCCATTCTGGGCTGTGACAAGCCGGTAATCTGCCGGGTTAATGGCATGCGTATCGGTGGCGGCCAGGAGATTGGCATGGCCTGCGACTTCACGGTCGCTCAGGACCTGTCGAACTTCGGTCAGGCCGGGCCAAAGCACGGATCGGCGGCGATCGGCGGGGCGACGGATTTCCTGCCGCTGATGATCGGCTGCGAACAGGCGATGGTTTCTGGCACATTGTGCGAGCCCTTTTCCGCCCACAAGGCCTACCGGTTGGGCATTGCCATGGACATCGCGCCGGCATTGAAGGTTGACGGCGAATTTGTCGCCAACCCGGCGGTGATCACCGACCAGTATCTCGACCAGTATGGCCGCATCATTCACGGCGAGTTCAAGACTGGCGAAACTGCAAAAGAAGCCCGGGCGCTCTCGAAATCCGGCGAGGTCGACCTCAGCCTGCTTGACGAGAAGATCGAGGGTCTGTGCGCCAAGCTGATCGAAACCTTCCCGGAATGCATGACCAAGAGCCTGGAAGAGCTGCGCAAGCCGAAGCTCGAGGCTTGGAACCGCAATAAGGAAGATTCCCGGGCCTGGCTGGCGCTCAACATGATGAACGAGGCCAGGACCGGCTTCCGCGCGTTCAACGAGGGCACCAAAGAGACCGGACGTGAAATCGACTTTGTGGCCCTCCGCCAGGCGCTCGCCGTGGGTACGCCCTGGACCGAAGACCTGATCGAAAGCCTGATGCCGGCCATGCTCGAGGCGGCGGAATGACCTCGCCCCTCAAAGTCTGGCTGGAAGAAGGCGGCCAACTCCTGCGTCTTCGCCTCGATCGCCCGAAAGCGAATATCGTCGATGCAGCCATGATCGCGGCACTGGATGGCGCCTTCACCAAATATGCGGATCAGCAGGATCTGCACGGGGTCGTGCTTGATGCTGAGGGTCCGCACTTCAGCTTTGGCGCAAGCGTCGAGGAGCACATGCCTGACCAGTGCGCTGATATGCTTGCCGCCCTTCACAGTTTGCTGAAAAAGATGGTCGCCTTTCCGGTGCCGATATTGGTGGCGGTCCAGGGCCAGTGTCTTGGCGGCGGGCTGGAGGTGGCGATGGCCGGCAACCTGATATTTGCCGCGCCGGACTGCTTGTTCGCCCAGCCGGAGATTAGAATCGGCGTCTTCGCACCGGCTGCATCCGTCCTTATGCCGGAACGTATTGGACGCCCCCAGGCAGAAGATTTGTTGTTCTCAGGCAGAAGCATCACTGCCGAAGAATCCCGGTTGATGGGACTTGCCAACGAATTGGCCGAAGATCCGACGGCCGCCGCCGTTGCCTATTATCAAAGCAACCTGGCGCCCCTGAGCGCCGCATCCTTGCGTCACGCCGTACGCGCCGCGCGGGAGGATCTGGCCACGCGGGTTGCGGCAGGGCTTGACCGGGTCGAACGCCTTTATCTCGACGATCTCATGACAACCGCAGACGCGCCCGAAGGCCTGCAGGCTTTCATCGAAAAGCGTGCGGCCAACTGGAAGGACCGATAGCGATGACCTCACAGGAACAGATCATCGACCGTTGCCAGGTGCTGTTTGACGACCTGAGCTTCACATCTGCACGTGAGTGGAAGGCGGCCGAAGAAGGACGCAAGGTTATCGGCTATATGCCGATCTATGTGCCGCGGGAAATCATTCATGCCGCCGGCATGCTGCCGCTCGGCGTCCTCGGCGGCGGCGATCAGCTCGAGGTGATCCACGGCGACGCCTATTATCAGAGCTATATCTGCCGCATCCCCCGCTCCACGGTCGAGCTCGGTGTCACCGGCAGGTTGGATTTTGTCGATGGCATGCTGTTCCCCAGCATCTGCGATGTCATCCGCAACCTCTCGGGCATGTGGAAATTGATGTTCGCGGATACCTACGCGCGCTATTTCGATGTGCCACAGAATTTCGACGACAAGGTTGGCGGCGAATTTTACGTCAACGAGCTGAACGACCTGCGGGCCGATCTGTCGAAGATTTCAGGCCGTAAAATCACCGATGACCAGATTCGCGCCTCGATCGAGCTTTACAACGAAAACCGCAAACTGACCCAGGATGTCTATGCCTTCCGCGCCCGTGAGCCATGGAAGGTGCCGAGCAGCGATCTCTATCTGGTGATGCGGGCAGGCATGGTTTTGCCCGTGGAAGAACACAACCAGATGCTGCGGGACTATCTGGTCGCCGCGGCGGATTCTGACCGGCCCTTGCGTGACAATTGTCGTGTGCTGCTCACCGGCGGCTTCTGCGAGCAGCCTCCGCTCAACCTGATCAAGTCGATCGAGCTCGCGGGCTGCTACATCGTTGATGATGATTTTCTGCTGGTGAACCGCTTTCTTTTGAAGGACGTGCCTACGGAAGGCGATCCAGTCGAAAACCTGGCGCATGTCTTCCTGCACGATTCCGAGAGTACGGCCGCAAAATACGAGCCGTTCCAGGCGGAGAAGGGCAAATACCTGATTCGCGCGGTCGAGAAGTATGGCGCAGAAGGCGTCATCTTCGCAGCGCCCAGCTTCTGCGATCCGGCACTTCTTGACAGGCCGATGTTGCAGCACACGCTGAAAGACGCCGGCATTCCCTACGTCGCATTCAAATACGCTGAGAACTCCGGACAGATGCAGCCGATCCGTGAACAGGCTGGCACCTTTTCCGATTCCATCAAACTGTGGAGCGAAGCATGAGCACCATGACCAAACCAAAGCGTGCCCCGAAGCCCAGGCCGGAGGCTGAAAAAGACGCGTCGATGCTGAAGCAGAAGGAGATGATGGCCGGTCATTATGACCGGCTGACCAGCGCCCCGGAGAATGGGGACAAGGTCTGCGCGACCTTCGTGCCAGGCAATCTGAACGAACTGATCATGTGCTTCGACTTCGTCAACAATTTGCCGGAGCAGAATGCAATCCAGGCGGGCCTGCGCAAAACAAGCGGGCGCTTCGTTATGGAAGCGGAGAAGATGGGTCACTCCGAGGATGTCTGCACCTATGTGAAGTCGGACCTTGGCATGATGGCCCGCGGCAACCTTGCGCCAAACGGCAAGCCGTTCCCGGACCCGGACGTGCTGCTGCTCAGCTACACAGGCTGTTTCACCTTCATGAAGTGGTTCGAGCTCCTGCGCGAGCAGTATGGCTGCGAGGCGATCATGCTGCATACGCCCTATACCGGCGACGGCGTGATCACCGACAATATGCGCGAGTATATGGTCAAGCAACTGAAGGAAGAGGTGATCCCGAAGCTGGAGGCGGTAAGCGGCGTCAAATTCGACATCGACCGGCTCCGCGAATATCTCCGCGAGTCGGCCCGGGCTGAAGATGACCTTGTGGCCGTTCTGCAGAGCGCTAAGAAGAAGCCATCACCCATCGACGCTTATTTCGGTGGCATCTACTACATCGGCCCGATTTTCGGCGCCTTCCGCGGCACCAAGGAGGCGACCGAGTTCTATCGCCTCCTGCGCGGCGAGATCGACGAACGGGTTGCGGCGGGCCTGGGCCCGATCACGCCCGACGGACCGATGGGCGAAGAAAAATACCGCCTCGTTACCGAAGGCCCGCCCAACTACACCAGCTTCCGCGACTTCTGGAAGATGTTCTACGAGGAAGGCGCGGTGTGCGTGGCGTCGAGCTACACCAAGGTGGGCGGCACCTATGATTTTGGCTTCCGGCACGATCCGGACAGGCCGCTCGAGTCTCTCGCCGAGTATTGCCTGAATGTTTACACCAACCGCAGTCTGCCGCAGCGCGTCGACATGCTCGCGAACTATATCGAGGAATATGAGGCCGACGGCCTGCTGATCAACTCGATCAAGAGCTGCAACAGCTTCTCGGCCGGGCAACTGCTGATCATGAAGGAAGTGGAGAAGCGCACCGGCAAGCCCGGCGCCTTTGTTGAAACCGACCTGGTTGACCCGCGCTACTTCTCGGCCTCCAACGTCAAAAACCGGCTGGAGAGCTATCTGCAGATGATCGAGCAGAAGCGCAGCAGCACCCAGACACTTGGAGCAGCGGCATGAAAAGCTTCATCGGCATCGACCTCGGATCAACAACCACAAAAGCGATCCTGAGCAACGAGGAAGGCCAGGTATTGGGCCGCGGCATCACAAACTCGCGCTCCAATTACGAAACCGCCGCCAGTGTTGCGAAGCAGGAAGCTGTGATCGACGCCCGCCTGTATCTCTGCCGGGAGCGCCTGGAGCAGGCCACCGGCATGGGCGAACAGATCGAGCAGTTTATCGGTGATCTGGGCAGCTTTTTCCGCAAGGAGCAGTTTCTGGAGCAGTTGGGCGATCTGGAGGGCACCTGCCTGGAGAAGATTGAAGGCGACCGCTTCGTCGGCAAAGAGGAAGCGATCAAGGAAGCGCTGGCGGAAACCTTCCGGCGCCTTCGGGAAGAGGCGCTTGTGCTTTATGCGCCGGGCGCGGAGCGCAAGTCCGACTTCTTTCGAGATCTCGCGGGCTCGCGCTACCTGATGATTTCTGAGGAGGTCGCCCGCGAAGCGCAGCTTGGCTACGACCTGCTCCTGAATGTCTACGATAAATCGATCATTGAGGTCGAAAACCGCCCGCCGTCAGGGCAGCTCAAGGAGAAATTCCAGCGGGCATTGCAGGAGGTCCTGGCCCATGGCAGCGTTTCCGGTATCGCTTCCGAAGATGTAACCGGTCCGGTTTCTGATGCCCTCGATGTTGATCTAGAAGAAACTTACGTGGTCGGCACCGGCTATGGCCGCGTGACGCTGCCATTCTCCAAGGAACACATCCGTTCGGAGATTTTGTGCCATGGCTTGGGCGCCCACATGATGTATCCGAAAACCCGCACGGTGTTGGACATTGGTGGGCAAGATACCAAGGGCATCCAGGTGGATGGTGAAGGGATCGTCGAGAACTTCCAGATGAATGACCGTTGCGCCGCTGGTTGCGGTCGCTACCTCGGCTATATCGCTGATGAGATGAATGTGGGCCTGCACGAATTAGGCCCGATGGCGATGAAGGCGACCCGGCAGGTACGCATCAACTCCACCTGCACCGTGTTCGCCGGCGCTGAGCTGCGCGACCGGTTGGCGCTCGGCGAAAAGCGCGAAGACATCCTTGCCGGCCTTCACCGGGCCATCATCCTGCGGGCCATGTCGATCATCGCCCGGTCCGGCGGTATTACCGATGAGTTCACCTTCACTGGTGGCGTCGCCAAGAACGAGGCGGCGACCAACGAATTGCGCAAGCTGGTGGAGGAGAACTACGGCAAGGTCACCATCAACATCAATCCGAACTCGATCTACACCGGCGCCTTGGGCGCTTCCGAGTTCGCGCGCCGGGCAATCGTCGAAGGTCGTACCTACGACGACGCCGAGCTGGTCGCAGCCTAAAGGAGCAAAAAAATGGTCTACACAGCAGGCGTGGACGTCGGCACGGGCGCGGTCAAATGCGTCATCACGGAAATCGACGGCGAGAATGAAAAGGTGCTTGCCAAAACTTTACTGCGCATCCGGCAGAGGGATCCGAATCAGCTGGCCCGGGAAGCTTTCGACCACATGCTCGAAGAGACCGGGCTCAAGGAAGAAGACCTCGCCTATGTGGCATCGACAGGGGAGGGCGAATCGCTGCCATTTGCCACCGGCCATTTTTATTCAATGACCACCCACGGTCGCGGCGCGATCTTCCTGGAGCCTGAGGCCAGGGGCGCACTTGATGTTGGCGCGTTGCACGGCCGAGCGATCTCCGTGGACGAGCGGGGCAAGGTGTTGTCGTACAAAATGACCAGCCAGTGCGCTTCGGGCTCCGGCCAGTTCCTAGAGAATATTGCCCGCTATCTGGGCATCGCTCAGGACGAGATCGGCGAGCTGTCGAAACAGTCTGACGATCCGGAGCGGGTCAGCAGTATTTGCGCGGTGCTGGCGGAGACTGATGTCATCAACATGGTTTCCCGCGGTCTCACCGCGCCCAACATCCTGAAGGGGATCCACCTCTCCATGGCCGATCGCCTGGCTAAACTGGTTAAGGCAACTGGCATCGGCGAGAGCGTGGTTTTCGTTAGCGGCGGTCTGGCGCTCGACACCGGACTGATCGCAGCTCTGCAGGAAGAAGTGGTGAACCAGAACGTGCCGGTGACCATCAGAACCCACGAAGATGCGGCCTTTGCAGGTGCAATCGGCGCAGCTATCTGGGGCGCCTTCCGGCACGAGAAACTGGCGCAGCTTCAACAGCTGCCCCTGGCATCATAATTAGGGGACGTCATAACGAGGGAACGTGAGACCCTGCCCAAAAAACCAAGGAGGCAAAAATGGCGCTGAAGATCTATGAAGCCTGTACCGCGTGCGACGCGTGCAAGCCTGTCTGCCCGAACGAAGCGATCGCTGCTGGCGAGCTGATCTACACGATCGATCCCATGAAATGCACCGAATGCGTGGGCGCCGAGGACGAACCGCAATGCGTCCTGGTATGCCCGGCTACCTGCATCACACCGGATCCCGATTGGGAGGAGACCGAAGAGGAGCTGCAGGAAAAATACGAAATGCTGCACGAGTGAGCTCTGCACCTCCTCTGCGATTTGACCGGCGTCAAACCTGGTTGGGCCATGAAGGCCGATAATGGGTCCATGTTGAGAAATTTGGCCGAAAACATTGGCTGATGGACCTGGCAGATGGACCTGATTGAAAAATATGGCGGCGCGGTACCGCGCTATACCAGCTACCCGACAGCGCCTCATTTTGGGCTGGCGGTGGGCGCTGACACCTATGGAAAATGGCTGCGGGCCTTGCCCAGCGACCAGCAGCTGTCCCTCTATATTCACATTCCCTTCTGTGTTGCGCTTTGCTGGTTCTGTGGCTGCAACACCAAGGCAACGCAAAAATACAAACCCGTTTCAGTCTATCTGGATGGCCTGCTGCGAGAGATTGATCTGGTGGCGGGGCATCTCTCGCCGTCGCCGCGGGTGCGGCACCTGCATTTCGGAGGCGGGTCGCCCACATTGCTGAACCCAATGGATTTCGCTTGCCTGATGACGGCCCTTGGTGACCGATTTCGCTTTTCCGACGACGCTGAGATCGCCGTTGAGATCGATCCCAGGGGCGTCGACTGTGCCAAAATTCGCGCCTATGCGCGCGCAGGCGTAAACCGCGCCAGTTTGGGTATCCAGGACTTTGATGCGGCCGTGCAGCAGGCGATCAACCGGGTGCAGCCCTATGAACAGACGGCCCAGGTTGTGTCCAATCTACGCGCCGCCGGGATCATCGCTCTGAATTTTGACCTCATGTACGGCCTGCCGCACCAGACGGTTGACGGGATCGTCGAGACCGTCGACCAGGCTGTCAGTCTGCGGCCGGATAGATTGGCGCTGTTCGGCTATGCGCATGTGCCCTGGATGAAGAAGCACCAGCGGCTGATTCCCTCGGATACGTTGCCTGGGGCACAAGACCGCTTCCGGCAGCAGGCGGCGGCAGTGGAGCGATTGGTTGAGGCCGGCTATATACGAATCGGGCTCGACCATTTCGCCCGGCCCGACGATCCCTTGGCCCGCGCGGCGGCTGCCGGAGGGCTCCATCGCAACTTCCAGGGCTATACCGTGGATGATGCAGAAGCGCTGATCGGACTGGGCGCGTCCGCCATCGGCGCCCTGCCGCAGGGGTATGTACAGAACCACACCGATACGCGCCACTATCTGGATCGCCTGGAGGACGGGCATTTGCCAGTCGCAAAAGGGTTAATCCTCAGCGGGGAAGATCGCCGCCGGCGCAGCGCCATCGAGCGGTTGATGTGCGACCTGCGCCTTGATGTTGGTGATGACAGCTATGCGCCACTAATCGAAGCCGCACGCGATCAACTGCGTGACTTTGAGGGAGATGGTCTGATCTCAACCATAGACGGACAGTTGACGGTCAGCGACGCGGGACGACCCTTCCTCCGGCAGATTGCGGCTGTGTTTGATGCCTATATCGCTAGGCCAGGCCGCGCCCGCCACTCTGCGGCCGTCTGAGCCTTTATTCAGACCGTCAGTTGATTTGGCGCTAGTGTATTTTCCGCCAAAGCGCCAACCGCTGGGCCGGGGCGAAGCCGTTCTCGTTGAGGAAATTCAGAATGTCGAAGGCGTCCCAGGCGACGACCGTTCGCACTTCCTCAATTCGCAGCGCCGCAAGGTTCATGTAGAGCTGAGACATGAGCGCGCTGGCCACATCCTGATGTTGAACGTCGGGGTCTACCCCAAGGGTATCCATCACCGCCACTGGCTCGGTCTGGCCAAATTCGCCATTGTCGACCCGTGCGATGATGTAGCCAGCAACCCTTTCGTCGACCTCTGCAACCAATGAGACCCTGACGCCTGACTCCGCCAACGCCTGACCTACTGCACGCTCGAAATAGGGCGTCCGATCGATGCCGGTAAACTGCTGGTCAATAGCGGCAATCGGGGCGAGGTCCTTTTCCGTCATCGAACGAATCAGCATCCGGTCGCGCGCCAATGCGATCCATTGGTCCCCGGACGGGTCGCTGAAGTCCAGTTCGCCGCTTTCATCAAGAGAATCTTCAACCTCGCCTGCCTCGTCACCGCTGTTTGCCGCCAGGGCGCCTTCCGGCACTGCGCCGTGTAGCAATACTCGCGGCGCCAGGGTGAATCCGCTTCGGCCGAAGAACCCGAGCAGCGCACTATTGGTCCAATCCACCTGCGAAAACAGTGTGCTGATACCGAGCTCCTGCAGCGCGCCGTCCAGCGCCCCCATCAGCTGGCGACCCACCCCGTGCTGTTGGTGGCCTTCCGCGACGCCCATTGCATCGACGGCAGCTGTGGCGTCGACCCGGCCGAATTCACCCCGGTTGACGCGGGCAATGAGGTAGCCGACAAGCCGGTCGCCTTGATCAGCCGCGAGGGTGACGTAGCTGTCAGGATTGTCCTGCACCGCCATCAGGCGTTTGTCGAAAAAGCCAAGCCGTGACCGACCAAGAGTTTTTTCGTCGATACCAACCACGCCGTGAAGGTCTTCCGGGCGCAATTGTCTGATCGTGGCGCTGCCATTGGGGGTGTCGGTCATCTGGTCTCTCCATTTGTCTCTAGCGGGAGGCGCTATAGGCCATCGTCAGTTCCTGATCCGTGTCTTCATCCAACATCGCTTCCAGGGCCATCAGCAGGCCCATCTCTTCCTTCTGGATATGACCGGTCATGATTTCGGCAAAGTCCGCTGCATCGCGCCGGAAGCGGGCCCATTCGCTGGTGTCAAAATCACCAGACAGGAGGTCCGCGCAGTCACTCGCAAGTTGGCCGCCGGTGTTCCGAAGTGTGCGGTGCTCCTCGGTCAAGAGCTCGCCCATCATGCCGTCACCAAAGGCCGCCAGGCGCGGGAACAATTCCTGCTCCTCAAAGTCGAAGTGACCGCTGATTTCGCTGGCGATCAGGCTTTCCACATCCCTCAACGCGCGGGTTAGATCCGGTTCTGCCGCCATATCGTTTGGTGGCGTTTTGCGGAACTTGCGTAACACGCCGTCAAAGCGGTCGAGCACCGCCAGGGTGTTGACATGCTCGTCGTGCAGCAGGCGTGCTATCTGGCGGTCATATTCCATGGGTCAAGCTCACTACAGTCTCAAAAACGCGCGGCCGTCCGCGGTAATTCGGTCCGGTGTCCAGGGGGGATCGAAGGTCAGAATGATCTCCACCGCCTCGATACCAGATACGGCTTGTACGGATTCCTCTGCTGCCTGCATTAGGTAGGGGCCGGCCGGGCAGACTTCGGTCGTGAAGGTCATGTCAATTTCAACGTGGCCATGATGGGGCTCACGGATGTCGCAGATCAAACCGAGGTCAACGATGTTGATGCCGGCCTCGGGATCGAGCACCTGCTTGAGCGCGTCCCGCGCCTGATCGGTCAGGTCAACCATGGGAAAACTCCCTCGGCGCTGCGCCGGTTGTATCGGTTTCAGTGCTGCCCGATGCCTTACGGCGCATCATGCGTGAGACGACCTGCCAGCTGAACCAGGCAAAGGCGAGTGCGCCGGCGAGGCCGATGATCGCACCAGCCCGAACCGTCCAACCGCTGTCCAGCAGAATGCCCATGGCGATCAACGCGACGGCGGCGAGATGGCAAATGGCGTGAATGGTCATTGTCCCCTGCGAACTCATTTCCGTAACCAGGGGCGGCTGGCGCCCGGCTTGGGCTGCGTGCATCGAGGCCAGGAACGGCATGATCCGTTGCAGCACGCCCACGAGGAACGTCAGCAGCCATCCGAAAAACAGCAGGAAGCCGAAGAATGTACCTGATCGGTCGCCCAGCAAGTCGAACTGAGCTGCGACACCTGCCAGAATGCAGAGCGGCAGCATTGCCCAGGCGACCCGGACAAGGACGAATGAAACGCCCATCCGCCGCTTCATGCGAGAGCCCATCGCCTGCATCATGCCGCGCAGGTAGAGCAATGTAGCAATCATGCCGGCAAGCCCCGCGAGTATGACCAGATTGCCTGACCCGGCGATGATGCTTGCAATAGCCACCAGGATCGCACCGGCGGACACAAACGCGGCCAGCAGGCCTTCTGCGGCGCTCGGCATGTTGGAAAGGCCGAACATGGGTACCAACACGTAGCTGAAGCCGAATACGAGCATGCCCATGAATCCGAACCCACCGACAATCATGTGGATCGCGGCCAGCATCTGGCTCTCAGCAATTGCGATGCCTGCATACCGAAGCGCCAGCAGGCTACCCAGGCCGGCGACCCCGAAAAGGCAGATTACTGCCAGCCGTGCGAAGGTAAGTACGACCGGCATGCCGGCATTGCGCAACAGATTTACCGAAAGCAATATCCCACCCAACAACATCGCCAGCATGGCAGCACTACCGCCGATCGCCAGCGGCAAGACCTGAAAGCTCGCCATGCCATGGGTCAGCCCTAATGTACCCAGGGCGAGCAAGATGAATACCAGCCGCATCAGGAACGGTGCAGGCATTGCTTCGCGGGTGGCGACAGGCAGTAGCTGGAAGGCCGCGCCAAAGGCGGTCATGGTCAGTACGCCGAGAGTGATGAGGTGCAGAGTAGCCAGAGGCAGGCCTAGGCCACCTTGAAAGTTGGGGATTTCGTCGGCGGCCAGAAGTAGACAGGCCCAAGCAGCAATGTGAAAGATCACTGCGGCGGCGAAGAAGGAAAACGGTATGGATACGGGCAACAGCCGCCCGTGCGCGCCTCCCAGCACCCTGCCGCCCGCACTCATCCGCCCGGCTCCGCATTGGCGCGCCAGAGACGGAGGCGCACTTCGCCTGGCTCCCCGCCCGCAGCAATATCTACCAGCTCATGCCGCCAGCCGCGCTCGGCCAATTCGGGATACAGGAAAACTGGCTCGCGTTCGTGGTGAACCGTCAGCGCTGCCGGGCCGTCCGTCCTTTCAATCTCGCGAATGATGGCCAGCATAGGCTGGGGCGGCTCAAGCCCGCGCACATCGATGTGAGTCTCGCCGCCTTCCTGCCAGACCCGGGCGCCACCTTTTTGCGGTGATTCGTCGGCGGTGGGAGCGAGTGCGGCATCCTTGAGGAACCAGGTGCGCCAGTGATCGACTGCAAGTTCCTGGCCCCAGCCGACAAAGCCTTTGCGCGCCAACACGCGCCGCAAAGGCGTTGGTTCAAACGGTGTGTCCAAAACGAAGAACCCGCCGTCCCGCACCTTGGCCGCATGGCGCATGATGGCGCCGAATGGTTCCTTGCCCTTTGCCAGCGCCGGGCGGGCATCGAACTTGCGCTGCTTTGCGCCCTCTGCCCGCGCCAGCCAGTCCGGGGCTTCCACATTATCTATTGGATCAGCGGTGTCTTCATCGGCCTCACCGTTCCAGGGTGTCTGGTTGACCTCCGTGAGCACCGCTTCCAATGTCACGCCGCCGATGCGGGCAGCATCCCGAAACGTGACCAGCCGTCCCATGACCCGGCGGAGCACCGGGTTTCTGAGGCGGCGGAACGTTGGGCTGACGGCGATCAATCGGTCGATCGTGTCCGGATCGGCCTTAATGGCGTCATAGACAACGGTATCGGGCGTGAAAATCATGTGACTGCTGCTTTTCTGATTTTCGGGCGGATGTTGCTTCGCCATATCTTCCTGCTTTGATTAATCCGGATAGTGGGGGATACGGCTTCGCGCGGCCTTGATACCGGTCAAGCCGCTCCGCCGACCTTTCGCCTGCGTGCGCAGCTAGTTGACATCGGTCAAGGACGGGTGACCGTGGGATACCGTTCAATTCATCGCAACACCGGCGCTTTCAGGTGGCGGCGGTGGGCAGGAGACCAGACATGGACTATCAGGATATTCTCTATGAAAACCGCGATGGCGCGGTGTGGATCACCATCAATCGGCCGGAAAAATACAACGCCTTCCGTGGCCAGACGGTCGAGGAACTGATCCACGCTATAGGCCGCGCGGGTTGGGACCGGCATGTGGGCGCCATCGTGCTGACCGGTGCGGGCGAGAAAGCCTTTTGTACCGGTGGCGATCAGTCCGACCGCGAAAGTCAGTATGAAAGCCGCGGCACAATCGGCCTGCCGATGGAGGATCTGCACTCAATCATCCGCGATGTGCCGAAACCGGTGATCGCGCGCGTTCGAGGCTACGCCATCGGCGGCGGCAATGTGCTGTGCACGCTCTGCGATTTTACGATTGCCGGTGAAAGCGCCATTTTCGGTCAGGTAGGTCCCAAGATGGGATCAGTGGATCCAGGGTTCGGTACTGCCTATCTGGCGCGTGTGGTAGGCGAAAAAAAGGCACGGGAGATGTGGTACATGTGCCGCCGCTATCCCGCGGCTGAAGCGCTTCAGATGGGTCTCGCCAACGCGGTGGTTCCTGACGACGAACTGGACGCCGAAGTGGAGCGTTGGTGCGCGGAGATCATGGAGAAAAGCCCAACCGCAATTGCCATCGCAAAGCGCTCCTTCAATATGGACACCGAACACATACGCGGTGTTGCCGGCATGGGGATGTATGCGCTGAGCCTCTATTACGACACCGACGAATCCAAAGAGGGTGGCCGCGCCGCGGCTGAGAAGCGCAAGCCCGACTTTCGCCGCCACTATACGAAAGGGGCAACTTGAGCGCCGAACAGGCGGCGCTAATCTCAGACACCTGATAGCGGCGCCCCGCCGGTCGCGATCTGCGCCAGCAAGCCGAGACAGGCTTGGCCTCAGTGAAATCGCCTTGCCAGGTTTTTTGATAACCTCCGGGAGGCGGAACGGCATCAACCGCCGCCATGTTTGATCGGTCTTTATCCCAAGGTTGCTGTGATTGCCGGTGGCCATGGCAATGGTTGATCTGAATCAAGGGGACAGATCCGGAATTGTCGGACAATCCAAATCACACTCATCTATAGGACAGGAGGCTGCCGTGACCGCAGCATTGGACATTCTCCATCGCGAGCACCGGGCAATTGCCGCTGTTTTGCATTGCCTGTCCCATATCGTGGAAGAAACGCGTGCCGGAAAGTTGGCGCCGGAGTTTGAGTTCTTTGACGCTGTCATTTCCTACATGAGGGATTTCCCCGACCGGATGCACCATCCCAAGGAGGACGAATTCTTCTTCAAGGTGTTGCGCACCAAGGCGCCTGAACTGGTTCCCACGCTGGATGCGCTTCACGAAGAACATGTTGCCGGTGATCGGTTGCTGGCCGAACTTGATCAAAAATTGGATGACTGGCGAAAAGCCTCGGAGGATACGGACCGCGCCAGTACATTTCTGGATGAGGCAGACGCCTATGTTGACTTCCAACGGAAACATGCCGCTCGGGAAGAACGAACTGTCATGCCTGAGTCCCGCAAATTTCTCGATGATGCGGACTGGGAACCGATTAATGCCGCATTCCTCGACAATGACGATCCAATGTTCGGGTCACGCACGCAGGAGACCTACGCAAAGCTGTTCGGCAAAATTGTTGCGCTAGCCCCTCAACCGTGGGGGCTCGCCCAGCGCACCCACATGCCGACAAAGACCGACAAGGAAGCCTTGGATACCGACCACGCCAGTTGGTCCGAAGAGCAACGTCGGAATATGCTAGCGCTACGGTGGATCTAGGCGTCGGGAATCACCCGCCCGGCGCCTGTCACAGCGACGTGAAATTCAACTAGATACCAATTCTTCTAGGAACTTGGTCAACGCCCGAACCGGTGTCGCCCTGCGGAAATGCCCACGCTTTGGGGATTGGGGCGATCCCCAGTCAGAAATCACCTCAAACAGCTCAGAAGCGCCTCCAACGGGCCTTCACCGGTGCATTATCGGCGTCTCGAAGACAGCGTGGGCGGTGCGGAAAGAGCAAATTCGACCCACGGATATCTGTTGGCCGTAACCGATTGCGTTTGACCTTGAACGCCGTCATTCGCCACCTTACCGGCATAGCCAGCGGCCCTGTTATGGCACCGCTCGATGCTCCCATTGATGACCATGCCGTGTGATTCAGAAATGACCGAATCCCTGGAAGATTTGGCCGAGACCCCTTGCAGCTTTGATGACCTGGTTCGCCGACGTGCAGACGCCGCCATCGGGGGAAAGGCCCTCGGCGGTATGGCGCCCGCAGAGTGTGAGGAGAGTTTCGGGTGGAACCACTACGCATCTCTGGCCGGGAAAGCGGCAGCCTATCTTGAAGCCCGCGGCATCGGACCGGGAGACCGGGTGGCTATTTGGGGGCAAACTTCTTTCGCTTGGGCGGTTTGGCTGGCGGCAGCTGCATGGCGCGGTGCGTGCCTTGTCGCAATCCACCCCAATTTTGGCGCCGACCAATTGTCCGCAGCCCTTCGTCAGTCAAGTGCGCGGTGGCTGATTGCCGACGAAACTGCGCGGGGGTTGCAGCTTACAAAAACGGCCAACCAGGCAGCAACTGCCGCTGACCTCGACGGAGTTACGATCCAGTCCGGGGGAGATGGGCGGCTGGACATTGACAGCCTTCTAAAGTTTGAGGCGGATCGGCCTACGCCAGAAGGGTCGGCCGGTGATCCCTTGTGTATTCAGTTTACGTCCGGAAGCACCGGCCTTCCCAAGGCTGTCATGCTTTCCCATCAGGCCCTGATCGCCAACGCGGCGTTGACGGCGAAGGCGGTCGGCATCAAGGCTGGGGACAGGATCGCCGCGCCGTTGCCTTTGTTTCACTCCGCCGGCGTATCAACCGGGCTTGTCTTGTCTGTTGTTGCCGACGCCTGGTGGGTGGGCTTCCATCGGTTTGAGGCGAGGGTCGTGCTTCGGTCGCTGTCGGCGGAGTCCTGCACCGTGATTCAAGGTGTGCCCACTATGTATGCCGCGTTACTGGAAGAGATGGACCAGACCGGGTTTTCCGTGCCATCCCTGCGGCTTGGTATTATTGGCGGCTCCTTTCTGCCGCCGAAATTGTGCAAGCGCGTTGCCGACCGAATGGGGCTGGAACATCTGGGAATGGTTTATGGGCAGACCGAGTGTGGGCCGACGGTTTCGGTGACCCGGGGAACCGAAAAAGGCGAGCTCGCCTTTTCGTCAGCCGGCCCGCCATTGGACGGTGTATCGGTGCGGATCGCCGACTCTGATACTGGTCAGGAGATGGCAGATGGAAAAACCGGTGAAATCCAAGTTTCAGGGCCCACGATGATGTCCGGCTATTTCGGCGATCCCGCAGCCACATCGGCGGCCTATACCGTTGATGGCTGGTTGCGCACCGGAGACCTGGGCCGGCTGGCTGATGGCTGCCTCCAGGTCACGGCGCGGCTGAAGGAGCTCATCATCCGAGGCGGCGAAAACATCTCTCCCTATGAAGTTGAGGAAGGGTTGAGGGCCGCGGCCAGCGTGGCCGACATCTGCGCCGTGCCCGCGCCATCTGCCCATTGGGGTGAAGAAATTTGCGCCGTCCTTGTCGCCCTTCCGGGGCAATCTATCGATGTGGCCGTCGTCCAGGCCCACGCTCAGGCGAACCTGCCCCGACACATGCGGCCGGACCGGTATGCCGTGGTTGACGCGATGCCCCTCCTCGCCAACGGCAAGATTGATCGCTTGGCAGTGAAGGCCTTGATGGGCCGTGGAGAAGATGATGGGTGACAAAAACGGCGCCATCGCCCCCTTCGATCCTCCGGCGATCACGGCCTTTTTTGGCAGTGATGATATGCGTGCCTGCTTCCATGGCGCCGCCCAGCTTCAGGCCTGGCTCGACGTCGAGGCGGCCCTTGCCCGCGCCCAGGCCCAGCTTGAAATCATTCCTGCATCCGCTGCGCGCGCAATCTCACGGGCTGCAAAGATCGTTGCCATGGACACAACCGCGATCAGCGTAGAAACCGTGCGTACGGGTCATCCAGTTGTGCCGCTCGTGCGGGCACTCGTGGAGGCGGCGGGCCCGCGCGCCGGAAAGTATGTTCATCTTGGCGCGACGACCCAGGACATAATGGATACAGGTTACGTGCTGTTGGCCCGCAATGGGCTGGCCATTGTCGACCGGCAGTTGGCGGTGCTTGCGCGGATTCTCAAAAAGCTGGCGCGGCGATATCGTGCAACTCCCGTGGCAGGCCGCACCCATGGCCAGCAAGCTTTGCCCACGACGTTCGGGCTGCGCATGGTTGGCTGGTATGATGAGATCCAGCGCCACCAGGCGCGCCTGAAGGAGCTGCGGCCCCGCCTGTTGGTCGGTTCGTTTGGCGGTGCTGTCGGCACGCTTGCGGGATATGGACCCAAAGCCCTGGCGTTGCGGCGGGCGGTCATGCGGGGACTGGGGCTGGGTGAACCGGCCACGAGCTGGCACGCCAACCAGGACCGCTTTGCCGAATGCATCTCCATTCTGGGATTGATCGGATCGAGTGGCGAGAAAATAGCGCGCGAAATCTATTTGCTCGGCCGAAGCGAGATTGGCGAGGCATTTGAGCCCCAAACCAGCGGACAGGTGGGCAGTAGCACCATGCCCCAAAAGCAAAACCCAATTCGCAGCGAAGCGGTGATCGCCGCCGCTCAATTGCTTCGCGCTCAGGTGCCGGTGGCACAGAATGCGATTGTGGCCCAGGACGACCGAGACATGGGCACCGGCATGGCGTTGTGGAAACTGGTCCCGGACTCTTTCGTCCTGTTGGGCGGTATTCTCGAACGGCTCATCGACGTGTTGGCGGGGTGGCAGGTGGATGTGGCTGCCATGTCCCGCAACCTCGAGCGTTCGAGCGGCGCCATCATGTCCGAAGCCGTGATGCTGCGCCTTGCCGAATGGATCCCCCGCCACGACGCACACGAGATTGTCGCGGATGCCGCGCGCCGATCATCCGGCACTGGTGGATCATTCTTCGACTGCCTGCGGCAGAATAAGGTGGTTTCGCGCCATATCTCCGCTGAAGAGCTCCGGGCGTTGCTGGATCCCGAAAGCTATCTGGGCGCGGCAACAGCAATTGTTGATCAGGTTGTCGGCCCGCGCAAAAGAGGCGCGACGCGCAAGCGTACCTCACGAAAGAGATCCTGACATGAGTGACGGTATTGATTTAATCATTGAAGGCAGGGTGGCTCATGTTGTGCTGGACCAACAGGACCGTCGAAACGCCTTCAGTTCCCGGATGCTGGCAGCCTATGAGGATGCGATTGGCGCGCTGGAGCGAGACAGGACTGTGGAGGTGGCGGTGCTGCGCGCCGAGGGGTCGTCCTTCTGCGCCGGTACCGATCTCAAGGAACTCGGGACTTTTGACGCTGAAGACACCCTGCATTTCCAGAACCGGACGGGACGGGTTGTGGAGCGATGGGCGCGTCTTGAGGCCACCACCGTCACGGCCTACAACGGCCCGGCGATTGGCTCCGGTGCGATCATCGGCCTGGCGAGCGATTTGCGACTGGCTGCCGAAAGCACGGTTTTTGCCTTTCCAGAAGTATCGTTCGGCATTCCACTTACCTGGAGCGGCATCCCGATCCTGGCTGAACTTCTGGGGGCCGATCGTGCGCGGCAGATGCTGTTGCTGAGTGAGACAATTGAAATTGATGAATTGGTGCGCCTTGGACTCGTGATGAAATCGGTGCCCGCCGCCGAGCTGCGCACGGAAACCAGGTCCCTGGTCGAACGGATTCTGGAGGCGCCGCAGATTGGCCGGCTGATGACAAAACGCGCCATCCTGGCTGCCGCGTCCGCGCCTGGATTTCTGACCGGCGCGTACGAACCTTTTTTGGCGTCACTGTCAATTCACGCTCGTGGCGAACTGGGGTTTTCGCCCGAGCGCAAAAAGCAAAAGCCGGATTGATGCCTGGATTTATCCAGTCGGCCTTAGGTTTCTCAATCTTGGTGGCGGTCGTTTGCGATCTAGCGTTGCTTGCGTAATGAAAATTTCTCCGTAGCTGCTACCTGATCAGAACGCAGCGGCGAGGCCATCCTTGCGATGGTCAGAACCCGCGATATAGCCGGTGTCGGTCCGGCAGATCAGTTGTGCGCCGCCGAAGGCCCAGGAGGCATCAAGCGGCTTTTCGCTGATGTGATGGCCCAAGCGAGTCAACGCGTCCGCGGTCTCCTGCGGTATGCCTGCTTCAAGCGCGACCCCACCGCCTGGCACCACCTGCCACCGCGGCGCATCAGATGCGGCCTGTGGGTTCTGGCCGTGAAGCAAGGTCCGCAACACCATCTGGACATGCCCCTGCGCTTGCATCGGCCCGCCCATAACGCCAAAAGACATCCAGGGTGCGCCATCCTTCATGACGAAACCGGGAATGATCGTGTTGAAGGGACGTTTCCCCGGGCCAACCTGATTGGGGTGACCAGGTTCGAGGGTGAAGCCCGCGCCGCGGTCCTGGAGGCTGATGCCGGTTCCCGGCACCACAACACCACTGCCAAAGCCCTGATAGTTGGACTGGATGTAGGACACCATCATGCCATTTGCGTCTGCAGTGGCGATGTAGACGGTTCCGCCGTCCATCGGATTGCCCGGGCCGAATGATCCTGCGCGCTCTGGGTCGATTAGTCCGGCGCGACCGCGAAGGTAGTTGTCTTCAAGAAGAGCTTCAGAAGAAAAATCCATCGCCGTGGGATCGGCGACATAAGCCGCCGTGTCGGCGAATGCCAATTTCATGGCTTCGATCTGCAGATGCAGGTTGGCAACGGAATCCGGCGCGGAGTCATCCAGACCAAGGTGCTGAAGAATGCCGAGCGCCATCAATGTCGAGATGCCCTGGCCGTTTGGCGGGATTTCGTGAACCGAGGCGCCGTTGAAATCCTGACCGAGAGTGCCGCACCAGTCGGTCGTGTGGGCGGCGAGGTCCGCGATGGTCATCGCGCCGCCATGGGCCGAAGAATGGGCAACCATCGCTTCCGCCAGGGCACCTTCGTAAAACGCCTTGCCCTTGGTGCGGGATATCTGGTCGAGAGATTGCGCCAGTTCTGGCAAATGGAACGTCTCTCCCGGCCTTGGCGGCCTGCCACCCGGAAGGAAGGCTTCGGCATATCCCGGCTGGGAACGATAATCATCAGCGATGCGCGCCCAATGAGTAGCGACGGCCGGGCTGACCGGGTAGCCGTTGGTGGCATAGTACATGCCGCGCTCGAACAGCGCGTCGAACGGCAGCCGGCCAAATCGTTCATGCAAGGCAACCCAGGCGGATACTGCGCCGGGGACAGTGACGCTGTCCCAGCCGCGGTTTGGCATTGTGGTCAGGTTCGCAAACCGGTCCGGCGTCCAGGCGGCAGGTGCGCGGCCGGACGCATTCAACCCTTCAAGCTGGTCGCCGTCCCAGACGATGGCAAAGGCGTCGCTACCCAGCCCATTGGCCGTCGGCTCCACCACCACGAGGGTGATCGCCGCCGCCAGCGCTGCATCCAAAGCGCTGCCGCCCTGTCGTAAGGCATCCATCCCCGCCTGCACTGCGAGCGGCTGGGACGTGGCGACAATATTTTCGCCCATGACCGGAGACCGGCCACTGGCGTAGGGCATGTCGAATGAAAAGTTCATTTGGTCACCAAGGATGGCAGTGACCTACTTGTTGAACTCAACCACCGCCGCGCCGCTGCCATAGGTTGGACCGTAGGCATGTACCTTGGCACCGCTGAACCGCCAACGCAGTGCGCCCATGACCCAGCTCAGATGTTTCATACCCATGTCGGCGCGGGCGGCGCCCGCATAGTCCGGCAGGTATTTCTTCAGCCCGGCGCCATCGCCCCGCCGCATCAGGCCAAGCAGTTTTTTGTTGGCCTTGTCATCGCTTTCGCTGGCGATCTTGTCTTTGGCGATGTTGATTTCCTTGCGGAAGATTGTGCCGGACAGGCCGCCGACGCCGACTACCGCGACGCGTTTCTTCTGGCCATTGGCGGTTTTTACCGCCATCTGGGCCAGCTTCTCGGTCAGTCCAGGGTCGTGGTAGAGATTGTTGGCCGCAATCACCATGGGAATCTTGCCGTCCGGATTGAGGAAATTGGCCGCGACGATCGTACCCGTGTCAATCGGGAAGCCGTCATAGTCGACCTCCTTCGCCTTCACGCCAACAGAAGCGCAGCCTTTTACGCAGGCCTTGGCCATTTTGGTGTCGATGCGCAGGTCGAAGGGCAGGTCGCCATATTCGTACCAGTTCTCATCGACATGCAGGCCCTGAACACGGCGGCGGGTCTGCCACAACTCGTCCAATACCGCGATCCATTGGGTCGAATAGACCAGGAGAACGTCTGGCTTTTTTTCCGCCAGTGACTTGGCGGCTTTCTGGTAGCCGGCAACAAGCGATGTCCAGGGCGGATTGTCCTGGACGAGATAGGGCAGCGGCGTGCCCGGCACGAGATAAGCGCCAACAACGGGCATGGGTCTTCCTTCCCTGAAACGTATTGGATTAGATCGATAGGCGGGTCGCGCGTCAGGCGGCCTTTTTTAGCTTGCGCGCTGCCGGCTTTTTCGCGGCCCCGCGCTTAGAGGCCAGACCGGCCTTGACCAGATCCCACTCCATTACCGCGTTGCCCGTGCCGATGACGGTGCCATAACCATGGAGGTCACCGGGAATTTCCGGGTAGCCCATAGCGGAGAACATCCAAGTGAAGGCGCCCGATTTGACCTCGGCAAACGCCTCATCGATGAACTGGGGCAGCACCTTGAAAACTTCCTTGGTCTTGCCCTGGCGCAACATTTCGATGATGCGCATGTCCCATTTGTAGCCGGCATAGTCCTGAGGGTGTTCCTGGGACATATCTTCTGGCAAAGCCGGCTCTTCGTGGAAATGCCAGTGGCAAAGGGTGTTGGACGCGAGGACGACGGCACGCCTTCCGGTTTTTTCGATGGCTTTCCGGGTGGCTTTGCCGAGCTTGTCCATCTCGCTCAGACCTTCCTTGGTATTCAGGTAGTAGGGCGAATTATTCGCCGAAATACCCACCACTGGAATATCCCATTGCGGGCGAATCATATGCAGGGTGGTGATGGTGCCATAGTCGACCCTGAAATTCGGGTTGCGCATCATCTTGGTGACCAGGCCGGCCTTTGCGGCTTCCGCGCAGCAGGCTTCGGCGAGCTTTACGTCCACCTCCAGCTCAAAGTCGTAACGGAACAGGTTCGGAAAGATCGGATCGACCGATTTGCCGGAAAGGTTTTCAACGCCGAGAAAGTGATGGCCCAATTGCGTCATCCAGTGCGGTGAATGCACCAGAAGCACATCTGGCTTCATGCGTTCCAGGCTGGCGCGCGCGCGTTCGTAGGCCCACCGGAGCTGCTCCCAGCCGCCTTCCGACTTTGGCTCGTTCTGAGGAGGGTTCTCGCCATAGACGAGATGGGGAGGATGGGGCGCCAGAAATCCAGCAATGATTTCACCTTTGGCCATGTCTTTCTCCGTTTGTCCCAGTTGTATCAAGTACCCGGCGCTCAGGCACCGGCAAGTCTTTTTATTCGGCCGCAAGCCGCGGCGCGTATGGTGCATCGACGCCGGCTCTGGCTACCACCGTAGCAGCGGCGACGGCCACTTCCTGCAACAATGCGGCTTCATCGACCGTTAGAATTTCACGATCCCGCATTACCAGATTGCCGTCGATGATCGAGTCCCGCACATCCGCACCGCGCGCACTATAGACCAAAGCGGCTTCAATATCGAACGTTGGCATCAAGTGTGGTTGCAGCAGATCGATTGTGATGATGTCGGCGCGCTGGCCGGGCGCAATCCTGCCCACAGTATCGCCAAGTCCCAGTACGGAGGCGCCTTCGCTTGTCGCCATTCGGAGCGCCCGGTCACGGGTCAGCGCCTGCGGGTCGTTGGCCGCGGTCTTCGCCGTGGCGCATGCATACTTCATGCTCTCGAACAGATCCTGTCCGCAATTGGCCGCCGGTCCGTTCGACCCCAGACCGCAGGTCAGGCCGGCGTCGAGAAATTTTTTTATCTCCGGAAAACCGGTGCCCCAGAAAAGACGGGTCTGAGGATCGAAGATGACCCGGGTGTCGGTTTCCGCCAGTAGCTCGATTTCACGGTCGTTGAGGTCGGACACGGCCACCGCCTGAACATCCGGGCCCAGGCAGCCCATTTCGTGCAGGAGTTCGACGTTTCGCACCGGCCGCCCAAAGACTTGTTCGATCTTGGTGTTGAACTCGGGTGACTCGGCCACATGCTGGTGGATCATCAGTCCGTGCGCGTCCGCAAGATCCCGGGTTTGTCTGAAATGCTCCGGCGTCATGGACCAGGGCAAAAGGGGAGAGATAAAGAGGCCAAGGCGCCCGTCTTCGGTACCCTTCCAGGTCTCGGCCAGGCTGCCAATGCGCTCAATCTGCTCTTCGCCGGTCTCGATGAAATCTGGGGCGAAGTTCCGGCCGGTGAAGCCGCGGGCAACGATGCCGCGGATACCACTGTCGCGCATGGCGCGGAATGCAGCGTCTTCAGGCGCCCAGTCGCCGGCGTGTGGTGCGAAGATGTTCTCCACCAGTGTCGTGTTGCCGTTGCGGATATTCTCGATGCACCCCAGCATCTCTGCGAGATAAAGGGTGTCGCTGTCGAACGAGCGGATCAGGGGCATCTCGCGGTCGAGCCACTCCAGCAATGTCAGTTCCGCGCCGAGCGTCCGCCCGAAAATCATGCAGAGATGGGAGTGCCCGTTGATCAGCCCAGGCATGATCAGTTTGCCAGCCGCCGGAATATCGATTTCTGCAGTGAAGTCGGGCGCTTGGTCCGCGGGCCCGGCATAAGTGATCTCGCCTCCGGTGACCTGCACCTCGGCGTCGTCGAGGGTACCTGCTTCACCGGGGGCGGCCAGGAGGACGCCACCGTGAAGCCTGATCGTTGGTCGGACATCAGACATCAAGCACTATTCCCGTCTGTTGCGTCGCCCAGACATGACGCCTGTGCCAGCAAATGGTGTACCCAGTATCGGACGATGCAGAATTCATCTCGCAAATTCAACAACTCACCTCAAGCCCTTTGGCCACGACCTGTCGGCAACCCTATCGGGGCGGTTGGAAGGGCACGCCGAGTGCTGCGGGCATGCGGGAGCTTTTGGCCATGAAGACAAGCGCAACCACGGCCAGAACATAGGGAAACATAACGAAGAACTGAAAGGGGATGTCTGGGTTGAGACTTTGAAGACGGATCTGGGCTGCGTCCGCCATGCCGAAGAAAAGTGCTGCCGCCATGGCGCCCAGCGGTGACCAGCGTCCGAAGACGACGCAGGCGATGGCGATGAAACCCCGGCCGGACACCATATTCTCCACAAATCCGCTGAGTTGGGCTGTCGACAAATAGGCGCCGCCCATGGCGGCCATTGCGCCGCCAAAGATAACCGTTGCGTATCTTGTTCCCTGGACGCGAATACCGACAGCGTCAGCCGCCACAGGGCTTTGCCCTATTGCCCGCACATCCAAGCCCCACCGCGATCTGTAAAGGAAAAAGTGCAGCAGGACGGCGCCTGCGAGCGCCATGTAAACCAGAATGTGCTGCCCAAAGAAGATCGGCCCCACGAAAGGCAGGTCTGACAGGCCCCAAAACTCCATTGGCGAAAATGACGGAATTGACGGCGGGGGCGACATGCCTCCGAGGGTCATCCGGTAGCCATAGCCCGAAATTCCCAGACCCAGCACGATCAGTGCAATACCGGAGATGATCTGATCGGCGCGCAGGGTAATGCTGATGAAGGCATGCAGGGCGCCCATAGCGGCGCCACCAGCCACCGCCAGAACCAGGCCTCCCCACGGCGTGCCAGTCCACCAGGCACCGAGGGCGGCCAGAAATGCGCCCACAAGCATAATGCCTTCCAATCCCACATTGAGCACGCCGGCGCGCTGTGAGACCGCTTCTCCAAGGGCTGCAAACATGATCGGCGTTGCAAATCGGAAGGTGCTTGCGAGTAGGCCCACAAAGAAAATGTCGTCAAGCATCCCGGACACCCCGGTCTGCGTTCTGCAATGCGCCTGCGATTACGAACGCCAGAATGACAATTGCTTCGACGATGTGAACAAGCGGGAAGGGAATGCCCAACTGACGCTGAAGGCCGCTGGCGCCGACGCTGAGGACTGCAAACATCAGCGCTGTCAGGGGGATGAACAACGGGTTGAGCCGGGCCAGCAGCGCCACCGCGATCGCGGTGATGCCCGTGCCCTCCGCGAACGCATCCTGCAGCCGACCATGAACCCCGGCAATTTCTACAGCTCCGGCCAAGCCGGCCAAGCCGCCGCTGATGGTCAGCGACAGCGCGATCATGGTTCGGTCGCGGATGCCGCTGAAGCGGGCAGCAAGGGGATTCTCGCCCACGGCGTCGAGCCGAAACCCGAAAGACGTATAGCGCAGAGCCACATAGGTTGCGGCCACTGCCAGTAGGGCGATGGCGAGACCCCAATGCAGGCGGGTACCTTCGATCATCGTTCCCAGCAGAACTCCGTCCGGCACTGCGTCAGATCTTGGAAAGATCTGCGCACTTTCCTGCAGGGGTCCGCGAATTGCCCAGCCCAGCGCCTGGAAGGCCACATAAGTAAGCATGATGGTGACGATGATTTCGTTCGCGTTGTAGCGCGCCCGCAGCACGCCCGCGATGCCGCCCCACAGACCGCCGCCAACGATCGCTGCGACCATTGACAGGGGCAGGAGCACCCATCCACTCAATCCGGGGAGGGCGAGGCTGAAGCCGACAAAGCCGATGGCTCCAAATATAATCTGGCCGTCCGCGCCAACGTTGAATACCCGCGCCCTGAAGGCGACCGCGATGCCCAGACCGGCCAGCGTCAGCGGAACACTTCGCACCACAACCTCGGACAGGCCATTCCCGTTGCCCAGGGATTGTTCGATCAGGACAAACAGCGCCTGGAGAGGGCTGAACCCTGCCGCCAGAAGAAGAGCGCTAATCAGCAGGGCTCCGGCAAACGCGATGGCCGCAACGCGCCATGGCGCGGGAAGGTTTGCGATAAACTGGATGCTCCTCATTGGTGCCCTGCCATCCAGGCGCCAACCTCGGGAAGGCTGGTGGTCTCCGCGCTGACCGGGCCGAAGGCATTGCCGCCGCCGAACACCAGAATCGTGTCGGAGAGACGCCAGATTTCATTCAGATCGGAGGAGATGAGCAGAATGCCCACGCCGGCGTCACGCAGCTCCAATAACTGCCGCTGGATAAATGCAATGGTTCGGATGTCCAGGCCTCGGGTCGGATGGGCGGCGATCAGAAACCGGATCCCGTCTGCCAGTTCACGGCCCAGGACAGCCTTCTGCTGATTACCGCCGGACAGGCTGCCCATAGGTGCATCCGCCCCTGCAGCACGCACGTCATATTGGTCGATGATCGAGGCAGTAGCCTCTTTGGCGGCGTGTCGCTGGAGCCAGCTGCGGCGATTAAATCGGGGGTTTCGAATGTGCCCCAGAAGGTGGTTCTCACTCAACGGCTGGTCCGGCAATATCCCAGTGCCATGCCGGTCTTCGGTGATGTGTCGCAGACCCATTTGGCGTAACCGGCGCGGCGTCATCGATCCGTAGATTGGCTCGCCATCGTAGGAGATCTCACCGGCGTCGGGCCTCCGCAACCCGGCAATGCATTCGGCCAGTTCCCGCTGGCCGTTGCCTTCGATTCCTGCAACGCCGAGAATTTCTCCTGCCCGCACCTCGACATTCAGGTCGTCGATCAGGGTGGCACCGTTGTCCCGCTTCAACCGCAGGTCCTTGACCGTGACGATGGGCGGGCCTGGCGGTGATACGCGCTCACCGTGGGGGGCGCTCACCGTGTCGCCGACCATTGCGTGCACGAGGGCGTCGCGGTCCGTTTCGTCAAGCGGTGCGTCCAGCACCTTGCGGCCCTGGCGCAGCACCGCGACCCGACTGCAAATCCCGAATATGTCGTCCAGCTTGTGGCTGATCAGGATAACGCTTGTGCCCGCTGCCGCCATCGACCGGACGGCCTCGAACAGCTGGGTGCTTTCTTCGGGCGTAAGCACCGCGGTCGGCTCGTCCAGAATCAGAATCCGGGCGTCGTGACACAGAACGCGGGCAATCTCGACACGCTGCTGTTCGCCAATACCCAAGCGGCCGACGGTCGCGTCGGGGTCCACCTCCAGTCCAACCTGATTGGAAACCTTAGCCAGCCGGTCGCGTATGCCAGACAGGTCCAGCGGGAAGAGGCGCAAGCTGCGGTCCCCCAGCGCGATATTTTCGATAACGCTGAGGGTTGGCACCAGCATGAAATGCTGGTGCACCATGCCAATCCCTGCGGCGACTGCATCACGGGGCGAGGCAAAGGAAACCGCTTTCCCGGTCAGGCTGATATCCCCCTGATCGGGCTGGATCAGACCGGATAGCACATTCATTAGCGTCGACTTACCGGCGCCGTTTTCACCGAGCAGGCCGACCACTTCTCCCCGGCTCACGCGCAGGGATATATCGTCATTTGCGGTCAGGCGGCCGAAACACTTGGTAATGCCGCGCAGTTCCAGAAGCGGCGCACCAGCGTCGCGGGCGGGTCCCATACGGGCGCAGACGATGCAGCTGGATCAAGGAAGATCCTTGATCTTGCCCGCTTTGATATCTGCGATCAGCTGGCGGATCTTAGCCTTGTCCGCCGCCGACAGCTTGCTTTCAAATTTGCGGAACGGCGCCAGGCCGAGGCCGTTTTCGTTGAAGCCCAAAACGTAGTTTTTCGGCTTTAGCTTGCCCTTGACGATCAGGCCGATCGCCATGTCGATGTTGACGTCCATTTTGACCAATGCTGTCGTGACGATCGTATCAGGCGCAAAAGCCGCCGAGTCGAACGCTGTTCCAATGGCCATCACTTTGGCTTCCTTGGCGGCCTGCAGGGTGCCGAGCACGCTCTCGTTGCCGGTGGCGGTCACGACATCCGCGCCGCGCTCAATCATCGACCGGGTGATCTCTTTGGCCTTAGCGACATCGGAGAATGAGCCGACATAGGCGGAAAGGACCTTGATACCCGGCTTCATCCGCTGGGCGCCGCGCTTGAAGCCTTCATTATAGGCCTTGATGACCGGCACCGGGATGCCGCCGATATGGCCAATGATGCCTTTCTTGCTGACAAGAGCGGCAACTGCGCCGGCCACATAGCCCGCATCGCCCCATCGATTGTCGAACGATGCCAGATTGGGGGCGGCCGCCACAAAGGACGTATTGACGACGAACCAGGTTTTCGGGAACTGTTTGTGCAGTTTCTTGGCCGGTTCACCGAATTGGAAACCATGGCCAATAATCACGTCATAGCCATCTTTGGCATAGTTGCGCATGACCGATTCGATCTCGGCGAACTTGGTGTTTTCGCGGATCGACACCTTGATGTCGTACTTCTTCTCCGCCGCTTTGATGCCTTTGTGGGCTGCGGAATTGAAGGTGCCGTCGGTGATTGGGCCCGGCAGCACAAGGGCGACTTTCAGGGTCTTTGCAGACGCGCCGGCGGCGAGCATCAGGCCCATCAGCAAGGCCGTTGCCAGAGTTAGAATGCGGCTCATGGTTCCTCTTCCTCCTGAAGATTTTTCTATCGAGTTGGCGCCGTCGTCTTCTGCCTGCGCACACCGCACACTAAGGGCAGCTCTGAAAATTGTCACGTTGGCTGCTGGCTGTGTCGATGGGATTGCATTGCCGGCCAAAGGGAACCGGACTTTGGGTCGGCGCGCCCGTCCGTCCGATGCCGCCGATAGGCCGCTCGTTTTGGCGCCACGCAGGGTGGGCGGGGGAAGTCGCGGCGTTCACACATTTATTTCAGATCCTGTGGGCTGACACGCTGGTGATGAAATGCGGACAGCTGATCGGAAGGCGGAATCATGGGGCATACCTATCAGGGTGGACGCGACTCTGATTGGTCATAGTATGGTTGGGAACAATCTAACGAAGCCACGGTCAGGGAGGGCTCGATGAAATTCGATCTGGTGTCATTGGGGGACCATCTGCCCGACCCCCACACGGGTGACTACAACGAGACCCAGGCGGAACGGTTCCAGCTTTGGGTTGAAGAAGGTGTTCTTGCGGAGCGGCTGGGCTTTCACGCCTATTGGCTTGGTGAGCACCATTGCAGCGACTATATCGTCTCGTCCCCGCAAATGTTGCTAGCTGCCATTGCCGGCCGGACGGAGAAGATTCTGCTTGGCACCGCAGTCTCACTGTTGCCCAACAACGACCCAGTACGTCTGGCGGAAGACTTCGCCAGCCTCGATCTCCTCAGTAACGGACGGGCGCAGATTGGTTTTGGCAGCGGCTTTACCGAGCATACCTTCCAGCTCTTTGGCCAGGACCTGTCCCAGGTCGACGAATTGTGCCGGGAAAATCTGGATCTGCTGCAGCGCATCTGGAACGAGGAGCAAGTGACATGGTCGGGTCAGTTCCGGGCGCCCATCGACGATATGAAGTTTCAGCCGCGCACCTTCAGCGGCCATGCGCTGCCGATCCATCGGGCGACCGCAACATCTGTAGACACCGCGCGAGCTGCCGGTGAGGCTGGCCACAAACTTATGTGCATGACCGTCGCCGGTCTGTTCAGGGACTGCGGCCCCCTGGCGGAAGCCTATCGCGAGGCCTACCACAAGGCCGGCCATCCGCCAGACGGCTGCGAGGTTGCAGCGCTCGCCTATGTCTTTCTCGATGCGGATGGCGACAGGGCGCGAGAGACCTGGGCACCCTACCGCGACAACTATCGCGCATTCACCCGGGCGCTGACCAGCAAGCGTGGGCTCGCAAAGGGCATCAAGCAGTATTACGAAAAATTGGGGGCGGACAAGCTGGCGGCGCGGGAAGGAGACTTCGCCGGATCGCCGTCGGAGATAGCTGAGAAGATATTGTGGGGCTATGACCAGATGGGCGGCTTTGATCGGTTGATCATCATGTCTGATATGGGCGGGTTGGGGCGCGGCCCCTTGTTCGAGACGCTTGAGATGTTCAGTGCCGAGGTCATGCCGGCCGTCCGGAGAAATATGGCATCAGACGAGACCTCCGCGGTCGCGGCGGCGTAGGCGGCAGATGCGCTTCTGCTCCTTTCTTATCAACGGGCGGGTCAGCTTTGGTCTGGCTTTGGCGGACGGTGGTATCGTCGACCTGCCGTCCAGGCTGCCTGACACGCTGTCCTCGCTTTTGCGCATGGTGACATCCGGTGCAATGGCCCAGGCGCACGCCGCGGCGGCTGGCGCCGAGGCTGATTATGCCGAGACCGACATCGACTTCCTGCCGATCTTTGAGGAGCCTGTTGCGGTTCACTGCGTTGGCCTCAACTATGCGCTGCATACTGCGGAAGCGGGCCGGGAGCAGCCGCCATTTCCCCGGACGTTCATCAAGGTGCCGGCGGCCTTGGTTGGGCACGGTGCGGCCTTCGAGATGCCAACGCTCTCGCCTATGTTCGATTTCGAGGGTGAACTCGCTGTGGTTATAGGGAAGACCGCCCGGGAAGTGTCCGAGGCGGACGCTCTCGAGTATGTGGCCGGCTATACCTGCTTCATGGATGGATCGGTGCGGGACTATCAGCTCGACCGCACCATCACTCAGGGCAAGAACTTCGTCCGCTCGAGCTCCATGGGCCCCCACCTGGTGACCGTGGACGAAGTTGGCGAGCTGTCTGGCCTGAGCCTGACGACGCGGGTCAGCGGCGAAGTCATGCAACAGACGACCTTTGACCAGATGATCTTTCCGGTGCCGGAACTGATTTCCTATGTGAGCGGAATTTGTCAGCTCAATCCCGGCGATGTGATTGCAACGGGCACGCCGGAAGGCGTCGGGTTCAAGCGCAAGCCGCCACGGTTCCTGCTGCCTGGTGATACTGTCGACGTCATGATCGACCGGGTCGGGACGCTCAGCAATACCGTCGAAGCTCTTGAAAGTGATTAGCCTGGACGCCTAGATGGACGCAGCCGGGAGACCAGCGCAGACAGGAGCCAGTATGTCATCAGAATCGTCAAAATCGCCGGATGCCGCGATCTATTCCGAATTCCAGTTGATGGAATATGTTGGCGCGTCTGCGGAACGCAGTCTCAAGGCGGAAACCTCCCGCGTGGTCGACATGGATGCGGAAATCCGGCCAACCCACATCTCTCACTTGGCACTTGCGACTAATAATTTCGACGCCGTTGCGGGTTGGTGGCAGACAGTGCTGAACATGAAGCCTTCGCTGGATGCCGACGGCATGCGGTTCATGACCTTCGACAGCGAACATCACAAAGTGGTGGTCTTTGAAGTGGATGGTCTCACAAGCCGCACGCAGGGCCGGCCGGAAGTATGCGGCATGCATCACATTGCCTTCACCTACGCATCGTTCAGCGATCTGGCGGCGACCTATCTCAGGCTCAAGGCGAGGGATATCCTGCCCTATCGCGCGATCAGCCACGGCACCTCTTTCGCCGTCGACTATTACGACCCTGATTTCAATGCCTGTGAGTTGCAGTGCAGCTGTTTTCCGGACGCAACCGACGAGCGGGCGGCGCTGAATGAATGGCTGAGAACCGGTGCTTTTAACCGCAATCCTATCGGCGTCAACTTCGACATGGACGAAGCTATCCGCGCCTATGAAGCCGGGATCGATGAGCGCGAGATTGTCTCTCCCTACCGTATGCGTATTGGCGACCATACGAGCGAGGAACTCAGTGCCGGTAAAATGGCGCCGGAGAAGCCTGCCTAGGGCCGACTAGCCGCGGTCCTGCCGGCCGTCTTTACTCCCTCAAATCATTCTGGCACGGGATTTTCGGTGCGTATTGTTTGTTCTTTCTATCAGAACAATGGACGTATTATTAGAACATGATATTGTGTTGGGAATCGGTGAACACACCGATGTCGAGCACGGACACCATACTGATCCGTGAATCAGAAAGTTTGGGAGGATAGGGCGATGCCCAATGATGTTGACGTGCGCACCGGTGGCGCGCCAGCGGCGGCTAACGAGATAAATCCCTTCTCGGATGTGGTAGACGGGATTCTGGTGGGCGCTATCGACATGCACTGCCACAGCGGTCCGTCGGTCATGCCACGCAACATCAATCACATCGAAATGATGCATGATGCGGCAGCTAATGGCCTGCGTGCGGTCCTGGTCAAGGACCACTATTATTCGGCCCAACCGGTGACCCGCCTTCTCAATGAGCATTATCACCACCTGCCGGTGGAGATGATTTCAGGTGTTCCGCTCAATAATACGAGCGGCGGCTTCAACATCTACACGGTCGATCATGGCCTTGCGCTTGGCGCGCGGCTGGTGTGGATGCCAACCTTCTCGGCGCGGAATCATATCGGTCACGGTGAGAAGAAGAATTTTCCTGAGACCAGCATGCCACTGATGGACCCGACGCCGCTTACGGCGTTGAAAGAAGATGGCACACTGATCGACGAGTTGCCGGCTATCCTCGACAAGATCGCAGAGCACGATGCCATTCTTTCTGGCGGCCACCTCCACATATCCGAAATCTTTCCGGTTTTCGAGGAAGCCAAGCGGCGCGGCGTCACGCGCCTGTTGTGCAATCACCCGACCTTCCTGATCGACGCTACCCATGAGGACATCGCCCAGCTCGCCCGCATGGGCGCATATGTGGAGCATTCGATCTGCATGTTTATTCCTGAGGCCTTCACGTTCTATGGCCCGGAAGAACTGGACGGACTGATCAAGGCGGCCGGCGTGGACAACACAATCCTGGGCTCGGACCTTGGGCAGGAAGGCAACTGCTGGCCGGTCAAGGGATTCCGCAACGTCATCTGCCTCTGCCTGTCCCTCGGCTACAGCGAGGAAGACATCCGCAAGATGATCGGTGGCAACCCTGGGAAGTTGCTCGGTCTGGATCCAGTGAAGTAGAGCGGCCCGATGTTTGACATGTCGCGCCCTGAAGCGACGGCATTCCGCAGCCGCTTTGCCGGCAACGAATTGGTTGTTGGTACATTCATCAAAACGCCGAGCGGCCACGCCACCGAAATACTGGGCGATGTTGGCTTCGACTTTGTGGTCGTAGACCAGGAACATGCGCCCTTCGGCCGGGTGGAAATAGATCAGGTCCTGCTTGCTGCGCGGGCGGCGAATACGGCAGGTATCGTCCGTGTGCCGAGCGCCGACCCGACCGGCCTTCTGTCCGTGTTGGACTGTGGCGCGATGGGCGTCCTGGTGCCGCATGTGACGAGCCAGAACATGGCCCGGGATCTGGTGGCCGCATGCCGCTATCGCGGTGGCAAGCGCGGGTTCTCCAACTCACCGCGAGCAGGCGGGTACGGCCGCCTGGGCATTTGGGACCATGTTGAGGTCAACGACGCCCAGACGACGATAATTGCGATGATTGAAGACCCGGAGGCTGTTGATGGAATTGAGGCAATTGTCGACGTGGATGGTCTCGATGGCGTGTTTATCGGACGGGGTGATTTGACCGTGGCCTACCAGGCTGACTCACCGGCAGCGCCTGAAATCAGCGCCGCGACGGAGAAAATTACGGCTGCGGCGCGGACCGCCGGCAAAGCTGTCTGTGCGATGACCGGTGGCGGCGATGATGCCGAATGGCTCAAGGGGCTTGGCGTCACCGCGATGATTGTGGCGTCTGATCAAAGCTTTATGCGCCAGGCTGCGGCGAAGTCCTTGCAGGAGATTCACGCCCTGCGCACCTGATGCTGTTGGTGTGCAAATGTTGGAGAAATGTCATGTATGACAAGACCGATCCCCGATCCCAACTGGGCACCGCACAAGGTGCGCCTGCTGGTGGCGCCGGCTTTGCGGCTGCAGAATATGTAAAATTCTATGAGATCGATCCGCAGGAACGCGGAGAGTTGGATGCTACCTGGTATGCCCGAGGCCAGAATTTCATTGTCGCCCTGACAGAGGCGAAAACGGGGGCGCGTCTGAGCCGAACCGGACAGCAGGATGAATATGTCGTCCTGCTGGAAGACAAGGATACTGCGATTCAGGTGTCCGCCGGGGGCGAGAGCGTCGAAATCCCCGGATACTCAATCGTGATTGTGCCGCCGGGTGACAGCGAAATCACGGTTCCCAGTGGCGGTCGGATTGTCCGCTTGTTCAGCACACAGTCTGCAGATCTGGCGGCGAAATGCGCCAATGCCGAGGCCTACGTCATGGCCCATCCCCACATTCCCCCCTTCGAGCCATGGCCGGAGCCGGTTGGCGGCTATCGCATCCGCCCCTACAGCCTCGATGTACCGCCAGAGGAGGGCCGGTTCGGCAAAATCTGGCGCTGTACAACCTTCATGGTGAATTTCTTCGAGCCCCACATGGGCGCGCGCGACACCACGCTTCTGTCGCCGCACCATCACGATGATTTCGAGCAATGCTCGTTGGCGCTCCAAGGCAATTACATGCATCACATTCGCTGGCCCTGGACAAAGGATATGGCGACATGGCGGCCGGATGACCATGAACTCTGCGGTTCGCCATCCGTCTGTGTGATACCACCACCATCAATTCACACGTCCCGGTGGCTGGACGAAGGCGGAAACCAACTGGTCGATATCTTTTCGCCGCCGCGGGTCGACTTTTCACTCCAGGAAGGTTGGGTGCTGAATGCCGATGAATATCCAATGCCTCCTGAGAAATAGCTGACGGACAGGCATATGCCCCGGATTTCAGGATCACATCAGGGAGACGGCATCCAGGCGGTGCTGCTCGCGTTTGGGATTCTGGAATTTCTGGCCCAGCAGCGAGGCGCTGTCGGCGTGACAGATCTCTCTCAACATTTCGGCACGACGAAGAGCCGGGTTCACCGCCACCTACAGACATTGATGGTTGGTGGCTACGTCACCCAGGATGAGGAAAGTGAGCGATATCGAGTAAGCGCCCGCTTGATGGCGATGGGCGAGGTGGTGGGTCAAAATTTTGATTTGCCGGCCGTGGCGCGGCCGGCCATGGACGATCTGCGGGCCCGGCTAGGGCACAGCGTGGCGGTCAGTGTGCCAGAAAAGGACGGCACCCGGATTGTCGCCGTGGTCAGGGGCGGTTCGAATGCGGAGATCGGGGTGCGTCCTGGATCGTTATTGCCTTTGCATGCATCCGCCCAAGGCAAGCTGTGCCTTGCTTATGGCAGCCGCGACCTGAGGCAGAAGGTGATATCGGCAAAACTCGAGAGGCCAACACCTCACACCATCACGGACGGCAAGGCCCTTGATGCAGAAATCTCGGCGGTAAAAGCGCGAGGCTGGGCGACCGCTGCTGAGGAAGCCGTCGTCGGCCTTAATGCCTTGGCGGCGCCTGTGTTCGGTGCATTTGGTGAATGCGCCGGCGCCATTGCCATTGTCGATTCGATACAGTTTATCGCCAAGAAACCAAATGCCGACCAAATCAGATTTGTGGTAGCGGCGGCGGAGCAGGTCTCTGGTGCGCTGGGCGCGCGGGAGGCCTCGTGATGAAATTGCATGCTTATTGTTCAAAGTCTTTATTCTGTGGCGCATCGAGCGTCGCGAATTTCATTCGTTTGGTTGTTTTCCATCAACCGTGGGTCGGGCGAACCGACCAGACCTTAGCAATCCAGGGAGAGAAGTGATGTCCATATCGCGAACTATGACTGCGGTCGCTGCCGGTGTTGCGGCGTCCGTCTTGGCCGTCCCATCCAGTCAGGCCCAGACCTACACTTTCCGCGTCGCCCACGGCGCATCGACCAAACACCCGCTCCACCAGTATGTGGAGATGTACAAAAAGCTCGTCGCCGAAAAAACCAAAGGGCGGGTGAAGATCGTCATTTTCGGTAATCGCAAGCTTGGCGGCGACAAGGACGTTCTTCTCGGCGTCAAGGCCGGCACCATCGACGGCGGTCTGGTATCGTCGGTGCTGTTTGCACTTATCGTCCGCAAGAGCTCTTTCGACGCCTTGCAACTGCCCTTCGTGGTGTCGAATTACGACAACCTTGCCAAGATGCTGACGTCACCGGCCGCGAACAAGATGCTGGCGTCGCTGGACGACATCGGTATCAAGGGCCTCGGTTTCGGCGAAGCCGGTATGCGGCACTTCCTGTCGAGCAAAGGTCCTGTGACCACGCTCGCGGGCTTCAAAGGGCTCAAGACCCGCATCGTGCCGGTGCCGTTGCACAAGGCGGTGTGGCAGGCGGTTGGCGCCAACCCGGTCGGCATCGCGTATGGGCAGGTCTATACGTCCATGCAGACCAAGGTGATCGATGCGGTTGAGTTCAACGCATCGTCGGTTCTGGCCGAGAACCTTTTTGAGAATGCCAAGCATCTGAGCCTCACCGGCCACTACTTCTGGCCGCTGGTGATGATCCATAACAAGGCCAAGTTCGACAAGCTGCCGAAAGACATTCAGGCGGCGATGATTGCAGCGGGCCGCGAAGCCACGGTCATGCACGTCAAATACGTGCGGGACGACGAGGCGTCGACTCTGAACAAGCTCAAAGCAAAAGGCGTCAAGATCCATGCCTTCAAGGATCTGGCCAACATGCGCAAGCGCATGCAGCCGATCATCGCCAAGTGGATCAAGCGTGATCCGATCATTGCCGAATATGTCATGCAGGCTGGCAAGCTTGAGGCGGGCAAATAAACGTGCCCGACAGTAAGGCTCATCGGTGGGACGGCCTTGATCGCGAGGTCGTCCGCCGTGGTGTCGAGCGCGTCGGTTTTAAGGGCGAGAATGTCCTGCTGGTGATGAACTGGCTCGATCCGGGGATGGAGGTCAATCCACACAGCCATCCCTTCGAGCAGGTTCTGCTGATCCTGCAGGGCAAAATGCGCCTCACTGTGGGCGACGACGTTCATGTGATTGAAGCGGGTGGCATGATGCGAATCCCGCCGGACGTCATCCATTGCGGCGAGCCGATCGGTGACGAACAAGTGATCAATCTCGATGTTTTCTCACCGATTCGGGAAGATTATCGACACTTGGTCGAATACCAGAAGGACGAATTCGAGGCCGTTACCGAAGGCTGATGCGGATTTAGACGGCGTGCGCGCACTGTCTTAGGGCATGCGCGTACCGCCGCGCCGCATCCCTGATGGGGGACATTGCGACCATGGACCAACCCGGGGGCCAACCCGGCCAAACTGCCAGCCGCGGGCTGTTTGTCACCATCGCTCATGTCTACACGCGGGCGATGATGGCGCTCGGCTGCGGCTTGCTGGCCGCAACCGTCATCATCATGGGCGTTGAGGTTTTCTTCCGCTACGTGCTCAACGATTCGATCATCTGGGCCGAAGAAATGTCGCGCTATCTGCTCATCTGGATGACGTTTCTTTTTCTTGGAATTGCCTACCAACGCGGCGAACTGATCACGCTTTCAATGGTGCTACGCCGGGTGCCAAAGGCCGTTCATGTGATCTTCACCCTGGTGGCCTATGGGGCGAGCCTCGCAACGTTGGGGATTATCGTTTGGTTTGGCTTTGCTTTTGCAGAAGTCAATTCGATCCAGACCCTGCCGGCTTTTGACTTCATCTGGGCGTCGATTGCCGGGCCGGACGAGGAGGCGAATATCTCCGCCTGGTGGATTTACGCTTCGGTGCCGGTTGGTGCTGGCCTGTTGGCGCTGCACATGTTGATCGGTGGGGTGGTCCGGATCCGCCGCATCCTTGCCGACCTGCCCGTGTTCGTTGAGGATATGGAGCAGGAACCGATTGGCGAAGGGACACGCTGATGGGCCTGTTCCTCGGCAACTTCATCGCATTCATGGTCATCGGCGTGCCGATTGCCATGGCGCTTGCCGTTGCGTGCACGGCCTATTTGATCATCACGGACAAAACGGATCTCCTGCTGGCCTTTCCGCAACACATGGTGGCCGGCGCCAACCTCTCGATCCTGCTGACAATTCCGCTCTTCATCCTGGCTGGAAACATGATGAATGCTGGCGGCATTACGGACCGCATCGTCGGCGCGGCCAGGGCGCTCGTCGGGCATATCCGCGGCGGCCTTTCTCTGGTCAATGTGGTCGCCAGCATGTTCTTTGGCGGCGTCAGCGGCGCGGCGACTGCGGACAGTTCCGCGCTCGGCACCGTGCTTATCCCGGCGATGGTGAAAGAAGGCTACGACAAGGCCTATGCGGCAGCGTTGACCGCGGTCTCCTCTGTGATTGGACCGATCATACCGCCATCAATCGCGATGATCATCTATGGCGTCCTTTCTCAGACCTCAATCGCCAAGCTTTTTCTTGCCGGCATTGTCCCCGGGATTTTGCTTGGGTTCAGCTTGATGGGCTACGCATGGTATGTCGCCAGAAAGCGCGGCTACCCAACAATTCCAAAAGCGCCGGCGGTCGAAAGGGTGGTTGCGGTCGGCCGCGCAACGCCAGCCCTTCTGTTGCCAGTCATCATCCTGGGCGGCATCCTTTCCGGCGTCTTTACGCCCGTCGAATCTTCTGCCGTCGCTGTGATCTATGCCTTCCTGGTCAGCATGTTCCTGTACCGGACTCTGAAATTCAGCCAGCTGGGCAAGCCCCTTTGGGACGCCGTGATTCTAACTTCTGCGATCATGCTGATCGCCGCTGTCGCCAGGATGGTCAGCGTCGTTTTTGCCTATGATGATATCCCGGCTGAAGTGGCCAAGCTGCTGTTGTCGATCAGCACTGACAAGACGGTCCTCCTTCTGCTGATCAACATGTTTCTGCTTTTCCTGGGCCTGTTCCTTGAGCCGCTGGCGGCAATGATCCTGGCGTTGCCGGTGTTGCTGGAGGTCATCGAACTGATCGGCGTCAACAAGGTTCACTTCGGAATCATCGTGGTGCTGAATCTGGTTATCGGTCTTGCGACGCCTCCGGTGGGATTGTGCCTGTTTATCGTGTGCGGGATTGGCAAAGTGTCTCTGGAAGCGGTCAGCCGCGCAGCACTGCCAATGTTGGGAATCTGCATCATCGTCTTGTTGCTCGTGACTTATTTCCCCGATCTCGTCCTCTTCATCCCGTCACTCTTCGAGACACGGGGCTGAGGTGGCCAAACAATGCAAATCGTTAGGCGTCAGTCGCCTGACAGGAGCGAATGCATGAACGTCTTCATGGTCTATGCCCACCCGGAGCCGACATCTTTCAACGGTGCGCTGAAAGACCGGGCATTCGAAATCCTCACAGGGGCAGGGCACAATTTTGAAGTCACGGACCTGTACGCGGAGGATTTCAATCCCCGTGCCGGTAGGCATGATTTTCAGGAAACGGCGGATCCGGCGAGGTTCGACTATCAGGTCGAGCAGAAACAGGCGGCAGAAGACGGCACTTTTTCGCCTGAACTCGCACGCGACCAAGAACGTCTGTTCTGGTGCGACTTGTTTATCCTCCAGTTCCCGCTCTGGTGGTTTGGTCCGCCGGCAATCCTGAAGGGATGGATTGACCGGACTCTGGCCTTTGGCCACCTTTACGACCATGGCCATCGCTATACCACAGGGCTGCTGAAGGGCAGAACCGGCATGGTGTCCGTCACCACCGGCGGGCCGGAAGAACGATTTGGCGGAGCGGAGAGCCTATACGACTCCCTCGATATCTATCTGAAGCCGCTCGAGTTTGGCTGCATCCAGTATTTGGGCATGGATTTGGCGGACCGGTTTGTGGCCTGGTCCGCCGGGCGCGTGGGCGACGATGGCCGCAAAGCCTACCTGGACCAATGGACGGACCAATTGCTGGCCGTCACCTCCGTTGAATCTACTGACCGCGCCGTCGCGTAGCGCGCAGCCTTTATCTTACGAAAAGCAAGGAGAGCTCGATGCCAGGTCATGCTTTGGCGGTGGATATCGGCGGCACGTTCACAGATGTCGTGCTGCGGGATTCACACGGACGGTGCTGGGTCGACAAGACCCTGACAACCCATAACGACCTGTTGGAAGGCTTCTTCGCCGCCGTCGATCTCGCGATGGGCAAGGCGGGCGCCACTCCGGCGGATGTTGATGATGTGGTTGTGCACGCGACAACGATCGTGACCAACGCGCTGATCGAGCGTAAGGGGCCGCCGACGGCGCTACTGGTCACAGAAGGATTCGGTGACGTTCTGTATATCCGGGACGAGCATCGATACGATATGTACGACCCGCTTATCGAATTTCCGGATCCGTTGGTGCCCCGGGAACGAACATTTGGCATCGCCGAACGGGTTTTGGCCGATGGCTCGATCGAGGCGGGAATTGACGATGCGCAGGTGGCTGCGGTTGCCGCCAAGCTGAAATCGGCGGAGATCAGCTCGGTCGCCGTCTGTTTTCTGAACGCCTACAAGCAACCGGCCAACGAACAACGGGTTCGCGACATTCTGTTGGCGGAATTGCCTGACCTCTACGTCTCACTGTCCTCTGATGTGGCGCCGCAGATGCGCGAATATCTGCGCGCCTCCACAACAGTGGTCAATGCCTTCACCCAGCCAATTACGCGACCCTACCTAACGGCGCTCCGTGAAACATTGCAAAGCCGGGGCTTTCCCAACGAGCCGCTTATCATGTTATCGAACGGCGGGATCATCGGCGCGGACATTGCCGGGCGCTTCCCGGTGCGCATGATCGAATCCGGCCCTGCCGCGGGCGCGCTCGTGGCCAGCTTCTATGCAGAGAAGCTCGGCATTGATGACCTCATGTCATTTGATATGGGGGGGACCACTGCGAAGGCCTGCATCATTCAAAACCGGACGCCGCTGGTGGCAGGTTTATTCGAGGTAGATCGCCAGTATCGTTTTAAACCAGGCAGCGGGTTTCCCGTGACCATCCCTTCGATTGACATGATCGAAATTGGTGCAGGCGGTGGAAGTATCGCGCGGGTTGATTCCCTTGGCCTGATGAAAGTGGGGCCAGACAGCGCGGGCTCCGAACCGGGCCCGGTATGCTACGGGCGGGGCGGAGATCGGCCCACTGTCACCGATGCCGACTTGATCCTGGGGTATCTCGATCCCAGCAACTTCCTGGGGGGCGACATGGCGCTCGACCTGGAAGGAGCAAAGGCGGTTGTCGGCGAGCTGGGGCAAAGCCTCAAGACCAACCTCGACGAAACGGCCTTGGGTGTGTTTCAGGTTGTTGGCGAGCAAATGGCGGCGGCGGCCAGGGCCCATGCGACGGATCGGGGGATCGATCCGCGCGGTCTGCCGGTCCTCGCATTTGGCGGCGCCGGGCCGGTTCACGCCAACTATGTGGCCGAGCTGCTCGAGAGCGATACGGTGATTTTTCCGCCTCTGGCAAGTGTTCTGTCCGCCTTCGGGACGTTGGTAACCCCCGCGCGACTCGATCTGGTTCGCGGCGCCTTGATCCGTATGGACCAGATCGATTGGGATCTTGTGGACGGCATCCTTGACGAGATCGAGGCAGAGGCGCGGTCCGCCCTGGTCGACGCCGGCATTGATCGTGATGCGGTCAGGTTCAGCTTCGGGGCCGATATGCGATATGTGGGCCAGGCCAACGAGGTCACCGTCGATTTTGCTGCCGACCCCCGAGAATCCAGGGATATGGACGACGTCCGGCGCATTTTCGAAGACGCCTATGATCAGCTCTACGGCCTGCGGCTTAAGGATATGAAGGTCGAGATCGTCAGTTGGCGTGTGACGGCGGTCGGCCCGCCAGTAGATCGACAACGCGATGCGGACCTGCCGGCAACGGTGGCGGCGGCCAAAGGCGTTCGGCGGGCTGTTTTCAAATCCGGCGCGGTTGATGTCCCGGTTTTTGACCGCCCCGACCTGGCGGAGAATCAACAGGTCCCGGGCCCCGCAATCATCGAGGAACGTGAAACAACGATCATTATTCTTCCCGGATGGACCGCGACGGTGGATTCGCTGGGATGTATTGTGGCCAGGCGAACCGCCTAGGTTGCGTGGACGGAGATAAAGCCATGGACGGTATTCGACTCGAAATTCTTTGGAGCAATCTGATCAGCATTGTCAGCGAGCAGGCGCGGGCGCTTCAGCGGATTGCGTTCAGCCCGGTCGTGCGCGAGGCGGGCGATCTGGCGGTTGGCATGTTTGATGCCGAGGGCCGCATGGTCGCCCAGGCGGTGACTGGCACGCCCGGGCACATCAACAGCCTCGCCGCCGCGGCCCGTAATATCCTGGCGAAATATCCGACCGAAAACCTGGTCGATGGCGACGTGTTGATCGTCAATGACCCGTGGATTTCGGCTGGGCACTTTTTCGATATCACAATCCTGACACCGCTCTTCTACAAAGGGCGGATAATCGCCTATTTCGGGTCGACGATTCACCACACTGATATCGGCGGCTACGGCGTCGGCGCCGGTGCCCGGGATGTCCACGAGGAAGGCCTGTGGATCCCGATCACTAAGCTCTACGAGGCAGGTGAGCCAAACGAGACCCTGCACGACATCATCCGCCACAATGTGCGGACCCCCGACGCGGTGTTCGGGGACCTGGCAGCGCAGGTGTCCAGCGCGCGTATCGGTGCAGACCGGCTGGCAGGGTTGTGTGACCGAAACGGCCTCGACGATATCGCTGACCTGGCCGAAGAGATCATCCAGCGCTCCGAGGATGCCACCCGACAATCGATCCGCGAGCTGCCAGGCGGTGTCTACTTCGGCGAGTGTCAGTTCGATATTCCGGGCGGCGCTGTTATTGATCTGAAGGCCAAGGTCACGGTGGACCACGATGCGGGCGAGGTGTTGATCGACTTTGATGGCAGTTCCGGCGCCAGCCCGCACGGCATCAATGTCGTGATGAATTACACCCATGCCTACAGCACCTTCGCGATCCGCAGCACGCTGAATCCCGATTTGCCCAATAATTTCGGATCGCTTGCGCCCATCAAGGTCTCAGCGCCGAAGGGCTGCATCATTAATGCGGAATATCCATCGCCGGTGAATGCGCGCCACGTGGTGGGCATGTATGTGCCGTTTCCCATCTTGGATGCCCTGAAAGATATTGTGCCAGGGCGGGTCATTGCCGACAGCTCCGGTGCAGTGTGGACAATGCAGATCCAGGGCCGTGACCGCGAAGGCGTTTCCTTCACAAGCTCCATGTTCAACTACTCGGGCGGTATGGGCGCACGGCGGGATAAAAGCGGGCCTGCCGCGACCTGCTATCCCACCGGCGTGGCGGCAGTACCGGTTGAAGTGCTGGAGGCGTCAATCCCGATTCAGTTCACCGAAAAGCAGCTAAACCTCGGCTCTGGGGGCGATGGCGCTCAAAAAGGCGGCGATGGCCAGCGGATCGGATTCAAGATGCGTACCGGAAAGCCGTGGTTGTTGAACGCGATTCCCAGCAGACTGAATATCGCTGCGCGCGGTTTCATGGGCGGAGAGGCTGGTGCCACCGGGCGTTTCCTGGTCGGCGGCAAACCGGTGAGTGAGGCGCGCAAAATCGAGGTCGCGGCAGAAGATGTGGTGACGCTGGAGACTCCGGGCGGCGGCGGATTCGGGGAAACACCACAATAAGGAGATTCCGCCATTTCATAGCCTGCCGACACCAGGGCAGCGTCCCCAGGGAGCGAAACTCATGATTTCCGTCTACAAGTCCGCGATCGTGACCGGCGCCTCCAGGGGTATTGGCGCGGCGGTGACCCGGGCCATGTGTTCTGCTGGTGTTGCGGTGACTGCTGTCAGCCGCGGATCAAAGGCCCTTGATGATCTTGTCGCGGAAACCGGCTGCACTGCGCTTGCCCTGGATCTAGGGAATACCGATGAGGTTCTTGATCGCCTCGCCACGGTCGATGCTGACATCCTGGTGAATAACGGTGGTGTCATGACCCAGTCGGCGCCCTTCGCCCAATTGGAGCGGGATGAAATTCATCAATCGGTCGATGTAAATTTAAAGGGCACACTGGCAGCGACCAGAGCAGTTTTGCCAGGGATGATCCAGCGGCAGAGGGGACACCTGTTTTTCGTTACTTCCATGTTCGGCCCCTATGCCGCGCCAAATGCAAGCGTCTATGCCGCGACAAAGGCGGGGGTCAGAGCCTTTGTCAATTGTCTGAGGCTGGAACTAGCCGGGAGTCGGGTTCGGGCAACCGAAATAGCGCCGGGGCGGGTGGAGACGGAGTTTTTCAGCGCCGCATTCGGTAACGATAAGGATGCAATGGCAGCGACACTGTTTGGCAAGCATCGTGCGCTGACGCCCCAAGATGTCTCCGACGCTCTGATGGGCGCGCTGCAAATGCCGGAGCATGCCGATGTTAACCGCATCGAGATCACGTCTACTGATCAGGCTTTGGGCGGGATGATCTACGCAGAGAAGCCAGAATAGACTGCTGCCACGTGAGGCAAAAACTACTCAGCCGTCATCGCGCGAAGCACCGACTCCGGTGTCAGCGGTAGTCTGGTGAGGCGCACACCGGTCGCATGGGCAACCGCATTGGCGACCGCCGGCGCAACCCCCACCAATCCAGGTTCACCAACGCCTTTTGCGCCGAAGGGACCGGTCTCTTCCTCAGATTCCACGATGATGGGATGGATGTTTGTTGGCGTATCCAAGGCGCCCGGAACCTTGTAGTCCATCATCGTCGGGTTGGTCGGTTGACCGTCTTCCCAGGTCAACTCCTCGCAAAGTGCGTAGCCAAGGCCCTGCACGACGCCACCCTGGATCTGACCTTCTACGGCCGCGGGATTGATCGCGCGGCCGACATCGTGGGCAGACCATACATTCAACACCTCTACCTGACCGGTTACTTCATCCACCTCGACTTCCACCACCTGGGCGCCAAAGACATAGGTGCCGATGCGTGCGAAGGGGAAGTGATCCATCAGCGCGCGCTTCGGGTCGAATTCCTGGCCATCGTAGACCAGTGCATGAGTGCCGATGATCGGGCCGCCAGTCACATAATGCGCCCGGCCCGAAATCTCTGCAAAGGACAGCTCCTTTTCTGGAACTCCCACAATGCCTACATGGCCGCCATCGCGCAGTTCCACATCCGCCGGGGCACATTCGAAGATCTCTGAGGCGTGTTGCCGAATCTGTTCCAACGCGGCACCCGCCGCCGATTCAACGGCGCGCCCGACCATGTAGGTGACCCGCGTGCCGCCGGTGCCCCAGTTGTAGGGCGAAGCATCGCTGTCCGGCGCCACCAGGTTGACCCGGCCAATATCAAGCCGAAGGGAACTGGCACAAATCTGGGCCAGCACGGTGTCTGAGCCCTGTCCAATGTCCACCGCACCAGTATTGAGCGTGATCGTGCCGTCTTCCAGAACCCGGACAATGGCCGACGTGCCGAGCAGGCCACAGATATGCGAGACGCCGGCAACGCTGATGCCGCGCCGCTTGCCGTTTGCCGCGGGGGCCTGCCGTCGAGTGGGCCAGTCGGCGGCGTCACGTACCTGTTCCAGGCACTCCCGAAAACCGCAGGATGTAACGGTCTGCCCCCCCACCCACAGGTCGCCTGTTTGCAGCGCATTTTTCAATCGAAGATCGATAGGGTCCATTTTAAGCCGGACAGCAATTTCATCAATCTGTTGTTCGGTGCCGAAAGTGACCTGCGGATTGCCAAAGCCTCGAAACCCGCCGGCGCGTAGCTTATTGGTATAGACGGCGCTGCCCGTCAGCTTCACGTGAGGGATATTGTAGGGTCCACGCGCCATCAGCAGACCGAAACCGAGTACAGCTGCGCTGTCCTCTGCGTAGGCGCCGCCGTCATAGATCACGTCCAGTTCATGGGCGACCAGGGTGCCGTCCGCCATGGCCCCCGTGCGTACCCGCACCCGAGCCGCGTGGCGGGAGCGCATCATCATCATGTCGTCTGTTCGCGAAAGGGTCAGCTTGACCGGCCGTCCGGTTTTCTGCGCCAGCATGACAGTGATCGGCTGGACGGTGACTCCTGACTTGCCGCCGAACGCCCCGCCAACTGGCGGCGTGATCGCGCGGACCTTCGACATGGGCAGGCCAAGCGCTTTTGAAAGGGACGCTTGGACCTTGTAGATCGACTGGTTGGCCGACCAGACCGTCACCTTGCCACTCTCGTCAACTTCGGCCAGCGCGGAGCAGGGTTCGATATAGACGTGGGACTGGGCCTGCACCTCATAGGTGTTTTCCACCACTACATTGCAGTCGGCCCAGGCGGCCTCCACATCCCCCTCTATGATCGATTGTCGGGAGACCTGATTTGGCGCCAGATCACCTTGTCCGGGTCGCTTTTCGTATTCAGCGAAGTTTTCGTGGATTAGCGGCGCTCCGTCGGCCATTGCCGCATCGATGGTCAGGACGGGATCGAGTTCCTCAAACTCAAACTCGATCAGGTCGAGGGCTTCACGTGCGGTTGCAAGGTCGGTCGCTGCGATGGCTGCAATCGGCTCGCCCACATAGCGCACGATGTCGATGGCCAGTGCGGTCTCGTCGTTGATGAACCCGCCCCAGCGGTTGGCAGGAATATCCGCCCCCGTCAGAACAGCTTTGACGCCCGGCAGGGCCAACGCCTCCGACGTATCGCAGGAGATGATGCGGGCGAAGGGGTAGGGACTTCCCATCAACGCCGCATGGAGCATCCCCGGCCGGAAAAGATCATCGGTATAGCGGGCCCGGCCACCCACCTTGTCTCCCGCATCCAATCTTGGAAGACTGTCGCCGACGCCCCGCAGCTTGGCTTCACCGTCCATCTGATGCCTTTCCCCCGAGCAGGCTCACCGCCGCTTCAACGATTTTCACATAGCCGGAGCACCGGCAGATGTTGCCGCTGATTGATCGCCGCACGTCATTTTCCGATGCGCCACCGCCGGCGCGCGCCAGATCCACAAGCGCGACGACGATCCCTGGTGTGCAATAGCCACACTGTATGGCCCCGTTTTCCGCCAGTGCCTGCTGCACAGCGGCCGCCTCGCCGGACTCATTCAGGCCTTCAATCGTCGTTACCCGCCGGCCCTGGCAATCGACGGCCAGCATCAGGCAGGCCCGTGCCGGGCGGCCGTCGACCAACACCGTGCAGGCACCGCAGACGCCTTGATCGCAGCCCCGCTTGGAGCCCGTGAGATGCAACCCGTCGCGCAGAACATCAAGGAGCGTTGCGGTCGGCCTGGTGGGCGCCTGCTGCAGCTCGCCGTTTACATTCAGTTCCAGGAGCGTGCGTTTCATATGCGCGCCTCGCTGGCCCGGTCATGTGCAAGGGTGATTGCCCGTTGCACCAGTCCGGGCACAACCATTCGACGATAGGCCGCGCTGGCCCGGCCGTCATCTTCCGGTTGGATCGCCGTCGCCAGACTGTTCCCGACCGCCTGCATATCCGCCTCGCTTAGCTCTGTGCTGACGAGGCCGGTCTCTGCCGCGTCATCGCGGGTTGGGACCGGGCTGCAGCCGCCGACGGCAATGCGGATTGCTTCACAGGTGGGGCCGCTCAACGACAGCGACACAGCGACGGCCACCGTCGCAAAATCGCCTTCCACCCGGGCGAATTTTACATAGGCGCCGGCTGATGTCTGGCCGGGCGGTGGAATTTCAATATGGGTCAGAATCTCGCCGGGCTCTAGCGTCGTGGTCAACGCATCCACCAGAAATTCCGCCAGCGGCTCCCGGCGCTTCCCGTCGATACCGGCCACGTGAACCGAAGCGTCCAGCGCGACCAGTGCAGTGGGCCAGTCCGCTGCGGGATCGGCGTGGCACAGCGCGCCACCAACTGTGCCAAAGGCGCGGATCGCCGGGCTGGCGATCTGTCGGGCGGTCTCCGGCAGCAAGCGGTGGGCGCCGTTTGCCGATAGATTCATCAGAGTTTCGTGGGTGACCATCGTGCCCATGCGCAGGCCGCCATTTGGCAGGGCCTCAATCTGGTCCAGGCCCGGAATATCCCTGAGAGATACCAGTCGGGGCGGCGCCACGATGCGTGTGTTCATCATTGCCACCAGAGTCTGACCGCCGGCAAGACAGCGGGCGTCCGGGATTTCCGCAAGGAGCCCTAACGCCTCCTCCAGCGACTCCGGTCTGAAATAGTCCATGCCTGCTCCTGCCCATTCAGCAGAAACAGTTTGTTTGTGCTAAACTTTCATTGCAACAGGGGAAGCATGAACATGCAGAATTCGGCCGATCTTATCCCAATCGTTGATCTCTCCGCTTATCGCGCTGGCGAGGATGGTGCCAAGGACGCTGCCGCGCGGGCAATCACCCTTGCCTTGGAGACAAGTGGCTTCTTCGGTATCCGAAATCATGGGGTAGACGACACGATAATTGCAGCGGGCTTTGCTGCGTCGGCTGCATTTCACGCTCTATCGCTTGAGGAAAAACTGGCGCTGCAAATCAACGCCGGGCACCGAGGCTATATGCCGATGGCAGACCAGCATCGGGTGGAGGCAGAGCATGCCAACTTGAGCGCGTCATTTCTTTGCGGCGTGGAACTGGCGGCGGATGATCCGGCTGTGGTCGAAGGGCGGCCCATGCATTCGGTCAACCAATGGCCTGACGGCCTGCCAGGCTTTCGTGAAGCAATGACTGCTTACCACGCTGCTTTCTCGTCAGTGGGCATGCTGCTGGTTGATCTTTTCGAAGCCGCGCTGGAGGTCAACGCCGGCTATCTATCCGATTGCTTCGAAGAGCCGATGGCCTTCATCCGGGCGCTCCATTATCCGCCCGCGCCAGACAATCTCCCCGATGGGCAGTTTGGTGCCGCCCCACACAGCGACTTCGGCTTTGTCACGATCCTGGCCCAGGACGACGTGGGTGGTCTGCAGGTGGAAGCGCCTGATGGGGCCTGGATCGATGCGCCAAACCTGCCGGGCGTATTGCTCATCAATATCGGCGACATGCTCATGCGCTGGACCAACGACCGGTTTCGCTCAACGGTTCATCGGGTCATCAATGCCGACGGCGTCGAGCGCTATTCGATGCCGTTTTTCTTCGACCCTGGCTTCGATACCGTGGTGGCCTGTATCGACAGTTGTTGTGAACCCGAAAACCCGCCGCGCTATCCGCCGACGAGCTGGGGCGAGTTCCTGAACGAGCGGTTCAACGCCAACCACAAATACCGGCAGGCGGCCTCCGCCTGACCCCTGACGTCAATCCATCATCGATGGCAGGAAGAGCGATATCCAGGGGATTAGCACCAGTAGGCCGAGGCGGATGATATCTGCGACCCAAAAGGGTGTAACGCCAGCAAAGATTGCCCCAGTCGGGACATCCTTCAGCACACCACGCAAGACAAAGACGTTCATACCAATGGGGGGTGTGATCAGGCTGATCTCCGTCACCACGACGATGATGATGCCGAACCAGATCAAATTGAAATCGAGCGCGCTGACGATGGGGACAAAGACTGGCACCGTCAGAAGCAACATCGACAGGCTTTCGAACACGCAGCCCAGTCCCAAATAGATCAGCAGGATCACCAGAATGACCACCATGGGCTGCACATTCAGCGCCTTGATAAGGTCCGCCAGCTGATTTGGCATGTTGGTTTCGTTGATATAGTCGGCGAAGATCAGTGCGCCGATCAGCACGAAAAACAGCATCGATGCGGTAACCGCGGTTTCAGCCAGAATGCCGAACAAACGCGACCAATTGAGTTGGCGCCCGAGTACCGCGAAAAGGAAGGCGCCGAAGGCGCCGATGCCGCCAGCCTCCGATGGCGTGAAAATTCCCAGGTAGATGCCGCCAATGACGAGCACAAAAAGGGCTGCGACGCCCCAGACTTGCGACATGGCGCGCCAGCGACCGGCCCAGGGGGTCCGTTCGCCAACCGGTCCGTAGGCCGGGCGCCGGGCGACAACAAACCTGACCGCACCCAGATAGCACAGCACTCCAAGTAACCCCGGCAGGATGCCTGCGGCGAACAGCTTGCCCACGTCCTGCCGGGCCATAATGCCGTAGAGGACCAGGATCACGCTCGGGGGGATCAGAATGCCCAGTGTGCCGCCGGCAGCAATAGCGCCGGCCGCAAGCCGGTCGTTGTAGCCGTAGCGGCGCATTGACGGCATGGCCACTTTGGCCATGGTCGCGGCAGTGGCGAGGCTGGACCCGCAGATGGCACTGAACCCACCGCAGGCCACCACGGTCGCCATTGCCAGCCCGCCGCGAAGGTGCCCCAAAAAGGCGTTGGAGGCTGCGTACAGTTTCTCTGACAAGCCCGCTCGACCGACGAAGACGCCCATCAGGATGAACAGCGGGACCACAGCAAGATCGTCATTCAAGGCCGCCCGGCGTGCCTTTTCGCCGACGATGGCGATGGCCGGGTCCCAGCCGCGTTCCATGGCAAAGCCGAGCGTGCCGACAGCTGCCATGGCGAACGCTATCGGCACTCTGGCAAATACCAGACTGATCACAATGACAAAGGCAATCGCGGCATCAAGCATGAAGGCCGGACCCTAGATAAAGCCGGGATGCGGCTGTCTTGCGCCGCGCAGATAACGAAGCAGATTGGCGAGAAACACAAGTGCTCCGATGCCTGCAAGCGCGCTCAGAACGTAGGCAACCGGCGCGTGGGGCCATTTCAGATATTCAAACGTGTCACCGGTATACGCAAGGTCTGCTGCCTTGACCCAAAGGCTCCAGCAGATGAAGCCCAAAATCAGAAACGCTGCCAGATTGACAAAAAACTGGCGCGGTGGGATCGCCTTGGCTGGCGTTATCCCGTCAAGAAGATCGACGGTGATATGGGCTTCCTGGCGGCAGACCGAGGGCAACGCCCCATAAATAATCGCGGCCATCAGGATCTGGACGATTTCGTTGCCGCCGGGAATCGGCGCGCTGAAGGCGTAACGGCCAATCACATCGACCATGGTCACGCCCATCAACGTGAACAACAAAATGCCGGCCGTGCCGGCGAAAACCACATGGATTGCGGTGGTCAGTCCGCCGCCGGTGCGCCACTGGTTTGTTTGTTCGAGGTCGTCGGAAGGAGCGCTTGCTCCTCCCGACGTCTCTGATGCGGACGGTGTGTCGCTCATGTTGAGCGAAACGTCTTAATTGCCGGCCTTGATCTTTTTGATCTCGGCACGGAATTCCGCAAGGATTGCCGCTGCATTGGCCACGCCCATTTTCTTGGCGCGGGCGATCCATTCGGCGTCCATGTCAGACAGACGCTTGGCAATCTCACCGGTAGTTTTGCTGTCGAAGTTCGTGATGGTGTTGCCGGCGGCGCCGAGCCCCTTCACGGCCTTTTTGTCAGCACCATCCCATACCGAGCCGATCAGGCCAGACAGATTCTCGCCGCCGACCTTCCAGAGCATAGCCTGCTTGGCCTTGCCCAAACGGTCGTAAGCCCCCTTGTTCATTACCACCGCAAAACTGGAGGTGTAGAGGTTGCCGGGATAATTGTAGTGATACTTGACGGCCTTCCCGAGGCGGAAGCTGAAGATCGTTTCGATCGAGAAGAAGATGCCTTTGGCGACGCCGCGGGACAAGATTTCATGCGCCTTTGTCACTGGCGCAGAGACCGTTACCAGACCAAGACGCTGGGCGATCCGGCTCTGCGTGCCGCCGCCTGTTCGCACCTTCAGACCTTTGATATCGGCAATGGTTTTGAGCGGCGTGCTGGTGTGCAGCATGCCCGGGCCGTGGGTAAAGAGCGCAAGCAAAACGACACCCTTGTGCTCGTTGTATTTCATGAAGTGCTTGGTGTAGATGCGCCAGTAAGCCTTCGACGTTTGTTCGGCATTGCCACCGCCCCCTGGCAGCTCGGCCATGTCGGTCAGAACGAAGCGTCCTGTGGTGTAGCCGTGGGTAATCCAGGCCATGTCAGTAATGCCGTTACGTACGCGGTCCAGCAGGTCCCGCGGATTGATCGGCGGGTAGGTCATACGGACCTTGAGTTTGCCGCCACTTGCCTTGTTCATCTGCTTGATGAAGGCCGGCCACGCGTCTGTGTTCATGGCGTGCTTGGGGCCGGCATAGGTTTCGAGCTTGATTGTCTGCGCGCTGACAGGTGCTGAAAACACGCCTATGGCCACTGTCGCGAGCGCAGCACCGGTAATTTTGGAAATCATTCACTTCTCCCCTCGGTCGTTGATTTAACCCATGGCCGCCAATTGCAGCTGTTCTGACCTTACGCCAATATGCCTAGAAACCAAAGCCACAAGTCGAAAAACAAAGGGCTTGGCGGCGCCTGATGTGCCTGTTGAGAGCTGCGCGCACGGTACGCTGGACCGCTGGTTGGTGGTGGAAATCGCGCCGTTTTGGCGAAACGAAGGGTTTGAGTTGCTCATGTCCTGGATTCGGAACACGCATATCCGTCGATATTGGACACGTTGGCTGGATGCTGTTACCCAAAGTCGCTAAACTGCCGTCATTCCCGTGAGTGGCAGGGGAACTTTGCGGAGCCTGCGAAATGATTGGTCAGACCACCCATCCCGTCCTGCCGATGCCAGATCACGATGAACTGGCACTGCAGAATTTCGTAAAGTCGTTCAAATTGCACATCGCGATGAAGATCGTGCCAGGCAACAAGACCGTCTTCGATAAGCGTGTGAAACCGTCCTTCGAGCGGGAGGAAGGCCGCGCGCCGGAGGACCGCCACGAGATCCGCAAAGCGTTGGCAGATGATGTCTACTACGGGCTCTGGGGATCGCTTTTCCGCACCAGCCAGGAAATGAGCTGGGACTGCGTCGTGAGCAGCATCGACAGGCAATTGCCGGACCTGATCCAGGCGAGCCGCACCAATGGTGATTCACTCGGGACTCTGGAACTGGATTCTTCCACCGAAATTCCCGGCTATCTTGAAGCGGTAGATTTTCATGCAATGCCCGGCGGGTATCACCGTGAATTTGCCGACGACGATGTATCGGCCGGTGCGCTGTATGACCGTGGCGGCTATCTCTATTCCATGGGCGCATGGGGCCCCATGCTGGATGCCATGGGCCAGCGCATGGTTTCCTACCTGAGCGAAAACCGGCCTGAATTTCAGCCAAAGGCCATTCTCGATATGGGCTGTTCTGTGGGCCACAGCACCCTGCCATACGTGGACACATGGCCAGATGCCGAGGTCCACGCCATCGATGTGGCGGCGCCGCTGTTGCGCTATGGTCATACCCGCGCTGAGCATTTCGGCAAGAAGATACACTTTGCCCAGCAGGATTGCGAAAACACGCAGTTCGAGGATGAGTCTTTCGACCTCATCGTTTCCCATATTCTGGTCCACGAGATGCCGGAGGCCGCCATCCGCAACATGTTGCGCGAAAGCCATCGCCTGTTGCGGCCCGGCGGGATCACCATGCACGTGGATCTGTCGCTCTACCAGGATCTGGATAGTTTTGATGAGGCGATGCTCGATTGGGACACCTACTATAACAACGAGCCGTTCTGGAGCGTGATTCGGCAGATGGATCCTCCCTCACTGATGGCCGAGGCGGGCTTCAGCAAGGACAAAGTCATCCAGCAATTGGTGTCCCGGATTTCCAACCAGTCCCCAGTCTTTGCGGATGGGCGCAATTCCGGCGGGCGCTCCAATTGGTTCATCTTCGGCGCGCAAAAATGAATGACGTGCCGCGCCGTGTTGCAAAGGGGAAACGCCCGGTCTTTTCCAGCGATCCGCAGATCGACAAGCTGGTCTCAATCGTCATGAGCCTTGCCGGAGAGCTTTCGGTCGTTCGGGAACGGCTGGATACGGTGGAACGTCTGGCCGCTGAAAAAGGCCTATTCACTTCTGCCGATATTGACGGGTATGAGGTGGATGCCAGCATCGATGCAGACCGCGAAGCATCGCGCGCCGCATTTCTTGATCGCATTCTTTGGGTTATGCGCGAGGAAGTCGATCAGCTGAATGCTCCGGAGACCTGAGCGCATCATGGCCGGGAAAGTCGCTCAAGTTTCGGGACTGTTCGCCAGCCGCCTGATGACGGCGCCCGCCGCTGTCGTCGCAGAGCGAAACAAATCTATCGAAATTCGTGACGGTCGCATCGAGGCAGTCACTGACGGCCAACGGGATGACGCGGGCGATCGGCTTGTGATGCCGGCCCTCGCCAATGGACACGACCATGGGCGCGGGTTGCGGCGGCTTGCTTACGGCGCGCTGGATGATGCTTTGGAGGTTTGGCTCGCCGCATCCTCGGGCCTGCATCCACCGGTCGATCCCTATCTGATGGCAGTCAATGCCTTCGCCCGGATGGCGCGGTCCGGGGTTACAGCAACAGTCCACTGCCACATGCCGCAGCGTTTCGACCAGCTGATGGAGGAGGCGAAGGCGGTCTGCCGGGCTGCGAGGGACATTGGCATCCGCATTGCCTTTGTTGTGCCGATGCTGGATCGCAACCGACTGGCCTATGGCGCGGATGATGCGGTCCTTGCCCTGCTGGACAAGGAAGACAGCGCACAATTGCGGGAACGTTGGGTCAAACCGCTCCCCTCCGCCGCCGATCAGGTCGCGATGGTGGACGCCATCGCCGCCGAGGTCGAGAGCGATCAGGTCAACGTCCAGTTTGGTCCCTTTGGCCTGGAATGGGCGTCGGACGACCTGCTGGGACTGGTGGCAGATCGATCTGCTGCTACCGGGCGGCGCATCCACATGCATTGCCAGGAAACCCGCCATCAGCGGGCATGGGTCGACCATACATACCCAGATGGGTTCATTCATCACCTCGACCGCCTGGGGGTGTTGTCACCGAGGCTGACGTTGGCTCATTGCGTGTGGCTGCGGCGGGAGGAATGGCAGTTGATGGCTGAGCGGGGCGTCACTGTCGCGACCAACGCCAGTTCGAACCTGCGATTGGGTTCTGGTATTGCCCCCATCGCGGCGATGATGGACGACGGAGTCCGCGTCGCATTTGGCGTCGATGCCTTGTCCCTGGATGACGATGATGATGCCTTGCGGGAATTGCGCCTGACCTATCGCCTGCATGCCGGCAGTTCATTCGATGCAACGGACCGTCCCGCAAAATTCCTCGGCGCAGCCATGGCGACAGCGTTTGAGGTAATTGACAACGCACCTGATCAGGGACGAATTGAGCGGGGTGCCCCCGCTGATCTGATCGAGCTGGACTACGGCCTTCTGGCCGCGGATGTGATCAGTGCGCGCACCACCGAAATTGATCTGTTGCTGGGCCGGGCAACCCGTCACCACATCACACGGGTTATCGCCCAAGGGCGTGAAATTGTGCGCGACGGTAATATCCTGGGTATCGAAGAGGCGGCCGTGGCGGCAGAGTTGCTGGCGCAAGCTCAGTCGGGCGCCGACGATGCCAACGCTTTCGTCCCGGTGGTGGAACGCTACCAGTCAGCGGTTCGCCGGTTCTATACAGAGGGCCATCACCTGCGCTAAGCAGGCCGAGGCGCGGACAAAAACGGGGGAGAAACAGCCATGGGGCATCTGCAGAACGGTGTTTGGATCACAGACGAAACGCTGACCGAAGACCAAGGCGGACGGTACGTGAAGCAGCCGTCCCTATTCCGCAACTGGATTACCGCCGACGGCACTGGCGAGTTCCCAGCGGAACCAGGGCGCTATCATCTCTATTCCGCTGTCGGCTGCCCCTGGGCACACCGTGCAGCGCTGTTCCTTGTCCTGAAACAGCTCGACGGCATCGTCACGCTTACCAACACACGACAGAATGAGGATGATCAGGGGTGGAGCTTTGATGCTGAAGGCCACGTGGTGCCCGGGACCGACTACCGGGCACAGTATCTGCATGAACTCTATACCTTGAGTGATCCGAGCTGCACCGCGCGGGTCACCGTGCCGACCTTATGGGACGCTGCCAGCCGCCGGGTGGTCAGCAATGAGTCTTCGGAAATCATCCGCATGTTCAATTCCGCCTTTGCAGCCTGGGCGCCGGAAACGGCCGACCTATTTCCGGCCGAACGGGCTGAAGAGATCGATGCGGTCAACGCGCTGGTGCTGGACGGCGTCAACAACGCCATCAACGAGTGTGGCCGGTCCACGTCGCAGGAAGCCTACGAAGCAGCGTCAGACCGTCTTTTTGGGACGCTGGATCAGTTGGAGGAACGCCTCGGGCGCAGCCGCTACCTGTGCGGTGACCAGCAGACCGAGGCAGATTGGCGGCTTTATCCGTCGCTTATCAGATTCGATTCCATCTATTTCATCGGCTACAAGTGCAGCCAGCGGCGGATTGAGGAATATCCCAATCTGTCGAACTATTTGCGCGATTTGTTTCAGACACCGGGGATTGCGGACGTGAGCGATGTCGAAGGTATGAAGAATGCGATCTTCGCGGGATATGGACCCATCCCGTCAAACGGTCTGATCCCGAAGGGCCCGATACTTAACCTGGATCGGCCCCATGACCGGGCGCGATTCGTCGGGGCCGCCTAATGTCCGAGCGCAAATATATCGTTGCGACCGATGTAGGTGGCACCTGTACGGACACCGTGGTCATTGCCGCCGGAGAGCCCTTCCACATCGGCAAGGCGCTCTCAACACCACCGAATTTCGCCAACGGCGTGCTCGACTCGATTTCTGTCGCCGCCAATTCCATGGATTTGTCTGTCGAGCAGCTGTTTGCCCAGAGCTATCTGTTCGTCCACGGCTCTACGGTTGTTGATAATACGGTCCTGACCCAAGACGGTGCCAAGGCGGGATTGATTACGACCGCCGGCTTCGAAGATACACTGCTGGTTACTCGGGGCGCCTATGGCCGCTGGGGCGGCCTGCCGGAAGAAGGGGTCAAGCATCCTGTCGCCACCGATCGCGCCGACCCACTTGTGCCGATGGAGCGTATTCGCGGCATTCGTGAACGGGTCGACTACAAGGGCGAAATCCTGCAGGAGTTGAACGAAGCCGAAACAGAAGCAGCCGTGCGCTCCCTGATTGAAGATGAAGGAGTTGATTCGCTTGCCGTCTGCTTTCTCTGGTCCTTCTACAACCCATCGCACGAGCAAAAGGTCAAAGAGATTATCGAGCGCGTTGCGCCGGACGCCTATGTCACCTTGTCGAGCGAGATCGCGCCGGTGCCTGGCGAATTCGAACGCACATCCACGACTGTCATTAACGCCTACGCCGGGCGCATCACCAAAGCCTATGTGAACAATCTGGAGCAGCAGTTGGCCGGTCGTGGCTATGAAGGACCGATCATGGTGATGCAGGGCTATGGCGGCCTGCTGCCGGCGAGTGAAGCGGCTGAGCGCGCTGTCGGCATGATCGAGTGCGGCCCTGCGGCAGGAGTGATTGGCGCCAAATTTCTTGGTGACCTGATGGGGCAGGGCAACATCATTGCCGCCGACATGGGCGGCACCACCTTCAAAGTTGGTGTCATCCAGGATGGCGAGATTGAATATGCCCGCGAACCGATGGTCGCGCGGTTCCACTATGTGGCGCCCAAGATCGAGGTTGTTTCCATCGGTGCAGGCGGGGGCAGCATCGTCTCGCTGGAGCACGGCACCAACGCGCCCAAAGTAGGCCCGCGCAGCGCCGGCGCCGATCCAGGGCCGATTTGCTACGGTCGTGGCGGCACCGAGGTCACCCTGACCGATGTCATGACCTTGATCGGCTATATGGACCCAGGCACGTTTCTGGGCGGCAGCATGACGCTGGATATCGACGCTGCGCGCCAGGCCTTCGAGGAACAGATTTCCGGACCGCTCGGCATGTCCGTGGAAGAGGCGGCATTTGGCATCTTCCGCGTGGCCGCGGCACAGATCACTGATCTAATCCACGAGATCACCGTGGAACGGGGCCTGGACCCGCGCGACTTCGAACTACACGCGTTCGGCGGTTCATGCGCACTTCTGTGCGGGGTCTTCGGCCGGGAGCTGAACGTCAAGCGTATCGTGATTCCCTACACTGCGTCCGTGAACTGCGCCTTCGGCATGATCTCAGCCGACATTGTCCACGAATACTCGGTCACCAAATCGCTGCCCGCACCATCACCGGTGGCGGAGATAAACGAGACCTACGCACCGCTGCTCGCAAAAGCCAAAGTTGATCTGGCGCGGGAAGGTTTTGACGAAAGCAAGATGCGCTTCGAGTTTTCCGTCGATCTTCGCTACGGCCTGCAAGTTCACGAAGTAACTACCCGCGTGAATGGCCCGACGCCCTTCACGGATGAAACCCTCCAGCGCCTGATGGACGATTTCGAAGCTCTGTATGAACAGAAATACGGCAAGGGTTCGGCCTATCGCGGCGCCGGGATCGAGATGACCCAGTTCCGCCTTTCGGCTCGCGGGTTGCTTGACCGGCCGGACGTTCCGCGGGAAGCCCTGGGCGGCTCAGACCCAGTGGCAGCGCGTGTCAGCAGTCGTGACATTTTTATTGAGCCCGAAAACCGAACCGGGCCGGCAGAAATCTATGATTTCGACAAATTGTCACCTGGAAACGAGATTGCCGGGCCGGCGGTGATCCAGACGCCGATCACGACAATTGTCGTACAGAGCGGGCAGACCGCGTCCATGGACGAACTGCGCAACATCGTCCTCAACTTTCAATAGGGTGCCCTCATGGCCGTCGACCCGATTACCTTCTCGATCATCCGTCACCGCCTTTACCGGGTAGTGGACGAAGCCGTGATCACGCTCAAGCATGTGTCCGGAAGCGCGATCACCAACGAAGGCCACGACCTGATGGTGTCGCTTTACCGGGCGGATGGATCGTTGCTGATGGGCGGTGTCGGTTTTCTGCATCACCTGACCAGTGCGGCAGAGGCCTGCAAGGCGATCATTCGGCGATTTGAAGGGCGCATCAACGAAGGCGATGTTTTCCTGCTGAATGACCCCTATACAGCGGCGCTGCACACGTCTGACATCTATCTTGTGGCGCCAATCCACCACAATGGGCAGCTGGTGGCGTGGAGCGCCTGTTTTGTTCACGTCTATGACATCGGCGCCAAGAACCCCGGCGGTTTTTGCCCCGATGCGGAAGACATTTATACGGAAGGCTACAGCTCGCCAGGCGTCCGGCTTGTCAACAAGGGTGAGCTGAATCAGGACGTGCTCGACACGCTCCTCAACATGGTCCGTTCGCCGGAAATGGTGACGTTGGACATCCGTTCGATGATCGCCTGCAACAATGTTGCGCACGACCGGATGCTGTCGCTGATCGACAAATATGGCTACGACACCGTGGACGAGGCCTGTAGCCAGTTGATTGAACAATCGGAACAACAGCTGCGGGCCCGCCTGCGCGAACTGCCGGATGGAACCTGGGAAAGCCGCCAGTATCTCGAAGTGCTGGACGAGGTCTACAAGGTCAATCTGAAGATGACCAAGTCGGGCGACGAACTGGTGTTCGATTTCACCGGCTCCAGCCCGCAGTCGAAATACTCGGTCAACTGTACCCAATGGGCGTCACTGGGCGGCCTGTTTGCGCCGCTGTTTCCGTTGATCTGCTACGACATCACTTGGAACGAGGGCTGTATCAGCCCTATCAAGATGATTGCACCGGAAGGTTCGATCGTGAATTGCACCCGGCCGGCGCCCGTGTCTGTCGCAACCGTGGGTGCGATCCAGTCGGTCAACAACGCCGCGTGCACCACCATCGGCAAGATGCTGCAGACCAGCGAAAAGTACGCCAAGGAGGCCACATCTGTCTGGCACGCCAATCATTTCGCCATCTTCAAGTTCGGGCGTAGCCAGCGCGGCGGTGAAGCCATCGGCATCTTTACGGAAACCTTTGCCGGGGCCGGCGGCGCCCGCACCTATGCGGACGGCGTCGACGTAGGTGGAGAAATCCCTAACCCTATCTCGCGCATGGCGAATGTGGAGACGGTCGAGAATACGTTTCCCATTCGCTACCTGTTCCGGCGGCGCATGACGGATTCTGGCGGCCCTGGCAAATACAGGGGGGGCACCGGCATGGAATTCGCCGTGGTGCAGCACGATTCGCCCGACGGCGGAATGCACTATGTGGTTTCCGGCAAAGGCGCGAATTTCCCCATGAGCGAAGGGCTGGCTGGTGGTTATCCGGGCGCGCCCAATTCCTACCAGTGGGTGCACAACAATGAGGCGAAGGCCGAGGGCACGAACGTGGATGTCCGCGGCACCCAAAGCATCGAGGAAATGCCCGGAGAGAAAGAGGACGTTACCTGGGGGGTCTTTCCGTTAATGGGCGACGACGCTTTGTATGTGCGCTGGAACGGCGGCGGTGGCTATGGCGACCCGCTGGCCCGGGATCCCGATGCCGTGGTCGAGGATGTCGTGGGAGGTGTGGTTTCGGCAGATGCCGCCCGCGACGTTTATGGGGTCGCGATCAATCAGTCAGGCAACGGACACGATGCGGAGGGTACTGCGGCGATGCGATCTTCGATGCGCTCGGCGCGTCTGGTTTTGGAGGCCGCGGAATGAGCGCCGCCTTCTCTGGTTCGCTTGCGATCGTCGATACGGACGACGGGCAGATGATCGCCTGTCAGTCCTGTGAACGGCCGCTCGTCGCGACCGGTCAACCGTGGAAACCTAATGCTGCGGTCAAGGAACTGCCCATGCACGGGGCGGGGGGCGGCGCCTATGAAAGTGCGGACCATGTGGTGTTGCGCCAGTTCTATTGCCCCGGCTGCGGCGCCCTTCTCGATACCGAAACGGCCATGTCTGATGATCCCTTTCTGAATGATGTGATCAACGTCTGATTCACATTTCCCCATCGGCGACACAGGAGCTGACCTATGCATCAGATGGATGCGCCCGCAATCTACCTGGTCAAGTTCTGGGTCAAACCGGGTGGAGAAGCGCCGGTTTTCGATTGGTTGGACAACGGACATCTGGCCGACGTGGTCAAGCAGCCCGGTTTTCTGTGGACCCGCCGATACAGACTAGTTGAACCGGATGGGGAAGGCTGGCCTGCCTACGCTATGATCTATGGCGTCGAGTCGCTGGATGCGCTCAACGCCTATTTCGAAAGCGAAGCGACGGCGCGATACGCAACGGAGCGCGAAGAACTCGGCCTCAATGACCTGATCAAAATGGATCGGAACTGGGGCGTCCAGGAATTCGCCGTCAATGCAGATGCATGAGTGCCAAGACGGTTGCCACCGAAACGGCGCAGCAAAGCCTCTAGACTCCGCATGACCTCAGCACAGCCAACGATTGCGATTATCGGCGCCGGAATAGGGGGCCTGGCGGCGTCTGCGTGTCTGCGAAAGTTTGGCCTTGACGCGACCATCTATGAACAGGCGCCAGCCTTTGCGCGGATCGGCGCAGGTATCCAGATGAGCCCCAACGCTGTCCGGGTCCTGGATGGTATTGGCATCGGCGATCGCATCCGCGAGACGGCGTTCGAACCACCGCACTGGCGCAACCGGGATTTCGATACCGGGCAAATGTCCAACGAACACCCACTCGGGCCGAATGCACGTGAACGTTATGGTGTTCCCTATGTGCTGATGCATCGTGGCGATCTTCACGCAGCGCTTCACGGGGCGGTGCCGGACCACACGATTCGCTATAGCCACAAGCTCGTCGGGATTGATCAATCTGACGAAGGGGTTTCGCTGAAATTCGGGAATGGCGATGTTGTGACGGCCGATGCAGTGATTGCTTCCGATGGCGTGCATTCACCGGTGCGGGACTGGATGCTGGGCGTGGAAGCGCCGACTTTCACCGGGCGGCTGGCTTATCGGACGACGTTCCCGACGTCGCTGTTGCAGGGCTATGAAATTCGGGATGACAGCGTCAAATGGTGGGGTCCCGACCGGCATATCGTGATCTATTTCGTGACCGCCGCCCGTGACGAGATTTATTTCACCACCAGCCAGCCCGAACCGGAGTTCCAGGTTGAGTCCTGGTCGCAGACCGGAGACGTTGGCGAACTGCGGGCGGCTTTTGCAGATTTCCATGCTGACGTGCGCGCTGTACTTGGTGTCTGTCCATCGGTTCACAAATGGGCGATCTTCGAGCGTGCGCCGCTTGCCCGATGGACCGAAGGTAGCGTGACCCTGATGGGCGATGCCTGCCACCCAATGACCCCCTATATGGCCCAGGGCGCTGCCAATGCGCTCGAAGATGCGGTGGTGCTCGCACGATGTCTGGCCGATGGTGGCACAGAGGACATCCAGGCGGCTTTTCAAAAGTTCGAAGCGGCGCGCAAACCCCGCACCAGCGAGATCCAGGCGACATCCCACCGCAATGAATTCATGCGCAAGAAGACCGATCCCGACTGGGTATATGGCTACGACGCCTGGTCGGTTGATCTGCCCTAAATTGAGCTCAGTCCCAAATTACACAGGGCGCTGGTAGACGGTTTGAGCGTTGTGCAGGCCAAGTGCGCGGAAGGCCGCTTCACAGCCGGCGAGGTAAAACACCCAGAGCCGCCGGAAGCGCTCCGGGTATTTTTCTGGATCGAGGACGTGATAATTGGCGAGGAACCGTTGGCGCCAGTGCGCGAGGGTTGTGGCGTAGTTGACGCCGTCATGATGATAGGGGCCTGCGATTGGTCTGAGCCCGGCCGCATTTGCGCGATCAACCATTTCGGTCGTCCGGGGCACCCAGCCACCTGGAAAGATGTAGTGCTCTAGCCACGGGTCCGTCACCCGATACGGCCAGTCGACGATGCAATGGACCACCGCCAGTCCGCCAGGCTTCAGTAGACGTCGAATGCAGTCAAAAAAATCTTTCAGTTTGCGTCTGCCCACATGCTCGATCATGCCAATGGACAGGATCCGGTCAAATGCGCCAGGGTTTTCCCGCGCAAATTCCCGATAGTCCGCGAGTTTGAATACCGCCTCGGATTTGGCCTCATTGGCTCGATCTTGCGCGAGGTCAATCTGCTCCTGCGCCAGATTGATTCCGGTCACGTGCGCGCCCCGACGGCTGGCTTCGATGGCGGCGCTGCCCCAGCCGCAGCCAATATCTAGAACGTTGGCACCCTCGAACAGTTGCAGGCGCTCGATAGCCGTGTCGATCTTGCGCTTTTGCGCGGCTGGCAGGTCACTATCCTGATCGTCAAAGAATCCACATGAATAGTTCATGCCTTCATCCAGAAACGTCGCGAACAACTCGTTGCCGCGGTCGTAATGGTGAGACGAATTCTGGTGGCTGGCGCGGGGCGTAGCCGACCGAGCTCCTGTGCTGATGCTATGCTTTATCCGGTAGATCGCGGTGTGATGTGGCAGGGGCCGGGAGAGGCCGTGTTGGCCCAAGAGGCGTAGGAATGGCTCGAGATGATCGAAGTCCATATCCCATTTGCGGTCCACAAAACCTTCTCCGAACGCCAGGGACCCGCGGATCGCCATATCCCGCCAGAGGCGTGGGTCGCTGACGTTCGCGCTGAAAGACTGGCCCGTGTCGAAGATAAACCGGCAGCTATCGGCTTCCGAAATAATGTCCACCCCGTGCATCCGGAAATAGTGTCGGACCAGGGTTCTGAACATACGCAGCTGCTCCCATTTTGATCAGCCAGGCCAATTGGTGTATGGGCCCGGCACTTCAGACAACTATAGCTCAGATGATGGGCAAAAGCAGCCGTTGGAGAGGAGAAGGCGGGCTTTCCGGTCACCCGAAACCTCTCGTCAAGCCGCGGCGTGTTTCTTTTTGAAGAGGCCGGTCAACTCATCTTTGGACCCAGGCCGAATGGCCGCCGCATTGCTGAAAGCATCCTTTGCGTCCGCGCGCCGGCCAAGCTGAAGGAATGCCTGGCCCTGGCAAACCAGGGCCGAATAGCTGGTTGCAATGTGGCCAGGTGCGCGGTCGATTAGGGTTAGGACATCACCTGGGCGGCCAGCGCTGAGATAGTTTTCCGCCAGAAGAGCATACAGCCAATAGGAGCTTGGGTTGAGATCGACCACAGTTTCCATATGAGCCGTTGCCTCTTGCTGCCTCCCGCGATGGGCGAGCATTTCGGCGAGTCGAACGCGCGTCCAAAGATGGGTCGCATCCATCTCCAACCCGTAGGCAAGTGTCGTTTCCGCGTCATCGAATTCACCGGCTGCGATAAAGAGGCGGCCTTTCTGTTCGGCGACAGAAACATGATCGGGCGTGATCTTTCGAACTCGAGAAATGGCGGCATCCAAGCGGCCGGCAAGCGCCGTTCCTGCAAATCTGTGAGCAAAGCGTAATTCCGTCGTCAACGGCCAGGGATCGCGGGTCAGCGCGCCCAGATACGCTGTCTCTGCCGTCGCGGTATCTCCGGCGTCCAACAGCGCTTCTGCGAGATTGCCGTAAGCCCAGAAGGGCTGGTCAGGATCGTGTCCGATAACCTCCTGATAGAGATCGATCTCTCGCTTTGTGTCGCCGGCGCGGGCTGCGGCCCGTGCCGCATAGCGCAGGCGACGCGCTCGTTCCATCTCGCCCCCGACTGGCGCTGCATGGCCAGCCTCGCGCTTCAGAACACTATCCAGCGCCTCAGCTAGATTGTCGACGCCTGCCGAGCGCAGGATTGATTCGTGGGACCCGCCAATGGGAATGATCTCGACGCCGCCCAACGCAATTTCACCCCAGCCGCCGGTCGGGTCGGACCGGTGATATGCATCTTCCGATTCAGCGCGAAAATATACTACCCGGCCATGAAATGGCTTTGCGGCGCATCTGTCGAGCGCCCATTTGTTGTAGGCTTCAACAGTCTGGTCGGACGGACTGCGGGATTTTGCCGCTACATACCGATGGTCCAGTTCCGCTTCGTCATCGAAGACCGCCAGCAAGGAGACTGGCTGACCGTAGTCTACAAAGCGGTGGATCATACCGAGCGCCACGTGAGCGCCCATAGAGAAGCCGGCGACGGCGACTGGCCCATCAACTTTCTCTTTCATGACCATCGCCGCCATGTCCGCGCCAATCGTCATGACATCGCGGTCAACAGTTTCATCAAGTTCCAGCTTGGGGGCGTGCAGCACCCAGATTTCGTGCGCTGCCTTCAGGGCGGTCGCAAGTGCTGGCGCATATTCGACGGCGCCCTGGATCCCTGGCGCCAAAATCAAGCGTCCTCCCCCTTGGGCGCCAGCCAGTATTTCCACATGGCCCACGCCCGCCTGGCCACGGTACGCCGCGACGGCGCGTGCCAGGCCAATGGCCGAGTCTTCCTGGAGGAAGACCGCCGGGCTTAGGCTTGCGCCAAAACGTTGCTCAATTTCCAATAGAAGTTCTATCGCTGCTAGCGAATCGCCACCGCTCTCGAAGAATCCGTCGCCCGCGCTCATTGATGGTTGGCGTGCGTGCTGCCGTAAAAGTTCCAGAATATCATGCTCAAGCGTGGTGCTTGGCGTAGACAAAAATGGCAGCCGCAGCAGCGCACGGGCGCCGTTCCCGGCGAGATACGCGTATGTGTCGGCCAACGCGTTCCGGGATATCTTGCCTACGTCGTTTACCGGGATGTCTTGGACGACCAAGACACGCTCAGGAACCATATGGCTCGGCAACAGCGCGGCAGCAAAAAGCCTCACTTCAGCCTCATGGCTGTCCGCGCCGTGCGCAAGTTGTACAATCGACACCAGGCGCTGGCCCAGGAAGCGATCCGGAACGCCGAACGCTGCGGCTTGCGCCACATGCGGATGGCGGCGAAGAACTGCTTCAACCAGGTCAGGCATGATCTTCTCAGCGCCCCTGCTGATCCGGTCGTCGACTCTGCCGACGACATATAGAAATCCCGCTGCATCCAACCGTCCGAGATCTCCAGTACGAAGGCGGCCAGCGTCATCCACCTGCGAATTGCAAGCCAGACTGCGGCTTACCACGGGGTTTATGTGGCCGCCTCGGACGGCAATCTCTCCCCGCTTACCCGCCTCCACCGGCAATCCGGCATCATCGAGTATCGCCACGTCCCAACGGGGATTGACCTGCCCCACGGCGTCGTCGGGTGTTGACTGATTCCGAGGCGTTAACGCGATGAAGGGCGAGGTTTCCGTCATGCCGTAGAATTGTACGACCTTCGCCTGCATTTCCTGGCGTAGGCGGTGCACCAAATCCGGCGAGACCCTGTCGGAGCCGACGGCTGCAACTTTCAGGACGCCTGGCGGGGGTGTCCACCCGCGATCGGCCGCTTTTTCGAGGAGCGCCTGGAATATCGCTGGCGCGCCGCTCATGTAGGTGGGTTTACAGGCATTGATCCAGTCGATGATTCGTGCCCCCTGAAACCCAGGCGTCCAGACCACTTCCCCGCCGCTGGCCCAAATGGGAAGCGCGCTCCGAATCAGGCTGTGCATGTGGGCGAACGGCATGACGCACAGGGAGCGGTCTGAAGAGGCCAAGCCAAGCTGCGCCGCAAAATCTCCGATTCCGTCCAGCAGGCTGCGATGGGTAGAGGCGACAATCTTTGGCGCTGCTGTGGATCCGGTTGTCATCGCCATCAATGCGATATCGCTCGAGTATGGTCCTTCATCCTCGCGGGCAGGATCAGCCCGGTCGACGGTCACCTCAAAACAGCCTGCGGGTCGGTCATGACCCGGCGTCATCCGCAGCAGCTTTGCGCCATGTGTGGCGGCAACTTCTACGAGGGGCGCCGTCGGCCGATCCATCATCAAGACTGCTTTGACCTGAACCTCGACCTCGTTGAAAATATTCTCCCACACTTGGCGGGGCTCTAGAGGCGGCACCGGGAAGGCCGTCGCCACCGATGCGACACTCAGGAACGCGGTTAGCGCCGCCGGCCCGTCGGGCACCGATATCAGTACGATATCTCCACGGCCGATGCCCCAACCCCTCAGTTGCTGACCGGTTTGTTCGACAAAACGGGCAAGCGCGTCATGAGAGAGTGATGGCGCGCCAGCAATACCTGACAGGGCTGCCTTCTCGCCAAAGGAACGGGCTACTTTGCCTGCCATGCTGGCGATTGTCTGGCCGTCGCTGTCGCTCACGCCATCCCCACGTAGATTGCGCGATCACCGATAAATGGCCGCCTGCCATGGGCGATGCGACTGTTGTCCAAAAGCAGGATGTCCCCCTGCCGCCAGGTGAATACAACCTCGCGGGCTGCCTGCATTCCGGTCAGATAGGTGATGTCGTCTGCCCCGATCGGCGCACCATCGCCATAGAAGGCAATTTTCGGAAACTGGCTTTCGCCGCCGTACAGTTTTAACAGACGCTCGTAATGGCCTGGCCCAAGGTGGGCCGGGTGCCAGTTGACGGCTTGGCTCAGCCATACTTCCACACCGGTTTCCGGATGGGGGGCAATCGCCGGCGCACGCAGTTCCACCCTCAGGCCTCCGTCATCGGTCCAGGTGAAGCCCGCTCCCTGTGATATCAGGGTGGCTTCTATCTTGTTCTGGTCTGCGCATTCATAGACCTGCATCCAGGACTTCCCGAAGCCATCGCCACCACTCAGGTTCATGACGTATAGGACGCCTTCTTCGCGAAAGCGGTCGACAATACGCGTGTCCAGCACTTCGGCAAATCTGGCCATGTTCCCGATGGGTGTTTCACCGCCGGACTCTGCGGTGCGGTGGCAATAAAACCAAATCCGATCTGGAGGATTCGGAAAATAGGTCGCTTCGCAATGGAGCGGGATTGGTACCCGCGCGGAGTATTCCGTCGACGTGTAGATATTGCCGCCTAGATGGGATCGGGGAGACCCGCCGCCCACATAACGCCTGAGATCTGGCGACATGGAGCGGCAAACCTGTTCGAAACCTTCATGGGATCGAATTTCGGTGCCGCGGAATAACACGGCGCCTTGTTCCAGCAGGATTTTCTCTACGTGGCGCTTGTTGTCGCCCAGCCAGCTCGAAAAGTCCCCAGCCGCCATGCCGGAAACGTCGGTGTCGATAACCTTGAGAAGCGCGCTTTTCATGCGGTCGTTGCCACTCTGGCGTGAGGCGATCCGTGATTGGGGCGCCAAGCGCTGGGTGCCAATCCTCCCCATAATACCACGCGTATACTGAATGAAATGCTTCCATTGCGAGCCAAATTGACGACGTTTGGTCCGGAACGGCGGCTGGAGTGTTTGTGGGATCGAAAATCTTTGCCGCCTGGCCACAGAGCCTGTTAGAGAGGCAGGGTCTGCTTTAGCACCGGCGGAGGGGACGAAGTTGCGCGCTGCTGTGGTTATTCCAATTCACAACGATCTCGATGCATGTCGTCGTGTTCTCAGCGATATTGAGTCTGTGGCTGACGGCATCTCCCATCAGCTTGAAATCGTGATCGTTGACGATGGGTCGAACAATCCGCCAATCCGGCCGGACAGCTTTGGTCCCTGTCGCCTTCGGGGCACATTGATCTCGCTGGTCCGGAATGTAGGTCAGCAGCGGGCGGCGACGATTGGCCTGTGCCACGTGGCCAAACGCGAAGACTTGGACGCCGTCGTGCTTATGGATGGCGACGGGGAAGACAGGCCGGCCGACATACCCCAGCTCCTTGATTTGGTTGAAGAAGGTGATGCGACGGTTGTTGTCGCATCGCGCAGGCGGCGCCAGGTTGGTATCCGATTTCGCTTCTTCTACTTTTTTTACAAGCTCATGTTTCGCCTTCTTACGGGCCGCTGGATCGACTTTGGCAATTTTTCGGCCATGCACATCGATGCAGTACGCCGGTTGGCCTATTTGGACTCGCTCTGGCTTCACACCGCGGCCTCTGCGCTGATGTCCCGGGAACCGTTGAAGCGAGTCAAATGTGACCGGGGAGCCCGCCATCTGGGGAAGAGCAACTTCTCGTTTGCAATGCATGTCACTTATGGGCTCAGGGCAATTGCGGTTTTCAATGAAATATTGCTTGCCCGCATCGTTGTGTTGTCAGGTGCAATCTGTGCGGCCGCGCTCGCGGCAGTGTTGTTTGCTGTAAGTTTAAAATTGAGCGGCCTTGCAACACCCAATTGGGTGACGGTTGTCCTCGTTTCCATGGCTGTATTCACAGTCCAGGCGATTATCTTGTGCATTCTCGGAGTGCAGATTGCGTCGGCGAACCGATCCGCCTCGACGCGACCGCCCATTGCGTTTGCCGACCAGTATATTGCGGAGATTCGACAATTTTCGGCCTAGCATTTCTGTTTAGCCGTTGGTGGACATGGCTCTGCGCAATCCTTCTCGCTTTTATATGCGTTTCGATTGCCGGCTATACAGTCGCGCTGGTGATGACTTATTACCTTCAGGGTCCATTTTTCGACAGTTTTGCCCTGACTGAATATCTCTACACAATTTACCTGCCCGAATGGCCTTGGGTGTCCGGCCTGGGCTTTGCGGACAATGAGCACAGGCCCCTGTTTCCTATGCTGGTCTGGGCCTTGGATGCCACCTTATTTCGGTTTGATGGTTTGCTCAGCATCATTGTTTTGTTGGCAACGCTCGCCGCTTGCGGCCTGTGTTTTCTGCTCGCCGGATGGATGGTGAAGATTCCGCGTGACCCGGTCCCCTGGGCGGCGTTCGGGTTGGCCATTCTGATTCTGTTTTGGCCAGGCCACCACGAAAACCTTCTGTGGCCCAAACAGGTTCATATGACCATGTCTTTGGCGGCGAGCCTGGCGGGCCTGCTTCTGCTGATTCGCTTCGACCGGATTCAGTCGACGCAAATCGATACGCCCGCCGTCGGCCGGTTGCCGATCTGGGCAGCAGTTCTGTTTTTTGTCGCGAGTTTTTCATTTGCCTATGGGCTGGTCGCCTGGCTCACGGCCATCATCTTCGGTATTTGGCGGCAATGGCCCCGCACCACGGTGATGTTTCTGCTCGCGATTTTTATTATCACGCTGGCGATTTACTTCAATCCGTGGCGGCCGCCGGGCCGGATCACCTACAGTACTGGCAACACATTCGACCCGTTTGTATTCGTCCCGTTTGCCTGGGGTCTGATCGGTGCACCCCTTCGGATGATTGTGTTGATCTTTGGCATTACCGATGACCTTCTCGTCGCTTTCGTCTTCGGCGCATTGGGTTTTCTGGGGTTGGTCGCGATTGCCGTCCATGCGCATCGCAGCGGTCTCCGCCACGCCACACAAGATCCGTTGACGCTCTTCAGTCTGGCCGTATTGCTTTTTGCGGTTGGCGCCTTGTCGATGATTGCGTTGGGTCGTGGCGACGGCGGTTGGGAGGAAATCGGAGCGCCTCGTTACTTGCTTGTCAGCAATGTTCTATGGATCGCAATGATTGTCTATGTCCTACGGACAATTGAGCGTTTGAAACCCCGCAGACCCCACATGGTCGGGCTTCTGGCATATGGCGCGATGATCCTTGTTGCGACTACCTACTGGGGTTTTGGGAACATCCTCAAATCTGAATCACAACGGATTCACCTAGGAATGATCCTGCCGGTTGTTTTCACCAAGCACACACCGGCAGTAGACCTCAGCGACGACACCTATTTGCACCATCGCATAGCCAGTAATTTCAAGACACAGATCAGGGTCTTTGGGTTGATGCGGTCACAAGGGGTTGGGCCTTATTCGCGCGCATGGCTCAAATGGCCGGGGCGGACGCTCTCTGACGCCTTCAAGACAACCACCCGTGTGAAATGCCGAGGGTCCATTGACCATCTGCGGCCGTATTGGCGCACGGGCGCACATGTGGTTGGGTGGGCCTGGGACCCGGAGCGGCGGCAGGCCGTCGATCATGTGGTACTGGTTGACAAGGCTGGTATCATACAGGGGGTAGGTCATGGCGGAAATCGACGGCCTGATGTGGCCAACGACGGCCGAGTTGAGGGCGATCAGCATACCGGCTGGACTGCGTTTGCCCGAGTACCACCAGCAAATATCGTCACCGTTTATGGTGTGATAGATGATCAACTCGCCTGCAGATTGGATAGGAGTTAGATGATCCTCGCCGGCCACCCCTTTACTTTGCAAGCGCGATAAGCCTGTTTGACTTGGCCAAACGTGGAGAAGAAGGCCGCCCGTGCGGGCGAGGTGTCAATTCAGCAAATGCAAACGACATTCTACATATACGGATATGACCCGAGGGTCGGCCGTTTCTATTCAAAGCATCTGAAAGACAATCTGGCCAAACAGCTGGCGGAGGATGGTGACCCTCGGGCGTCAGACCTGTCACTCACCGTGAATTCCTTGGAGCATACTGTCCTGGTACCCGCTGCAGGTGATGGGGAGGAGGCCCAGGTAGTCGTCCCATCCTGGTCCAGGATCATTTACGACACCATCACCCGAAACCGCCTTCTGATGGCTTTTCGCTACAATGTCATTGTGATGAAGGCGGTGCTGGACGGATCTTTCGTTCGCTACTTTCAGGTGTCGTGGAAATTCACCTCGGCGGTGGCATTTTTCTTCCTGGCTCCGGTCGTGCTGGCGCTGTTGATGGCAATACCTTTTTACCTATTTTCGGAAACGGGCAGTTGGCTGCATGCGGCTCTGGCTGTTCTGGTCTTTGCCGGTGCCTATGCTGCTGCCTGGTCCCATTTTTCCGGGTTTCTTTTTGTGCGGTACCTGTTCTGGTCGATCTGTTTCGTCGGCGACCTTGGGGGAACCAGCAAACGTCTTACGCGGCATTTGCCCGCCCTTGACGCCAAGCTCGACGAGATCGCTGAAGGGGTTCTGGCAGTGTTGCGTGCCGGGCGGCCGGACGACACGGTGACCATTGTTGGCCACAGCACCGGCGCAATTCTTGCGCTGGCCGTTGCCGCCAGGCTCGCAAACTCCCCCGATTTCATATCGGCAGGGTATGCGGTCAGACTAATGACCCTCGGGGGTACTTGGGGCATTCTGGCTTTGGGCGCAGGAGGGCGCGCGAAGGCTCACCGACGGGAAATCGTTGATGTCCTCAACTGCGAAGGGGTCACTTGGTACGACGTGGCAGGCGGCGAAGACATCATCACGGTCCCGTATACATACCTGAAAATGAGGAAGATCCTGAAGGTAAAAAATATCGATATTGTAGGGAAACTGAACTATGTAGACCCGCTTTACCCGACATTGTTCCAAGAAAGTTTCTATAGAAAAAACATGAGAAATTTTTTACTTCTACATTTTCAATATATAGATAGACCTCAGAATATTTTGAGCTTTAATTTGTTTAAATTGATGCTGTATCGATGGAAGAAAATTGAAGGCGATGGCACTATTATTTATCAGGACCCCCAACATCAAAGTCCCCTCTAGGTCTAGGGGCAGACAGAAAATTGCGGACCTCTCCGGTCAACTTGAGAATTGGCAGTTGCAGCGGCGCGCGCTGGCGGGAAGGCCGTACCTGAGATGACAACCGTAATCTGTTTTGTTCTACTTGGCTGGGCGGCGGTGGGACTGTCGGTGCAGCTATATTCGATGATCCTCGCTGCGCTGTACCGCAAATATGGCGGACGCACGCGGCGCGAGGTGTCCGACTATCCGCGAGTGTCAATCCTGCTTCCGATCAAAGGGGCTGATGCGGAAATGGAGCGCAATTTGCAGGCTCTGACCAAGCAGGACTATCCAGAGTACGAGCTCCTTCTTGCCTTCTCCGATCGGGACGACCCGGTGCTGCCCCTGGCCCGGCAAGTCGCCAACGACTCCAAAATTCCGGTTCATATTCTGGTCGACGACGAGGACGACCGCGCCTTGCCAGGCGGGAATCCGAAACTCACCAACCTGGCCAAGGCCTACAGGGCCGCCCGGTATCCGGTTCTGGTTCATGTGGACGCAAATGTGGTTTTTGAACCGCATCGTCTGCGTTCGACGATTGCGTTGATGGATTCCGGCACGGCGATCGTCTCAACAACTGTTTTGGGCGTACGCCCCGGCGGCCTGGCGGGACATGTCGAGTGCGCCTTTTTAAACGGCCAACAGGCACGTCTTCTACTGGCGGCGGCAGCGTTGCGTATACCTTTTGCGATGGGAAAAATTCTCGCTTACCGGAGACGCGACCTGGAGAATGCAGGTGGATTTGACCTGCTTCTCACCGAGCTTGCCGATGATGCGGCCGTCGCCTCCCGTGTGCGGAAGGGCGGCGGCAAGCTGAGATTCGATCCCAATTTGCTTGAGCTCCCCGTTGGCCAGCGTTCGTGGGCTGAAGTGTGGCGGCGACAGCACCGCTGGTTGGTTGTGCGACGGGGGCTTGTGCCTCATGTCTTTGTGTCGGAGCTTCTGTTTTCTGCGGTCGTCACTGCCGCTGTTTGCGTTGGGGCAGGGCTGTGTTGGGGCCTTGGCGCCGGCCTGAGTTTTGGACTTTGGGCCGTGGCCTGGTATGGCGCGGAGGCAGGGTTTCTACTGCTGCAGCGATGGCCTGTCTCGCTCATTTCGCCGGTAGCATGGCTTCTGCGGGACCTGGCTTTTCCAATCCTGTGGGGTTGGGGGCTGGCATCGCGACAGGTGCATTGGCGAGGCCAGACCGTCAGTTCATCTGCGACGCCAGAAAGCAGCAGCCATTGAGACATCCACGTGAAAGCATGTGGCGGAAAATTCGGGCAGCCGTGGCAGGCGCCGGACCACGGCCGCGTATCCCGGTAGACGCCAAACCAGTTTGCTGTCTGGTCCACGTTTTTTATCCGGAGATCTGGCCGGAGCTGGCGGCTCATATCAAGCACCTCGGCGATGCGCCGTTCGAGATTCATGTGAATGTGGTCAACCATGTGGCGACCGAAAACTTCATCGCCACGATTCGCGGGGATTTCCCGGATGCAACCATTCGGGTTTCACCGAATCGGGGCAGGGACATCGGCGGATTTTTCGCTCTATTGGAAGGTGTCGATTTCTCACGGCACGATTTGTTTTGCCTTCTTCACACCAAGCGCAGCCCGCATATGATCGGCTTCGGGGGGCGGAACTGGCGACGGTCCCTGTTGAAGGCCATTCTCGGCTCTGAACGGCAGGCCGCGATAAATATTGACGCCATGCTGAAAGATCCTGGAATTGGCGTGATTGGCGCAAAAAAGCATCGGTCGCAGCGAATATTCGCCAATCGCGAGCTTTATGATCGCTTCCTGGATCAACTGGGCATCGAAGGCGCGGCCCGCGATTGTGAATTTGTCGCCGGGACCATGATGCTGGTGCGAAGCGGGATACTGGAAACAATGTTTAGGGCATTCCGCGACCTGGATTTTGAACCAGGTGACGACCTATCACTCAAAGGTCATTTGGATGGACAAATCGCCCACGCGATGGAACGGATCATCGGCAGCATCGTCAGGGCGAAGGGACTTCGTTTTCACTGGCGGTAGGGGCGCTTGGTCCTTTCTCGACCAATGCCAGCGGATCGCCTGTTGACCAGGTCACAAGGCGGTTTCCGGACAAGCGGATCCTGAGAATATCAAGCACCGCCGAGGGCGGGTCCGTGGCCTGCCGGTCCACCAGAATGTGCAGTTTTCCTGATTGCGGTGGTATCGCGTCGGCGACTGCTTCTGCGCTTTCCGTGCAGTTCAGCACAATGGTGTCGAAATGCCGCCACGCCAATGCCCCAGCGGGATTACCCCGCGTCGCTTGTGGTTGGCCGCCGGCTGCCCAGAAGCCGCCCGAGACCAGCGACGGGAGATCCCTGGTCCGGGCAACGGTTGCAAACTGGCCCGCATCCAAGAGTTGGCCGGCCAGTCTAGCGGACGCGGCGCGCGCGCCCGGTTCAACAATCAGGGTCCAGGCGCCGGTGTTCCGTCCGACAATAGCTTTCAGGTAATTCCACGGCGCGGCACTGGCCCGCCCTCGCAGGACCGATTTGTGGCGCGCCACCATGCGTCGCCGGTTTGTCATCATCCGTTTAAGGGCGCTGGCCAGGGAAGAGCTACCGAAATTCAGGTGTACAGCCTTGAGCCCGGGATCGTACAGCACGCGGTGACCCGCAGCCCGGGCTCGAAAGCAGAAGTCCATTTCTTCGTAGTAGGCAGGCAGAAAGACCTCATCGAATCCGTTCAATTGCTCGAATACGGCGCGGCGCGTCGTGAGAAACGCCCCACAGACGTAGTCCACGTCCCGTTCGATCCGGCAAGCCACCTGATCGGGTCTTCGGCCAGCACCAAACCCGATCGCCTTCGCATCCCGCCATACCACCGTCCCAGCCTCCTGCAGCCTGCCGGATGGCAGAACAATGCGCGCGCCGACAATCCCGATCCCATCGTCCTGCCGCAGACGCCAGGCCGCGCGTGCCAAGGCGCCCGGCAACGGAAAGGCGTCGTTGTTCAGCAATGTCAGGTGATCGCCCCTGGCCTGGTTCGCCGCCTGGTTGACCGCCAACAGAAACCCCTGGTTCTCAGAATTGGAAATAATCTTGGCGCCTCGGACCTTGGCCAGAAGCTCAGCTGTGCGGTCGCTCGACGCGTTGTCGACGATGATTACTTCGAAGGCGACCCCGGCCTGGATCTGAAGGCTTTGCAGGCAACGGTATGTGAGTTCCGCCTGATTGAAGAGCACGACAATGACCGAGATCTCGGGCGCGTCTGACGGGGGAAACTCGATGTTACCTGGCGTCGCAACAAAATCATCAAGATCAACCTGGGCCTCTTGGCGAAGGCCGCGCCGCGATGTGCCACTTCTTAGTTTGGCAAAGAAAGCGTCTGATGTGGGCATTGGCCTCTCAGATTTGCGATGAACGGGCCTGCTTTGACCCTCAGCTAGCACAGGCAGCCATCGTTCGTCAGCAGCTGGACACTTGCTCACATGGACCGGCGACAGGTGTATGTTGCAAGGACAATGGCAATGGCAATGACGATGACAACACGATGTTGATCGACCGCTATCTGTTTTGGCAATTGCTGAAATGGACAGCCGTTTTTGTGCTTGTCCTGGTCCATGCCGTTGTTTTTGCCGGCATGGCGCTGCTGGTGTCCCAGGTCATTGAGCACAATCTACCGTTTTCAACCATCTGGATTGCCTATTTCGGATTGTTGCCCAATGCACTGTACCTGACCCTGCCGCTGTGCACGGCACTGGCTGTTTTTTGGGTTTATGGGCAGCTGTGGAGCACCCGCGCGCTGCCTGTACTCTATGCCAGCGGCATTTCAACGGTTCGTCTGGCAGCACCGGCAATTGTGGTGGCGTTCGTAGCTTCCCTCGGTGGCGCTCTTGTTGGCCATTTTTGGGCGCCTGTGGGCGCCGCGGCGTTGGAAGATACAAAGCACCTTTTGCGTCACGGTGGCGCTGTTACCCAGGTTCGGCCAGGACGGTTCACCACAATCTCCGACGGCCCAGTTGTGCTGTTTTTCCAGCGCTGGGCCAGGCCTGGCGTTCTGCTGAATCCGCTTTTGCATGACGGCAGGGACAAAGCTATGCCGGTCGTGATCACCGCAAAGGAAGCCGATGCGACGACCACCGCGAACTACCACATTCTGGTTTTCCGCAATGGCTATCTCCACCAGGGGCGCGGGCTTCAAGGGCTGAGGATCGTCCAGTTCGGGCGTATCGCGATCAAGGTGCGCCGGAAACCTGTCCCGCCAAGAACCGGCCGGCCGCCCTATGAGCTGGATACGTCAGTTTTGATGAACCCCCCGGCCAACTGGGTAGATGACCCGAGAATGGTCAACGATGCCCGGTCCGAACTGCAGAAGCGCTTCGTCATTCCGCTCCTCGCTTTCGTGTTGTCGGTATTTGTTCTGGGGGCGATGCTGCTGTTCGTTCCCGGGTCGCAGCGACCAGTCCTGCGGCAAGCGGTCATTGGCCTGACTATGATTCTGGGCAATATCTCCATCATCATTCTGGTCGATACGGGGGCCCGGTATTCGCATGCCATTGTGGTGATGACCTACGTCATCTGTGCGCTGGTGGTGACGATGGGCGCGGCTTTTATCTGGATCAAAAATACCCGGGCATTCCTGCGTCGGTTTTGAACATAGCGGTTGCCCAATCTGGTGCAGCGGCGCCCCAACCGCGTGGACGGGCAGCCTAAAATGGACTTGGGTCGCCGATATCTTTGCCGAAGATCCGGTATCGTTTGTGTGGCGTCATCCCGGCGGTTTCGGCAAACCGGATCGTTCCGCGGTTGTCCTCCAAAATCCAGCCGGCTTCGACCCTGGTTACGGGGCGGCTTCGTCCCACGGCAGTTGCCGTGTAGAAAACGACAGCTTGTGCTATGGCCCCCGCGGCGGTGTCCTGGAGGCTCCGCCGCACCCCAGCCAGGGGCAGGTGATGGGTGCTCAGCGGCTTGATTTTGAGGTGCCACAGCAGCCGCAGCCACCCAAACGGCAGCAGCCTGCCGCGCAGCCGGTGCAGCACTTCGTTGATATCTGGAATTGTGCAGGCCATCGCCACGACCTCACCGTTGCGCTCCGCAATTCCAAGACCTTTCGGGTAGATGATTGTTCGCAGGTCCTTGACCAACTGATTGGCCTCCCGTTGGGTAATCGGAACAAAGCCCCAATTGCCCGCCCATGCGTCATTAAACAGGGTGATGAGGTTGTGTATATCCCTGGTCAGGTGCTTTCGGGAGGAGTGGCGAAACTGAAATCCGGCCTCTGCTGCCGCGGTTTCCATACGGGACAGGTTCCGGTCCAGGCCCGTCATCATTCCAAATGACACATAAGACAACAGATCCTTTTCCTTTCCATAGCCGAGCGCGGCAAGCCGGCACTGGTAGTATGGGCGCGCATGGCCCAGACCGAATGCAGGACGGATATCGAAACCCTCCACCAGCAGGCCGCATTCTTCGTTGATCGACAGGTTGAAGGGGCCGGTCAGTCGCTCCATGCCCTGGGTGCGGGCCCACCCTTCGGCCGTTTTTAGAAGGCCCTCGAATAATGTGGGATCATCGACTGCCTCGAGCATGGAGAAGTGCCCGGTGCTGTCGTCATGGTGTTTCAAGTGAAGATGATTAATGACCGCGCCGATGCGGCCGACTGGTTTATTATCGCGATATGCAACCCAGAAACGGCCAACGCCATGTTCATAGAACGGGTGCTTGCGTCGGGGAGAAATCCGCCTGCGCTCGATATGGCGGAGCGGCGCAACCCAATGCTCGTCACCAGCATAGACAGTGAAGGGCACGTCCAGAAAATCCCGTATGGTCTTCCGGTCCACGACTTCGCGGATGTTGATCTTTGCGCCGCTCATATTGGACAAGACATCAATGATCGCCGCCGCCTTCGCGCGGTTCTGGTACGTCAACCGTTAGGCGGTTGAAGAACGCGTCTCCCCATCGCCCAGGCAAAGCCGACAAGAGCCGGGCCCCGAAGAATAGCGATAATGGGAACACAATCCGGAACCTGCGCCGGTTCAATCCCTTGATAATACGCTTGGCCGCGGCATCCGCCGATATTCGCAGCGGCCGCGGGCTGGAGATGCTGGCCTCGAGTGGTGTTTCCACAAATCCCGATATGACCAAGGAGATCGCAATGCCGTGCCGGCGAAGTGTTGGCCGCAAGGCTGTCGAATAGGTGTTTAGCGCGGCCTTTGTTGCAGAATAGGTTGGGGAATAAGGCAGGCCCCGAACGCCCGCTATCGAACTTATGATTGCTACGTGCCCGGATCTTCTTTCTGCCATCACCTGAATTGCGGGGGACAGCGTGTTCAAGACGCCACCGAGGTTTACGTCCAATACAGCCTTAATCCCATTTGCGCTTTCGAATGGTCGATCGGGAGATGTTCCACCGGTGATGCCTGCATTCGCAATCACCAGATCGAGGGGCGCAATGCGGTGCGCTTCTTCTACAACCCGTTTCATCGCGTCCGCGTCTCGTACGTCGGCAACTGTGATCGATACTTCGGCTCCAGCAGCGCGGCAGGTCGCGGCAACGGCGTCAAGCCTGGCGCGATTTCGCGCGGTCAGGTTCAGGTGAATGCCCGGCCCTGCCATTCTTGTTGCCAGAGCGGCGCCTATGCCGCTACTGGCCCCGGTAATCAAAATCGATTTCAACGAATTTGAAGCGGGTCTGGTTTCTGTCTGTGATGACACGCTGGACCTTCTCATTCAGTTCGGCGTCGTGCAACATACAGGAACGCGGCGATCTCTCCTTTCGATACCACGATATGGCAGGGCTTGCGGGCAGATCGCTGTCCGGGCGTAGTAATTGTGCAGAGAGGCGAGCAAGCGATGGACATTGAGGAAACGTCGATTGGGTCAGTTAAACTCCTGACTCCTGTCAAGCATGGGGATTCCAGAGGCTTTTTCTCCGAAACCTACAATCAGCAGCGCCTGTTTGATGCCGGCATCGACCTGAATTTCGTCCAGGACAATCACTCCCTGTCGGGGCCCGCCGGCACTGTGCGCGGGCTACATTTTCAGGCGCCGCCATATGCGCAAGACAAGCTCGTCAGGGTTCTGCGGGGGAGTATTTACGATGTCGCCGTGGATATCAGGCGCGGTTCACCGACTTTTGGCGAGCATGTGGGCGTGACGCTGTCAGCCGATGCCTGGACCCAAATTCTGGTGCCCATGGGCTTTGCTCACGGGTTCTGTACGCTGGAGCCGGATACCGAGGTGATCTACAAGGTGTCCAACTACTATGCGCCCGACCATGATTTTGGAATACACTGGCAGGATCCCGCATTGGCCATTGATTGGCCGATCGGCGAATCGGCGGCGATCTTGTCTGACAAAGATCAATTGCTGCCGCCCTTGGGTGAAATAGAAGCACCGTTCTGACTGCGCGTCGCCCCCGCGCTGATACAGGTCTATATAGAATAATGCACACCATACTGGTTACCGGCGCCGGCGGTTACATTGGCACAACCCTGGTGCCCCTGCTTCTGGAACAGGGCTACCGGGTTCGCGTCATTGACAGGTTTTTCTTCGGTGGCGATCTGCTGGAAGATCATCCCGCGCTGGAAGTTGTGCGGGAGGATTGCCGGCGGCTGGCGCCTGAACATTTCGACGGCATTGATGCCGTGATCGACCTGGTCGCGATTTCCAACGATCCCAGCGGCGAAGAATTTCAGACTGCAACCTGGGAGATCAACCATGCCGCCCGCGTCCGCTGCGCCGAATTGGCGAAGGCAGGTGGCGCCCAGCGGTACATTCTGCCGTCTTCGTGCAGCATCTACGGATTCCAGCCGCCGGAGCTACGGGCCGACGAAGCCACGGCGACTAATCCACTGACCACCTACGCCAAGGCCAATGAGCGGGCGGAGCAGGGGGTCCTGCCGCTGGCCGACGAAGACTTCTGTGTGATCGTGTTGCGACAGGCGACGATTTTTGGGTTCTCGCCGCGCATGCGGTTTGATCTGGCGATCAATGGCATGACATTTGGCGCATGGAAGGAAGGCCGCCTGCCCCTGATGCGGGACGGCGACCAATGGCGATCCATGGTTCACGTTCGCGACGCCGCGGAGGCGCAGATTTTTATGCTGACTGCAGAGTCGGATCGTATCAACGGCGAAATATTCAATGTCGGTTCGGACGGCAACAATTATCAAATCGGCCGTCTGGGGCAGCGCGTGGCCGATCGGGTGCCGGGAGATGTTGAGATCGCATGGTATGGCGATCCGGACCACCGATCATATCGGGTGTGTTTCGACAAGATTGAGGCACTGGGCTACCGCGCGACACGGACGGCGGAAGATGGTGTCGATGAAATCTGTGCTGCACTTGAAAATGGCAGCACAGACCGCACCATCAAGACGATAACTCTGGACTGGTACCGCGCGTTGCGCGATTGGCAGCAGGTGGTGCGCGATACCGAACTAGATGGCGCGATGCTGGACATCAGGGGCTAAGCGGCATGCGGGTGTTGGCGATCGGCGGCAGGGGGCAGCTGGGTGCGGATTTTGTATCCAGCGCGTCGGCGATCTCTAACATAGGCAGGGTTACCCAGTTGCACCGGCCAGACATCGACCTGGGTCAGCCAGAACGTCTTTGGGATGATTTGGCAGGGCACGAATTCGACGTTTTGGTGAATTTTGCAGCCGAGCATAAAACGGATGAAGTCGAAGCAAACGCTGGCCGAGCCTTCACGGTCAATGCGCATGCGATTGGCAGATTGGCGGCCCTTTGCCGTGAGCGGGATGCGACATTTGTACAGATCAGCACGGACTATGTGTTTGGTGGGGATTGGGACCGCCGGACGCCCCTGGCGGAAGACGACCGGATTGCGCCGGTGAATGTGTATGGCGCCTCAAAGGCGTTAGGCGAGGTGTTGGCCAAACGCGAACACGAGCGGGTTGTGATCGTCCGGGTCGCATCCCTGTTTGGCGTGTCGCCGGACGGGACACCACGTGGCAATTTCGTGGAAACGATGCTGCGTGTAGCCCAAGGTGGTAAGCCGCTGGGCGTTGTTGCTGACCAGATCATGTCGCCAACCGCGACCCTAGATGCCGCGCAGGCGATTGCGTCGCTGGTCTCCCGTGAAGATGTGGTCGGAGATTTTCACGTGGTAAACTCAGGTTCCGCCTCTTGGTACGAGCTGGCCGCTGAAGTCTTCAAGATTGTTGGTATTGAGGCCGACCTGACTGCAATACCCTCAGAGGAATACCCCACCCCCGCGACGCGGCCTCGTTATTGTGTTCTCGACAATAGGAAGGCTTCTGATCTGGTGGGCGCGATGCCTCACTGGCGGGATGCGCTGAGGCGTTACCTGGAAGCCCGCCGCCCCGTGGCAAAGGTGGAGGGATAGTTCAATGCGCGGCCTGATTTTGGCTGGTGGTTCGGGAACACGTCTTCGTCCTGTGACAAACGCGGTCTGCAAACAACTGCTGCCTGTCTATGACAAGCCAATGATCTACTATCCCGTGACGACGCTTATGCTGGCGGGACTGCGGGATATCCTGATCATCACCACGCCGGAGGATCAGGAACAATTTCAACACCTGCTCGGCGACGGCGCGCAGTGGGGCATAAACCTTCGGTATGCGGTGCAGGATCACCCCCGCGGTCTGGCTGATGCGTTCATCGTCGGCCGAGAGTTTGTTGCCGGTGACCGGTGCGCGCTGATCCTGGGCGACAACATTTTCTACGGGCACGGATTGGTTGATCTGCTGCAGGGTGCTGTGTCGAGCGAATCTCCGGCGACGGTTTTTTGCTATCAGGTAAGCAATCCAGGGGACTATGGCGTTGCCGCTTTCGATGATAGGGGACGGGTCACCTCTATCGAGGAGAAACCGGTTGATCCGCAATCAAACTGGGCGGTCACAGGTTTGTATTTCTACGATCAGGACGTTGCCGACATCGCGGCCGACCTGACGCCTTCCGGCCGTGGCGAGCTGGAGATTACGGACATAAACCGCGCCTACATGCAGCGTGGCGATCTTGCAGCGCAGCAACTGGGGCGCGGCTTTGCCTGGCTGGATATGGGCACCTTTGACGGGCTTCTGGAAGCAGCGGAATTTGTCCGCACCACCGAGCGGCGGCAGGGGCTAAGTATAGCTTGCGCAGAAGAGGTGGCCTGGCGAATGGGCTTTATCGATGACGAACAACTGGTAGGTCTGGCTCACGGATTGTCGAACAGCGCCTATGGCGCCTATCTGAAATCACTGGTACCAGCCTAAATTGCTGATCGGCAAAGCCGGTTTACCGAGCATTGACTTATTAGGAGCTTCATCATCCATGTCTTCACTTGCGGAAGGCGCGCGGAAGATCTGGATTCATCGTTCGCTCATCTATCAGATGACCAAGCGGGAGCTTATCGCGCAGCATCGTGGCATGTTGTTGGGCTCAGTGTGGCTGTTGCTCATGCCGCTGATATTGCTGGGCACTTATACGCTCATCTTCTCGGTCGTGTTTGGTGTGGCCCCGCGGGCCACCCGTGGGGGGATGGTCAGCTACCCACTGCTGATCTTTTCGGGCATGACCGTTTTCGCCTTTTACGCGGAATGTTTAGTCAAGCCATCAACCTATTTGAAAAGCAACGCCAGCTACGTGAAAAAAATTCTGTTTCCGACAGAAATTCTCGGCGTCGTCATTTTCGGTGAAGCGTTTCTCAAGGCGCTCATTCAGCTGGGTTTGTTGCTGGTATTCTATTTCATCGTCCATGACAAAATCTCATGGACTTTCCTCCTGTTGCCGCTGATCTGGCTGCCACTGTGTATGGTGTTGCTCGGCACTATCTGGCTTTACGCCGCCATCGGCGTTTTCGTACGTGACATCCACAATCTTATCGTGTCGCTGGTGACTGTCCTCATGCTGGTGAGTCCGGTTTTTTACAGTATCGATCAGATACCTGAAGGGTTTCGCGCCTTCTACCTGATCAACCCAATTGCCGCTTATATCGAAATGACCCGTGATGTCCTGTTTTGGGGCGAGTTCCCTGATGCAGCCCTCTACATCCCTCATACGCTGTTCGCAATGTTGATCCTATGGCTGGGCCACACAGTTTTCACGCGGCTAAGCGAGCAATTTGCGGATGTGATGTAGGAAGGACGACCAGAGGCAGACGGCTAACGGAATGACAGCAATGCGGCGATTGCCTTGTCCATGTCTTCCTTGGTGTGGGCTGCAGAGATGCTGATCCGGATCGCGAAGGTGCTTTGAGGTGTCGCCGGCGGAAGCAAGGCATTTACATACACCCCATTGTCATACAGGTGCCGCCAAAGGTTGTAGCCCTCCACCATGCTGTCCAACTGGATCGTTGTGACTGGCGAACCTGTGGAATTCACGTTGAAAGCGCTGCCAGCAATGGCCTCTCGCAGATAGGCGATGTTCGCCCAGAACTTCGAGCGCAGGGCTTGTCCGTCCCTGATGCGCTCGAGCGACGCCCGTGCCATGCCAACGGATGCCGCCGGCGGCGCGGCAGTGAACATGAAAGATCTCGCCAGGTATCTGAGATTGTAAAAGCCCGAATAGTTTGAAGCCGCAAAGCCCCCAATCGACCCGGCAGCTTTGCTGAGCGTGCCCACAATCACATCGACGTCCGCTGCCAGCCCTTCGTGCACGCACAGGCCACCACCCTCATCCCCGTACAACCCGAATGAGTGTGCCTCATCGACAATCAGTGCTGCACCATGTGCCTTCTTGACATCGACAATTTCCTGAAGCGGCACGAGGTCGCCCATGGCGCTGAAGACACTCTCCGTTACGATCACATTGTGCGGGCTGTCGGATTTGGCAATTTTGGCAGAGAGATCTTCAGGGTCATTGTGGCGGAATTTTGCGTATCGGGCCGCGGATAGCCGTGCGGCGTCATAAATGCTGGCGTGGCAGTCTTCGTCGATGAACAGCATGTCGCCCGCTGCAAGCAAGCCGCCAAGCAGACCTAGATTGGCCATGAACCCTGTTGTGAAAAGCAATGCACTTTGCTTTTGCAGCAGTGCGGCAATCTGGGATTCCACCTCCAGATGTTCCGAAAGAGTGCCCGAGGCCACACGCGAGGCTGTTGCTCCCGCGCCATATCTGCTGATCGCCGCGAGGCTCGCGTCGATACAGGCAGGGTCATGGGTCAGGCCGAGATAATTGTTGTTGCCCATCAACACCATTTCTCGGCCGTCTATTATGCCTCGAACCGGCGTGACAAATTTTTCAATGCAGATTTCGAGCGGGTTTGGGCCGGGGAAAACCTCAAGTAACCGCTCCCGGCGACTCCCCACCTGCTCCAACCGCGAAAATATCGGGTCGGCGGTTGTCGGCTTTGGAACATTCGCTCTGGGCAAGTCGTTCACTTCGATTGCCTCGTTTGGGTATTCAGGCTTTTACTGGCTCAAAGTTGGTCGGCACGCCCACCCAGTGCCCCACAATGGGCCAAATGCTATGCGCCAACATATCAGCGCTACAAGTTCCATGGGTAGGATTTCCTGTCCGTGGGCGAACAACAGTCTTATTACGGAAATTTTGGACAAAATATACCAGCGGAATAGCAGCTTCGGCCTATTCCCAAAAAAGATCGTGCTATTTGCTTCTTTTGAAACGGTCCCCGATCCACCGAAGTGGCGTGGTAGTTCGCCAACTCACCGACCGACTCATCGCGTCAATGAACTGGTCCCGATCTGCAACCCGCTGGTCCCGCTCGGCTACTTGCAGGTCCCGCTCGGTAATTTTCTGGTCGCGTATCGCAATTTTGCGCTCTTGATCAGCAATTGTATCCTCCAACTCGGCAATCTGCGTGGTGTTTTCGGCCAATACTGGGCCAAAGAGGGTCGAGGCAGAGTCAAATGCGGCACGGGTTTGATCCAGATGACTATGGTCCTGATCCTGGAAATCATCCCGTGTCCATCGGTCCAAGATTTCGAATGTATTTGTGATCCAGGTGGCAACATCTGAATTCAAAAGCGCATCGTCGGGGAGATTATGGTGGCGGTGTTCTGGCTGCAGAAAATCAGAAATCTGGAGGGAGGCGGCTTTTAGTGGCTGTGGCCAGACAAGGCCAATTCCTGCGGATATCCGTTCAGCGGCCAGTTGCCAATTATCCAAGAGCGCGTTGAATGACACAAAAACACGCGGAAAATTTCGGGAATCTGCCTCGGCATCCAACACGTGCCGCAGCCAGAGCAGATGGCCGAGACCTGTTCTGAAACCATCCCGGTCCGACAACGAACCGGCGACGTCAACGGGGTTTCGCACAGGCACTACCATCGCGGAAGCAATCCCCACCTGTTGAAGTGCGTCGGTCCAAAAAGGCAGAAGGCGGCAAAGCCTGGGGTCCTTGATGACCCAGAGCCCTAGGTCGCCGAATTCTTCGAGCAACACTTCCATGGCGCGTTGGTGAAACGCTTTCATCTCAGGTGTCGGCCGCTGGCTTTTATCGATGGCCCGCCAATCCGCCCAATGACTACCGAATGCCTGAAGCAACTGGTCATTGAGTGAAATGATCGCCTGCGATTCCCAGTGTCCACTTTCATTCCCAGGTCCGGGCGGAAGCAGCGTGCGGGGCAAGGTGGCGCCCAAATGGCCAAGGGTTCGGGTGAGAGCGGACGTGCCACTACGATGCATGCCGGCAATCAGGATCGCCGTCTTGCGGTCTGATTCTGGACTCGTCCTCTCGCCGTTCATCTATTCATCGCCCAAAAATATGGTCTTCGCCTTCGTTCGTCAGAACGCGCGCTTTCAGGACACTTTGCGTAAATCTGTTCCAGCACGCACCTGAATTTCTGGGTTGATGCCCAGATCCACGAGGCCAGTTGCGACCCCTCCGGCGGCCGGCATCACCCGGAACATGCAGGCATCCAGCAGGCGATGCAGATAGATTCCGACCCGGGGATTACCCTCTGCATCGGCGATCTGGCCTGTAACACCGGCATTGAGAAAGTAGGTGTCTGGTGTGAGGCGGCAGATGAATGGAAACCTTGCAGTGCAAACTTGGCCAGCCCCAATCCGGTCCAACAGCCGCTCTGGCTCTTTGGCCGTCGTTGCGCCGGCAATTTCCTGACCTTCCACGGTTTTGATCAGCATACCGAATCCAACCCGCTCAGCCGCAACGGTAAAGTCCACATCGAATTCGAAGCAATAGGCCTGACCGGGGTGGAGCACGTTGACTATATTTCCCGCAAGGTTCGTAATCTTCGGGTCACGAATTTGCGCGCCCTGGCTTTCATATGAGACCGCAGACGCAGACGACAGAGATCGATCATATTGCGTTGCCGCCGCTGCTGGTGCGTCACTGGCGAGTTCCGAGCCGTCCAGCCCGGGCGTTAACCGATTGCCAGCAGAATCACTGTCATCGATTTCCGTCCATCCATCCATTTCGATAATCGCCTGGCGTACCGGCGCCGCGTTTGCGCGGTCCAGGTTGGAAAGCCGCTGATATTGGCCAATCACGATCTTTGGGCTCCCTTCCAGGATTGCCTCACCCCGGTCGAGCAAGATCGCACGGCTGCAAAGCTGGATGACACTTCGGGCTTGATGAGAGACGAATAAAATGGTGCCGCCGCCACGCTGTATCTCCTCAATGCGCGCGAAACATTTCCGTTGGAAAGCCTCATCCCCTACGGACAATGCCTCGTCGATGATAAGAATATCAGGGTCGACATTGACGGCAATTGACAAGCCGAGTCGAATATACATGCCGGAGGAATAGGTTCTGACAGGCTGGTCGATAAACGCACCGATGTCGGCGAACCGTTCTATCTGATCAAACTTTGCCTGGGTCTCCGATTGGGACAATCCGTGTATAGCGGCGTTTAGGAAGACGTTTTCTCGGCCCGTAAACTCGGGATTGAACCCGGTGCCGAGTTCGAGGAGCGCAGCGATGCGGCCGCGCACCATTACCTCGCCACTTGATGGACGAAGAATCCCGCAGACAATCTGGAGCAATGTCGACTTGCCCGAGCCATTTCGACCGACAATGCCGACGGTTTCGCCACGATTGATGCTGAAGGAAATGTCGCTAAGCGCCGCAAATTCTTTGTAGTAGGTGCACGTGGGCTGACCGAGAAGGCGCTGCAGTCGAGGCATTACCAGCTGCCGAAGACGGTCGCTGTGCTGCTCGAATATCTGGTAGTGCTTGGCGACATTTCGGACCTGAATTGCAGGCAACTGTGTCGACATTGAAAACGACTCTTCCTGAGCTTCACATATCCATCCGCCAGACAAGGCGAAGGTCTGCCAACTATAAGCGGTTCACGCCCTTGGTGGTGAGGCAATCTACTGTCCGCGCATTTCAGGTCCCTATGTCAATCTGTGACACGCCGTGGTCGCCGTTGATTCTGGACGGGCGCTTGTGTTTGTTGGGCCGTTGGCTGTGACCGGCATCCGGGTAGGTCCCTTTCTTCCGGGCAGGTCACTGGCCTGAAGGAATACAATGTCGAAGCGAAATCCTGAACGGACCAAGGACGCGATCCTGGCGGCTGCCACCGAAGAGTTTTCCCAGAACGGGCTGGATGGTGCGCGGGTCAACCAAATCGCCAAGCGGGCCGGCATCAACAAGCGGATGCTGTATCACTATTTCGGCAACAAGGATGACCTGTTCCTTGCTGTACTCGAAGCGGTCTATCAGGACATCCGCACCCACGAACTGGAGCTCAACCTCGAGGCTCTGGCGCCGATGGACGCCATGCGCGAGCTGGTGGACTACACCTTCGACTACTACCTCGCCAACCCGCACTTTATCCGTTTGCTCAACAACGAAAACCTCTATGGCGCCCGGCATCTAAAGCGCTCGAAGGCCATACCGAGCATGCATTCGCCTCTGGTCAGTCTGCTCGACGGCGTGCTGAAGAAAGGCGCTAAGGAGGGCGTCTTCCGCAAGGGGGTCGATCCGGTGCAGCTTTACATTTCCATCGCGGGTGTCTGCTATTTCTACATGTCCAATGTGGACACTCTCTCGACGATCTTCGCCACCAACCTGCGAGTGCCGAAAGCCATCAAGGTCCGGCGTGCACATGCCGCCGACGTAATTCTGGGCTATCTGCGCCGCTGATTTCCGGGTGACAATCGTCCCTAACGGATTGACCATGGTGCGCAGAAAATCTACCCTGTAGTAACCAGTTGGTTACAACATGCCGGTCGGCCCGGAACGGGACCGCGGGGGAGACAGAGATGACCACGCACCGCCTTGGCTTGATCATGAACGGCGTCACTGGGCGCATGGGCACAAACCAACATCTGGTCCGCTCAATCTGCGCTATTCGCGATGAAGGCGGCGTGAGGCTCTCCAACGGCGACAGGGTGATGCCGGATCCGGTTCTTGTGGGCCGAAACGAGGAAAAGCTTGCTGGACTGGCGGCCGCAAACGGTATCGAGCGTTGGACCACCGACCTGGATGCTGCGCTGACCAATGCCGAAGACACCTTGTTCTTCGATGCCGCTACCACGCAGATGCGCAAGGAATTGCTGCTGAAAGCCATCGACGCCGGCAAGAACATCTATACGGAGAAGCCGGTCGCCGAGACCCTGGATGATGCTCTGACCATCGCCCGTGCCGCCCGGGACAAAGGCATCAAAGGCGGGGTGGTGCATGACAAGCTCAGTCTGCCGGGCCTGCTGAAGCTGCGCATGCTGCGCGACTCGGGATTTTTCGGCCGCATGCTGTCAGTGCGTGGCGAGTTTGGCTACTGGGTCTTCGAGGGCGACTGGCAGGAGGCACAGCGACCGTCCTGGAACTACAAGAAGGCCGAGGGTGGCGGCATCATTCTCGATATGCTGTGCCACTGGCGTTACGTGCTCGACCACACCATCGCCCCGGTGAAGGCGGTCAGTTGCTATGGCGCCCTGCACATCCCAGACCGGTGGGACGAGAATGGCGACCACTATGACGCCGACGCAGATGACGCCGCCTATGCGACCTTCGAGCTGGAAGGCGGCATCGTCGCGCAGATCAATTCTTCCTGGTGTACCCGTGTGCGCCGGGATGACCTGGTGACCTTCCATGTGGACGGCACCCACGGCTCGGCAGTGGCGGGATTGACCCGCTGTTACGCGCAATCGCGGGTGAACACCCCAAAGCCGGTGTGGAACCCGGATGTGCCACAGACCATCGCCTTCCCGGACACCTGGCAGGAGGTGCCGGACAATCAGGACTATGGAAACGGCTTCAAGGCCCAGTGGCAGGACTTCATCCGCCATCTTTATGAGGACGCGCCCTGGGACTACACATTCCTGTCCGGCGCCAAAGGCGTCCAGCTGGCCGAGCTCGGCTATCAAAGCTGGCTGGAGCGCCGATGGATGGACGTGCCGGACCTGGAGCTATAGCCATGCCTCGGGTCAATCTCCCGACCCCTACCGGCGGCATAGAGGCCTATGAACTGTCTCAGCCGCTGGCCTTCCAGCCGGCCAGCGCCGATGCGCTGCCGCGGGTCGCCTATGCAGCCGCCCATGTGGTCAACGATGCGCGGGCAGATAACGACCCCTGGCTTGATACCGCGCTGGACTGGGAAGCGACCCTGGCCTACCGGGAGCATCTCTGGTCCCTTGGCCTGGGTGTCGCGGAAGCAATGGATACCGCCCAACGGGGCATGGGCCTCGACTGGCCGACGTCGCTGGAGTTGATCCAGCGATCGGTGGCGGCCGCCAAGGCGCGGGACGGCGGTGGTTTGATTGCCTGTGGCGCCGGCACAGATCATCTGATGCCCGGCCCGGATGTAGGTGTCGACGATGTGATCCGTGGATATGAGGAACAATGCGAAGCGGTAGAGGCCGCCGGTGGGCGCATCATTCTCATGGCCAGCCGGGCGCTCGCAGCCTGCGCATCCGGCCCGGCGGATTATGAGAGAGTTTATGGCCGCATCCTGGGCCAGGTGCGCGAGCCGGTGATGATCCATTGGCTGGGCGAAATGTTTGACCCGGCGCTTGAAGGCTATTGGGGCGACGCCGACCACATGGCCGCCATGGATGTGTGCCTGGATATCCTGGCGAGTCACTCTGACAAGATTGACGGCATCAAGATTTCCCTGCTGGACGATCAGAAGGAAATCGCCATGCGCCGCCGCCTGCCGGGTAGCGTACGCATGTACACGGGCGACGACTTCAACTACCCGACGCTGATTGCCGGCGACGAGGAAGGCTTCTCCCACGCCCTGCTGGGTATCTTCGACGCGATTGCGCCCGCTGCGAGCGCCGCACTCCTGGCCATGGCGCGGCAGGATATGGGGGGCTATTTCGAAACGCTCGCGCCGACCGTGCCGCTCTCCCGTCATATCTTCAAAGCGCCCACACGCTTTTACAAAACGGGCGTCGTCTTCATGGCCTACCTGAATGGTCACCAAGATCATTTCACCATGGTCGGCGGGCAGGAAAGCACCCGCTCGACCCTGCATCTCAGCGAGCTGTTCCGGCTGGCGGATAAGGCTGGACTGTTGAGCGACCCTGAACAGGCCGCCGCGCGCATGGCCTCGGCTCTGGCCGTCCGTGGCGTTGCCTGAACCGATGCGCGATTTCTCCGGCGATACCCGTCTGCTGGCGCTCAATACGGCCACCGTGAGCAAGCAGTGGTCGCTGGAGCAATGTATCGACGGCTGTGTTCGGCATGGGATTGGTGGGATCGCGCCCTGGCGGGATAAACTGGACGCCTGCGGGGCGGCCAGGGCAGCAGGAATGATCCGCGACGCCGGACTGAGGGTGACCGGACTCTGCCGCGGCGGCATGTTTCCTGCAGCGACCGCGGAGGCCCACCAGGCGGCGTTAGACGACAATCGGAAGGCCATTGATGACGCAGCAACCATCGGCGCGGAATGTCTAATCTTGGTGGTCGGCGGCCTGCCCGAGGGATCAAGGGACATCGCGGACGCCCGCCAGCAGGTGCAAGACGGGATTGCCGCGGTTCTGGATCATGCCCGCGCCTCGGGTGTGCCGCTGGCGATCGAGCCCCTGCATCCCATGTATGCCGCTGACCGTGCCTGTGTGAACACGCTTAAGCAGGCCAATGACATGTGTGATGCCCTGGGTGAAGGCGTCGGCGTCGCGGTGGATGTCTATCACCTGTGGTGGGACCCGGAGCTTGAAGCAGAGATCGCGCGGGCGGGCGCCGCCGGGCGCATCCTGGGTTTCCACGTATGCGACTGGCTGGTGCCGACCACCGACCTGCTTCTGGACCGGGGCATGATGGGCGACGGCGTGATCGACATTCCGAAAATCCGCGGCTGGGTTGAGGCCGCGGGATATGGCGGCTGCTCCGAAGTAGAGATTTTTTCCCAGAACAACTGGTGGCAGCGTGATGCGGATGAGGTGCTGGCCACCTGCATCGAACGACACCAGACGGTGGTGTAGCGGCCATGGCGCGGCAAATCGCAGATATTCCCGCCGCTGCGCTCGCGCGCTTCCGCGAGGGCTCGGTGATCCCCGCCCATCCCCTTGCCCTGACGGCGGCCCGGACTCTTGATGAAATGCGGCAGAAAGCGCTTAGCCGCTATTACGTCGATGCGGGCGCAGGGGGCCTTGCGGTCGGCGTCCACACCACCCAGTTCGAGATACGCGATGTGGGGCTCTATGAGCCGGTGTTACGGCTTGCCGCGGAGGCGGCCACCGGCTGGTCGAACGATACCTTGTTCATGATCGCTGGTGTTGCCGGCCGGACAGATCAGGCAGTGGCAGAAGCGCAGACCGCCGCAAGCCTCGATTATCACGCGGTCCTCCTCAGCCTGGCTGCGTTTCAGGGCGCATCGGAGGACGAGATCATCGCCCACTGCCAGCGCATCAGCCAGGAAATGCCGCTGGTGGGCTTCTACCTGCAGCCGGCGGTGGGCGGAGTATTGCTTCCTTTCTCATTCTGGCGCCGTTTCGCCGAGATCGACAATGTGGTCGGCATCAAGATGGCGCCCTTCAACCGCTACCGCACGCTGGACGTCGTGCGCGGCGTCGTGGGTGCGGGGGCAGAGGATCGCGTCACTCTCTACACCGGCAACGACGACAATATTCTGCTCGATCTGGTGACCCCCTGGCGCCTGGTGCGGGACGGCGCGCCGGTGGATGTGCGCATCAAAGGTGGCCTGCTGGGACACTGGAGCGTGTGGGTGAACTCAGTGACGGGCCTGTTGGGGCGGGCGCACGCGGCCGTTGCCGCGGACCGGGTTGACCAGGAATTTCTGGCGCTGGCAGGGCAGATCACCGATTGCAATGCGGCCTTCTTCGATGTGGCCAACGATTTTCGGGGCTGCATCGCGGGCATGCATGAAGTCCTCCGGCGACAGGGGGTGCTGGAAGGCATCTGGTGCCTGGACCCGGAAGAAGGGCTCAGCCCCGGACAGGCCGCCGAAATTGACCGCGTCTGTGAGGCCTATCCGCACCTCAACGACGATGTATTTGTGGCGGACAATCTGGAAAGATGGCTAACGCCATAGACCGGAGGCGTCCTCGCTGGATGCCGCAAGGGGAGGGATAAATGAGATTGAGAATCACGGGAGATGCGGCGCTTCGCTGGACGGCCATTGTCGGCGTCCACGCAGCCGTCGTGTTCCTCTGGTATCTCGCCGTCGAGTACTGGGAAATTCCGAAATTTATTCTGGCATCGCCCCAAGCCACCTTCATGTCGCTGTTCGACGACTATCCGTGGTTCGACAACACACTGGTCACCGCCATGGAGATTTTCGGCGGATATTTCCTCGCCGTGGTCGTCGGCGTAGGCCTGGCCCTTATGTTCTCCTGGTTCCGCACAGTCGAGACGCTGATGATGCCGCTGGTGATCAGCCTCAACATGGTTCCCAAGGTTGCGCTCGGCCCGCTGATCATCGTGTGGATCGACTATGGCCTGCAGACCAACATCATCATCGCATTCTCCATCAGCTTCCTGCCGATCCTGATCACCACCGCCCGCGGCCTGCGGGAAGTGGAACCGGACCTGATCGATCTGGTGAAGACTCTCCGCGCCACGCGTTGGCAGGTCTTCATCAAGATCCAGCTGCCCGGCTCCCTGCCCTATATATTCTCCGGCATGAAAGTGGCCGTGGTCCTTGCGGTCGCCGGCGCAATCGTGGGCGAGATCATCGCGTCCGAAGAGGGGCTCGCCTACCTGATTGGGCAGGTGCAGGTGACCCTCGACACCGCGGCAATGATGATGGCCGTAATCCTGATCACCCTGGTGGGCGTCGCCCTCTATCTCATCGTCCTGATTCTTGAGCGCGTGTTCGTCGTGCGTGATGCCCGGGTGGAAACCGTATGACCGTGGATGCCGCGACCCAGGGTGAGCCGTTCATTCGCTTGAATGGCATCAAGAAGATCTTCCGGAGCCGCCGGCAGGAGTTTCTTGCCGTCTCTGACGCAACGTTCGACGTGCACGAAGGCGACCTGGTTTCGCTGGTGGGGCCGTCCGGTTGCGGCAAGACCACGCTGCTGAAAATCATAGCCGGGCTCTACACCTTTGAAGACGGCACCATGGAAGTTGGCGGCGCCGGCAGTGACTTTGACCCGGCCCGGGATGTGGGCATGGTGTTTCAGCAGCCACTGTTGCTCAAGTGGCGGCGAGTATTGGAGAATGTGATCCTGCCTGCTGAAATCCTTGGCCTGCCGATGCGGGCGGCGCGGGACCGTGCGAGGGATCTGCTCGATATGGTGGGTCTCGCCGGGCACGAACAGAAATATCCCTACGAGTTGTCTGGCGGGATGCAACAGCGCGCTGCGATTGCGCGCTCGCTGGTGCACGATCCCAAATTGATCCTGATGGACGAGCCATTCGGCGCGCTGGACGCGTTGACCCGGGAGCGCATGAACCTGGAGTTGCTGCGCATCTGGGAGCAGAGCCGCAAGACGATTCTGTTCGTCACACACGGCATTGCAGAGGCGGTGTTCCTCGGTACCAAGGTCGTGGTGCTGACTGCGGGGCCGGCGCGCATGGCCGACCGTATCGATATCGACCTGCCTCAGCCGCGCACTCTGGACATGAAAACCCAGGAGCAGTTCGGCGCTTACACGCGCCGCATCTACCAGCTGCTGGGCATGGAATAGGCCGGGAATTGCTCGGGTCGCCAATAACAAGGTTGTCGCTTGCCGCCGGGCGGATTAAGATTTTGTACCCGGTTGGTTACTTACGGGAGGAACTGCAGACGCACTGATGGGGCCATGAATTTGGCAGGTTGTCTCTGGCTTTTGCGATGTGTCTGGGTATCGGATCAAATCACCAGCAATATGGGACCAGCAGGAAGGAAATTTTCATGATTGGGCGAAAAACGGTTTCAGTACTGGCCATCGCGGCGGCAGGTAGCCTTGGCGCGACACAGGCAAGTGCGGCAGAAAAAGTCGACTTCATTCTCAACTGGATCGCCGGTGGCGATCACGCGCCTTACTACTACGCCAAGAAGATGGGGTGGTACGCGAAGGCCGGGATCGACCTGAACATCCAGCAGGGCAAGGGCTCATCAATGTCCTCGCGGCGGACCGGTGCGGGCAAGAACCAGATCGGCCTGGCTGATCTTGGCACTGCTCTGGTGACCATGGGCAAAGGCGCCCGCATGGTCGCCGTGATGAATATCTACGCCAACTCGCCCTACGGCATGTATTGGCTGAAGAGCTCAGGCATCAAGGGTCCAAAGGATTTGGCCGGCAAAAAGATCGGCAACCCGCCCTGGGATGCGGCGCGCCAGATGTGGCCGGCGCTGGCCAAGAAGGTCGGCGTTGATAGCAAGTCGGTGAAATGGGTCAACATCCAGCCCAACGCCAAGCTCGCGGCGCTCAAATCCAAGTCGATCCACGCCACCACGTCCTTCTACAACATCCACCACATCTTCCAGCGGGTGCTGGGCAAGGATATGGGCTTCTTCCCGTGGAAGAAGTACGGCATCAACCCTTATGGCAACTCGATCATCGTCAACATGGATTACCTGAAGAAGAACCGGAAAGTCATTGCGGCCTTCGTGCGGGTAACCCAGCGGGCATTCCAAACCTGCGTCAAAGTCCCAGACCCTTGCGTCAAGGCGCTGGTTGAGGCCAACAAAGGCCTGAAGTTCGCCAACGAAAAGCAGAACTGGGGCCTGGTGACGGAACTGATGAGCGACAAGTTCTCGCGCACTGTGGCGCTTGGATATTTCGATCCGGGCCGCATGGATGCGGATCACAAGCTGATCAACACCTATTTCAAGATCGACACCAAGTACGCGATCAAGGACCGCTATACCAACGAGTTCCTGGATCGCAACATCAAGATGCCGAAGATCAACCGCAAATCCGCGTTTGATTGATCCTGGCTGAATTGGCCTGAATTGGCGGCCTGGCCAGTACCTAGCCGGGCCGCCCACTTGGCACACCGATGGACGAAACCTACGACGCCATCATTCTGGGGGCTGGTCACAACGGCCTGATCCTTCAGACCTATCTGGCCCGCGCCGGGCTGGAGACATTGGCGATTGAGCGGCGAGATACGCCCGGCGGTGGGCTGGCCGCCATGGAAGATCCGCGCCATCCCGGCCTGCTTCACAACACCCACGCTTTCTTCCTGCGAGCAATTACGGGCATGCCCTGGTACCGCGACCTGGATCTTGAGGGCCACGGCGCCCAGCTGATTGAACCCGAACTGAACGTCGCCATGCTGACCCGCGATGGCGGAGTGCTCGAGTGGTGGACGGATATTGACCGCACCGTCGAGTCCTTTGCCCAGATCAGCGAGCGGGACGCTCACACCCTGCGCCGCTGGTTCAACGAGTTCGGTCCGGTGGTAGAGAAAATCCTCATCCCGGAGGCGACGACACCACCGATCCCACCGGACGAACGCAGGGAGCTTTTGGAAAAAAGCCCGGAAGGCCGCCGCCTTTTGGAGGTCAGTTCGCTCAGCCCGCTGGAATTCGTGCACCAGGAATTCGAGAGTCCGGTGATCCAGGCAGGCCTGCTGTTCTTCAATGGGCTGCGCGAGGTGGATCTGCGCATCCGAGGTTTCGGCCACCATATCGGCTTTCTTCTGGCCAACCCGTCCAAAGCGCAGATGTCCGTCGGTGGCAGCGTGGCGCTGGGTCGGGCTTTGGCAAGCGCTGCGGAATCCGCCGGTGGCAAGATCGCCACCAATGCGGCCGCCGAGCGGCTAATTGTCGAGGGTGGCCGGGTGATTGGCGTTGAGACCGCTGACGGCAAGCGCTACGGCGCCCGCCGGCTTGTGGCTTCTTCCCTCAATCCCCAGCAGACCTTCCTCGATCTGATTGAGCCGGACGCACTGCCGGGATCGTGGCGGGCGAAGGCGGAAGCCTTCCGTTACAATCTGCTGGCGCCCCTTTTTGCCCTGAACCTGGCGCTGGATGCGCCGCCTGCTTATGCGGCCACCGAACGCTATCCGGAACTGGCAAAACCGTTCATGACAATCCTCGGGCTCGACCATGTGGATCAGTTCACAGAGATCGTTGGCCACCACGAGGCAGGCACCATCCCGCCCACGGTCATGTGGGGAACCTGTCCCACCCAGTTCGATCCGACCCAGTCCGCCGATGGTAAGCATGCCGCCTTCATGTGGGAAAAGCTGCCCTATGCGTTGGGCGGCGTTGCCGCCAGCTGGGATAGCGCCAAGGATCCCCACGGCGAGGACATGCTGAAGCTGTGGGCCGAGTTTGCGCCGGGCTTGCAGGAATCGGTGATCGGCAAGTTCACCCGCAGCCCGCTCGACATCGAACGCGACTTTCCCAACATGGCGGCTGCGGACCTGTTGATCGGCGCCTTCAGCGATGGGCAGATCGGCTATCACCGGCCATTTGAGGGCGCGGGCGATTACAGGACATGCTTGGAGGGCCTGTATCTTTGTGGTTCGTCGTCCCACCCCGGTGGCAACATCACGGGCCTGCCCGGCTACAACGCGGCGCAGACGATCTTCCACGATCTGGGACTGGAAGGCGACTGGCTGCCCGTACCGGCCGCGCAGCGCATCGCGGAACTGGCAGCCTGACTTAAGCGAGCTCCGGCCCGGCGATGGCGTAAAGCCAGCCAGGGTCGTCGAAACCCGTAATCTGGCCGCGATACATGCGGTTGAAGGGGCGCTGCAGGGCGAATCCCCGGGCTTCCAGCCAGTTGATAAACGCGGGCCGCGCGTCGGCCACATCCATGTGAATGGGCCCCTTTAGGGTGGCCAACGCCGCAGCGGTCAGTGCTTCGGCAGTCGCATCGTCACAAGCGGCGAGCGGGCCTACCTGGGTAGCCTCCCGACCGTCACGGGCGAAGATATATCCTGCCAATTGCCCGTCTCGCCAGGCGCCGATTCCTGCTGCGGGCACGCGGTCTTTCAGGTGAAGCAGCAGGGCCAGCCTGTCCGCGCCGAACAGCTGATGGTCCACGGGCGCAATGGTGGTCAGGTCCGCTCCGGATAGAGGCCGCAGTGTCAGCCCCGGCACATCTACAGGTGTTGCTTCCACTGCCTCTGCGCGGTAGCGGCCCAGAAGATAGATGTCCTGAAAACCAATCCTCCGATAAACCTCCCGTCCATCGGGCGTGGCGTCCAGACCCGGGACGCGTCCGGCCGCTTCCTGCCGGTCAATCACCGTCTTCATCAATTGGGTGGCAAGGCCGCGGCGTCGATAGTCCGGCGCAACCAGAACCATGCATATCCAGGCGAACCGCTCGTAGGGTAGGGACATGGCCGTGGCAGCTAAGGCGCCGTCTGGTGTTTTGAGGCCTACCCCGTCGCCATGGGCCAGCAGATAGTCCCAATCGCCGGGCGCCTGGTTCCAGCCAACTAGAGCCGACAGCCGGAATCCTTCCGAAGCGTGGGCCGATGTCAGGTCTACCTGGGTGAGGCCGCCGGTGTCGGGCATGATCAGAAGGCGCCGTCGCGGCTGCCATATCCGGTAGGCTTGTTGTAGGAACCCCCGCCGCGCTGCAGCCAATCGGCCACCCAGTCAACCATCTTCAGGAGTGGTACAGAAGGATTGCCGAATAACCGCGCAGCCTCACCGGCGTTGACGAGCCAACAATTCTCCGACTCGGTTTCCCGGAACTCCGGCGCCTTGTCGAATCGTTCGCCAAAGGCCAGCGCCAGCGCCCGGACGCTGGCGGTTTCCGGGCCGGAAATGTTGAGCGGCGATACGGGCGATGTGCAATGCGCCAGGCTGCGCAGGATCTGGCTGTTGGCGTCCCCTTGCCAGATCACGTTGACATTGCCGGTGGTCAGGTCGAGTGGCTCACCGGCCAGCACTTTGCTGCCGATGTCGAACAACACGCCGTAGCGCATGTCGATGGCGTAGTTAAGCCGAATGATCCGCCCCGGTGTGCCATATTTGTCGGAATAATGCTCGAACATGCGCTCCCGGCCCAGGCAGCTTTGAGCGTATTCGCCCACCGGGGATACCGGGTCTGCTTCTGTAGAACCACCTTCAACGACCCGGCCAAAGCGATAGATGTTGCCGCTCGAGAAAGAGACGATTCTGCTATCCCGGAAGGCCTCCGCCGCGATGGCGGGAACCCCTACATTCATTGCCCAGGTGAGCGACAGTGCGCCTTCGGTGCCGAATTTTCGGCCGGCCATGAAGATCACGTTTGGGCATTTTGGCAAGGCTTCCACTGCATCCCGGTCTGCCAGGTCGCAGGTGATTGTTTCCACATCTGCCGCCTGCAGCTTGGCCGCCATGGCCGGGTCCGAAAATCGAGCGACGCCGATGACACGTCGGTCGGGCACCGCGCGCTTCGCCATTCGCGCGAGGGTAGGGCCCATTTTACCGCTGACGCCCAGGATGGTGATGTCGCCGGGCGCCTTCGCGAGGTCGCTGATCAACGCGTCAGATGGGCGGGTCATGAACTCTTCCAGCGCGTCTTCGTCGGCAAATCTTTCCGGCAAACTGGCGGAGTCAAACTGTGTCATGGATGCATTCCCCATTGCGTTGTGCCGTGGTCTCGACCCTGCTAAAGTAACCAACCAGTTACTTATAACTATGCTGGATAGCCTGGCATATTGCAATATGTGTCACCTGAATTCTGCCGCCGCGGCGGCAACAGGGAAATAGCATTCGGAGGCCCGCCATGACGGCAACAACCCCGCGTATCAAGACCACGGTCGTCGGCTCCTACCCGGTGCCGGACTGGCTGGTGAACAATCCCTCGGAGCAGGCGCTGGCCGATGCGACGCGGGTTGTTCTGCATACCCAAGAACTGGCGGGTATCGACGTGGTCTGCGACGGCGAGCTCTACCGCTTCGATCCCAATCATCCCGAGACCAACGGCATGATCGAATATTTCGTGCGGCCTATGGATGGTGTGGCGACAGACATCACGTTCGACGAGTTGACCAAGTATCGTTCCCAGAAGGGGATGCAATTCCGCACCCGACCGCCGGGGGTGGTCGATGGCCCCGTTACTGCCGGCTATCTAGATTTACCAGGCGCCTGCCGTGCGGCGCGAGAACTTACTCACGCGCCCTTCAAATTCACGCTTACCGGCCCGCACATGCTCGCCAAGACCCTGGTCAATCACCACTACAAAGACGCGGCTGAGCTGGCGTTTGCAATCGCTGACGTTCTGGCCGAGCAGGTGCGTCACGTGGATGCCGATGTGGTGCAACTGGATGAGGCTAACCTGCCCGGCTACCCCGACGAGTGGGAATGGGCAGCGGAGGCGATCAATCGGGTGCTGGACGCTGCCAATGGCACACCGGCAGTCCACCTCTGCTTCGGCAACTATGGCGGCCAGTCAGTGCAGCAGGGCACGTGGAGCCGACTGATCGACTACCTGAATGCGCTCCACGTGGACCACATCGTCATGGAAGTCGCACACCGACCGCCGGAAGAATTGGTCGCCTTCAAGGATCTGCGACCTGAGATCGGCCTTGGTCTCGGTGTTGTCGACGTCAAGGTGACCGAGGTGGAGACCGCCGACCATGTGGCTCGCGCCATTGAGCGGGCGGCGCAGGTGCTGGGTGAAAACCGGGTTCGCTACGTCCACCCAGATTGCGGGTTCTGGATGCTCAAACGCTCCATTGCCGACGCGAAGATCCGCGCTCTTGTCCAAGGCCGGAACCTTTATGAGGGCGCGTCGGCGAAAACCGCAGCCTAGAGAGTTCTATTCCTAAGGTACGGTGCCTTCCGGCAGTGCAGCAGCGTAGCGGGCGATCTCGCCTGGCGTCGTGATCCAAACCTGGTCGAAGGCCGGGTGATTCTGAATATCCTGCAAGGCCCGCCGGATCTGCCGCAGCCGGAATGGTTGTCCCGCCACGAAGGTGTGCAGGGAGAGGCCAAAAACCAGCGGCTGCTTGGCTGAAAGCTCGATCATCTCCTCGAACTGGTCGAGGATCATGCGGTGGAAATCCGTTGCCGGTTGATGACGGGACAGCATCGCCGGGCTGTCATTGACCTCAATCGGGTAGGGGACCTGCAGGATTGGCCCGGACCGGGTCTTCATCCAGAAAGGCTGGTCATCTGCTGGCCAGTCCATGACATAGGTATAGCCTGCTTCCTTCAGCAGGTCGGGCGTTACCAGGGTTTCCGCGATCCAGGGCCCCATCCAGCCATAGGGCCGCGTGCCGCAATGCTCCGCCAGAATATCGGTCACCCGCTGGATCATCGCCGCCTCGGTCGCCTCGTCCATGTCGGCCTGGCTTTCGGAATTGGTGAAGCCATGGCCGATGACCTCGTCGCCGCGGGCGCGGATACGCGCTGGGATTTGGGGCATGGTCTCGCAGACAGCAGCGTTCAGCAGGTGGCAAAGCGGCAGGCCGAGCGCGTCCATCATGTCGAAGATGCGCCAGATGCCCACGCGCAGGCCGTAATCGCGCCAGCCAAAATTGCGCTGATCCGGCGGCGGGCCAGGTGATGTCGGGGTGTGGCCCAGTCCTTCGCCGAAGCTGAAATTCTCCACATTCAGTGCCACATAGGCCGCCAGCCGTTTGCCCTCCGGCCAGGTGAAGTCTGGGCGCTCGATGATCGGCGAGTAGTCATAGCGGCCGTGATGCTGGATCTTCATGCGATGCCTCAGGCCGGATAGGGGGTCAGCACAATGCGCCCCTGGGCGGTACGATTGCGGATCATGTTCAGCCCGTCGGCGAATTTGTCGAGCGGCAGCGTCACGGTTGGCGGCGCGATGATTTCTTCCCGGGCATAGAGGGCCATGACCTCCTCAAAGCAGCGGCGCATCATATCAGGCATGCGCTTCCGGTAGTCGCTCACCTGCAGGCCGCTGACCTCAATATTCCGGACCAGCAAATAGTTGGCTTTGATGGTGGGGATTTCCCCCGCCGCAAAGCCGATCACCACCAGCCGCCCGCGCCAGGCGAGCGCGCGGAGCGCCGCGCCCAGGAATTTATCTCCCAGACAGTCGATAATCACATCCACGCCCTGGCCGTCGGTCAGCGCATAGACTTGACGGCGCAGATCGTTGTGAATGTCGTCCGCGGCCAGATCGACAATCTCCGCCGCCCCGGCCTCGCGTACCATGTCCGCTTTCTCCGGCGACGCAATACCGGCGATACCACGGGCGCCAAATGACCGGATTAGCTGTAGCGCTGCGTGGCCGACGCTGCCAGATGCACCCAGCACCAGCACAGTCTCCCCTTCCCGCAGACGCGCGCGTTCATGCAGCGCAAACCAGGCGGTGTCGAAGGCCAGCGCGATAGAGGCGGCATCGACAAAGCTCATATTGTCCGGGATCGGGTAGGACTGCGCGGCAGGCGCCAATGCCTGTTCGGCATAGCCGCCCTGTTCCGCCGTGGTTAGCACCCGATCACCGGGCGCCAGGTCGGTGACGTTAGCACCTACCTTCAGGATGGTCCCTGCCGGCAGCTTTCCTGGCGTGAAGGGTCTTTTCGGCAGGAACTGATAGCTGCCGTCAATCACCAGCAGGTCGACAAAGTTGGCGCCGACAGCGCCGACCTCGATCAGCACTTCATCCAGGCCGGGTTCCGGGCTGGCGATTTCTTCGATCGCGAGACTGTCGGGTGTGCCGAATTCATGAAGCACAACGGCGCGCACGCTGATCCCCCTCAAAATTATCTGAACGATTTGGCCATTGATAGCTGGATTGACCACTCCATGCGACGATCAATCGGCAGCATCAGAAGGCGCTTTCCAGCGGACGGGTTCGGGACTCAACGCGCCTTCACCGATCCCGCTGATCAAATCGCGCTTCAGGACCTTGCCGCTGGCAGTCATCGGCATGTGGTCAAGGACCAGAACATATTCCGGCATGTCGTAGCGGGAAAGGCCGAGACTGGCCAAATGGCCAAGCAAGTCGTCCACGGCGACCGCTGTGTCACCTACAGTGACAGCAAGACAAACCTTCTCACCCAGGCGCGGGTCTGCAACCGGGATGGCCGCTGCCCGTTCAACCGCGGGGTGCTGGGCGGCCAGGGATTCGATCTGCTGAGGGTAAATATTGTGGCCGCCGCGAATGATCAGATCCTTCTTCCGGCCGGTGATGGTCAGATAACCCTCCGGATCCAGCTGGCCGATATCGCCGGTCAGGAACCAGCCATCGCGGTTGAACGCGGTTTCGTTGGCAGCCTGGTCATCGAAATAACCAAGCATCAGCCCCGCGCCGCGCCCTGCGATCTGACCCTCTTCGCCGGGGCCCAGTTGGCGGTCCGGATCTTCCAGGTCCCAGATCGTGACGTCGTACGAGGCGCAGGCTCGCCCGGAGGTTTCTGCAATCCGCACCGGAGGGTCGTCGATGCGGGTGTAGTGGTGGGAGCCCGCCTCAGTCATGCCATAGCCGCTTTGCGGCACGATGCCGAACCGCAGCAGGTCGCGGATGACGTCCGGCGACGCGGACGCGCCGGAAATGCGGAAGCCTTTGATCCGCCCCGGCGTCACATCGCTACGTCCCCGCAACTCGGCGATCAGATCAATGGCGTGGGTGGGGACGCCGACGATGAAGCTGGCATCGACCTCCTGCAGGCGATCCAGAAGGCTGTCCCCCCGGGGCAGGTCGTGGACCACAATTTCACCGCCGCAGGCCAGCGCCATCACCAGCGCACCGAGGCCCAGATTGTGGCTGAGCGGGCTCAGGGAATAGATCACGCTGCCGGCGTCGAACCGCCAGTCGTCAATCATCGCCCGGGCGTTGGCCAGCAGGGTGTTGTCGCTGTGCATCACGCCTTTGGGTGCGCCCGTGGTGCCCGACGTAAAGGCCAGGTAGACAACAACATTCGGATCGGTATTGGCGTCCGTATCAGCGGTCTCCCTCGCCACCATGAGGTCGTTTTCAGGGGTCTCGCTGGGGGGCGGCAGGGCGACGATCTTCTTCAGACCGTCGATGTCCGCCAGTTGCGCGAAGATATCGCCGCCCGCGCCATAGCCGGACTGGCCAACAAAGGCCGCCGCGCCCATGCGGTTGAGCAGGCCCGCCACGTCATCGCTGGTATGGTCGCGATGCAGGGAGGGGCAGCAGACATAGCCGTTTCGTGAGCAGGCAAGCAGCGCGATGGCGGTCTCCACGCGGCTGGGCAGCCACACGGCGACCCGGTCGCCCTGACGCAAACCCGCCTTTTCGAGCTCCCCGGCGAAGGCGTCGGCCAGCTGAACCACCCGCCCGTAGGAAAGCCTTCGGTGACGGTCGCGTACTGCTGGCCGCTCTTGGTCCGCCACGGCGTGTTCCCGGGCGAGGGCGTAGATCGTGTCATCCCGCCAATGGCCGGCCGCATAGGTTTCGGCGAGCCGGTGGTGGGATAACAGTGTGAGGACGGTGTTGGACATCGGGGCCGACTATGCCGCCCGGGATGGCGCGGCGTCCATCACCCAGAACGCCGTTCGCAAAAGCGCCCTGCCGCCATGGCGCCGGCCAACCAATTGCACGCCCACAGGCAGGCCGCCGCTCTCATAGAGCGGCAGGCTGATCGCCGGCGCGTGCAGCAGCGTCCAGAGTTCCTGGAATGCCGGATCGCCGGTGGAGTCCAGTCCCACATCGGCGATGCCGTTGACTGCCGGGGTAAGGATGGCGTCAAAGCTCTCAAGCGCGTCGTCCAACCAGCGCCGCCATGCAGTCGCTAATGCGACGGCGGCAGCATAATCATCGTAGGAAATGTCCCATCCGGCCGCCAGGGTTTCCTGGAAAGGCGGGCTGATCAGATCCCGGTGATGCTGCCATTCCCAGGAGAGACCCCGGGCGCGCTCGTAGCCGTTGATGCAGATGCGGGCGTCGCGAAGCAGTGCCGTCGCTTCCGGCAATTCGAACGGGACTACCGCCGCACCGGCGTCAGCAGCAGCGGCGGCGACGTGTTCTACAGCAGCGGTGCTTTCCGGCGCGGCATTGGCCCAGGAAGGACCGGCGCAGAGCGCAAGGCGCGGGGGCGATTGCGGGGATGGGGCATCTGTAACGTTGCTCCCAGACAAGGCGCGCCAACAGATCGCCACATCGGCGAGATCCCTGGCGATGATGCCGATGGTGTCGACGCTTTCCGCTGCGAACTTGATGCCGCTACGGTTGATGCTGCCGAAACCGGGATTAAATCCGATCACGCCGCAAAATGATGCCGGGCGCAGCACCGAGCCACCGGTCTGGGTTCCGAGTGCGAGGGGCACCATGCCAGCGGCAACCGCGGCAGCGGAACCGCTGGATGAGCCACCCGGTGTCCGGGCCGGATCGACAGGATTGGTCGTAGGTCCGGGTGTGGTGGCCGCGAATTCCGCAGTCACTGTCTTACCCAGAATCACAGCGCCGGCGGCGCGCAACAAGGCGACACAGGATGCGTCTGTCGCCGGTTGATTGGCGGTGTAGATCGGCGACCCCATGCGGCAGGGCATGTCAGCCACGTCGATGATGTCCTTGATCCCCATCGGCACACCATGCAAGGGGCCGCGGGGCACCTCGCCATCCCGGGTCTGGGCCTCGGTAATCGCCTCTACCGGGTCCAGATGCGCCCAGGCCTGCACCACGGGTTCGCCGGTCTGGATCTGGTCCAGACAAGCCCGGATCAGCGCTTCAGACGTCAGGTTACCGTGGGCAATGGCCGCCGCCGCCTCGTGCGCTGTCCAAATTTGGAGGCCGTTATGGCTCACTGTGTATCCAATCTGAACCATTGAATTGGAGGTGCGGGCGTGGGCGTTTGCAGGCTTGCTCAAGTCCCGCCAATCCCGCATGTTTAGGCTGTGTAGTCTACGGATTCTCCGGCAAGTTTGGACAAATTTTGCGGCAAACGCCACCATCCCGGCCTATGACCCAGGGGCGCGACGCGTGAAGAATTTCGATCTCGAGGAGCCAGAGTCCCTGGCCGAGGCGCTGGCTTTGCTGGACGAGGACGATTCTGCTGTCCGGCCTATCGGCGGTGGGACCGCGCTCATGCTGATGATGAAAGCACAGTTTTTTGAGCCGACGCGTCTGGTCAGCCTGCGCAAGGTCGGCGGCGCGCTGGGCGGCATCGATCTGAGCGAAGACGGCAGCTCTCTTCGCGTCGGCGCGGGGACGACATTCACACAGCTGCAGCAATCGCCCCTGGTCCAGAAACACCTGCCCGTAATCGGCCGGGTGATGAAGACACTCGCCAATGTGCGCGTCCGGAATGTTGCGACGGTTGGGGGCAACCTGGCGCACGGAGATCCACATCTTGACCTGCCGCCGGTGTGGATGGCGCTGGATGCGGCGGTGGATGTGGTCGGTCCATCGGGCGAGCGCCGGTTGGCGGTGGCAGACTTGTTCCAGGGCTATTACGAGACCAGTCTGGCTGACGGCGAGGTGATTACCGCGCTGTATGCGCCGCTGGTGGAAGACCGGCGCGCCGCCTACGCCAAGGTGACCACGCGCGCGTCCCACGACTGGCCGGCGCTGGGTGTCGCTGTTTCGCTGGTGCCGGATGGAGATGTCATCGCCGATATTCGGATCGTACTGGGCGCGGCCCTCGATATGCCGACCCGACTGACTGCGGCTGAGAATGTGCTGCGTGGCCAGCCGGCAGGCGATGACCTTTTAGCGACAGCTGGAGAGACCGCGGCAGAAGAAGTTGATATCGAATCCGACCATCGGGGCAGTGCTGGGTACAAGAACCATTTGTTGAAAATTTATCTGGGCCGGGTAGTACGGGAACTGATGGGGCGATGACGGTGGACGACCCAGCCCACAATATCAGCCAGTCGATCCCCCGTCTGGAAGGCCGCCAGAAAGTGACCGGGCGGGCGGAGTATGTGCACCACCTGCGCCTGCCGGGGATGCTGTATGGCAAGATCTTCCGCAGCACTGTGCCCCACGGTCGGATTCTCAGCGTTGATGTCTCAGAAGCCGCGGCGGTGCCGGGCGTATTCCGCGTGGTGACCATCGACGATATTCGGGAAGTGCTGCCGGATCCCTATTACGGTCCTGCATTCCACGACCAGCCGGTTCTGGCGGACGGCAAAGTGCGGTTCGCTGGCGAGCCGGTGGCGGTGGTGCTGGCGAAAGACCCGCGGGTGGCGGCACAGGCCGTCGCCTTGATTACCGCGGAATATGACGAGCTGCCGTCCGTCGATAATGAGGTCGAGGCCATGACCTCGGACATTCATGTCCACGACGAACTGAAACCTGCCGCATCCTTTCCAGATTTGAACCACCTGAAGGGCCAGAGCGGCACCAATGTGGCCCTCGGCTACAAGCTGCGCCATGGCGACGTGGAGGCCGGGTTCGCTGCGGCGGATCACATTTTCGAGCATACCCTCACCACCCAACCGGTGATGCATACGCCGATGGAACCGTTTGTGTCCGTGGCGGACGTGCGGGACGACCACATGACCCTGCACACTGCGTCACAGGGGCCATCTTTCGTGCGCATCGAGATCGCGCGGCTGCTCGGTTGGCCGGAGAACAGGGTGCGGGTGAAGGTGCCATTCCTGGGCGGTGGGTTTGGCGGCAAACTCTATATCAAGCTCGAGGCGCTGGTAACGGCGCTATCCCTGCTGGTGCGGCAGCCGGTGAAGATCGCGCTCTCCATGGAAGAGCAATTCTTCATGGTCACCCGCCATCCCTGCACCTTCAACATCAAGAGCGGCGTGACCAAGGATGGCAAGATCATCGCCCGCGCGTGCGAAGTGATCTGGAACGGCGGCGCCTATGCGGATATCGGTCCGCGTGTGACCCAGAAAGCCGGCTTTACGGCGGCAGGGCCCTACGACATCGACAACGTGTCGATCGACTCCTATGCGGTCTACACCAACCGGCCGCCGGCGGGCGCCTTGCGCGGCTTTGGCGCGCCGCAGATCGCCTGGGCCTATGAGTGCCATACCGACATGATCGCCCGCGAAATGGGCATCGACCAGGTTGATTTCCGGCGCAAGAACCTCCTGCGGAACGGGCGGCCGCAGGCGTCCGGGACCCTCATTCGCGATGCTGCCCTCGACGCGGTGCTCGACCGGGCGGCGGAGCGACTGGGGTGGAGTTTGCCGTTCGATCCCGGCGGCGGACGAATCAAGCGCGGCCGCGGCCTGGCGGTTGCCATAAAGGGCATCACCGCGCCGACAACGTCGGTCGCCATCGTCAACCTTTACGGCGACGGAAGCTGCGGCCTCTATATCGGCACTGTCGACATGGGCCAAGGCTCGGATACGGTGATGGCTCAGATCGCGGCGGAAGTGCTGAACCTGGATGCGAGCAAGATCCGGGTCATGCATACAGATACCGATGTGACGCCCTACGATATGGGCACGCTTGGCTCCCGCTCCACTTTTCACATGGGAACGGCGGTCCGGCTGGCAGCAGAAGAAGCGCGCGACAAAATCGAAGCGCTCCGGGTGGAGCTTGATGAACCGGCTGGCAGCAATATTCCATTGAGCGAGTTGTTGCGCCGCAAATACGGCATGCAGGCCGGCAATATCATCGGCACCGGCAGCTTCATCCCTGAATACGAAAAGCCCGACCCGGACACGGGCCAGTCCCGGGCAGCGACGCCTTTCTGGGGCGTGGGTGCGGCGGGCGCAGAGGTGGAAGTGGACACGGAGACCGGCCAGTTCGAGGTCACACGCCTGATCAGCGTCGTCGATGTGGGCACGGCCATCAACCCGAAGCTGGTGGAAGCGCAGATTTCAGGCGCCGCAATCATGCAATTGGGATTCACCACGACAGAGGAAATGCTGTTCCAGGATGGCCAATTGCTGAACGGGTCGCTCGCGGACTACAAGATTCCGAACATGCTGGATGTGCCCCGTGATTTCCGCAATGAGTTCGTTGAATCCCGCCAGCAGGACGGTCCGTTCGGGGCCAAAGGGGCGGGTGAGATCTCGACCATGGCGCTGTCGCCAGCCGTGGGTAATGCAGTAGCGGATGCCATTGGTACCTATCTCCTGGACATGCCGATCACACCGGAAGCCGTCTATCGCGCCCTGCACCCCGCTGACGGGGATGCGTGATATGAGCGGCCCACGCGATATCACCTTCACGCTCAATGGCCGGCCGGCTGCCGCCACCGTGAAACCGGGCGAAACACTGGTGGATGTGCTGACCAATCAGTTTGACCTGACCGGCGCGCGGGAAAGCTGCGCCCAGGGCCTGTGCGGCTGTTGCACGGTGTTGGTGGATGGTGACGCCGTTTCCGGCTGCCTCTACATGGCCTGGTTTGCGGATGGTGCCGAGATCAACACCATCGAGGGCCTTGCCGACGGCAACACGCTGCATCCCATCCAGGAGGCATTTCTGGAAGCGGGCGCCTTTCAGTGCGGCTTCTGTACGCCTGGATTCATTCTGATGACCAAAAAGCTGCTGGAGGCCCATCCAGACCCGGATGACGACGTGATCCGCCATTTTCTTGTCGGCAACCTGTGCCGATGTGCTGCCTATCCGGAGATTGTCGCTGCGGTGAAATTGGCGGCACGACGTCTGCGCGACGCCGGGTAAATCGGGATATTTTCCATTGCATTGTGGTGGGCGGACGCTAGCCCCTTTCCTGTGCGGTTTTTCGATCTAAATCGTGGTTTGAACAAGCAACAGGGGGGAGGGAGCTTGTGACCGATTCGCTTAAGAATCCTGAGCGGCAGCTCGTCAGTATTGCGCACATCATCACCCGCGGGGCGGAGATTTATCCGGACCGGGTGGCGATCGATGATCTGTACTCAGGCCGCACACTGACCTACCGGCAGCTGGACGACCGCATCACCCAACTGGCCCGCGCGCTCAGCACGCTCGGGATTGAGAAGGGCGATATGGTCGGCGTGATGCTGTGGAACGAGCACCCGGTAGTGGAGATCATCATGGCCTGCGCCCGCATGGGCGCGGTGGTCGCGCCGATGAACGTACGCCTGCTGCCGGACGAGGTCGCCACATTCGCCAACCATCACGGCTTTAAGGCGATTGTAACCCGTCCGGATTTTGCCCCCTGCTTTGACAAGGCGGAGGCGTCGATACGCATTGCGGTGAATGCGGCGGAGGCGGCCGGTGACTGGCACGACTTTGAGACTATCCTGTCAGCGGAACCCGTGACGCCATTGCCAGTGGTCACCTCCCTCGACGACCCGTTCCGCATGGTCCTGACCGGCGGTACCACTGGCATGAGCAAGGGCGTCATCCACAGCCATGTGGGCGTCTATTTCACCGTCATGGGAGTCATCGCGGAATATGCGGTCCGCCGCGGCTGGCAAACCATCATGATCATGCCGAGCTATCACGCGGCCGGCATGGACTGGGGGATGTTTCCGATATTCTGGCGTGCCGGCACGGTGGTGTTTCCCAAGGATACGTCGTTCAATCCGGCGGCCTATTTCGCAGAAATCAAAGCGCGCGGCGTCGAATATCTGCAGATGGTGCCGGCGGTGGTCAATCCGCTCTACCAGGCCTGGGACGGCAAGCCGGTGATCGAGCCGAAGGTGGCCGTCAGCACGGCTGCGCCGACGCCGCCTGCGCTGCGTCAGAGGCTTGCAGAGATGTTTCCGGAGACCGATATTTTCGCGGCTGCGGGCCTCAGCGAGACCCTCAACATGGCCGCACCCAACCCCGGCGAACTGCTGACATTCCCGGAAGCCGTAGGGGAGCCCTATATCGACACGCGCTGCCTCATTCTCGGCGAAGATGATCAGGAGTTGCCACGTGGGGAGCCGGGTGAAATCGCGTTGCGCGGATTCAATACAGCGCTCACCTATAGCCGAAACCCCGAGGCATCCGCCGTCACCTGGCGGCCACGCAAGGGCGATCCGGAAGGGCTGCACTGGTGTTTCACCGGTGACGTGGGGGTGATGGACAAGGCTGGCCGCGTCAGCATTGTCGACCGTTCAAAAGACGTGATCATCACAGGTGGCGAGACCGTGCCCTCGGTCGAGATCGAGTCGGTTTATATGGACCACCCGCAGGTGATGGAGTGCGCCGCAGTCGGCGTCGAAGATGAACGTTGGGGGGAGGCGATCATGCTGATCCTCGCCCGGGCTGACCAGGAAGACGGCCCGCCAGATGCGGAGGCGGCCGCCGCGCTCTACACCTACGGCCGGGAGACTCTTGCCCCTTACAAAGTGCCGACGCGGATCGCCTTCATGAAATCCCTGCCTCGGAGTCATTTTGGCAAGATCCTCAAGCGCGATTTGAGGGACATGGAATTCAAAGAGGTATTTGAGCGGTAGGCGAGGGACCTACTGCACGACCCCTGCCTCCCGCAACGCGGCGCGGGTGTCAGCGTCGAAGCCTGCTTCTTTCATGATCGCGTCAGTGTGTTCGCCGTATTTGGGCGGGAAGGTAAGGTCGCCGCGGCCATCGGGCACGTCCACGGCCATCGGCTGCATGTGGATCGTCTTGCCGCTGCCGGGCAGCTCCGTGGTGGTGAGTTTTGACGCGATCGCCGGCAGATCCCGCGCTTGCGGGACCGTGTTTATGCGGGCGTTGGGGATGCCGGCGGAGGCAAACTCCGCCTCGATGGTGGCGATGTCCGACTGGGCGGTAACTTCGCCGATCTCCCGGTAGAGCGCTTCACGGTCCGCATAGCGGCCGTTGTTGGTCTCGCGGCCTTCCTTGGCGAGCGAGGCAAAGCGCGGGATGGCGATAAGGCGTTGCCACTGAACGTTCGACCCCATGGCCATGTAAATATAGCCGTCCCGGGTTGGATAGATGTTGGTCGGGATGAACTTGCGATGGGCGTTGCCCCAGCGGGTGTATTCCTCCGGATCGGCGTCGAAGTCGATCAGCGGCAGAGTGGTGATCAGCCAGGAAGCAGCAGCTTGCAACATGGAGACATCGATGCGTTTGCCGTGGCCAGTCTCCGCCAGTTCCGCCAGTCCCAGCATGACATTGGCATAGACCTCGTCACCGGCCTTGAGATCGATGATTGGGATGCCGGAAAGGGTCGGCGGACCATCCTGAAAGCCAGTGGTCTCCATGAAGCCGGACATGGCTTGAATTGCGGGATCGTAGCCAGGCGTCTTTGGGTATTCCGGCCCCATGGCCGAGATGCCGGCCCAGATCAGCTCCGGCCGGATCGCCGACAGCGTGTCGTAGTCAATGCCGAACGGCTCGTAGCGCCCAGGCAAGGTATTGCAGCAGAAGATGTCGACTTCCAGTTCTTCGACGATCTTGTGCAGGACGGCGCGGCCCTCTTCTTCCTTGAGATTGAGGGCGATTGCCTCTTTGCCCACATTAGGCGCGACGAAATAGGAATGGCGATCCTCGTCCAGAACCTTGGAGCCGATGTAGCGGTTCGGGTCGCCTGGCGTTGCGCTGCCGCCGACGGGCGTCGCTTCCAGCCGGATCACCCGCCAGCCCAGATGGGCAAAACGGAGGGTGGCATAGGTCATGGACAACGCCTGCTCCATGGAGAGGACGGTACGAGGCTTCATGGAAACTCCTGTTCGGGTCGGCTTCTTGAGTAGGCTTATTGGCGGGCGCTATTCAGCGGCGGCGCGCATCTGCTGCTTCCGCTCCCAGATGCCACGGGCGATCTTTTCGGGCGTCAGCGGCGGGTGATTGAAACGCACACCAGTGGCGTTATAGACCGCATTGCCGATGGCCGGTGCGATGACGATGGTCGGCAACTCCGCCGCGCCCTTGGCGCCCAGCGGGCCTTCCTCATCATTCGTCTCCAGCCAGGTCATGTGAATCGGCGGCATCTCTGGCGCGGTCATCACGTGATAGTCCCGGAAGAATGGATTCTGCACGATGCCATCCTTGAGCTGCAGCTCCTCCGAGAGCGCGTAGCCGATGCCGACGGCGATGCCGCCTTCGATCTGGCCTTCCAGGCCCACGGGATTGACGACCTTGCCGACGTCCTGGGCAGACCAGATCTGCTCCACCTTGACCTCTCCGGTCATGGTGTCGACAACCACTTCCGCCACGTGCGCCGCGTGGGAATAGGAGGCGGACATGTCGCCGTAGCGGTTTTCGTCTTCGGGTTCGCTCGGTGGCTCGTAATAGTCCGAGACCATAACCAGCTCTGCGTCTTCGCCAGCGAAATGCATCTGGCGCAGCAGGCGGTCGAGCGGCATGACCGGTTCGCCATCTTTCATCTGCACCACATGACCGCCGCGCAGGTCCAACTCGTCAGGGCTGACGTTCGATTGCCTCGATGCCGCCGCAAGGATTTGCTCGCGCGCCTTGCGAGCTGCGCGCTGGGCGGACTTGCCAGCGATATAGGTGGTGCGACTGGCGTGCACGCCCACATCCCACGGGCCCGTGGCCGTGTCGTTCATCACCAGGGTCACGTCGCGCATCGGGATGCCAAGCTCTTCGGACATGATCTGGGCAATCACAGTGTCGATACCCTGGCCGATTTCCGACGCGCCAGTGATGACCGTGACCCGGCCGTAGTCGTCCATTTTCAGCATCGTGCCGCAGCCGTCCGACTTGTGGATCTTGGCGCCGCCGGCATTGTGTAGCGATGAGGCGATGCCGATGCCGCGCTTGAATCGCTCCGGGCTATCCCATTGGCCCAGATTGGCCTGCCACTTCTTGAGGAAGTCCGACTCCTCGGCGGCGGTAGTGATGCAGCCCTTAAGGTCGATATTGTTGAGCTTCGCGCCCTGGGGGGTCACGTCACCCTGTTCATTGGAGTTCAGCAGGCGGAAGGCGACCGGGTCCTGGTCGACGATCTCCGCCATCTGATCCATATGGGTCTCCAGTGCCCAGGTCGCCTGCACATTTCCATAGCCGCGGAAGGAGCCAGCGAAGGGATTGTTGGTATAAACCGCCCGCGCCCGATAGCTGACATTGTCCACTTTGTAGTGGGACGTGCCCGTGCGCATAGAGACGTAGGGTGTGGTCGCACCCCAGGAGGTATAGCCGCCGTTGTTAAGACGTGAATCCACGTCGCGAAATGTCAGTTTGCCCTCAGCGGTCATGCCCGACCGAATTTTGAACTCTACGGGCTGGCGCGTGGGAGAGACGATGAACTCCTCCTCCCGGCTGTAGAGCAGCTTCACCGGTCTGCGGGTTTCCATGGCCAGAAGCACGCAGATCGGCTCATTCGGATAGACATCGAGTTTGGCACCAAAGGCGCCGCCCACCGGCGGCTGGATGATGCGGAGATCACCTGGGTGGATGCCCAGCGATGGCGCGATATCCATCTTCATGATGAACGGATATTGGGTCTGCGAATAGAGCGTCACGCGGCCGTCGGTATCCACATCGGCAAGGCAGCAGCTCGCGCCCATGTTGCAATGGGTCACATAATGGACGTCATACTCATCTTCGAATATGTGGACCGCCTGTGCCTCGCCCGCTTCAAGATCGCCCGCCTTGAATTCGTGCAACATCGCGATGTTGTCGGGCCGGTCTTCATGAATCACCGGCGCGCCCTCGGCCAGCGCATCTACGGTCTCGAACACCGTCGGCAGGTCTTCGTATTCGACCTCGATCAAGCGCAGCGCGGCGTCGCATATTTCCTCAGTGTCGGCGGCGACCGCGGCGATCTCATCGCGGATGCAGCGCACCTTGTCGCCTTTGAGCGGCGGGTTGTCCTTGAGAACGCCGATGCCAAACTTCGGTGTGTCAGCGGCAGTAATAACCGCATGGACACCCGGCAACGCCTTTGCCTTCGACGTATCGATGCTCAAGATGTTCGCGTGCACCCGATCGGTACGCAGCACCTTTGCGTAAAGCATGCGTGGCAGGGTCATGTCGTTGACATAGCGGACGCGGCCGGCAACTTTTTCAGGCGCATCCAGCTTGGTGACGCGTGAGCCGACGATTTCCTTTTTCTCGATGGGGTCCATTCTGGTCTCCCTATTCCGCCGCTTCGGCGGTCTTTGTGGCGGCGTCCCGGGACACCTCCATGACGGCGGCGACGATCTTGCTGTAGCCGGTGCAGCGGCAGGTATTTCCTTCCAGGCCGCGGCGCACCTCGGCGTCACTCATCTCAGGTTGCTGTTCGAGCAGATGGGTCGCCTGCATGACCATGCCCGGCGTACAGAAACCGCATTGCACCGCGCCATGGCGCACAAAGGCGTCCTGAACCTTCGAAAGACCATCTCCCTCCCACAGGCCCTCGACGGTGCGCACGATGCGGCCGTCCAGATCCGGCGCCGGCATCAGGCAGGCGTTGACCGAGATATCATCGACTATGATTGTACAGGCCCCGCATTCACCTTCACCGCAGGCGAGCTTGGCGCCGGCATGATCAAGGCGGTCCCGCAACGTAGTCAGTGCCGAATCGTGGACAGCCACAGCAAGCGATGTGGTGTGGCCGTTCAGGGTAAAAGTGACATCAACCATCGCGGACATGGCGAAGCTCCTGTTCCAGGTAGGTGCGGGCGAGGTGGCGGCGATACCACTCGGACGCCCGGTGGTCGGCAATCGGTGAGATCTCGCCATCCATGGTTTCAAGCGCCCGGGCGATCAGTTCATCGTCCAGGGGCTTGCCGTCGATCAGCGCTTCAGTCTGTGTGCAGCGGATAGGCGTGGGCGCGACCGCGCCAAAGGCGATCCGCGGGTTGGTTAGCTTGCCGCCGGCTGCTTCGCCGGTGATCGCCATAGAGACACGCGCAATTTCAAGCGCCGGGCGGGGGCCGGACTTGCAGAAACCGGCATATCGACCGGGTTGTATAGGAACGATGACCGCAGCTACCAATTCATTGGATTCTCGAACGGAACGGCCCGGCCCGGTGAAGAACTCACTGAGCGTCACCTCCCGGGTAGAGATTGCACCGCCTTCCTCGCGGGCCAGTTCTACGGCAGCGTCCGCACATAGGAGCGGCGGCATCATGTCGGCGGCAGGGGAGGCGTTGGCCACGTTCCCGCCGATGGTCGCCGCATTTCTTATTTGAACGCTGGCAAACCGATCCGCCGCAATGGCTAGGATGGGTGCAGCGTCTTTCAGCCGGCCGTCTCCAAGGATTTCGGTCATTGTAACAAGGGCGCCGATACGAATGCGGCCGTCGGCCGCTGCGATGCCTTTCAGCTCTGGCACGTTCTTGATGTTGACCAACCTGTCGCCGGCCACTGCACCTGGAAGCTCTTTCTGCACCCAGAGGTCAGTCCCGCCGGCGACGGGCGTGCCTTGGCCATCGGCCAATGCGGCCACGGCTGCCGACAGGTCGGTGGCGTTGACATACTCCTCGAACTGGGGCGCGGCCTGAAATTGTGGGAGCGCCATGGGTCTGTCCTTTCGGTTTACCCGGATTCCGGGCCTGGTCCTGTTGTCCGGTCGCCGGCCCGGATTAACCCCGAGCCTGGATGGTGTCCCTCACTCCTGTTCTACTAGCCGCCACTAGAAGCGGATGGGTTCCTCGAAACGGCCGTAAACCGACTCCAGTTCATGCCTGATTTCGCCCACGGTGGCGTAGGCAGTAACTGCTTCCATGATCGCCGGCATTGTGTTGGTGCCGTCAACCGCGGCCTGTTTCACCTTCGTCAGAGCTGAAGATACTGCGGATTGATCGCGGCTCGCCTTGATCTCATTCAAGCGGCGAACCTGTTCTTCCGTATCCTTGACGTTGTACGGGTGCATCTCAACCTGCGGGTCTTCTTCTTCAACTTCATGGCAGTTGACGCCGATTTTACGAACTTCGCCGGATTCCAGGTCGCGCTGATGCTGGTAGGCCTGGCGCGATACGTGCGACTGGAGTTCGCCCTCGGCGATCATCTTGACGATACCGCCCTTTTCCTCGATCTCGTCCATGATCCTGACCATTTCCTCTTCCATCTCATTGGTCAGGGTCTCTACATAGTAGGAGCCGGCAAGCGGATCGACGGTGTCGGTCAGACCCATCTCCTCGATCAGAAGCTGCATCGTACGGATCGAAATTTGTTGCGCGTGGGGCGAGGGGATGGTGTAGGCCTCGTCGTAGCAACACAGCGCGATGGTTTGGGCGCCGGAAAGCGCGCAACCAAGCGCATAATAGGCGCCGCGCATGATGTTGTTCTCGGGCTGCTCGATGGTCAGCCCCGCGCCGCCGCCGCCGGCGATCATGCGCAGCCACATGGATTTCGGATCCTTGGCGCCATACTTGTTTTTGACGATCTTGGCCCATAGGCGCCGGCCAGCGCGGAATTTACAGATCTGCTCGAAGAACTGGCCAAAAATGTTGTAGTTGAACGACATCCGGTAGGCGAAATCATCGATGTCGAGGCCGCGTTTCAAAACCTCGTCGAAATAGGCGCTGGCGATTGCAAACCCGTAGGCCATCTCCTCGGTAGGCGTCGCGCCGGATTCGCGAATGTGATAGCCGCAGACTGACACCGGTGAATAGAACGGAGCGTGCTCGGCGCAATACTCCATGGTGTCGGCCACGAGTTTCACGGACGGCTCTACTGGATAGATCCAGGTGCCGCGCCCAACGAATTCCTTGAGGATGTCGTTCTGGCAGGTGCCGCGTAGCTTCGTCGTATCAAACCCACGCTTTTCCGCCATCGCCAGATACATGGCGATCATCGTCGACGCTGAGCCGTTGATGGTCAGCGACACCGTGATGTTCTGGATGTCGATGCCGTCGAAGGCCACTTCCATGTCCTTCAGGGTATCGATGGCCATGCCAACCCGTCCGACTTCGCCCGCAGCCAGGGGGTCGTCGCTGTCATGTCCGCATTGGGTCGGCAGGTCAAAGGCGACATTCAGGCCGGTGTTGCCGGTCTCGATCAGATATTTGAAGCGCTCGTTGGTGTCGGCTGCGTTGGCGAAGCCGGTATACTGCCGCATCGTCCAGGGGCGCTTGCGGTACATCATGTCGTGAATGCCACGGGTGAAGGGGAACTGCCCTGGCATTCCCACCCCATCGGGCACGCCCGGCTCCTCGATGCGCGACGCAGCGACATCTTCCGCCGTATAAATCGGCTTGATGGCGATCCCAGATTCGTTGCGGATCTCTGGGATGTCGAACTTACGCTGTTCGTTCATCAACTTTCTCCCGGATAAATGAGACAATGTCGTCCAGTTTGCTGCCCGTGCGGAAAATGCCGTCGACGCCGATCTCTTTCAGCGCCTCGATGTCTTCCTTGGGAATGTTGCCGCCCACTAGCCAGGCCTTCTGGGACAATTGGTATTCCTCAATCTTCTGTTTCATCGCCTGACACAGCGGAATGTGGCTGCCGGACAGGATCGAGAGCGCGATCACGTCCGCATCAGTATCCCGCGCCGCCTGGGCAATCTCGTCCGGCGACTTGCGCAGACCGGTGTAGGTAACGTCGAAGCCAGCATCGATCAGCGCGCGTGCGACCACCTTGACGCCCACATCGTGGCCATCGAGCCCGGGCTTGCCAATTAGTACCTTGATCTTCTCGTTATTTTTTTCTTCCGGCACCTGTGTCTCCTCCCGCCTCAGTTGACGCCGGCCGCCGTGGCCATGCCCTTGGCGATGATCAATTTCAGAATCTCGCTGGTGCCGCCGCCGATCAGCGTGAAACGTACATCGCGCAGATAGCGTTGCGCCGGATATTCCATCGCATAGCCGTAGGACGCCATCACTCGGGCAGCCTGATCGCAGATGTCCGCCGCGCTTTCACTGGCGAACAGCTTGGCCATCGCCGATTCCGTATGATGCGGCCGCCCCTGATCCACCAGCCAGGCGGCGTAGTGCATGTAGCGGGTGGCGACGTCCAGTTGCGTGCCCATATCGGCGAGCTTGAGTTGGATCGCTTGAAATCGATTGATCGGCTTGCCGAACTGCTTGCGTTCGGATGCATACTGCACGGCAGTGTCTACAGCCGCCTGGGCAATGCCGATGGCCATGGCTGCGGTGATCACGCGGATCTGGGCGAGCAGGGTGCGCAGGTGCTGTTCGCCTTCGCCTTCAGGGCACAGGCGATGGCTCTCAGGGACGATGCAGTCGTTGAACGCCACTTCCGATGTGGGTAAGGCCCAGACGCCCATCTTCTCGATAGAGCGGCCGATGTTGAGTCCTTCGAAGTCCTTTTCCACCAGGAAGATGGTCAAGCCACGTTCCGGCCCCGCCTTGGCGAAGACCGTGAAAAAGTCGGCAACAGGGGCCGACGTGATCCACATCTTCTGGCCGTTGATCTTGTAGCCGCTGTTGGTGCGTTCGGCGTAGGTGGAGATGCTGTTAAGATCGCTGCCCGAATCCGGCTCGGTCATGCAGATGCCGCCGATCAGCTTGCCTTCCAGCGCCGGGGCGAACAGCCGTTCCTTGATGTCGTCGTTGCCCAATGCCCAAAGGAAATTGGTGCCCATAAGCGACTGCATGGTAGCGACACCCGCGACGCTCGCCGAGCCACGGGCAATTTCCGTCACCGCCAGGCAGAGGGACAGCAGGTCGAGGCCGGTTCCGCCGGCCTCCTCGGGATAGCGCATGCCGAAGAAGCCGAGTTCGCCCAGCTGCTCGAACAGCTTTTGCGGAAATGCGTGGGCCTCATCAAGTGCTTCCGCCTGGGGCGCGATCTGCTCGTCGGAGAAGCGGGCGAACGTCTCCTGGACCACGCGTTGGTCCTCTGTCAGGTCAAAATTCATGGGCGCCTAGTCGTCCAGACCGTAAATGGTTTGGGCGGTCTCCTTCGAGATAAGTTCGTTGCGCAGCTCATCACGCACTTTCTCCTGGTCCCGTTTTTTTGGGTCGCCAAGTCCGCCTCCGCCGCCTGCTTCCTGATAGTAGAGAGTGCCTTTAGGCACGCCTGTAATCAGGTCCTTGTTTAGCGGGATCATTTCTTCGCCGTCCGGTTTGGTCAGCTTGATGATGTTCAAGGTCCCCTTGCCGCCGCCGAAGAGGCCAAAGGCAGGCTCGAAATCGCCGTCGCCAAAGGTGACGAGTTGCGTGTCCTCGGAACCGATCCGATACTTGGTGACTGTACCGATGCCGCCGCGCCATTGGCCGGGACCGGCGGAGTCGGTGAGATATTCGTGCTGGATCAGCGTGTGTGGAGTCTGTTGCTCGAACATCTCGTAGTCCTGATCAAGCACGCCACCCGAGGCGTCGATCATGCCAATATGGTCGTAGCCGTCGGTGCCCTGCATGGCGCCCGCGCCGCCCTTCATGCCCATGAAGAAGATGTCGACATAGTCGTCATCCTTCTCCTCGTCCCGACCAGTGGTGAGCGAGGAGAGCAGGTTGTTCCAGCCGGCCGTCACCCGATCCGGGATCACGGGGCCGAGCGCGCGCTGAATCGCGTCCGCGTTCGGCGGGCAGAGGTGGTTGCCGAATGTGGTCGCCGCCGGATAGCCGGCATTCAGGATGGTGCCCTCCGGTATGATGATTTCGAGCGGTTCGAGCATGCCCTCATTGTGTGGGATATCCGGATTGACCATCTGCAGGAAGGTCAGTGCCGTCGCCGAGGCACTGGAAGTATACGTGCCATTGACGAAGCCGTTGGTGCGCCCGTCGGTCTTCGAATAATCGAAGCTGATTGCATCGTCCGTCACCGCGATATCCACGCGGATGGTGTATTTCGAGCCGATGTTCTTACCGTCGTAGTAGACGTAGCCTTCGCCGGAATAGTTGCCGTTGGGAATCTTGGCAATCTCCGCCTGCATCATTTTCTTGGTCGCGTCGAACAGCGCCAGTTTGTGCGGCTCAAAGACTTCCATGCCGTATTTTTCCAGCAGAGTGACCACGCGTCGGGCGCCGATATTGGTGGCGCCCATCTGAGCCCGCATGTCTTCGGCGACAATGTCGAAGCGGATGTTGGCAAAGATCAAGTCCCACACATCCTTGCGGAAGGTGCCACCGTCATAAACCTTGACCGGCGGGATGCGGAGGCCCTCCTGCCACACCTCGGTGGCATTGGGATTGTAGCCGCCGGCGACATTGCCGCCGATGTCGGCCTGGTGGCCCTTGACCGCGGTCCACGCCACCAGCTTGTCCTCGAAGAAGATCGGCCGGAATACGGCGACATCGTTGTTCTGGTTGCCCATGGAGAAGACGTCGTTGTGGAAGATGACGTCGCCAGGCTTAAAGTCGCCCTCGAAATATTTGATGATGTATTTGCACACCGGTGCCAGCGAGAAAGCCAGGATCGGCAGGTTCTCGGTCTGCTCCAGCATGTTGCCTTCGCCATCGTAGAGGCCGGTGACGAAATCTTTGGCCTCGCAGAGGATTGGCGAGCGCGCTGTCTGCTCCACCGAGATGCTCATCTCGTCGGTGATCGATTTGAAGGCGCGGGCGAAAACCGACAGCAGGATCTGATCGATTTCTATTTTGCTCATCACGCGGCCTCCAGGATGGGTTTGACCAGCTCTTCCCGGCCCTTTTGATAGACGGCGAAGGAACCGTACTGGTCGCAGACGCAGTCATATGATGCAGTCACCAGGATCGAAGTGTTTTCCTGCTCGATGATTGCAGGGCCCTTGATTTGATATCCATATTTCGTGTTGTGACCGTCATAGACCGGCACAGTTGCCCAGTCGCCTGTCTCCGGCACGATGATTTTGCGCTCGCCTTTCTGGGCGGCGGCAGGGTCGGCGCCGGCGTAGGTTTCCTGACTGTACTCCGGTTTGTCTGTGATGCCGATGCACTGGACGCGGACGTTGATGATCTCCACATGGGTGCCGACATCTTCCAGCGAATAGCCGTAGAGACGATTGTGTTCGCCGTGGAACAGGTTTTTGATTGCTTCGCCGTCGCCTGCGGCAACCGCGTCGAGCGGCGCCTCCATGGTCACTTCGTGATATTGTTTGGCGTAGCGGCAATCCAGGCGCAGCACATAACGGCGCTGATCCTGGGGAATGTTCTCGTTCTCAAGCAGGACGTCGCCCTCGGCCTTCATGCCATTGATCAGACCGTTCAACCCGTCCCAATTCGCCTCGTCGATGCGTCCCACATAGCTGCGGACAAAGTCATGCTTCAGATCTGACATAAGCATGCCGGCCGCGCAGAAGATCGAGGATTCTCGGGGCACGAGCAGAAATGGGATCTCCAGCTCCTGGCCGATCATGCAGGCGTGGTTGGGCCCGGCACCACCGGCGACCACCATCGGGAATTCGCGCGGGTCCAGGCCGCGCTTGATGGTGATCTCCCGGACGCCCTGGGCCATGTTGTTGTTAATCACCCGGTACATGCCGAGCGCTGCCTCTTCCACCGTCATGCCGAGGGGTTTGGCGAGTTTTTCGTCGATTGCTTTTCGCGCCGCGTCCACGTCCAGCTTCATGCGTCCGCCGGCGAAATAGCCCGGCGATAGATAGCCGAGCACCAGATCCGCGTCCGTACAGGCCGGGTTCTCGCCGCCCTGGCCATAGCAGACCGGGCCGGGGTCGGCGCCCGCGCTTTGCGGGCCCATGCGCAAGAGGCCGCCTTCGTCTATCCAGCCAATTGAGCCACCGCCGGCGCCGATGGTCACAATGTCCAGCATCGGCAGCGCGATCCGGTAGCGGTTGATCTCGCCTTCCGTCGCGGTAGTCGGCACGCCGTCGATGACCATGGCCGCGTCGAAGCTGGTGCCGCCCATGTCGACGGTCAGGCAGTTCCGCTGGCCATGGGCCTCCGCATAGCCAAGGCCTGCAACCGGGCCGGCGGCAGGGCCGGACAGCAGTGTCATGGCCGCGGCTTCCTTCGCGGTTTCAGGCAGCACAACGCCGCCGTTGGACTGCATGATCAGAAGCACACCGGCGAAGCCGATATCCTGGAGCCTCGCCTGCAGCGCATCCAGATACGCCTTCAGTTTGGGCCCGTTGTAAGAATTCAGTACCGTCGACGAGACTCGGTTGTAGAAGCGGATCGACGGCAGCAGTTCGGCGGAGACCGTCAGGTAGGCGTCCGGCATGGCCTTGGCGACCAGCTCTGCCGCCGCTTTTTCGTGCGCGGGATTGGCGAAGCTGTTCATGAAGCAGATGGCGATTGCGTCCACCGCTTCTTCTTTGAAGATGTCGATGGCCGCTTCCACGTCCGCCATTTCCAGGGCTGCCGTTTCCCGGCCAATGCGGTCGAGCCGTCCCTTGACCGGACGGCGCAGATAGCGCGGCACCAGCGGCGGCACGTTGGTGTAACGGTTGTTGTATTGCTCTTCGCGGATGCCACGTCGCATTTCCAGCGCGTCACGTACACCTTCTGTCGTCAGCAGGCCGGTCTTCGCGCCCGTGCGGGTCAGGGTCGCGTTGGTCGTGACCGTCGTGCCGTGGACGATGGTGTCGATGCTAGGGGCGAGTTCCTCCAGCGTCTGTCCGAGCGATGTGGCGATATCCGTCAGGCCATTGACCAGTCCGATGGACGGATCCTTCGGCGTCGATAGCGTCTTGAATATTTGTGGCTCGGCGTCATCCCGCACGAGCAGAAAATCGGTGAAGGTGCCCCCCACATCGATGCCGACTTTGAGCGTCACAGTTTCGCCTCCCAATGGCCCGTCGTACCGCGTCCGGCTTTCCGCAACTTTGGCGTCACTTGCTCGCGCGCTCTCAGATGCCGGATGGCAAGGGGCAGCTTGCCCCGGTTACCAGGACGTGACGCTAACAAATATATTGTTGGATATCAAACAATATTTTATAATCGACTCATGGACAGCCCAAAACCAAGTGGCTTGCGCGCCAGCACCAATGCGAAATCAGAGAACGGGCAGAACAGGCCCGGCATTCGACCTGCCCGCGGCGGTAAAGCGCCCGGAAAAGAAATTGATTTCGGCGAACTGGACGACTTTGTCGGCTTCCAGATGCACAAAATGCGCAACATCCAGGTCGTCAAGCTGGCGGAGATAATCGCGCCGGAGAGCGCGCCGGGCCACTTCCCGATCCTCTACCTGATTGGCCGCAATCCTGGCTCGACCCAAAGCGCGATTGCTGCAGCCGTGGGCCTCGACAGATCTTCACTGGTGCCGATTCTAAATCGATTTGAGGCGAGCGGGTGGCTTCTGCGGGTGCCGGCTAAAACCGACCGCCGCGCCCATGCCCTTAGTCTGACAGCAGCGGGAAAGTCGAAGCTCAAGGATCTGCAGGAAATCGTCGTTTCTCTGGAAACGCGTATATCAGACGAGTTGGGCCACCCCGGCCATCGCAGTATGATTGACCAGCTCCATCGCCTACAGCGGGCCTTTGGCGAGGGGTAGCATTGCGGCGGATCAGACGCTCAGACGCTGGCGCCCGCGTTGATTAACCCTTCCAGATGTGCGCGTACCTCGCGGCCTTTGAGCCGCGCCTTGGCGTTGGTGGGCGGCAACTCTTCTTCATAAAAGAAGTCAGGCAACTCGTCGTCCGCGTCGGTGAAGCCAGCTTGGCGGTTGAATTCGGACTCCAGCCGCAAGGTCTCGACACCCACCTTCAAGATAAACGAGGGATCTATATCGCAGTTGTGGGCGTCATTGATGCCGTTGGCGATGAGCTCCAGGTTGTCGTCGGTGACTGACCGGCCGAAGACGCAAAGGCCGAATGAATCAGCTACAGCGCTATTGACCTGCATCTTAAAGCTTTCGGTCGATAGTTCCTCTATCGACTTGTCCTGGCATTTGTAGGAGGGGTTGTTGCCGGCTGTGTGGTCCGCCCCCTGCGCGGTGGTCATCATGGAAATACCGGTGACTTCAATGATGCGGGGATCATAGGCGCTAATGGCCTGGCCCTTGATCACTGGAATGCGGGCGACGTTCAGGGCCTTGCCGGCACGGGCGGTACCCGCCGCGAGCATGCGACCACGCTCATTGCCGGCGCGGATGTCATCCATACAGCTGGACATGAAAATCGTGTCGCCAAAGTTGCCTTCGCCGGCTTCCATCGCGACCGCAATGGTGGCGCCAAGCTCGATACTGTCCACGCCCAGATCGTTGGCAATTTCGTTCAGGCGCGCCACGTCGTCGGGCTCCGTGAGTCCACAATTGGTCCCGAGAAGGCCGATGGTTTCATATTCCAGTGGCGAAACCAGCTCGCGGCCAGTGTCGTCCACATAGACGTTGCTGCATTTGATCAAGCAGCCGGGCATACACGCATGGGCGATCTCGCCGCCACGGGAGGAATTCAGCTCGCGGATATAGTCGCCGCCCATCTTCAGCGGACCCTGGTCCGCCGTCGTCAACTGACCAGAGGAGAAATTATTGACCGGCAGGGCGCCCAGGGTATTCGTCAGGTCGGCGACGACTGCTGTGCCAGTGGTCTCGAACACCTTGATCGCCGGCGTTTCGTTTAGCTTTTTGCCATACTCCTTGACCGCATCCATGACCTTTTTGCGGTCGTGAACAGGTGGCATCTTGTGCTTGTCGATGACGATGGCCTTGACATTCTTGGCGCCCATTACGGCGCCCACACCGCCACGCGCGGCCAGACGGGACGGGCGATTGTCGGTATCGGAAAAAGCGATGCCGGCCATCAGGCCCAGGTATTCGCCGACCGGCCCGCACAAGGCGAGCGAGGTCTTGTCGCCATAGACTTCGTGCAGCTTTCGGGCGCAGTCGAAATTACCAAGACCCATATAGGGGCTGGCGTCTTCGAACGTGATCGCGCCTTCTTTGGGGATGCGGATGACCACCCAATCATCGGATGCGCCGTGTAGCGTCAGGCCAGCAATTTCCAGTTGGCCCATTGCAAACGCAAAGGTGCCGCCGCTGTTGGCCTCTTTGATGCCGCCGGTGAGGGGGCTTTTGCAGCCTACGCTCAGGCGGTTGGCGTTGGAGAAATTTGTTCCAGCGAAGGGCCCAGCGGAGAAAATCAGTGGATTATCCGGCGACATCGGGTCGATGCTGGCAATGCCCTGGTCCAGAAGCGTTCGCGCGATCAGGTAGCGACCCGCTTCGGCGATTTCGCGACCGTGCAGTTCGCGTTGGTCAATGGACTGTGTGCCTAGATCGATGTCGAGATATTTTCGCATGGCTCTCCCTCTCAGCATGGCGACCGATGCCAGCAGTTGCCGACATCATACACTCTTAAGCCCTCGCTAGTGCCATTCTAGGTCGCGATTTATTCATTTGTATACAAATGAATGATGGCGACTCTTGGCCGACCGTTGCAGCAGTGTATTGTTGGGCTTTGCACCAAGTTGGATGAAAACCGGCCATGACAACTCGTACCGACACATGCCCCAATTGCGGTGGTGTGAACCAGACTGACGGGCACCTGTTCTGGAATGGGCCGGTGCCCTTTTTAAAACTCCAGATCAGGGAAGTTTTAAAAAGGGCACCAAAGTTGCCGCTCAGGCCTGCAACGCCTGTGGGCATGTCTCATTGTTTTTGGAAGAATTGCCGGGCTAGGGCCCGCTGGGCCTATTGACCTGAATGTTCATCAAGGTAGCCGATAATCTGGTCTGCCATTTGGTCTACATTGTCTTCGCCGGCATTGAGGGTGATCTCGGCGTTCATGGGCGTTTCGTAGACGGAGTCGATGCCGGTGAAGTTCTTGAGTTCGCCCGCCCGCGCCTTCTTATAGAGACCCTTGGGGTCGCGGGCCTCACAGATTTCGAGCGGCGTATCGACAAAGATTTCGACGAATTCGCCTTCGTCCATCATGCCCCGGGCCATCCGCCGTTCTGAACGGAATGGTGAGATGAAGGACACCAGCACGATCAGGCCGGCATCCGACATCAGTCGGGCTACTTCAGCGACCCGGCGAATGTTTTCCACCCGGTCCTGGTCGGTGAATCCCAGGTCCTTGTTGAGGCCATGGCGAACATTGTCGCCGTCCAGCAGATAGGTGCGCCGGCCAAGGGCATGCAGTTTCTGTTCCAGCCGGTCAGCGACGGTAGATTTCCCGGCGCCGGAAAGGCCGGTGAACCATAGTACTTTGGGCACCTGGTCAAAGGCCTGGGCGCGCAACGCTTTATCCACCTTCATGTGCTGCCAGGTGATGTTGCTGGCGCGGCGCAACGCGAAGTCGATAACTCCGGCAGCAACGGTCCGGTTGCTGAACTTGTCAATCAGCACAAAGCAGCCGGTATGCCGGTTATCCGCATAGGGGTCGAGCGCAAGGGGGCGGTCGAGCACGATCTTGCAATAGGCCACGTCATTAAGATCCAGGGTCTTGGCCGCCATATGCTCCAGCGTGTCCACATTTACCCGGTGAGCCAGATCGGTGACCTGTGCGGTGGCTGTGGCGCCGCCCAAGCGGATCACATAAGGCCTCTCCGGCAGCATTGGCTCGTTGTCCATCCAGACGAGGTGGGCCGCGAAATGGTCCGCGACGTCTGGAGCCTGATTCGCGTCGGCCAGCAGGTCGCCACGACTGATGTCAATCTCGTCGGCAAGGGTCAGGGTGACCGCCTGTCCGGCCATCGCTTCATCCAGATCGCCAGATGGTCCTAAAATTCTGTCCACGATGGAGGTCTTGCCCGACAGACTGGCGATCAACTCCATGCCCCGGCTCACGCGTCCGGAAGCGACGTTGCCGCTGAATCCTCGAAAATCGGAATCCGGTCGATTGACCCACTGGACTGGCATTCGGAAGGCGCCGTTGTCTTCCTCGTGAACCTGAATGGTCTCAAGAATCTCCATCAACGGTGGGCCGTCATGCCAAGGCATGGCGTCGCCCGCGGCGATGACGTTGTCGCCGGTCAATGCGGACAGTGGCACGCAGCGGATGTCACCGAGGCCTAACTCTCGGGCGAAGCCGTTATAGTCCGTGACGATGTCATTGAAGACCTGCTGGTCATAGCCGACCAGATCCATCTTGTTGACGGCCAGAATGACGTGGCGGATGCCGAAAAGGGAAACGATATAGCTGTGCCGCCGGGTCTGGGTCAGGACGCCCTTGCGCGCATCAACCAAAATCACGGCGAGGTCAGCGCCGGAGGCACCGGTGGCCATATTGCGAGTGTATTGCTCGTGGCCGGGTGTATCGGCGGCGATGAATTTGCGTTTGTCGGTCTCGAAATAACGATAGGCCACATCGATGGTAATGCCCTGTTCGCGCTCCGCCTGCAGGCCATCTACCAGCAATGCCAAGTCTACTTCGCCGTCCCGGGTGCCGTATTTGCGGCTTTCGCTCTCGGTGGCGGTGATCTGGTCCTCAAAGACCGTCTTCGAATCATAAAGCAGGCGCCCCAGCAGGGTGGACTTGCCATCATCGACCGAGCCGCAGGTGATGAAGCGCAGCTGGTCCTTTGCGTCCTGGCCTGCGAGGAAGGTCTCGATACTGGGTGTCGCAGGGGCGGGGTCGGTCATCAGAAATAGCCCTCCTGCTTCTTCTTCTCCATAGAGCCGATCTGGTCAGTGTCGATCAGGCGGCCCTGACGCTCCGATGTACGGCTCTGCAAAAGCTCCAGAATGATGTCAGATACAGTGGCCGCGTCCGATTCGACGGCACCTGTAAGTGGATAGCAGCCCAGAGTGCGGAAGCGGACCCGCAGCGTTTCCGGCGTCTCGCCGTCATTGAGCGTCAGGCGATCGTCGTCCACCATGATCAGCATGCCGTCGCGACGCACCACCGGTCGTTCGGCAGCAAAATAGAGCGGCACGATGTCGATGCCCTCCCGGTGGATATACTGCCAGACGTCGAGCTCGGTCCAGTTCGACAGGGGGAACACGCGGACACTTTCGCCGGGCGCGACGCGGGTATTGTACAGGTTCCACAGCTCGGGCCGCTGGTTCTTTGGGTCCCAGCCGTGGGTCTTGCTGCGGAACGAGAAGACGCGTTCCTTGGCGCGGGACTTTTCCTCGTCGCGGCGGGCGCCGCCAAAGGCAGCGTCGAAGCCGTGTTTGTCCAGCGCCTGCTTCAGGGCCTCGGTCTTCATCACGTCGGTGTGGACCTTGGAGCCGTGGCTGACCGGGCCAACGCCGCGCGCGACGCCGTCCTGGTTGGTGTGCACGATCAGGTTGAGGCCCAGGCGGGCGACGGTCTCGTCGCGAAACCGGATCATGTCCTGAAACTTCCAGGTCGTGTCCACGTGCATCAACGGGAATGGAGGCTTGCCGGGGGCAAAGGCCTTCATCGCCAGGTGCAGCATGACGGCCGAATCCTTGCCGATCGAATACAGCATGACCGGATTGCGGAATTCGGCTGCAACCTCGCGGATGATGTGGATGCTCTCGGATTCGAGCCGGTCCAGATGGGTCAGGACGCTCACGTGAAAATCGCCTTGGGGCCTGCTGTCAGGGACACGCAATGTAAGCGCGTTTTGGTGAAATCAAACCGGTCGCGTTGGCACAAGTGGTGCGTCATAGTTGAGCGCTCCTGAACTAAGGGACAATCTTCATCCCATGAAAAACCCATTCGAAACCGAGGAGCGGCGCGCGTTCCGCGAAACCGTTGCCCGCTTTGTCGAGGCCGAGATCAAGCCCTTTGCCGACCAGTGGGACGAGGACGGCGAAATACCCTGGGAACTCCATGAAAAGGTCGGGGCTCTGGGCGCATTCGGCTTCGGCATTGACGAGGCCTATGGCGGGCTCGGCTTCGATGACTGTTTCATGCGTGCGGCTTATTGGGAGGAAATGGGCAGATGCGGCGCCGGCGGCGTGCCAGCGGCCATGGGGGGACGAAACATTTCGGTCGCGCCAATCCACGATCTGGGAAACGAAGACCTGAAGATGCGGGTGCTACCCAACGTCATTGCCGGGCGCACGGGCTCGAGCCTGGCGATCACAGAGCCGGGTGGTGGATCCGATGTGGCCAATCTGAAGACCCAGGCCCGGCAGGACGGCAACCACTGGGTGTTGAATGGCTCGAAGACCTTCATCACGGGCGGCATGAAGAGCGACCACATCGTCGTTGCGGCGCGGACCGGCGGCGAGGGGCTGACCGGCGTCTCGCTTTTCCTCGTCGACCATGATTCGCCCGGCTTTTCGCGGACGCCGCTCGACCGCAAGATGGGCTGGTGGTGCTCCGACCAGGCAACGCTCTATTTCGACGATTGCCGGGTACCAGCCACCAATATGCTGGGCGAGCAGGATCGGGGGTTCATCGCGGTCATGAACAATTTTAATCTGGAGCGGATCGGTCTGGTCGCCCAGTGCCTTGGCATGATGAAGTTGTGCCTGGCAGAATCGATCGCTTGGGCGCAACAGCGCGAGACCTTCGGCAAGCCGATGATCAGGCACCAGGTGATCCGCCACAAAATTGCTGACATGTCTGCGCGGATCGATGCGCTGGAAGCGCTGGTGAACCAAATTTGCTGGGCGGTGAACGAGTCGGCAAATGGGGACGACATGCCGGTTGCGGAAATCTCGAAGGCCAAGTTCCATGCTACCAAGGCGCTGGAATTCTGCGCCAGCGAGGCGATGCAGATCATGGGCGGCGCCGGCTACTTGCGCGGCAACGCCGTCGAGCGCACCTACCGGGAGGTGAAGGTGATGGCGATTGGCGGTGGCTCTGAGGAGATCATGCGCGACTTGGCCGTGCGGCAGATGGGGCTTTAGGCCGGTGGGTTCTAGGTGGCGTAGCCAGTGCCCGGGCGGACCTGGCCTCCGGCGATCCGGTCGCGCCACCAATCGATCGTCTGGCCGAGACCGTTCTCGAAGTCCGTGGACGGAGTCCAGCCGGTCAGGTCGATCAGCCGGCTGGCGTCGGCCAGCAATAGTCGTACCTCGGATTTCTCCGGCCGTTTGCGGTCAGTGCTCGTCTTCACCGGCTTATTGGCGCCAGTGATCTTCTGCACCGCCTCCACCATATCGCCGATTGTGTGGGCAGCGCCGCTCCCGGCATTGTACACCGCCCCCGCGGGAGCGTCCTCGCAGGCAGCCAAAGCCAGGTAAGCGGCGACTGTATCGGCGACATAGTTGAAGTCACGCTCGGGAGCGAGATCGCCGACCTCTATTGCGTCGCAGGCGGGATCGAGCGCCTGGCGGATGACGGTCGGAATCACCGCTCGCTCGCTCTGGCGCGGCCCGTATGTGTTGAAAGGACGGAGCGTCACGACCGGCAGGTCAAAGGAGCGCGCATAGGCCTCCGTCATCATGTCCGCGGCGATCTTGGTGGCGGAATAAGGCGACTGTCCCTGCAGCGGGTGGTCCTCGGTGATGGGCGTAGTGATCGCCGTGCCATAGACTTCGCTGGTTGAGGTCTGGATGACGCGCCCGACGCCGTGGCGGCGTGCGGCCTCGAGCATATTTAGGGTGCCGGTGACATTAGTGTCCACGTAGGTCTGCGGTGCCACATAGGAGAATGGAATGGCGATCAAGGCCGCTAGGTGGAAGATGACTTCCTGGTCTTGGCACATGCCGTCGACAAAACTGGCATCCCGGATGTCGCCGCGGAACAGGAGCAGGGCGTCGCGCGTAGCCGCCGGCAGATCGTCCAGCCAGCCGTGGCTGTCGAAAGCATTATATTGAGCCAACGCAGTCACGTCCGCGCCCGCGGCGACCAGTGCTTCCACCAAGTGCGAGCCGATGAAGCCATCGGCGCCGGTGACCAGAACTTTACGGGAAATAGATGTCACACTGGGTCTTTCGCTGTTGGGCCTGTAGTTGAGGTGCCGGCCGGCGAAGGGCTAATGCCACGCAGATCGGCCGCCCATCAGGCCGGCCAGTTGCGCGGGTCCAGGCAGTCCGGCGGGATGTCCCCAGCGATGTCAATCGCTGCGTCGATGACGGCGGCATCAAGCATCGGCTTCGTTGCGGCGTCAACTATCTCTTGCAATTGTCTGACACCCTGAACGCCCACAATTACCGAGTCCACTTGGGGCAGGATCATTACTGCACAAAGCAACAGCTGCAGCATCGATGCGCTGGCCTCATCGGCAACGGCTGACAAGCGGGTCAGCACGGACGCTAGCGGCGACAGGTGATCCGGCAGTTCTTGCGGCAACATGAGCAACGCCCCCTGGAGAAAAACACTGCGGGCGAAAACCGTGGTTCCGGCGGCGTGGCAGGCGTCAAGGGTACCGTCTTGAAGCATACGGCGGTCGACCATGCTCACTGGTATTTGGATCATGTCGGGCGGTGCGTGAACCAGCGCCTGTCTAACCTCGTCCGCTGTGTAGGCTGAAAGCCCGAATGCGTCGATCTTGCCTGTGTCCCGAAGTTGATAAAGGGCCGCAATAACATCGGTCCTTAGGTAATCGGCGGCGCGGTGTGTCAGGCAGCCATCCAGCCTCCGTTCGCGGAGCGCTGTCTGCGATGTGATGACAGATGCCTGAATGGCAGTCGCGGCGTCGCCGTCCGGCGTCGCACTCATGCTCGGCAATTTGGTGACGACAACGGGCTGCCGATTTGTGTCCGTTGCCCAGTCGCCGATCCGGCGTTCAGCCTCACCATACGCAAGGGCGGTATCGAAGCAGCGCAGTCCGGCCTGCCAGGCTTCCGACATGATGGCGGCGGCCGCATCTTCCGCCAGAGGGGCACCGTCACCCGCGATGCCATAGGCCATGCCCAGAGATGCGGTGCCGAGCGTAAGCCGAGAAATGCCGTTCCGGGAAGGGAGAGCCATGGCGCGTTTGGGGCTGTTGCAGGCCGTTTGGCGCGCCCGAACCTTGAGGGCGGCGCAATCATATTGACATATACGTTCATATGATGAACAACAACCTTGTTGGCGCTGGTAAAGCGCTGGCGATGCTGGGTGAAGCGCCGGAAAGGCCGATTCACCCGCACTGCGGTAGCGTGGAAGCACCGCACCTATTCCAGACCATGAATAGCCCGAAAACCCTGCAATACATACGAGGCTCGCTCGTGCCGGAGGCGGCGTGAGCGGTCGCATCCCATTGGCGGTGCCTGACCTGGGCGCGGCCGAGGCGCGCGCCCTTGCCCAGTGTGTTGAGGACAACTGGGTGTCGTCAGCGGGCCCGGATGTGACGGCGTTCGAGGCTGCCATCGCCGATCTTGCCGGGGTTGACCATGGGGTCGCCGTTGTAAATGGCACGGCCGCGCTGCATCTGGCGTTGCTGATCGCGGGCGTCAAGCCCGGCGACCGCGTCATCGTCCCGGACTGGACTTTCGTGGCGACCGCCAACGCGGTTCGCCACGCTGGCGCGACACCCGTGTTTGTGGATGTAACAGCCGAGAGCTGGACCCTGGACCCTGCGCTGTTGTCCGATGCCATCAAGGCAGAGACGCCTGCTGCGATCGTGGCCGTGCATGCCCTGGGCCACCCGGCTGATATGGATGCAATCAACGATGTGGCTCGTGAACGCGATGTGCAGGTAATCGAAGACGCTGCCGGTGCGATCGGCGCTGCGTTCGGCGACAGGCCGGTGGGCGGTCTGGGCGACGCGGCAATCTTCAGCTTCAACGGTAATAAGACAGTGACCGCGGGCGGCGGCGGCGCGATTGTGACCCGGCACAAGGACTGGGCGGTCCGGGCCCGGCATTTGTCGACCCAGGCGCGGACCGGGGCGGCCTATCAGCATGACATTGCCGGGTTCAACTACCGGATGCCGAACCTTAACGCCGCCCTCGGGCTGGCCCAACTTGGGCGCCTGCCGGAGATGCTGGCCGCGAAACGGGCGATTGCGGCCCGCTACGATGCGGCCTTTGCCGGGCGTGGCGACCTCTTGACCATGCCGCGCTGTGGCTGGTCCGAAAGCGCATGCTGGCTATATTCGGTCCGGTGCGCGAAACGCACCGCTGCTGTGGATCTGATCGAGCATGTCGGGCGAGCCGGGGCCGAGGCACGCCTCTTCTGGGAGGCGCTGTCGGATCAAGATCCTTATTTGGATTTTCCGAGTTTCGGCACCGGTGTTGCGGCATCGCTGTCCGGCACGGTTGTGTCGCTACCTTGCTCGAGTTCGCTTTCCGGGGATGACCAGATGCGCGTGATCGACGCGGTCGCTGGTTGGCGCGGCGCGGACCTGAAGGATGCCGCGTGAAGTTGCTGATGGTCGGGGCGGGTGGACATGCCCGCGTGGTTGCTGACACGGCCCGCTGCTGTGGACATGAGATCGTTGCTTATGCAGCGCCCGAGAAAAGCCGTTGGCTGGACGCGCCGCGTGTGGCGGACGGTGATGCCAAGCCGGAAGACTATGACGGATTTTTGCTGGGTATAGGTGGCGCCACAGGCGAAGCGCTTGTTGCCCGCTGGCGATTACACGCGAGCTACCTTGAACAGGGGTTTAACGCGGTCTCACTGATTCATCCGCGGGCGGTGGTTTCTGATATCGCCGCTGTCGCGCATGGCGCCATGGTCCTGCCAGGCGCCACGCTGAACGCCGGGGCGCAGATAGACGAGGCGGCGATTGTAAACACCGGCGCCATTGTTGAGCATGACGCCCGGATCGGTTCCGGCGCTCACGTGGCCCCCGGCGCCATCGTTCTGGGCGGCGCACAAGTGGGCGAGAGGGCGATGGTTGGCGCCGGCAGTGTGGTGCTGCCAGGCAGCGTGGTAGCGGCGGAAGCGCTGGTTCGGGCGCAGACCCTGCATGGCGCCGCGAAGGGCCTAAACCGGCGCAATGAGGCCGGATCTTGACGCTCCTGGCCTTGAGGCACAATTCGCTGTGAGCAACCTGCTCGTGATTGCCGAGGCCGGCGTCAACCACAACGGCGATCTGGGCCGGGCGCTGGAGATGGTATCCGCCGCCGCCGCCGCCGGTGCGGACTACGTCAAATTCCAGGCATTTACTGCCGCCGAACTGGTCGCGGCCGGCACGGGCACCGCAGCTTATCAGGGAGCGAACACCGGCGAAGCCGACCAGGCGGCGCTGCTGCGCGGGTTGGAGCTGTCGGTCGAAGCATTCGGTGAGATCGCGTCGGCGTGCCGGGCGCAGGGCATCGGGTTTTTGTGTACTGCCTTCGACGCCAATGTGATCAACGCGCTAATCGATTTCGGCATGGACCGGATCAAGGTGGCCTCGGGCGAGCTGACCAACACACCGGCACTGCAGCGCTTCGCCGTGCTGGGCCTGCCGATCCTGCTGTCGACAGGGATGGCGACGCTTGGTGAGGTTGGAAACGCTGTTGATGATCTCAAGGGCGCGGGTGCCACGGATATTACACTCTTGCACTGCACCTCGCTCTACCCGGCGGCGCCAGAGAGCCTGAATTTGCGCGCGATGGCGACGATCGCTGACGCCTTCGGTCTGCCGGTCGGCTATTCCGATCACAGCCTGGGCGACCACGCTTCGGTCGCGGCGGTTGCCTTGGGCGCGAGGGTAATCGAGAAGCATTTCACCCTCGATCGGTGCCTGCCGGGACCGGACCACAAGGCTTCGCTGGAGACCGATGAACTGGCGGCTATGATCGTTCGCCTGCGCCAGACCGTGGCGATGTTGGGCGATGCCGAGAAGAAGCCGGCACCGGGCGAAACCGAGACCGCGGCGTTGGTACGCCGGTCTTGGCACGCCCTGCGTGATATGCCCGCGGGCGCGGTGGTGGGCGCGGCGGACGTCGTGCTCAAACGACCCGCCGATGGCCTTCCACCGGCTCAGTCGCCGGCCGGCAAGAGGTTGAGCACCGCTGTCAAGGCTGATGCGCCAGTGCGGGCCTCCGATCTGGCGGGAGCGGCGGGGTGAGCCGGGTGCTGTCCGTATCGTCCAGTCGCGCCGACGTCGGTATCCTCGGTCCCGTTTGGGCCGCCCTTGCTTCACATGACGACGTGGAACCACACGTGTTTCTGACTGGTATGCATCGGGCCGTGGACGCACCGGCGGTAGAGACTGTCCCGGCCGGCGTCACCGTCCACGAGGGCGGCGCCGATCTGGGTGGCGGTACCGGCCCCGATGCCGCCGACGCGATGGCCTCGATCACCCGAGCGGCGGGCGACATTTACGCCAACGTGGTGCCCGACCTGGTGCTTGTCACTGGTGACAGGCTGGACATGCTGCCGGCCGCGGCGGCTACCTTGCCGTTCAACATCCCGCTCGCTCATCTCCATGGCGGTGAAGTCACCGAGGGCGCGATTGACGACCGGGTCCGTCACGCGATCACGAAGCTGGCCCACCTGCACTGCGTCTCGTCCGGGCGCGCGCGCGACCGGTTGCTCGCGCTGGGCGAGGAAGAATGGCGAATCACTGTTACCGGCGCACCGGGACTCGATACGCTCAAGGGCGCGCCGGTGATGTCATTGGACGAGTTGGCCGCCGCGTTGGAAATACCCGATATCGCCGGCCTGCGTCTGGTCACCGTCCATCCGGAGACCAACGCCGAAGATCCGCTCGCGCCGCTCGACGCTTTGCTCGTCGCGCTCGCGGCGCGACCGGCGCCAACCCTGATCACGGCGCCGAACAGCGATCCGGGCGGGGCCGAGATGCGGCGGCGGATCGAGGCGTTCGTCGCGGCCAACGACTGGGCTCATTTCCGCGACACGCTCGGCAGCCGGCTCTATCCCAACGCCCTGCGCCAGGCAGTGCTGATGGCCGGTAATTCTTCGAGTGGCATCATCGAGGCCGGCCTGTTCGGCATGCCGGTGGTCAATATCGGCGACCGCCAAAAGGGCCGCGAGCGCGGCGACAACGTCGTCGATGTACCCAATGATCCCGAGGCAGTGGTGACGGCGATCGACCGGTTCGGTACGGAACCCTATTTTCGCTTTCCGACCGGCACGCCCTATGGCGACGGCGCGGCGGGGCCGAAGGTCGCGGCAGCGATCACTGTCGAGAATGATCGTGCTCGCCTGCTTATGAAGCCGCATCCAGCCGCTGTTGGCTGCCGATGAGCTTGCGTCCTGCCATCGTCGGCCTCGGACAAGTGGCTTGGCGGTTCGACGAGGAGCCGGGGCGGACGAAAATATGGACGCATGCCGGCGCATATCAAGCGGCCGGATACGAGCCGCCCGTTGCCTACGATCCTGACGAAACCGCTCGAGCCGCATTCGTTTCCCGCTACCCAGGCGCGCGGGCCTTCGATTCCCTCGACGCCGTGGTGGACGCCGCCCCGGACGTTGTCAGCGTATGCACGCCAAACGACCGACACGCTGAGACGGTGGCGGCGGTGCTCGCTGGAACGCCACGCGCGATCTGGTGCGAAAAGCCGCTCGCGACGGATTTGGACGATGCGCGTCGTGTCGTGACAGCTTGCGGAGAAAGGAATATCCCGCTGTTCGTATCCCATGTTCGGCGTTGGGTCCCAGCCTGGCAGCGACTCAAGACCCGATTGAATTCCGGTGAGATCGGCGCGCCGCTCAGCATCCGTGTCGCGATGCCCAATCGGCTTTGGAGCGTCGGCAGCCACGCGGTCGACTTGCTGACGTGGCTCGGCGGGCCCGTCACTTCGCTGCGCCGTTTTGATATTCCGGAGCTTCACGAAGGCGGCGAACCGGCCCGCGCGGCGCTGCTCGCGTTCGCGTCCGGCGCGACCGGCTATCTTCAGGTGACTGGCAGAAAAGCGAACCTGGTGGTCGAGGTCGAAGTGATCGGCGAAGACGGCCGCCTCACTATGTCGGAACGGGACATGGTTGTCCGTTTGGAGCGGTTCGAGACCAGCGATCGTTTCGACGGATATCGCGAGCTTGGTGCGGCGGCAGTCGATTGCGCCGCGACGGCAGAAGACCTCTCTCCGTTCACGGCGATCGCGAAGGAGATAGCCCTACAGGTTTCAAGCGGAACGGGGACGCCGACCTGCAGTGGCGCCGATGCCTTGGGCGTCCAGGAAATCCTTTCTGCTCTGGCAGAGAATGACAACGCAGAGATGCAGGTCGCCATATGACCGATACACTGGCGATCTTCGGTGGCAGTCCGGTTCGCACCGCGCCTTTCCTGGTCGAGCCCATGGTCGATGCCGAAGAGGAGCGCATGGTCCTGGAGGCGGTGCGCGAAAAGAACTTCTCCCGCTACATCGGCTCGACCGAACCAAACATCGAGACGGTGCTACGCCTGACGAGCGCGGAGGCAGCGGCGCTTGAAGATTACTGGCATTTCCTCGGCGGCACCAACGTCCGCGCATTCGCTGCCGAATTCGCGGACATGGTCGGAGCGCGCTTCGCCGTTCCGATCAATGCGGCAACCACGGGCCTGTCCGTCGCCCTTGCCTCCGCCGGTGTCGGGCCGGGCGACGAGGTGATCGTGCCCGCCATGTCCTTCACTGCAACGGCAAGCGCTGTCTTACTGTTTAATTCTATTCCGGTTTTCGTCGACGTTGATCCCAATAGCTTCTGCATCGATCCGTCTCTCATTGAAGCTGCGATCACGCCGCGCACCCGGGCGATCATGCCCGTCCACCTGACCGGCAACGTCGCCGATATGGATGCCATTCTGTCGATCGCCGAGCGCCACGGCCTGGCTGTCATAGAGGACGCGGCGCAAGCGCCTGGGGCGAAATGGCGAGGTCGCCATGTCGGCACCCTCGGCGACGTCGGGGTGTTCAGCTTCCAGCAATCCAAGAACATCATGACCGGCGAAGGTGGCATGATCGTCACTGACGACGCCGAGATCGCGAGGCGCTGCCGCCTGATTCTGAACCACGGCGAGGTGGTGTTCGACGAAACGCACTCGCCAGACGAACTCGCCAACATCATCGGCTGCAATTTCCGCATGCCAGAGCTGTGCGCTGCAGTCGGTCGGGCCCAGTTGAAGAAGCTCGACGCCGTCAACGCGTGGCGCACCCGCAATGCGGATATCCTTCGGGAGGAACTCGCCAATCTGCCGGGCCTGCGTCTGCCGCCATCGCAGCGCCACGGCAACACCCCGGCCGAGGACGTGCCGCACCTTTTTGTGGCCCTGTATGAGGCCGCGACCATGGGCGCGCCGCGTTCGGCCTTTATCGCGGCTCTACGTGCCGAGGGCGTGCCGGTCGGCACTGGTTATGTGCGTCCGATGTATGCCAATCCGACTTTTCTGCACCAGGTCGCTTTTGGATCGGAGGGCTGTCCCTGGTCGTGCCGGCGCGACGGTGCTGCTGTTGCGGAACCCCCTCGATACGCGGAGGGCATGTGCCCGGTTTCGGAACGGCTGCTCAACGAAGAATTCCTGTGGTTCTACCATATCGCCCATGCCTCGACGGAGGCGGACATGCACGATATCGGCCGCGCCGTGCGCAAAGTCGTCGAGCATCGGTCGGAACTGTCCGATCTTGATGAGATCGCGCTGTCCGGGCTCGGAGGCAAGGGGCAGGGCCGAATCGGCACCGGTCCGAAGGTAGAGCCAAGCGCATGACCAGCCTCGGCGTTGTTCTGGCGCGGGGCGGGTCGAAGCGGCTGCCGCGCAAAAACGTGCTCGAATTGGCCGGAACCCCTTTGGTCGCGTGGACTTGTCGCGCCGCTCTTGCGAGCCATATAGACCGGGTCATTCTGTCGACCGAAGACAGCGAAATCGCCGAGATTGGTCTCGAAGCCGGAATTGACGTACCCTTTGCGCGCCCCGCCGAACTGGCCCAGGACTTTGCGCGGGACGTCGATATCGTGTTGCACGCAGTGGATGCCGCACAGGCGCATTACCGTGAGGAATACGATGTCGTGGTGATGATTCAAGCGACCACCCCCTTCGTGCGACCGGAGCATTTCAACGCCGCGCTGGACCGGCTGCAGGATGGCGACTGCGCGTGCGTCTTCACGGCGCGTAAGGCTGAGGATCACCCACGCTGGACGTGGCGGGTCCTGGAAAATGGCCACGCCGAACCCTATCTCGGTACGGCGCTGACTGCAGATGAACAGCATGGCCAGAATCTGCCGCCGGCCTACTACCCGAGCGGCGCGGCTTGGGCCGTACGGATCTCGGAAATGCGCAAGCAGGACGCGGTCTATTGCACGCCGCTGGGGCTGGTCGAAATGCCCTGGCACTTTGCGGTCGATATCGACGACGAGCGAGATTGGGCGATCGCCGAGACGGTCGCACGGCAGTTCGAGATAGGGCCGGTCGCGCCACGGGCGGCTGGACCGCTCCCTCGAAAAACTAGCTGGCGAAATCCAGCGGAAACGGACGAATTCGATGTCAGGTGAAATTTCCCGCAAGGGCTATCTTGGATCGCAGGTGGAACGACGTCTCGATATTGGCGGGCGCGAAAGCGTGACCCCTCCGCTCCCTGAGAAGATTGGGATCGAAATCAACAATTCCTGCAATCACAAATGCTACTTCTGTCCGAACCCAACGATGGAACGCGTGCGCAGCGTCATGGACGACGACATGGTCCTCCGCGTCACTCGGGAAGCCTACGAAGCGGGAATTCGCCAGATATCCTTCTACAGCGGTGGAGAGCCGTTTCTAAACAAGGGGCTCGCCAGATACGTTGCCTATGCCAAGGAGCTGGGCTTCGACTACTGCTATCTCTCGTCGAACGGCGGAAAAGTCGTTACTCCGCATTTGATGGCCGTGCTGGACGCCGGCCTGGACAGCCTGAAATTCTCCATCAATGCCGGCGACCGGGAGAGCTATGCGCTGGTGCACGGCCATGACGAGTTCGAGGACGTCATCCGCAACGTCGAGTTCGTCGCCGACTATCGGCAGAAGCACCGGCCGGACATGAAGCTGTTTGTCAGTTTCGTGGAAACGAAACTCAGCGAAGGCGGGTTCGAAACGCTGAAGGAACGGATCGGCCACCTGGTTGACGAGGTCGTGGTCTATCCCTTCGTTGTCATTGGCACGCCGCTCAAGCAGCGCGTGGAGCCGGACGGCACAGAGAGACCCTTTATCGGCTATGACGATACTAACCGTCGCGAAAGCTGGAACGCGAAGCGGCTGCGGCTGCCCTGCTACCAGCTATGGAGCTATTTGAACGTGACGATGGAGGGATATCTGTCCGCCTGCTGCAGCGACTACAACAACGATCTGGTGGTGGGAAACCTGCACACCGCCAGCCTGCAGGAGGCGTGGCATTCACCGGAATTTCAGGAACAGCGCCGCAAACACATTGCCGGCGATGTTCGGGGAACCTTGTGTGAGGGCTGCATCTTGCAGCAGGACAAGCCCTACCAGCCGATCAATCAGCATCTGCGCACGCATGATCGAGGCGCTCCCCGGGGCGCTCCACAGGGCGCATCGTTGGCGCTCGGTTCCGACGCCTAGAGTCACACCGTACGCGTCTATCGAAAGCCGATCCGACCATGCTCCAATTGGAAGGCCGGACGCTGGCATTGCGCAGCTTCGATGCTCGGCAGATACACGACAGGTATCTCGCCTGGCTAAGTGACCCGGTGATCAACGCGCATTCGCGCCGCACTGCGGGCAAGCCGATTTCCGCGCGGGAAGCCAAGGCGTATCTCGAGGCTTTGGGGCCCGACGAAACAGTTCTTGGCATTCACCTGTCGGACCTTGGTCACGTCGGCAACGTGAAGTTCGGCCCCATTGATCGGGACAACAGCCGCGCCGACATCTCCATTCTTGTCGGTGAATCGTCGGTCTGGGGACGCGGCGTCGGCAAGGAAGCCGTCTACCTCGTGACGAAACACCTCTTCGATGATCACGGCCTGAACCGCGTCGACGCCGGGAGCAGCAATCCGGCCTTCCTGAAGTTGGTCGCGGATCTCGGATGGCAGGTAGAGGGCGTCCTGCGCCAGCGAGCCCGATTTGACGACGGCTTTCGGGATCATACTCTCGTAGCGCTTTTGCGCGAAGAGTTCCGCCGACGCCCAGACCTTGAGCCCAACGAGAATTGACGGGAAAGCCAGTCGATGACGAGTGCATTCCACAGCATCGCCTATTACTCCGCGCCGCAAAGCAAGTTCCTGATTATGGATACCTTGCGCCGGGTGAAAGCGGTTACAGGCGCTCTGATCCACCTGTATTGCAACACGCAGCAGGATGTCGATTTCTATCGCAGCCAGAATTCCGACGACTTGTTCGACTCTATGTCCATCTGCCGGACGCTCAACGGGGCATTCGCGGAACCGATCACCGAATTGGAAGGGGAAATCCAGGAGCGGGCCCAAGCCTGGGAGCTGCGTCTGGGCACCACCTATAATTTCCTGTCCGTCGCCAATCGGCACCTCGGCCGCGGGTATGCGCTGGGTGGGCCGGGCCATCCCCGCTCGAAGCTATCCACCGAGACGACCTACCTGCAAATGCTCGCCGCCTACAACCGGACCTTCGACTACTGGCAAGACGAGATCGATACTAAAGGGCTCACCCTGTTTGTCGGCGGCGCCCGCGAGGTGTCGGCAATCGCGCAGGCGAACGGGATCCCCTATCGCCGACTGGTCGGCGCTAAGCACAAGAATCTCCACTATTGGGGCGAGAACGAGTTCAACGAAACGGCGCAAATCGAATCGGCGTTCCAACACACCGCCGTAGCGCTCGATGAGGCAGAGAATGTGACCGAGGCCTACTCGCTCGTGTCCGCCATCGCCGAAAAATACAAGTCCTTTGGATCGCCGGTTTCGATGGTGAAACAAATTGGCCTGAATCTTGCGATCCGGGGGTATTGGCGGCTGCGGGGCTACGAAAAGGCCAAGAACTATTTCGGCGCCGATGAACGACGCATGCTCTATCGGACGTGGCGGGACTTTCGCCGCATGACCGCGTCGAAAACGGTCCGGCTCAGCGCCCTCGAAGGCAGCCCTTTCGTGTTCTTCCCCCTCCAGACCGAGCCTGAGCTCTCGCTTCAGGGAGTGTCGCCAGAATTCTTCTTTCAGCACGCGGCCATCGCCGCGCTGTCGAGGGACCTGCCCGCCGGCGTGCGCCTTGCGGTGAAGGAAACCGTTGTCGGCGTGGGCCGCCGCCCCGCCGGCTTCTACCAACAGATCGCCGATCTGAAGAACGTCGTCTGGTTGAACATGCTGGAACCGGGAATCGACGTGGTCCTGAAATCTGCTGCAGTTGCGGTCGTGTCGGGAACGCCCGGCTTCGAGGCAGCAGTGAACGGCATTCCCGTGATCTCGTTCGGAAAGCACAATGCCTACAATTTCCTGCCACACGTGCACTACACGAGCGACCTTGCGTCCCTGTCGGCGCCGGTCCAGCGCATTTTCCAGGGCCAGTTCGACCGTGACCAGGCGCGTATCGACGGCGCCCGGTACTTGAAAGCGGTGAAGGACATTTCCTTCGATCTCGGGTCGCACAGCCATCTCAGTCCGAGAGACTATGGCGAGGACATCGTCGATGGTGCCGCCACCGCCCTGCTTGATGGCTTGGGTGTGTCCGAGACACCGGCCAAGGCGGCCGCACAATGATCGCGCTGCGCGAGCTTGCGGATTACCTGTCGTGGCCCAGCCTGCCGATCAGGGAGGTTATGGCTCGCATCAACGGCACCCGGCACCTGTTTCAACTCATCGTCGACGACGACGGCCGAGTTCTCGGCACGGTGACAGACGGCGACATCCGCCGCGCACTTCTGCAAGGCACGTCGCTCGAGGATGAGGTCCGGGAATGCATGCAGACTGAATTCGTTGCCAAACATCAGCACGACGCACAGCAATCGCACGAGGGAGCCAAGCGGGCCGTGACCTTCGTGCCGATCGTCGACGACGATGGCCGCGTCGTCGAGGTTCTGGTGCGCAGCCCGGAAGCGGCCGGAATCGGTCAGGCACTGGTGATGGCTGGCGGTTTCGGCCGCCGGCTGGGTGCACGCACGTCCTCAACGCCCAAGCCGCTTCTCCAGGTCGGCGACCGACCGCTCCTGGATCATGTTCTGAGCGCGCTGGAAGAGGCAGGTGTCGGCCGGGTACATGTTGCCGTGCACTATCTGGCTGACCAGATCAGGGGCTTCGTCGCCGATCGGGATAACCGGGCCCATGTGGGCATAATCGAGGAGGAGACGCCACTCGGCACGGCCGGCGCGCTCGGCAGCCTCGACGGCGAGATCGCGGGACCGATATTGATCGTCAACGGCGACGTGTTGACCCGTGTGGATCTCGCCGCCCTGCACGAGTTCCACCAGCGCCACGGGCTGGATGGCACCATCGCCGTCGCCCGGCATGACCTTGAAGTGCCGTTCGGCGTGGTCCGCTACGACGAGGACGGCCTCTTCGAATCGATCGAGGAGAAGCCGCGGATCAGCAATTTTATCGCGGCGGGTGTCTACTATCTCGGACCCGAATTCACCGCCCTCGTACCTCGGGCCACCCCTATGGACATGCCGGAGCTGCTTACCCTCGGGCGGACGATCGGACTCAAGATCGGGCTTTTCCCCATTCACGAATATTGGACTGACGTCGGCCAGCCGGACGATCTCGATGCCGCCAACCGAATGCACTCTGCCTCCCGGCCGGCCGCACCCGACGCGAAGAAAGCGGGCGGCTCGAGATGATCCTTAGGGTCTTTCGCGATGCCGGTCGGTTCCAGATGCCGGGTTTCGCCATTGTGGCGCTGTTGTTCTTCCAGCTCGCCAGCACGGCGATGGAGCTGGCAGGGCTGGCCGCTCTCGTTCCGGTGGTGCAGTTCATCCAGGCCGGCGGCGACGTGGCCAAGCTGGTCGCAGACTATCGCTGGTGGCAGTACCTGGTCGACGTCTACGCCGCCCTTGGCCTCACCGTCTCGCTCGGATGGCTGCTGGCGACCAGCATGGTGCTGCTGCTGCTCCGGCAAGGTTTCGTCTTCGCACGGTTGCGCTACCAGGCCTGGGTCAAAGAAGGCGTCATCGCCCGGACCCGCGCCCTGGGATTCGCCGCCTACGTCCGGGCTGACATCAACTATCAAGACCGCTACGGCGCCGGGCAGGTGGTCAACGACCTAACCACGGAACTCGCACGGGCGGTCCAGTACGTCTTTAGTGCAATCACGCTGATCGGTGTCGGCGTGATCTTCCTGTCTTACCTGGTCGTGCTTTTCGGTATCTCGGTCCAGCTCACCCTGATCGCATTGGCGATATTCGCCGTCGCCGTGTTTGCGATGCGTGGTCAACTCAGCAAGACCGGACCGGTCAGCCGCGAGATCGTAGAAGCGAACCAGAACATGTCTGCGTTTCTCGTCGAGCGACTCAAGCATGCGCGCCTCATCCGGCTGGCCGGCAGCGAAGGGGCGGAGATAGAGCAAATGGCGACGCTGACCGAGCGGCAGCGCAACCGCATGGTCCGCATCTTCAACCTGCTCGCTAGTCTGGAGATTATCGTCGAGCCGATCGTCATCGGCGCCGCGCTTGTGTTCATCTATGTCAGCGTCGCAGTTTTCGAGCTTCAACTCGAGTTCATCGGCCTTTTCCTCGTCCTCATCATTCGCTTGCTCCCGGTATTGAAAGAGGCGGCGCGTACCCGCCAGTCCAAGCGCGGGACCGAAGCCTCGTTTCATGCCGTGGCCGACCGGATCGGAGAAATGACCGAAGCACGTGAACGCGGCATCGGTACCAAAACGTTCGAGGGTGTGAACGACGGAATCGCGTTCAACGAGGTCAGCTTTTCATATGCGGATCGCTCGGCGGCCCCGGCACTTGAATCGGTGTCCACGCTGTTCGAGGCCGGGCGGATTACTGCATTGGTAGGGCCCTCTGGTGCGGGCAAGTCCACCTTGTTCGACATGCTTCCCCGCCTCCGTCGTCCGGCGGCCGGACAAATCCTGATCGATGGCACCGATATTGAAGCGTTCGACCTGGACAGCCTGCGCACCGGAATCGCGTACGCGCCTCAGACGCCCCAGGTGTTCAACGTTCCGTTGATCGAACACATTCGCTACGGCAGGCAGGCGGCCACGCTGGAAGACGTACGCAAGGCCGCTGAACTGGCCAATGCGGCGTCCTTCATCGAGGCGTTGCCTGATGGCTACGACACGCTTGCTGGCGATGCGGGGTCCCACGTTTCCGGTGGGCAGAGACAGCGCCTGGATCTCGCGCGGGCCTTGGTGCGGCGTGCGCCCATCCTGCTGCTCGACGAACCGACCAGCAGTCTCGACGCGGATTCCGAGGCTCTGCTTCGCGATTCGCTGGCCCGCATCCGTGCGGAGACGAATACGACCCTGATTGTGATTGCGCACCGCCTGTCGACCGTGACAATGGCCGACAAGATCGTGGTTATGCAGAACGGTCGCATTGTGGGCGAAGGTACACACGATCAGTTGGTAGGCGCCGGCGGCTGGTATGCCGATGCCTTCGCCAAACAAAGCGGTTCTCGCACTCCCCTGAACGTCGCGGCGCATTAGAGCCGGGGCTTCCGATTCTCACGTCGACCAAACAACGGAATTAGATGCGTAGATTTATCGATCCTAAGCCCGACCTCGACGGCGCCAACATCCTGGTGACCGGAGGAACGGGGTCGTTCGGCAAGGCCTTCATTCGGCATGTTCTCGAATACCATTCGCCGCGTCGCGTCGTGGTCTTCTCGCGCGACGAGCTCAAGCAATACGAGATGGAGCAGGAGATTTCGGCGGAGCATCGCAACAAGGTCCGCTTTTTCATCGGTGATGTCCGCGACGGCGACCGGTTGGAACTTGCGATGCGGGAAGTCGACGTTGTGGTACACGCCGCTGCGCTGAAACACGTACCGGCTGCGGAGTACAATCCGTTCGAGTGTGTCAAAACTAACATTCATGGTGCGGAGAACGTGGTCACCGCCGCGTTAAGGTCTGGAGTTCGCAGGGTTCTGGCGCTCTCGACCGACAAGGCGGCCAGCCCAATCAATCTGTACGGAGCGAGCAAGCTCGCCGCCGACAAAATCTTCGTCGCGGCGAACAACCTATCGGGTCGGCAGGATATCCGCTTCTCGGTTGTCAGGTACGGCAACGTTCTGGGATCCCGGGGAAGCGTCGTCCCGTTCTTCCAGCGTCTGATCCGCGACGGCGCAACCACGCTGCCGATCACGCATCCCGACATGACGCGCTTCTGGATCACATTGAATCAGGGCGTCAATTTCGTGCTGTCGTCTCTCGCGCTGATGACGGGTGGCGAAATATTCATTCCCAAGATACCGAGCATGCGGGTCGTCGACGTCGCACTCGCACTGGCGCCCGGCCTGCCGCACGACGTGGTCGGCATCCGCCCGGGCGAGAAGCTGCACGAACTGATGATCACGCTCGACGACGCCCGAACGACCCTTGAAATCGAAGACCGTTACATCATCGAACCGGCCTTTGCCTTCTGGTCGAACGAGCATCTCGTGGGTAAGGGTGCGAGTAAGGTAGCGGACGAATTCGAATATGCCAGCAACCGCAATGACGAGTGGCTGGATGAGCCTGCGCTCATGGAAATGATGCGTGAAAGCGAGCTGGTTTAGCCCCAATGCCAGGATGACTTCGTTTCTTCCATATGGACGGCAGACTGTTGACGAGGCCGATGTCGCGGCCGTTGTCGACGTCCTGCGCGGCGATTGGCTGACGACCGGACCGGCGATTGAAGCCTTTGAAACGGATTTCGCCGCCGCGACCGGCGCGGTGCACGCCGTCGCCTGCGCGAATGGAACCGCGGCGCTCCATCTTGCCGCACTGGCCTTGGGACTCGGTCCAGATGACAGGGTTGTGGTTCCCGCTGTCACGTTTCTGGCGACGGCGAACGCTGCCCGTTACGTCGGCGCGGAGGTAGTCTTCGCCGACGTCGATCCCGATACAGGCCTGATGACGCCGGATATGCTTTCGGCTGCGCTCGATCGTGCCGACGGGACCGTTCGTGCCGTATTCCCGGTGCACCTAGCGGGCCAGTGCGAGGATATTGACGCGCTAGGCAAGATCGCTGCCGACGTCGGAGCGGTGATGGTCGAGGATGCCTGCCATGGCATTGGTGGCCGCGACCGCGCCGGGCGCCGGGTTGGAAGCTGTGCGATCGGCGCAATGGCGACTTTTTCCCTGCATCCGGTCAAGACCATCGCCGCGGGTGAAGGCGGGGTCGTCACAACCAATGACGACGACATCGCCACGATGTTGCGGCGGTTGCGCAACCACGGGATGGTCCGATCCGACTTCCGCGTTCTCGATCAGGCGTTCGATCCTGCCGGACAGCCCAATCCTTGGTACTATGAGATGCCCGAACCTGGCTTCAATTACCGCATGTCGGATATCCACGCCGCGCTGGCGCGCAGTCAATTGAGCAAGCTCGATGCCTTCGTAGATCGCCGGCGCGCGCTCGTTGAGCTCTATGATTCGCTTATGGCGCCTTTGGCGCCGGCAATCCGGCCAAGTGCGCGCACCGAGGGCGCGACTGCCTGGCACCTGTATGTCGCTCTGATCGATTTTAAGGCGCTTGGGATCGACCGCGCGACGGTGATGCGTCGACTCGCGGACCAAGATGTGGGAACCCAGGTGCACTATCTGCCCCTGAACCGTCAGCCCTACTACATCGACCGTTATGGAACCCAGAGCATGCCGGGGGCGGACGGTTGGTATGACCGGGCACTGAGCCTGCCGCTGTTTCCGGCAATGGCGGACGCCGATGTGCACCGAGTCGTTTCGGCGCTTCACAAAGCCTGTTTCGGCGGTGACGCGGAGCTGTGACAGTGTTCGTAGCGACACCAGTATCGCCATGTCAGGTGGTCGGACCTTGCGACACGCTGCGACGCTGACCGACGCCGACTTGGTTTTGGCACCGATGGACGTTGACGACGTTAGCCAAGACTATGTCGATTGGCTCAACGATCCAGAGGTCGTTGCTCAAACGGAGCAAGCCGGGGCGCGTCATACGATTGACTCCGTGCAAGCCTATGTCGATTCCACGTTGCGGGCCCCGGATGCGGCTATGTGGAGGATTCTGCTGTCGGGCACCCATGTCGGTAATGTCCGGCTGTCCAGCATCAACAGGGTGCACCGGCGGGCCGGTCTTGGCCTGATCATCGGTGCCGGCGACGCACGCAGAAAGGGGCTCGGTCCCCGGGCAATCGAGCTGGCAACTGCGCATGCATTCCGTGGACTTGAGCTAAACAAGGTATTCGCTGGCATGTTCGCGTCGAACGAAGCAAGCCGGCGGGCGTTCGAAAAAGCCGGGTATGTTATCGAAGCGACCTTGCAGCGCCACGCTTGGCACGAGGGCAATTTCGTCGACGTTCATATGATGGCGCGGTTTTGCCCACCGGAGTCGGCGTGATGGCCGAAAGCTGGCTGTTCCGCGTTGCCTCCCGTCCCGAATTCGGCGGCGGGCATGTGAAACGTTGCCTTGTCCTGGCAGCCGCGATGGGGCCGTCCACTTCGGTGCGTTTCTTGCTCGATTCCGGGGGTGAGGCGTGGGCTCCCACCGTTACAAAGGCCGGGCACGCGGTTTCGTTGGACGGTGACTGGCCTCGGTCCTCCATCGACGGCGTTGTGCTGGACCACCACGACACCGAGGCAGCCGATGTAGAACCATGGCGCAGTATAGCGCGCCGGGTGGTTGCATTTCGAGACGGCGGCCGACCCGTCCCGGGAGCTGATATTGAGATATGCCAGTGGGAGTCGCGGGGCCGTGATCCGGAGGGCCGCCTCCTCCGTGGTCTGGACTATGCGATAGTCGACCGTTCCTATATCGCGATTTCGAAGACGCCTATCAAGGACCTCCCAGAGCGGGTATTGGTCGCCTTCGGCTATCGCGATTCGCCCGACGCGACTGCGCATGTGCTTGAGGCGCTTGATCGGCTCGGCGCCCAGTGGAACCCGACGGTCACCGTTGCTCTGGGTGCGAATGCGCCCAACCTGAAGCACGTCGAAGCGGCATGTGACCGGCTTGGCACGCGGGCGATGCTAGTGGTTGACTCGGTTGGCCTCCAGAATTTGATCTCGGATTGCGACTTCGCCGTCGGTGCTGGTGGGGTGTCCGCAGTGGAGCGGGCCGCGGCGGGCCGGCCATCGTTGACAATCGCCCTGAATGCTTTGCAGGTCCCTGCCTCTAGGGCATTGGCGCAGGCGGGGGCGACGGCGGATTGTGGTCTGCTCGCGTCACTTTCGGCTGAGAAACTCGATACGGCGCTGATGTCGCTCGCCAGGGACAGAAGCGCGCGCGCGTCAATGGCCAGGTCCGGTCGCCGGGTCGTCGATGGACGCGGGGCGGAGCGGGTCGCGCAACGCTTGCTCCAGCAAGCGGCGGTCGGCGGATGAGCGTTCCCCTGTCGGAAATTCCCGTCGCATATTGCGACAGCCTAGAGGCTCTGCGGCAGGCATGGAAAGAAGGCCTGCCGAGAGACGCCCGAATCCGGACGGCGTCGCCGGCGGTCCACAGTGCGGGCATCAATACGGTTGAGTCACTCGAAGCGGCGCCTCGGAAAATCGACCTGTCCGAATATTGGGAGGGCGGTTCTGATCTGACCCGCGAGGCGTTTCAGGCGCTATCCGGCCAAGTTGACACGGCTGAGATCGCGCTTCTTGGTGCGCGGTCGATGCTCTTCGTGCATCGGGCGCTGCAGAAGGCTACGCGCCTTGATGCCGACGATTTTACACAGCCGCGCGCGGCGCTGTTGGTCGACGCTCCGTCGACTCAGCTCGACGCGCTGCTCAACGGGCCGTGGCCGGCTTTCTTTGTTGAGCACGAGCGCTATGCGGAACGCCGCTACGCGGTTCATCTCGCGCCCCAGCCGGAGGTAGTCGCTCCCCCCCTTCGGCTTAAGCTTCGACAGATTGACCTGCCGCGGCTGTTCTATTTCGCCGGGATACGCCTGAAAGGGAGACTTGCCGCACTCACAGGCCGACGCGCCCTGATTTTCCGCGAGAATGAACTGGTCGAGGATGTCGTCTGCTCTCTAATGCGCCACGGCTACACGCCGCTGCGCCTCGACAACGTGAATACCGTCGCCGACGCGGAACCAAAGCTGCTCGACCGCGCCGAAGCCGTTCTGCGGCCCACGATCGACCGCTTTCTTGATCGCTGGTTCGTTCGGGAAGTCCACGGCGCAGCTCGGCGAATGGTGCGGACGGAAATGTCCCGCTTCCTCGGCACCCACGCCGCGACTCGCGTTGCTTGGCGCGGTCAATTGCGCGGACTGAGAACCCGACGGACCGTTCTGGTCACGAACTTCCCCGGAGGTCCGGAAGGTGTTTCGCTCGCGGAAACCTGCCGGGAGATGGGCATTTCTTTCATCGTTGCCCAGCACGGCGTCACGCGCGAGATCAGCGATACGCACCGGCCCATCGAGGTTTACTTCGAGAACGGCACATCCGACCTGTTCCTGACTTTCAACCAGCGGGCTCAGGAACTGACGGAGGCTTCCCCGTTTGCCAGGGGCCATGTTCGCACCGTGGGGTTGCCGAGGGCCTATCGACGGCTGTCCCGCCGCCAGGGACAGAACAGGGACTTCCCTATCCTTTACATTTCCACAGCCCTGATGAAGGGCAACGTCAACCTCGCGACCGGCGGCGCCAGCGACATCGACCGAGTGGTGCGCGAACGTGCGATCGTCAACAACGTGCTGGCACACCTTCCGCAGAAGGTCCTCTACAAGACTTATCCGTCGCGGGACCGCTACGTCGATACCGATCCCCTGTATGATGACCTGGAGCGGCATGCCAACGTTGGCGTGTTCCGGCACAATGTGGACCTCAGGTATTTCATCCGAGAACACCAGGTTCTCATCGCTTCCCGGGCAACCAGTACGATCGGGTGGTGCCTGATGGCGGATCGGCCTCTCGTATTCATTAATTTTCCCGATGACTCGCCGCTTTCACCGGACGCACGGGCGGCATTCGAGGCAGGCGTGTTTGTCTTCGATTGGACGAGCTCGGACATGCTGGACGATCTGCGCGCATTTCTGTCGCGGCCGATCGAGATGATTCGCGCAGACTGGCAGGCGAAGGCTCGGAAGCGCGAACAGCTGATCCGGGACTTCATAACGCCCTATCGCAGCGGCGCTGGCCGGCGTGGCGCGGCAGCCGTTCTCGAAGCATCAAGCAATGGTGGCGGAAGGGACGGCCCGGCCTGTCACAAACCGCAGCCCAATCGCGCCTCTTTGGAGGCCAATCAATGGACGAAATGAGATGGTGATCGACCCAAACACTGTCATGGCGACCCTGCGTGCCGACGGACTGGCTGTTGTTCCCGGCGTTCTGGACATCGCTACCTGCAGCGACGTTGTCGCCCGGCTGGAGGACGTCCTGGTACGGCGCAGTGAGCAGGGAATGTTTTGCGGAAATGCCGAGTATCAGGTCCTCTACAACTACTTTATGGAGGACCGGGCGCTCTTGCCGCTCATCGCACCGGATATCGTCGACCAGGTGATGAAGGCGGCAATCGATGACGACTATGTCCTGATTTCACCGAGTGCGCGAAACCGGCAAAGAAGGACGGATTTTCAGGCTACAAGCGCCACCTCAGGAATCGGGTGGCACATCGATTCTCGCCGGGTTGGTGGCATGGATCCGGTTGTTTTGCGTCCGAGCCCGATATTTTTCGCAATTGTGGTCCTTGACCCGCTGGGGCCAAAGAATGGGGCAACCGAGTACCTGGTGGGGTCTCACCTGCGCTACGAGCGACCGCCTGACCGGGACGCAAAGCATGAGGACCGGCGTGTGCTGGAAGCTGAACCTGGTACGATCGTGTTTATGGATTCAGCTTTATGGCATCGCGTTGGACCGCCATCCACGGAGCGACGGTGGACTTTGTTCAACATGTATGGCCCTTGGTTCATGAAGCCATATTTTGATTTTTCGACCATGTTTTCTTCTGATGAGGCGGATCGCATGCCGCCCAAATATCAGCAACTTCTTCACTACGACTCACGACCGCCGCGGGACCACACCGAAAGCACAATCACCTTGCGACGTGTGCGGGAAGCGGAAGGCCTGTGATGTCGGAGAAGCCCGTTTCCGCCAGTGAGGTGCCGGACGGTACCCGGGGGGGGGATCCAGCCCTGACGGAGAACATCCGGCGGAATTCGCTCCGCTCATATCAACAAAACCGACTGTCGAAGTTGGGCAATGACGCGGGCACCCAGCATCGCCTGAAGCGGCGCGTTTTCGAAACCTTTGATGCATTGCTTCGACATCTCGAACGGCCCGGCTTGACCGCCGGCCAAGTACTCATAGACCTTGGTGCCGGTGATGGCGCTTTTGCAAAGGTTGCAGCGGATGCCGGACTAGATGCGACCGGCTTGGATGCGAGTGATGGGATCGATCTGGAATCGGATCAACTTCCGTTGGAAGATCATTCGGTAGACATTGTCACCGGCATTTCGGTGATTGAGCATGTTCGGGATCCGTCCGTTATGCTCGCGGAAACCCGTAGAGTGCTGCGACCGGGTGGCTCCATCATTCTCGTCACCCCGAATTGGCAATATAGCCAGCACGATTTCTACGATGATCCGACGCACGTACATCCGTACACGCCTGTTTCAATCGCAGCGGCTCTGCAGAACAACGGTTTCGAACAGGTCTATGTCGGGCCGTGGGTGGTCAAGAAACCAGCGTGGCTTTGGGCATTGTCGTGGCGGTTTTTCTATGCCCGGTGGTTCCTACCGTTTCGCGGTGACGCGCCCCGGTGGATCCCTGGTATTCTCAAGGGGAAAAGCCGTTCACTCCTGGCGACGGCGGTCGCTCCCCTTGCGGAGCTGGACTAATTCCAACCGGAATTTTCGGTGAGAATAGAGCTGCGAAGGCAACGTAAATGCTTGGCATAACATTGGGTTATTTGCGAGCGAGAATGTCGGAAAAGACAAAATCGAACGCGATCAGATCAGGGACTTTTTTTGTCCCATCAGCCTTGCCAGAAGGATGCAAAATGAATTGGGGAATACCCGTTCGATCGCGAAAAACATGATGCCAGATGGATCCTTTCAAATTGGATCAAGTCGCATCGGTCCAGGTGGCCCGGTGTGGATCATCGCCGAAATCGGCATCAATCACGGTGGCGATGAGGCTCGTTGTGCCAAGCTGATTGATGCCGCGGCCGACAGTGGTGCGGATGCGGTTAAATTGCAGACGGTCACACCGGAAGAGAGCTACCACCCGGACACCGAGAGCTATGGTTTGTTTTTAGATGCCGATCTTTCGGTCGAAGCTTTGCGTCGTTTGTCGGGGCAGGCTGCCGATAGAGGGATGGTGCTATTCTCAACGCCCGGCGACATCACTGCTCTACGCAAACTCCTCTCGGTCAATGTGCCAGTCATAAAAATTTCATCCGGCCTGCTGACAAATCTGCCGTTGATTGCTGCTGCATCCAAGAGCGGATTGCCGCTTATTCTCTCGACAGGCATGGCTCATCTGAAGGAAGTCGAAACGGCTGTGTCGGTTGCCCGCACGAACGGAGCAACTGATATCGCCGTCCTTCAATGCACGTCCCTCTATCCGGCGCCTACTAACACGCTCAATTTAAGGGCAATGGAAACACTTCGCTCGGTCCTGGAAACTCCCGTCGGCTATTCTGACCACCATGTCGGTACTTTGGCCTGCGTCGCGGCGGTCGCGGCGGGAGCTTCCGTGATTGAGAAGCATTTCTCATTGAATCGCAGCGAGATGGGCGCCGATCACGCAATTTCCTCAGAGCCCGCTGAGTTTCGTGAAATGGTCGATTTGGTTCGGGAAGTTGAAGAAATGCGCGGGTCTCCGGTCAAGGAGCCGACCAGCGAAGAGGCCCGGTTCAGAGACGGGCGACATCGCCTTCTGGTTGCTTCCAGGGACATCGCTGCCGGTGAACGAATTGACGCCGCCGACATTTATCTGATGCGCATGCCGCACGGCACCTCCGCTTTGCCCGCAGGAGAACTACCGAACATCGTTGGAATGCGTGCGATCGCTGCAATTCCAAGGCTGACCGGTTTGACCCGCAAAATGCTGGATCACAACGATACCTAGCGAATGACTCGTATCCTGGTCACCGCAGTTGGTGGCGCGCTCGCGCCACTCAATATCCGGCTCCTGAAGGGCGGGCTGAGACATCCGGCCTGGGTGCTGGGGGTAGACGAGCGGGAGGATGCGACAGGTCGATATTTTTGCGACAGGTTCGAGACAGTTCCGAATGGCGGATCTTCCAGCTACCCGGCGCGAATCAGATCGCTGATCGACACATACGAGATCGATGTTGTTTTGCCCTGGTCCGATGAGGAAGCGCTTGCTCTGGCTGAAAATCGGGAGATGCTCGAAAGCGGGTCTACTACTTTGGCATGCGCCAATTTCGAGACTCTAAAGACCATGAACGACAAAGCTGCCAGCTATGAATTGCTGGCAGCTCACGGAATACGTACGCCCGCCTATGCTGTCGCCAGTAATTTTGAAGAGTTCGATGCCGCAATCGAGCGCTTGTCTGTTCGCGGCGACGGATTTGCGGTCAAACCATGTGCGAGCCGTGGAAATCGCGGCGTCATCCTCGTTCGTGACGACGTAGAAGGGCAAAGCCGCTATTCCGGCTCCCGCGAACTACATATGGACCACGCGACTTTCCTGGAAAAGTACCGGACGGAATACGCAGATGAATTTCCCCTGATAGTTTCAGAGCGCCTTTATCCACCAGCCTATGACATTGATGTTTTAGCCAAGGGAGGTGAGGTGCTTCGCGCAATGCCGCGGGAACGATTAAATCCTGCCGGTGTTCCGTTTACGGGTGGGATTTTGAGGCCGACCGATGAACTTCTGGAACTTGCAAAGGATATAACGCGGGTCCTGGATCTAGATTGGCTCTATGACTACGACATCATGCGATCGGCTGAGGGCGAAGCGGTCGTGCTGGAACTGAATCCTCGCCCATCGGGAAGCATCGCGGCGGCAATCATGGCAGGTGTGCCATTCTATGATGACCTGATCTCGCTTCTGAATGGTGACCCGCTTCCGCCGGTTGAATTGCCGTCAAATGTCACGGTGGTGCCATACACCGATTGCCACACAGTGCCACTCGCAGAACTGCTTTAGAAATTGGTTGATTGATGAACACCGTCGCCATCATCCAGGCGCGCATGACATCGACACGGTTGCCGGGAAAGGTGCTTGCTGATATCTGCGGAAAGCCTGCATTGCAGCGGCTGATCGAGCGGCTGCAGCCGTCCGCGCTGCTGGATGAAATTACCGTGGCGACCACAGCGCTCGACACGGATAACCCGATTGAAGACCTATGCCGATCCCTCGGCATCCGCAGTTTCCGCGGTGACGAGATGGATGTACTCGGTCGGTATGTGGCAGCCGCCGCTGCGTTTGGGGCGGACGTGATCGTTCGAGTTACAGCTGATTGCCCTATGCATGATGCGAGCGTCGTGGATGACGCTATTCGCCTTTTCCGTCAGGGCGATTTCGATCATGTGTCGAACGCGGTCGTTCGGACCTATCCAGATGGTCTTGACGTCGAGGTGATGTCGAGAGACGCGCTTGAACGCACCGCTTCCGAGGCAGAGGCCCCCTTTTTGCGTGAACATGTGACCACCTATATCCGTGGCTCCCGAAAGGATTTGGCTGTGGGTGACTTTCGCCTTGGCCATCTGACCAATGCCGAAGATCTCAGCCATCTAAGATGGACCGTCGACTATCCGGAAGATCTCGAGCGGGTGCGCCGCTATTTCGCCGTGCTGCCCGAAGGCTTCGGCTGGCGGGAGGCGCTCGCCGTCGGTGAGATGACGGAACCCGCCCCGGAGCCCAACACGTGATCAACCGGTTCGAGCGCTCTGACATCCTGTGGCAGCGGGCCAGCCAGATCATTCCGCTTGCGTCGCAGACCTTCTCAAAGTCCCATCAGCAGTGGGTCAGGGGCGCGGCCCCGCTTTTTCTTTCCTCCGGAAGCGGCTGCCGGGTGACCGATCCCGACGGTAATGTTTACATCGATTATCTGCAGGGCCTGATGACGAATATCCTCGGCTATGCGGACCCGGACGTCGACAACGCCGTGCGCCGCCAGCTTGTGAGGGGTGTGAGTTTCTCCCTGCCGACACCGCTTGAGGCAGACCTCGCGGAAAGGCTGGTCGAAGATATTCCCTGCGCCGAGATGATTCGGTTTGGAAAGAACGGCTCCGATGCGACAACGGCCTCTATCCGTCTTGCACGGGCGCACACTGGTCGCGACCGCATTGCGGTCTGCGGCTACCATGGCTGGCACGACTGGTATATCGGCACCACGACCCGGTCTGCTGGTGTGCCGGAAGCAATCCGCAACCTGTCCGATACCTTCGCCTTCGGCAATATGGAGGAGTTGACGGATCACCTGACCCGGCACAGCGACGCTTACGCCGCCGTGATCCTGGAGCCGGCCGGTACGGCTATGCCGGATCCGACCTTTCTTCCCGCACTGCGTGCCCTTTGCGACCGGGAAGGTGTGCTGCTTATTTTCGATGAAATCGTCACCGGCTTCCGGATGGGGCCGGGCGGTGCGCAGGAACATTACGGTGTCACTCCCGATCTCGCCTGTTTCGGCAAGGCAATGGCCAACGGCCTGCCGATCTCCGCCGTGGTTGGCCGCCGCGAGATCATGACGGGGATGGAGGAAATCTTCTTTTCCGGCACCTACGGCGGGGAAGCCCTGTCTCTGGCTGCTGCGATTGCCACGCTGGATAAGCTGAAGGCAGAGAATGTGGCGCCCCGGCTTTGGACCCTTGGCGAATCGCTGATGGCCCGCAGCAACGACGTGATCGGCATAGCAGGGCTTGGCGAGTTTCTTGCGTTCGGCGGCGATGGCTGGTGGCCGCGCCTGAGGATCGAGGATCCGCCGGTGGATCAGCTGTTGCTCGTCAGCCTGCTACGTCAGGAGTTTATTGCCGCCGGCCTTATTCTGGCCAGCAGCTACAACCTTTGCCTCCCCCACGAAGACGACAAGGTTCAGGACGAAACCATCGAGGGCCTGGCCGCTGCGCTGTCAGAGGTGCGGCGCCATCTGGAAAGTCCGGACCCTGCGGCGGCACTCCGCGGAGCGCAGGTGCAACCAACCTTTAGCGTGCGATGAGGGCTGGGCAGAACACCATGGACGTCACTTCCCTTCGCCCGGCGACGATGGAGGACGCCCGGCGGCTGTTCGATTGGGTCAACGACCCTGCGGTATTGGAGACCAAGGCTGATACGAACAGCAAGATCGACTGGAATGTGCATTGCACCTGGCTGTCCGCGCGCCTTACCGACCCGGATACCTACCTCGCCATCATTGAAGTGTCCGGTGCTGCTGTTGGGCAGGTTCGCCTGCAACCGGGGCCCGGAGGCAGGCATATAGATATCTTCGTCGCTCCCGGCCATCGGGGCCGGGGCATCGCCCGTGCGGCCGTTGCCCACGCACTGTCAGAAATCGACGAGCGGCCGGTGATTGCAGTGGTGTTGGATGGCAACCAGGGCTCACACGCGCTCTTCCTGTCATTGGGATTCGCCGTGAAGGCCAAGGAAGAGGGCAGGACGATCTATGAGTTCGGGGACGCGCCATGAGTGACTCAAAGACCATTGCCGCCGTCTTCGCCCACCCGGACGATGAGGTCCTTGGCTGCGGCGCCAGCCTCGCCCGTCACGCCGCCGGAGGCGAAACCGTTCGCATCCTAATTCTTGCGACGGGCCTGGCGTCACGCGGGAAGGCGGAGGCCGCCGAATTAGGGGCCTTGCAGGACCAGGCCCGACGGGCGGCCGGTATCCTGGGCGCTGCCCACATTGCTTTCGGCGAAATGCTGGACAATCAGATGGATACGGTCTCTCTGCTGTCTGTGGTTCAGGTCGTCGAAGAATTTTTCGCCGAGGCGCCGCCAGCGGTCGTCTACACCCATCACGCTGGCGATCTCAACGTCGATCATCGTGTCACCCACCAGGCCGTGCTGACCGCCCTTCGGCCGCAGCCTGGCACACCCTCCCACGAAATTAGGTCCTGCGAGGTCAACAGCGCTACTGAATGGAGCGGCCCGTCGTTCCAGCCTTTCGTTCCGACAATATTTGCGGACATCACCGGTACGTTGGAGAAAAAGCTGGAGGCGTTGCGATGCTACGCTGGCGAACTTCGAGACTGGCCGCATCCCCGGTCTGAAGTGGGCGTTGAGACCCTGGCCCGCTGGCGCGGCGCTCAATGCGGTCATGAGGCGGCAGAAGCGTTCGCGCTTGTGAGACGGGTCAGTGGCGCATGACCGGTATAGCCTTCGTATCCGATCCGGAGCGCGCCTGCGCGGCCCTCCAACAGATTCTTCCTTCTGAAGATGATCGACCGGTCCACACCGAAGCACTTGACTCTGGCGCGCGGATCGCGGGATGGGGTCGATTGAACGGGCAGGGCGGTCCGGAGCCCCGCTGCTTCAGGGATCACTTGTGGATCGCTGTCGACGGCGAAATCTACGGAGAGGTGGATGCGGACCGCGGGCCGCTCGCCGCTCCCGCTGACCTGATCGCCGACGCTTTGCTCGCGGGCCGACCAGAGGAAATCTACCAACTGAATGGCACCTTTGCGGCCCTTGCTTGGGACGCACGAGAGAAACGTCTGACGCTGATTGCCGACCGCCTCAGCACCCGGCTGCTCTATTTCTGGACCGATGGGTACAGGATCGCCGCCGCCAGCCGATTGGAAGCGTTGGTACAGGACGCACGCATCCCGCGGTCCCTCGACCCGGACGCGGTGCTCCAATCCTTGGTCCACCAGCGGCCGTTTGCCGGGCGAACATTCTATACCGGCGTCGAAGGGCTTTCCTGTGGCGAGATGGTAACAATTGCCGGCGGCCGGGTTGAGCGGCGGCAGGTCTGGCGGCCAGCCTGGACCGGCGAGCTCACCGACCGGCGGCAGATCGCCGGAGAACTGGCCGATCGTACTCGCGCCGCGGTCCGCCGCCGCTTACCTGCTGCGGGTGGACGTCCGGGGATACTGCTCTCCGGCGGCCTGGATTCACGCATGGTGCTGGCTGCCGCGGGCGACGACGCATCGCGTTTTCATTGCGCCACGGTCTCGGCTTGGGAGAATGCGGAAACTGATACGGCCCGGTTGGTGGCCGACGCGGCCGGCGCGCCCTTCACTCTCTTCGAGAGCAAGCCTGGTGATTTTCATACACTGCTGCCGGAAGCGACTCGACTGGTTGACGGCATGTTGCCGGCGCCCCTGTCGATGTCGGGAAACTATCCTGAGATTGGGGCCTGCATGGACGCGGCGTTTTCCGGCCACTTCCTGGATGTCATGTTCCGCGGTACCTATCAGCCGAAGGCCTATGTCAATCTGATCCGGGGTAAAGCTGCCCTGCCGAAGCACCGCCCTATCGCCGACGCCCGGCCGGAGACGATTTCCCGCGAACATCACATTCAGTCAGAAATCCGGGCCCATACCGAGATCCTGTCAGATGCCGGCCGGGCGCAGATGGAAGAGGCGGCGGTGGAAGGTGTGCGCGGGGCCTTGGCGCTGGCCGACTTCGACGATCGGTACGATGCTTTCGACATCTTTTGCCTGCATGCCCAGGGCCGGCATCATTCCAACACCGACTTCCTGAGCCTTGTGCCATGGGCCGAATACCGAATTCCGGCATTGGACAGGGATTTGTTCGACCTCTACCTGCAGATTCCGGCACATCTGCGGGTTGGTCAGGACATAGCATTGCGGGCGATGGAGATGCTATCGCCAGGCCTGTTTGCCCTGCCGGATGCGGGCACCGGCAAGCGTGGCACCACCGGCCCTCGGACACGGATATTCTGGGCGCTCTGGTCCGCAGCGAAGCGACGGGCGGGCCTCACCCGCCGGCGGCAGGGGCCTCAACCTTGGTTAACTGAAGGTTCGTGGGTAAACTGGCCGGTTTGGTTTCGTCAGGAGCCAAATATCCGGCGCTTGGCGGAAGCTCTGCCGGACTCGCCGCGCCTCATGGATCTCGGATTATTCGACCGAGCTGGCCTCCGAAAGGCCATCGAGGGATATATGGCCGGCAACGCGAGCATCACCAAATTGCTGCGCCAGCTTCTGACGCTGGACTCTTGGCTGGCGCAATACCCGACCAAATGAATCTCGAATTTACCCCAGATTCCTATGAAGCCGTGACCCCGGACCCGCTTGGCGGCGGGTACGAACCGATTGGCTTCGAGTCAGGCGCCCCGGCGGTGCGGAATCTGTTCGAACGCACTTATCTTGATTACCGGTGTGCGGAGACCCTCACTTGCGCGGCATGGCTCTTTTCGAGAGTCGTGTTCGATCGGCGCAGCCACCGCAATGCATTCCGTTTGCACGTTGCCAAATACCGGGAAAACAAGGAATTGCACTGGGATGGTAGCCGGTGAACATGGCATTTACCCCGAACAACTATATCGACCTGGTGCAGACGATCATCGGGCGCGGTTATGCAATCGTCGACTTCGCGACGGCGGATCCAAAACGGAAGCACCTCCTTTTGCGACACGACATTGATATGTCGATTCAAGCGGCAGTGGAGATGGCCGAGGCTGAAGCCGCTGCAGGCCTGAAAAGCACCTATTTCGTCTTGATGCGCAGCGAATTCTATAATCCTTGGGCGCCGGAAAGCTGGAGCGGCTTACGGAGGATTTCAGGTCTTGGTCATGATGTTGGTTTGCATCTCGACGCGGCACTTTATCGCGATGTCGACGAAGCCCTGGAAGTTGCAGCACTACGCGAATGCTCACAGCTCGAAGGACTACTCGAACAGCCGGTCACGTCGATCAGTTTCCACAGACCGGCAAAACGTCTGTTAGGCCGGGAAGGGCGATTAGCCGGGCGACAGCACGCCTACCAACCTCGTTTTTTCTCTGACATGGGTTATTGCTCAGACAGTCGCGGTGGCTGGCATCAGGGCCCGCCACTTGAGCATCCGGCATTGAACGATGGGCGCGCGCTGCAGTTATTGACCCATCCTATATGGTGGACCGGCGGGGACGCCCCGCCTGCGAATCGATTGTCTCGGTTCGTGACAACACGACAATCGGTTCTCGATCGAGAACTCGCCAAACACTGCAGCATCTACGTTGCGAACGACTCCGCTGGAGCAACCGATGAGTGATCCTGTGCCCACTATCGCTGCGGTCGGACTCGGCCACTGGGGCAAGAACATCGTTCGCAATCTGGACGCCATTGGCGCCCTACATACGATTTTCGATAACCAGGTCGAGACGCGTGCCGCCATCGCGCAGCTATATCCGAATGCACGGGTTGCGGAGAGTTACGACGCGCTCCTGGCCGATAAGGATATCGACGCCGTGATGATCGCGACACCTGCGGTAACCCATGGGGCATTGGCTGATGCTGCGCTTGATGCCGGCAAGCACGTCTTTGTGGAGAAGCCAATTTGCTTGAATCTTGAGGAAGCTGAACGGCTGAATGCGAAGGCCGCAGCCAACGACCTTACCCTCATGGTTGGGCATCTCCTGCACTACCACCCCGCGTTTCAGGCTCTTCTTTCGCTGATCCAGACAGGTCGCCTCGGTAGGCTCCGCTATGTCTACTCGAACCGCGCTAGTCTTGGCAGAATCCGGCGGGAGGAGAACGCGCTGTGGTCGTTCGCGCCACACGATATATCAATGATTCTGGCTATCGTTGGACGAATGCCGGAGAACGTCGTGGCCAATGGCGGAACATATTTGTCCAGCGGCGTTGCCGATACGACCCTAAGTCACATCGAGTTCAGCGAGGGAGTGCAGGCACACATTTTCGTATCCTGGCTCCATCCTTACAAGGATCAACGCCTGGTGGTTATTGGTGAGGATGCCATGTGCGTCTTCAATGATGTCGTTCCAGGAGAAGACAAACTTGTCCTTTACTCACACAAAGCGGGCTGGGACGGCGCGGTTTCGTATGTCGCAAAAGCAGAGCCAGAGCCGATCCCTTATGGAGATGGTGAACCCTTGGAGGCAGAATGCCGGGCATTCATAGGCGCGGTTACGGGGCGTGCTGTTCCGCCTTCAGATGCTGCTGAAGGCATCAGGGTGTTGCGTGTTCTGGATGCGTGCCAGCGCTCGCTCAGTTCCGGCGCGCCGGTCCCATTGACATGAACATGACTGAATTTTTCGTCCACGAAACGGCCATTGTCGACGACGGGGTCGAAATTGGCCCGGGCTCAAAAATCTGGCACTTTAGCCACATTCTTTCGGGAACCCGGCTTGGGACGAACTGTACGGTTGGCCAGAACGCGATGATAGGTCCGCGTGTCGTCGTCGGCGACAATTGTAAGATCCAAAACAATGTGTCGATTTATGAAGCGGTGTTTCTGGAGGAAGAAGTATTCTGTGGGCCTTCCTGTGTTTTCACCAACGTGTTGACGCCGCGGGCGTTTGTTGAACGGAAGCATGAATTCGCGCCAACCCGTGTGAAGCGGGGCGCGACTATTGGCGCCAACGCAACCATCGTTTGCGGCGTAACGATCGGGCGATATGCCATGGTCGGCGCTGGCTCTGTCGTAACCAAGGACATAAAGGACCATCAACTCGTGGTCGGAAACCCTTCCCGCCCCAGCGGGTGGGTTAGCCGCACCGGCGAGCGCCTCGATGAGGACCTCGTTTGTCCAAGAACTGGAGAAGTCTATCGTGAAACTGATGCCGGCCTTGCGGTCATCTGAAGATATGGGGAGTTTCTCACTCCCAGACGCTGAAGTGCCGGAGTTAGAATTCGCAGGCATTAAGGCACAGTATGCAGCGCTCAAGAGCTCGATTGCGCCTCGCCTCGCAAAGGTATTTGAACATGGCCGCTTCATCATGGGGCCAGAGATCGAGGAACTCGAAGCGGCACTCACCGAGTTTGCCGGTGTTGAACACGCCGTAGGCCTGTCGAGCGGCACCGACGCGTTAATAGCGCCGATGATGGCGATGGGCGTCGGACCGGGCGACGCGATCTTCATGCCTGCTTTCACCTTCACCGCCACCGCGGAAGTGCCGATTTTGCTGGGAGCTTCCCCGGTCTTTGTCGATGTCGAGCCACGCACCTTCAATATTGATCCCGCCGACTTGGCAGCGAAGATCGATGCGGTGAAGAAAGCCGGTGTCCTTCGACCGAAAGCGATCGTACCGGTGGATCTTTTTGGATTGCCTGCAAACTATGCAGCGATAGGGGAGATCGGGAACCGCGAAGGTATTGATGTCTTAGCGGACGCCGCCCAGAGCTTCGGTGCTTCACAAAACGACCAGCGTGTTGGTTCGCTCGCGAGAGTGACCGCCACCAGTTTTTTTCCGGCCAAACCGCTTGGCTGCTACGGCGATGGCGGCGCTATCTTCACAGACGACGGGGATTTGGCTGATCAAATCAAATCGGTGCGCGTCCATGGTCAGGGCAAAGAGAAGTACGCGGTCGATCGAATCGGGTTGAATGCCCGGCTCGACACGCTTCAGGCAGCTATTCTCATCGCCAAACTCCCCAGGCTGGCATCGGAAATTGATGCGCGTAACGCGTTGGCAGATCTCTACGATAGCCATTTGTCGGACATTTGCGTGACGCCACTGCGGGATCCGAACGCACAATGCGCCTTTGCGCAGTATTGCATTCTGGTTGAGGGCCGGGACGAGGTTCAGCAGCGACTGCAAGAAGCCGGCGTGCCGACGGCAATCTACTATCCTAGGCCGATGCACTTCCAAGCGCCCTATGAACAATATGGGGACGGTCCAGGGTCGCTCTCTGTCAGCGAAGAGTTGGCAGGAAAGATTCTCGCATTACCAATGCACGGCTATATGCAAGAGCACGTCGCCGATCGCATCGGCAAGGCTGTCCGCGCGGCAATTGAAAGCGTATGAGCGCTTTACGAAAAATCATGCTGACCGCGGCGGGCGCGCCGCAAACGCCAACGCTGATTCGGCATTTGCGCCAGAACTCAGATGAAATGCCCGTCGAAATCGTCGCCCTGGATATGAACCCTGAAGCGGTCGGCCGATTTTTTGCCGATCGCTTCTATCCAATTCCGCAGGCTGGCGGCGAAGGCTATCGGGAGCGCATTTTGGAGCTCGTTGGGTCTGAACGCCCTGATGCTTTTCTGAATGTTTCTGGCAATGACGTTCCACACATCGCTCGCATGAAGCCGGAACTCGAAACGCTCGGTACCGCCGTCCTGTGCAGCGATCATGACGATATCGAGTTAGTGAATAACAAGTACCGACTCTATGAGCACTTTAGCGACGATCCGGACGTGCCTGTTCCGAAGTTCGGCTGGCCGAAGTCGCTCGATGAGTTCCTCCTGCTGGCTAAAGAAATGGGGTATCCGGAACGTGATGTTTGCTTCAAGCCGCACGTGGGGAAAGGAAGCCGTGGCTTTCGCATTTTGTCAGAGAGATTTGATCGGCGCGACCTGCTGCTAAACCACAAGCCTATCTCGCGGTACATGACGCTCGAGGATTTCGTGAGCATCTTCGATGACGTGGATGACTTTCCAGAGTTGATGCTGATGGAAGTGGCTGCCGGCGAAGAAATAGATGCCATGACAATCGGCTGGGACGGTGAGGCGTTGCTCACCACCTGTAAATCGCGGGAGAGCAATCGGTGGGGTGTCATCGACCTCGGTGCTCATGTCGATCGGCCCGAGATCATAAAGAGTGTGGCTGCGATCTGCCGCCGCGTGCCTTTGAAATACAATTTTTCGATTCAGTTCATCGGCGGGAAGCTGATCGAAATCAACCCGAGAACAAGCACCTTCATATTTCAGGATGATTTGAATGAGCCGTGGTTAGCGCTGAAGCTGGCGATGGGATTGATCACGCCGCAGGAAGTCGAATCGCATCAGTCGAACGTACGAATTGGACGTCGGATGGTGCGCTATATGGACCAAATATTCTTCGAGCCTGATGGCACATGGCAGATGTGAGTGCGTCTCTCGCGCACGAGCCTGTGGGCCTCTTGTATCTTGATAATGACGGCGGCTGGGGTGGCTCCGCCCGGTCGCTTGGCTACCTGCTTGAGTCGTTGGATCGGACGAAGTTCGCGCCTGTTGTGGTGTCGCGGAAAGCCGGCCCGATTGCGGAACGGTGCGAGAGGCTCGACATTCCATTCCATCAAATCGGTGCGATCCCTACATTCCGCCCAGCAGATCGAAAAAACTTCATTGCCTACGGGCTCTATTTGTCACGCCGAATTCGTTGGGGACGACACCGGAGCAAGCTTGATCGGATCGTTCGGGGCAATCGGATCAAGATCATTCACGTCAATCACGAAAGCCTCGCCCTATCAGGGATGGCGCTTGCGAATCGGCACGGCTTACCCTGGGTCCAGCACCTTCGCACACAGCTTAGGCCTGGGTATTTTTCTCGCTGGCTCTGTCGGCGGATAAATCGGGGCGCTGCCGCCTTGGTCTGTATCGCGGAGCCGGTCAGGGACCACGTTGCTGATCTTGTCGGGTTGGGCCTTAATAACAAAAAGGTGCACGTCGTAAACAACACGGCACCCCGCATATCCGGGATCGATCCACTCCCGGAATTGCTCGAGCCTCCGAATCGATTTCGGGTTTTGTCTCTAGCCAACTTTTCGCCAAACCGAGGTATCGACCGCGTCGTTGACGTGGCTGCTGAATTGAAGGCGCGAGGCGAAACAGGTTTTGCGTTTTATCTATGCGGCCGTCCCGCGAACAGACACGCCTTGACCGGAAGAGTCGCGCCCTACTACGACACTGTGATCGAACGGGTGCGCATGCTTGGGCTTCAAGGGATGGTGTTCTTTCCCGGACACACTTCAGAACCGGAGCGGGCACTTGCGGCATGTGACTGTTTGATCAAGCTGACGCGCCAGTCAAACCCATGGGGGCGAGACATCATGGAGGCGCTTGCCGCGGGTATTCCCGTGATTACCATCGGCGTTTTCCAAGGATTTGTGGAGGATGGTGTTAATGGCTTCGTCGACGAGACGTTTGACGTCGCCCAGATAGCCGACCACCTCTGCGCCCTTGCCGGCGACCCGGAACGGCGGATGGCAATTGCAACAGAGAACCGCGCCAAGGCCCGGCGAATGTTCGATGGATCCGCCCGCGCCCGCGATATTGAAGCGATTTACGAGCAAATTCTTGACTAACGCGACCATCGAAATATTCCGGCTGCTTCAGCCGCTTAAGACACCCTATCGCCTGTCTTTCGGCACATTGGACGCCTTCGATACAATTGTTGTGGCGTTGGAGGTTGACGGGCGGCGGGGGCTGGGCGAGGCGACACCGCTTCCCGGCTACAGCGATGAAACTGTTGAAGGAGTGCTCGCTGCGCTTTTCCGGTTTCGCAATTTTATTGAAGCCGGTACGCCATTCGATGAAGCGGCAATGGCCCTAGTGGCTGATGACCCCATGACGGCGAGCGCGCTCATCTGTGCAAAAGAAACCTGTGCCGATGGGGAAGTAAGGGCGTTCGAAAATGCGGTGTCGCCGTCACTTCCGTTGGCCGCGCTGTGCGATGGGGCGTCGCCACAGGAAGCAGCGGAGCGGGCGCAGGCGCTGCTGGCCATGGGGTATTCTCATCTGAAGCTCAAAGTTGGCGGCGGCAATCTCGACGCCGACATCGCGCTCATGAAGTCTGTGACTGATGTGTTGGAGAACGGCGCCGCCGTTAGCATCGATGCAAACCAACGGCTCAGCTTCAACGATGCAGAAACGCTGTGCCGGGCTGTGGCGGGTCGTCCGGTCAGCTTCCTTGAGCAACCATTCCCACCCAAGGAATGGGATGCTTTTGCCCGACTCGCAAAAGGCAGCCCTGTGCCCCTCATGCTCGACGAATCAATCTGGTCAGAGGCCGACATCGATCACGCGGCCGAAGTCGGCGCCGATTGGGTGAAGCTCAAGCTTTGCAAGCATCCGGGCATGACGGCGAACCTGGCGATGATTGATCGAGCCCGCGCCCACGGGATGAATGTGGTCTACGGCAACGGCGTACAGGGAGCGATTGGCAACCATCTTGAAGCGCGCGTGTTTTCCCAGGCGAGATTGGAGTCGCCAGGGGAATTCAATGGGGTGTTGAAGGTGGCAGAAGACCTATTTGCCAGCGAATTGTCGATCCAAGATGGGCATTTGAACGTGGGTGGATTACGCCGCATCGATGCTGCACTTTCCGAAGCGGACCGAATTGATCATTTTGCGTTCATCTTATGAACAAGGTGCTTGAGAAATGCTTTCGCCTTTGGCACTGTGGTGCCCATATTGCAATGCAGCATGCTATTCTAAGGAAATCGAGGAGATTTTCTGATGCCTAGACCACATATTCTCGGCCTGTCGGCCAGTCTTCGCAACGCGCGTTCAAAGGCCGGTTCCGCCAATCTGGCGGCTGAACTTGATGACATTCACAACCGAGAAGATCTGGATGCATATATTGAAGACCAAGCGCAGATTCATCTTGATCAGTTCATTGATGCGGGCCGTGCTGAGGGCAAGGCGTTTGACGAGCTCTATCGCGCGCTGCAAAAAACAGGCGGCCTGAGGGGGCTGTCGAACAGTGAGGTTTGCCTTGTCGCCGCCATGTGGGAAGCGCGGGAAAAGGGCTGCACGGTGGAGCATGTTGCTCTAGCAGACCACTTTCCGGCAAACGGCATAGACGTGGATCTTGAGGCGTTGAAGACGAAGTTGCGTGAGGCCGATGGGTTCTTGCTCTCCAGCCCGGTCTATTTCGGCGACCGTTCTTCCATCTCCCACAAATTCATCGATATGATTCGCGCCGATAGTGATCTTCGCGATGACCTGGCAGGCAAGCTGTACGCCGGCCTCGCCGTTGGCGCCAAACGCAATGGTGGTCAAGAAACGACGTTGATCTACCAAATGCTGGATTTGATCAATTTGGACTTGCTGGCCGTTGGCAATGATTCTGATACGACATCGCAGTATGGCGGCACCGCCCATGCAGGCGATATTGGCACCATCCCGAAGGACGAATACGGCATTAACACCTGTTTGGGCACTGGCCGCCGCATTGGCCGTGTCGCCGCGGAACTGGCGCTCGGCAAGGAGAGCCGTTTAGCCGACCCGCTCCGGCTTGGCATGTGGGTGTTGCAGGATAGGAACGACGAAGTGGCCAAGATGGCTATGCCCTTCCTGCAGGAACTGGACAATGTTGACCTGCGTGCCACAAACCTAACTGGCTATCGCATCCGGCCGTGCCTGGCCTGCGATATTTGCCCCACCCATGTGGGACCAGATCAGGAATACCGCTGCATCATTGCACGCCGCGACGACGGCATGAAGCAGCTGCATGATGATCTGCTCTGGCCTGATGTGCTGGTGCCAGCTCTCTATTCGCCACGCGACCGACAAGGGCTCGACAGCGTTTACCAACAGTTCATGGAGCGCACCCGGTATCTGCGCCGGGGCGACTATGTTTATACGGACCGGTTGGTCGTGCCTCTGGTGTTCGAGGAGGTGGGCGCGAACGAGCACTTCGATATCCGCATGATGACCTCTTTCATCCGACATCATACGGTTATGTCAAAGCCGGTTGTGGGGCTCATCCACAATGGGGTCCTGATCAACGCGGAAGATGTTAAGCGTGATTTGGCGTTGGCAGTGCGTCACGGCAGGCGCTTGGCACAAGGGCGGCTGTCGGCCGCGAATATCGGTGCGGACGCTACTCAATACAATCCGGTGGGTTATGTGCTTTCAGCGGCCAAGGACAAAGAAGCCGCCACCATGTCGGCCCGGGAGCAGGCAACGGCCCAGCGGCATACCGAGATGGTTGACGAAGCCCAGGCACGTCTCGTGTCGATAGACGAAAAGCGGGCAATCGCTCAATAGAATGGCCGCAATCTAACCGGTGTCCTGAGCTCAGGGTGTAGGTGCGTGCAGCACGAGGTCTTTATCGACCGGGTCCATCATGCTGAATGGGCGCGCGAGGATATTCCCCTCAGATCGCATGCTACCTAGTTTGCACTTTTTCCAGCAAGTGACCCTCAAATAACGAAGTCATCTATGTCAAATATCATGAAATTATTGAGGGGTCGGCACGGGTCGATTAAATATCGATTTTGGTCTGTTCCCCTTCAGTATTTAAAATACGGCTTTCATCGTGCTTTCGGAGGCACGTGGATTGGATATTATTCAAAACATATTGATAGCCACCACAGCGAGAAACTCGAGAACAGTACGGAATACCTGGATACCGGCGCTGATTTTCTAGAATTTTTGCAAAGTGAAGGGTTATCGCCACATCACCGGTTGCTTGACTATGGCTGCGGAATATTGCGCGGCGGCCTTCATTTCATCCCATTTCTCAACTCAGGGAACTACGTTGGTGTCGACATCTCTGCTCAGCGCCTTGAGCAAGGTCAGGCTCTAATTGACTCTGCTGGGATCGATCGGGGTCGCTATCACACGAGCCTGGTTAAGGATTGCGAACTTAAAGAACTTGGTGACAGGAAATTTGATTATGTCTGGGCGCATGCTGTTCTCATGCATATGCCGGAAAACGACATTCGAACCTTGCTCGAATCCCTTAAGCGACACCTCGAGGATGATGGTTGTTTTTACTTCACCTTTTTTCCAAGCGAGAAATTGGGGGCAGACAAGACGGTTCGTGATCAATTCAGAGATTTCTATTATCCGACAGATCATTTGAATAAAATATTCGATGATGCTGGGTATACATTTGATATTTTCGAAGGAAATTACCAAAAAAAATTGGGGTGTTCGTGTAAAATCTAGTATAATTGATAGAGATATTATTTCATAAGTTTTTTGGATTACTTATTAATTAGTTGATATTTTGTATTATTAATTGGAGTTATTTGTTACATGGCCCGTGAGTCGAGATTTGACATTTGAGGTAAGATCCTATTCTCGCTGAAAGGTCCATTTCTGATTCCAGGGTCAATGTGACCGCCAAGCGGGATCATGACCATGCTTGGCATCCCAAGGGACGGAGGAGTCTGGGAGGTGCCTTGGGTGAGCTTCATCTGAAGTTGGCCATGCGAGGGGTGGATGCAGGGATGGCTCCGGCTGGTCCTGGTCGCAATTTTGGCGCCATACATTGATTGATGTCGCTTTCATCCTGCCTTCGTTCGCCGGCGGTGGAGCGGAACGCGTTGTATTGCAAATTGCCGGGGCGTTGGAAAAAGACCGGTTTAGATCCCGCCTGATTACGCTGGACGCTACTGGACCGTTGGCCGGTCATCTTCCGGACGGCCTGCCGCTGACTGATCTTGCGCGGCCACGGGTGCGGAACGCGCTGCCGGCCCTAGGTCGGGAGTTGCGCGCACAGACGCCGGATATCGTATTTTCGACGATGGCGCATCTCAATCAGGGTGTGTTGGCGGTCAATCGTCGGTTGCCCAATAGTGTGCAAGTCATTGTGCGCGAGGCCAATATGCCGCTCAGCGGTGTTGGGGGTGTCAAGCGGCTCCTTGTGGGTTTCGGGTATCGTCGCCTGTATCCGGGCGCAGCTGCAATTGTCTGTCCTGCGCAAGTGGTCGCCGACGAGCTTGAGCGGCGGTATCATTTTGCCCCCAGCCAGGTACGCGTAATCTTCAACCCCGTGGATGTTGATCATCTACGGGAGCAAGCGTTGCGCCCTGAAAGGAAAGAAGGGGACGGACTGCGCCTGGTTGCGAGCGGCCGGCTTACAACGCAAAAAGGATTCGACCGGGCTCTTGATGCCTTCGCCCGGCTTCCTGAAAATGCGCACTTGTCAATTCTCGGCGATGGGCCGCAAAAGGACGTATTGAAGGCGAAGGCCAAGGCCCTTCGTATTGATGAACGGGTCTGGTTTGGTGGGTATCAACACAATCCATGGGCCCATTACGCCGGAGCAGATGTCTTTTTGTTGCCATCCAGATGGGAAGGTATGCCGAACGCAGCGCTGGAAAGCCTTGCCTGCGGCACGCCAGTCGTTGCTACGCCGGATGCTGGTGGCATCGACGATATTGCTCGACGTGCGTCCAGCGCGGCGGTCAAAATTGCGCATCCGGGGAATGAGTTTGTCGGGGCGGTTTGTTCATTTAGTCCGGTTCCGACTGCGTCGCTCCGGCCCAGCCTGTTGCCGAAGCAGTTTCTGAAAGCCCAAGTGGTCAGCGACTACGAAAGACTGTTTACGCAGGTCCATGAGCACAAAGTGTGAGCAACGCCAGCGGTGTTATCGTGAGCGGTCCTTGTACCAAGCGGGTGGGTGCTAAATGAGAAGTGCACTGACCATCCCAGCGTTGTTTCAGCCGACCAGCACCAGATTTCTGGTGCTGCTTTTCCTGCTCGCCTTGGCCTTTCGCATTTTAAATCTCCTGACTTTGTCGGGCGACGAGAAGATGTTCCAGATCGGGGACAGTGCGGGATACCTGAAGGAGGCAGCCGCCTGGATCGCTCGGGGGAGTTTTGCCGGGTATCTGAATGGCGAAATAGTTTTGCCGATGGAACGTATGCCAGGCTATCTCTGGATTTTGGCAGGTATACGCGCCGCCTTCGGTGGTACGCCAGTTGCGATTGCAGCGGTACAGAGCGTGGCCGACGCAGGAACCTGTGTCCTGATTGCTCTGCTTGCCGTCCGGGTTCACGAAGACTTTGGGCGGGTTGCCGGCATTTGTGCTGCCGTGTGGCCCAATCTAATTATTCATGCAAACCTGGTGCTCCAGGACACCCTGTTCCTGTTCCTTTTTGCGGCGTGGATGCTGGCCGTGGCTCGCTTTGCCGATACGCCTCGATTGCGCCTGGCGTTGATGGCGGGTTTTCTGTTCGGTGCCGCCCTCATGGTTCGATCTGTGATCCAGTTCGGCGTGCCGTTGGCAGTGTTGCTAATGATCTTTCTTGCCGCGCGGGGACGTGCCGGCGCTGTCGGGGTGGCGGCAGCGCCTGTCGTTTTTCTGCTTGCGGTCCTGGTGCCGCTGACTCCGGTCCTGTACCGGAATATCACCAACTTTGGCACCATGTCGCTGACGACCCAGACTGGGCTTCATGCACTGTTTTGGACAACAACCTTGGTTCGAATGGACCAGAAAGGTACCGACTTCGACACTGAGGTGAAGGTAGTACAGGCTGAATTCGAGGCACGCCTCAAGGCGCGTGGAATCAAAAAGACAGACCTCAATCCGTTTGAAGTTGATGGGTTGCGGCAAGAAATGGCGACTGAGGAACTGCTGGCGACGCCTGTGTGGCGCTTGGCAAAAGTGTGGACCCAGGGGGCCGTGATTACCTTATTTTCACCCGCGGTGTTGTTCGACAAAAGGGTGCGGTCGTTGCCTCGCCCCAGCTTTTATGCGACCGCCGGAACGAACCTTCCAGAAAGGATCTGGCGCTATTTCTTCGAAGACCCAGGCTGGTTCCAAGTCATTATCGGTTTGGCGCTGTTAGTCGGATTGGGCTTGGCCGTGGTTCAATTTGTCGGGCTTTGGCAGATGCTGCGTGGCTGGCCACTGGCGACCTTGGGCATCGCTATCCTGGTCTTCTATTTCCTTGCGGTCAGCGGGCCCACCGCCGGCCCGAAATACCGCATGCCCTTCGAACCCATAATGGTGCTTTTGTTTTCGATTGGTGTGGCGTGGCTGCTGGGTTGGCGCCGCCCGCCTGCGGGCGTGCCTCGCTAGGTCGAGCACACGATGAAAGTGATGCACGTAATCGCGGGCCTTGGTACAGGCGGCGCGGAAACCCAACTGGTCAATCTTGTCACTTCCGCGTGCCCGGACGGGCCCGAAAGCATCGTCGTCAACTTGCTGGCGATAGGTTCTGGTCCGAACACCCGGCGCTTGAAAGATGCAGGAATCGAAGTCCATCATCTCGGGCTTTCCGGTATCGGGAACCTCATCGGTACGCGCAACCGCCTGACCCGGCTGATACGTTCAAGCAAACCGGATATTGTTCAGAGCTGGATGTACTACGGGGATTTTCTTTCCTATTCGGCGATCCGCAAGGGAGGACTTCTCGGTCGCGTCCAGCACTTTTGGAACATTCGCTGTTCCGACATGGACCTTCAAAGATATTCGCGCCGACTTCGCTGGGTGGTGAAGTTTTGTGCGGCGCACAGCGGCAAACTCAGCGGCATTGTTGTAAACTCCTTAGCCGGCCAGGAGGTGCATCGTCGCGCAGGGTTTCGGCCTCGCGCCTGGCATTTGATCGACAACGGTATCGACACCGACCATTTTTCGCCTGGCGATAAGCACATGGCCCGGCGGGCGGTTGGTTTTCCCCAAGACCGGCCGATTGCAATTCACATTGCGCGGCTGGATCCGATGAAAGATCACGATACGCTGATCCAGGTTGCCGCCGAAGCGCCGCAATGGCTTTTCGTCGCCGTTGGCGCCGGCACCGAAAAGCTAAATGGACCGCCAAATCTTGTGGGTCAGGGCAGGCGTGACGATGTTGATCGCCTGGCCCAGGCAGCGGATGTGGTCCTGTCGACTTCCGCGTTTGGCGAAGGTTTTTCCAACGCCCTGGCAGAAGGTATGGCCTGTGGTCTTTTGCCAATATCGACTGATGTGGGAGACAGCGCCCGGCTCATCGATACTGCCGGGTGGGTCGTTCCCCCGCAATCGCCGGACCATATAGTCGACGCATTGAATGAGATCGTAACATTCGACGTAGCTGAACATGCCCGGCGAAGTGCAGTTGCCCGCGATCGCATCGTCACCGAATTTGGCATTGACCGGATGGTGGATCGGTACAATTCGCTCTACCGTCAGGCAGTCGCCAGCTAAGGCCGCAAAACAAAGCCTACCAGAACACCAGCGCACGCATTTCGATGCTTTCGCGCTCCGGCGCATTTGGCCGGGGGCTAGGGTGGTCAAATGCGGTATGGCCGGTGTATCGCGCACGGCCGTCACGTTCTGACTCCCAGACCTTGAAGACATAGGCTTCCTCCCGGGTCATGTCGGGCAGGTAGTACCAGACGTGATCCGGGCTATAGACGAACTGCATGACCTCTCCAACGCGGTCCACATAACGCAGCTCGGTCAGCCTTGTGTCTTTCTCCGAGATGGTTTGGGCATCGCAGATCGCCAGCGGGGTTTTTTCTACCGGCGGGCCGAATGGCCGCCACACCTGCATGATGCCGTAGCGGCGCTGGATCAGCTCTTCGGCGTCGTCCGGCAACAGGTCTCGTACCCGCCGCGGGGCGGATGTGTCGGTATAGTCGTTGTGTACAGTCCGCACCGGTTCCCGAACGGCCTTGTCCTGCTGCACGCGCTCATCGTTGGCGCGCAGCGTGTGGTCAAATACATGCACACGTCGTGCGCCGGCCTCAGCCAGCAGCAGTTTTTCGATCTCCGGGTAGTAGACGGCCTTGATTTCGTCGTCGTCATAGAAATCTTTGACGGCAGTATCGTGACGAATGATCGCGAAGCCGTTGGCGTCCAGCGTGAACCGGTCAGCTATCGGGCGTGCATCATTGATTGTGACCTGTCGCGCTTCGAACTTTCCCGTACGGAGAGATTGACGGGTACCGGGCACGGCCAGATCGGTAACCGGCTTTTCTCCGGTCTCGATCATGTAATTGAGCTCAGCCTGTATTTTTGTGTCTTGGCTCACCTGCGCGCCATCTGCTGCCATGGGGGTACTCCGTCGCTGGATCGGTGTCTGGTCTAACGTTGGATTGCATACCGAAAAAGGCAATCCGCGCATCAGTTGGCGCGAAGATCAATGGCCGCCACGCAGTGTGTCGGTGCTTGGTATTGTCGCTGAGAATTTTTTACAGTAACGTCAAAAATCTAGATGCGGCTGGAATTCGGAACACCCTATGGCGCGAACGCCTTTGACCTCGGAAGATGTGAAGCAGATGGCCCGCGACCTGGGCGCGGACCTCGTGGGTATCGCCTCTGCCGATGTGATGAACGCTTTTCCGCCGGACCCGTTGTGGCCACAGACTCCTGAGGCCATCACCCCCCTCTGCCGCAGCGTTATCGTGATCGCGCTGAATATTCCCGTGGCGGTTCTGCGCACAAAGCTTTCCATCGTCGTGCAGGTGATGGATCAGCTGGTGCTGCGCCGCCTCGATCGGGTCGCCCACAAGCTGGCGCGTGAACTGGAAAAAAAGGGCTGGCCAAGCTTCATCACCATGGGCCAGGAAACCGACCTTCGCCTGAAAAACGGCAGTTATGGCCGGCTATCAACTCGTCATGCCGGGATCGAGGCTGGCCTCGGCACCTTGGGCCTGGACGTCAATATCCTGACGCCGGAATACGGCCCTCGGGTCTATCTCACCTGTATCCTGACAGAGCTGGAGCTTGAGCCCGATCATCCGATGACCGAGCAGGTCTGCATCGGCGAATCCTGTTCCAGATGTCTGCATTCCTGTCCGACAGACGCCGTGCTGCATTTCGGCCTGGACAAGCGCGCGTGCGCGCAGGCGGCGCAGGAGTTTGGCTACTCAGTCTCCACCAACTTCCTTGGCGACTATTTTCAGGTGGACAACGAGGGCAAGAAAGACCGGCTCAAGGACCGCAACATCTTTGGCCTGTGGCAAGGACTGTTGCGGGTGGCGGGATCATTCGGCGATTGCCCCCGTTGCATGGCGGTGTGCCCGGTGGGTAACGACTATCATGCGTTCCTGGCCGGGCCGCAAAAGCAGATCCCGGAAAAGACCGACGAAAAGGTCGCCAAGGGAAAGAGCTACAAAGCCGTGCGCGCGGAAGGTGGCGACGCACCGGGCCTGAACGACTGGAATGTCCGATGGGTGGGACCCGAGGGCTATCAGGGCATGGTCGCCCGCCAGCTCCAGGAATTCAAAAAACTACAGCGCGAGCGGGAAACCGCTGACAAAGAGGAATAAACCTTCAATGGTCTCCATGTTTCAAACCCCGCTGACGGCGGCAGAGATCAAGGAAAAGGCTCTGTCCTTGGGCGCGGATATTGTTGGCATCGCTGATGGCGCCGTCATGAACGCGAATCCGCCCAACCCTGATGACCCGCAAATACCCAGTGACGTGACCGACCACGACGCTGACCGGGTGATCGTCATCGGACAACGGGTCAGCCTCGGCGCGGCGCGTATTCTCGATTGGTCCGACCGGCACAAGTATGTGAATGACGAGTTGACCATCACGGCGTTGGAAGAGATCGCCCTCGATCTGGTGCGATGGCTGGAGAAAAGCGGTTACCCTGCGCTTGTGGTACCCACCACCCACGTCGACCCGTGGCGGTATGACGGCAACCCGGAGACCCACATCCGCCCGCCGATTTCCCACGAGCATGCCGCCGTGGAGGCCGGGCTCGGTACCCTGGGCTTGAACCTGCAATTGCTGACGCCGGAATATGGGCCGAGGGTGCAACTGACCGCGGTGCTGAGCTCCGTCCCCGTCGAGCCCGACAGCCGGATGGAGGAAAGCCTTTGCCTGGGGCCCGAGTGTGGGCGGTGCCTGTCGGCCTGTCCGGGGGACGCCATTAAGCAGTGGGACCGGGACTGGGCTGCCTGCAACGAGCATCGCCAACCGCACAGCTTCAAGGAGATGAGCCGATACCTTGAAAGCGTGATCGACGAGCCGGATCCTGAAGTCCAGAAAAAGATGCTCCGCAACGAAGACAGCTTCTACCTGTGGACCAGCATTTTGCGAGGTGCGGGGGTCGTTACGGGCTGCCGACGTTGCCAGGATGTGTGCCCCGTTGGCGCTGACTATGAAGATCTGCTGAAAGACGCGCTGGATCACATTTCGGAAGATACAGCAGTCAAGCAAACCCGGCTGGCCAGCATCCAGGCTGACGAAGCGGCCGGCAATCGGGGCGATGCCTATCCGGCACAGGCCCGTTGGATCGGCAAATTCACCGATTAACCTTGTATTTTGCTCGGCCTTCCGTGCCGTGCCGGGCCGGGGTATCATCTTCACGAGCGAAATTTGGGGGAGGGGATCGCCAAAGGCGGCCCTGCGCCTCTTGTTGAGGAGAAAAAAACATGCTTTTCCGTACGATTCCATTTCTCGGCCTGGTTATGGTCGTCTACGCCATCTTCCTTTACGGCGGGAGCGTGTTTGGCTCCGGTCCGTTCGCGATGGAGCCGTTCCTGCGTGGCTCGCTGTGGACGATCACGCTATCGTCGGGCGATCCCTGGGTCATGACCAATGGAGATGTCTTCGTCATCGTCGGTCTGTTCATGCTTGGGATCGAGGGACTCAAGTCCACCGCAACGGGCAAGACGTCGATGATCAATCACATGTTGTCGATGCTTGTTTTTATCGCCGCATTTGTGCTTTTCCTGCTGGTGAAAGGTTTCGGCACGACCACGTTCTTCATGCTGGCGGTCATGGCGCTGATCGACACGATGGTCGGAATGCTGACCTCGATCGTCACCGCGCGGCGTGACTTCGGTGTAGCTTCGCCGGGAATCATCCCGTCGAACTAATCTGAAAGATTTGATATCGGGAAAAGGGCGGCTCTGGCCGCCTTTTTTCTTGCTGGCTGGTTTTCTGACCATCAGTCCTGAAGGACGCCTGAGTCGGTTGGCGCGCATCTATGAAAGCTGCTAGACACTGGCCGGTGTTAATCCCCGCGGCAGCCCATGACAGAAAACAACACATCCTCATCGAACCCGCCTGACGGGCAAAAACCATCGTCGCCGGCCGAACAGGTCGCCGTCTTTATCGGTGCGGCGATACTCTCCGGATTTGTCATGTATGTCGGTCAGCGGTCACTGCTGCCGCAATTGGCGAGGACCCGGGCGGATATGGGAGAGGTCCTGACGATCCTGCCGATCTTCCTGAGCCTGCTCGGTACCGCGATCTGGATCGGCATCTATACGGTCTTTCCCGCCGCACCAGTAAAGCCGGCAATACCGTTCATATGGGCGGTCGGCGGCCTTTACGTTGCAGCCGAAATTCTTATGCTATCGCAGGCGCTGGCGCGGATTGGGATGCAGCCACCTATCGGCTACTACATCAGCATTACGGGCGGCATGGTTGCTCTGGTCCTGATTTTCCAGCACTGGTTCCGGAAGAAGGGCCGAATCCCGGAGTAAGGCGTCGCGTAGTATCCGCTATCCGCCTTGTTCGAGCCAGTCTTGGGCAACTGACGCCGGGACGATGCGCTTGCGAAACTGGCTGCGCACGTCCGTCCAGCGAAAGCGGATAGAGTTGGTGACGATTTCGTCGTCAAGCTTCTTGTATTCGTCGATCACTGGCGCAAAGCGAATCAGGTCCGTCTCGCTGCCCAGAAAGGCCGCC